>JBGSVZ010000028.1:0-75298 GCA_041752695.1 Terrimicrobiaceae bacterium
CGCCCCCTAACCCCCGGAGTTTTCGCTTTGGACGCAATGAGAATCCACAGATCACCACAACCAATAACAACACCTTTCCAAGCGAACCTCGCATAACCTATTTTACCGCTCTTTTGGTCGGAAAATGGGGTCCACCTCAAAGAGCCTCACGCCGGAAGCCGTGAAGGAGCCCTATCCGGCTTGGACGCTTTTCAATTCCGCCCAAGGGCATGTGCCGATTGATCTGGACCTTTATGAAATCATATTCGGGAGCTCTTCCGAGGCCGTATCGGACGAAGATATCCAGAAGATCGTGGATTATCTCAAAGCAAAATATAGCATCGGGAAGGATGGAATCTGATCATTCCAGTCCTGGTGTGTTCTCCAAGCCTCGGAAAACCGGAGAATCTGCTTTTATGGTCGAAAATATCAAGGTTATGGTCGTTCCCGCAATGGACGCGGTGCTCTCTTGAGTCTATTTTTGTCATGTCAACTCCCCCCTCTCAAAACCCTCAAGACATGAATTCAAAACTCACTTCCTCCCCGAAAAAACTTAAAAACCCCGGACACCTTGGCTGGATGGTCTCGGCGTCGTGTCTCGCGCTTGCGTCCGTGATACCATGTCAGGCCCAGTCCGTCTGGACAGGTGCCTCCGGCACGTGGAGTAGCAATGGCAGCCCGGGGTGGAATGGCACCGGTGTGCCGGTGGCGGGAACGACGGTCAATTTGGGAAGCAGTGTGACCAAGACGGTGACTCTCGATGTGTCGGGTACGGCCGGCTCGTTGGCTTACGATGGTGCGGGGAACACAATTACGACCATGACGCTTACCAGCGGACTTACCTTTGATAACAACGGTTCAGCCTCGGCGTTGAGCAATACGAACACCAACGCAGGGACAAGCAATCGGTTAAGCATTGCCGGGGGGACCATTACGTTGGCCAACGACCTGACGATCAGCAATTCTGGAAATTCCAGCAATACCAGCGGTGCCATCACGTTTTCCTCCACCGCCCTGATTGCAGGTAGCGGCGATCTGACGATTTCCAATGTCAGCAACAGCTTCGCAGCGGGAGCGATCACAATGGCTGGAGCCAGCACCTTCACCGGGTCGGTTCTCATTCAGAAAGGTCTTCTCGGCTTCAGCTATTCCTCCGGCTCTTCATTCGGCAACAGCGCCAATGTGGTCACAGTCGGCCAGTCTGGCCAGGGTGATGCCTCGTTCATCAACACCTCCTCAAACAATACCGTTGGCAACAGCATCATCATTGCGGCGGGCAGCGGTGGCACGTCAGCGATTGGTTCAAGCAGCGGGGCCGCCAGTAACACGACTTTCGCCGGTACGATTCTTTTGAACGGAGGCGTGAGTCTGACCAGCAGTAAGAGCGCAAGCGCCGATGTTCGCTACACGAATGTCATCTCCGGGGTTGGCGGGGTCACCACTGTCGGCACGGGTGAGACTCAATTTGGCAATGGCTCGGCCAGCATCATCAATACCTACGAGGGCAATACAACGCTTGCTCAAACGAGCTTACTCGTGCTTTCAGACAACGCCAAGTTGACGTTTTATATCGACGGTTCAGGCGTGAACAACAAGATCACGGCTACCGGAGGGAACAACAATGTCCTGACTCTGGACGGCGACTTCATCTTCGATCTCACCACCGCCAGCACGACCGTGGGATCCAATTGGTCGATTGTGGATGTGAGTTTGGTGAATGAGACCTTCAATTCCGCTTTTACGGTTGTTGATTTTGTCGCAGATGGCGGCGGCGTTCTTTGGACGAAGGATATCAACGGAACGAACTATTACCAATTCAGTGAGGCAACCGGGGTGCTTTCGGTGGTCCCTGAGCCGGGTGTTTGTGCGCTCGCTGGTGTCGGTCTTGCCTTGGTTCTTTTTCGCCGGCGCAAGCTCTGAGCAAACCGAGATGGTGACGTGGCAACCGCTGTTTCCGGGGGGCAGCGGTGGCCTTCTTTCTTAGTATGCGTGGTCTGGGTCTCTCATCTTTGCGTGATGTCCTGTGTTCTCTGCCTGGGCATTTTTTACTTCTTGTGTTGACCGGCCAGGCCTCGCACGGGGAACCTCCTCCCCCCAGAGCGGAGGCCGAATATGTCGTGCTTGGGCCGAAAACGGATGGGGTGCTTGACGACGAAGTTTGGTCGAAAGCCCAGCCCATCACCGCGCCCGCGGGTGAGACACGCTTCCTTTGGAATCGAGAGGGCGTTTATGTGGCCTTCCGTGCTTCCGAAAAATCGCCGGTGATGGGCGGCAGTGCAGACGGGGAGTCTTTGCACGAAGAGGATGTTTTCGAACTTTTCGTGGACCAGCGGGGTGACCACCGCCAGTTTTATGAGATTCAGATCGATCCGGCGGGACGCGTCTTCCTGAAAAACCATATCCTCACCGCGGAGCCCCGCCTGACGCCCGACGGCCGGTTGGAACAGCCTTTCGTGGAATCGGAATTGTGGCGTTATGTCATTCCCCGGCCCGGGGGCATGCTGTCGGCCAGCCGGCTCGATCCGAACACCGGCGAATGGACGGTGGAAATGTTTCTCCCGGCGGCACTTGTCAACAGCCGCGACGGTGGCGTCCCACTGAGCCCTGGGTCGTGGCTAATTCATCTCGTGCGCAATGAATGGGATAAAGCCAGGGGAGTTCCGGATCGCACGATTGTTTCGACTTCCTGGGCTCCGGTACTTGAAAAACATGCGCATATTTCTCCCACGCGCATGGGTTCGCTGGAGTTGAAGGAACGTGAGTGAAGAATGGCGACAAGGTCGCTCTTTCCTCGCTAGGGAGGTCCTGGCCGGTAGTTCAAGGATTCCATGGCCTGTTTATGCTGGTTGTAGGCCGTGAGGAATGCTGCCGGAGGAGTTAGCGGCCCGGCTGGTGGGGGATTGTAGGTGTAGAGGCGAGTTGTTGCGCCGTCGGAAAACATCACCGGCAACTGATTTTCCAAGGAAAGAAAAGCGCGCAATTTTTGGCCGCCTCGCTCGGCTTCGAAAAGAAAGGCTGGCCTGCCCTGAAAGTTTTCGACGCCGCGGTAGCCTTCCATCGAAAGCCAGCTGAGTTCGGGGAAGTCCGAACGGCGCCTGTCGTAATACTCGGGATTGGGGTTTTCTTCGGTAGGCGGCACGATGAGAAAAACTGTGCCTACGGCATCGGAATGAAATTGGGTTCCGGCGAAATCCCAGCGTTCCACCTGCTTCCCCGTGGCGAGCTGGATTTGTTCGCGGGAGATGTCGTTGATCTTGGTCACCACGATGGATTGTGGAACCTCGCCAAGGTGACGCGGTACCGCATCGGGCTGGGGGGGCTTTTCCTCCCCGGCGTATTGAAAGGTTATGTTCCAGGAAGCCTTGGCGGGTGTTCTCGGCAGGAGCGGTTTGCGGGGTTCAGAGGGGGCGGGAGATTGAGCGATTAGGGATGGAAGAATTCCCAAAAAGGCTAAAAGAACGAAAAGCTGCGATGGCATGGTTGTGGTTGTTATTCCGAGACCGCCTCCCATTGCTCTGCGATCACTTTTCCCGTGGAGCGGTCAATGGCAAGATGAACCCAGAAGCGGGTTTCGCCTTCGACGACAAATTGATTGAGGGAGGCGGTGTGACCTGGAAAGCGACCCACCTGGGCGACCACATCAATAAGCAGATTCCAAGTGCGGGTGTTCCCTGCTTCGGTCAGAGCCCGGATGACGCCTTCGGTGCGGCGTGGGATGGAAGCGTCCGCTGCGGTCGGGAAAATACTTCCCGAAGTCAATCGGGATGCAAAGCCGCTGTAGGTGGTTTCTGGATTGAGAATCGGGCTCTGACTGCCGGTTATGGTGGGAGGAGACGGGAAGGTGCCATTCGCGACAAATTTACCGACTATCTCGCTGCGATTACGCAACGGACCTTTCGTCAGAACCCCCGAGTTTGCGGTGGTCGTATCACTCGTCCAGGCGACGAGCGCACTGGCCGCGGCCTGAGCCTCGCCCGGGGACAATATTCCTCCTTCCGCCTTGGAAGCCCCGCTAATGAGGGCTTCGAGCACTTTGGGTTGACGGGTGTTGAGATTTACCCGTCCGGCGATGGTCACATCTGCCGGCGCATTGTCGAGTTCGGTCAGGCAAAAGGCGTCCAGCAGCGCGGCATCACCGCTTTCAGGCGAAAAAATATCCAGGTTTTTCCATGCGATATCCCGAAAGACGTAACCTAATTCGGCAACCGATCGGAAGGGACGGTTCAACACGACAGGGCGGCTGGCAAAATTTCCCGTGTAGAGAGGGAGGCCGTCGGCACCGAAAAAATTCCATCCCGAGCCCCGCCGGAAGACGCCATCCGGGTCAGTATAATAATACTTGGCTCCGGGAACGGCGTTGGCGGAGGTGCCGCTGTTGGGATTTCCATTCGGTGAACGGGCGAGGTTTGCCATCAGATCGCCCGGGTTCCATTTGCTGGGGTTCACCCATCCCGGCGCGGCCGGGCCGTTTGCGGTGCCTTGGGCTTTGTAGGACGAACTCGCGGAGGGTTTCCAGGTTATGCCTTGAGGCAGATAATAGTGTGGGGCTTTGTTGTTGCCGAAAACATCCACGCCATTGGCGGGTAGTTCATTCAAGCCGGCGGGAACATCGGCGGGATTGGCGGAGGGCCAGGCCAGAAGATGAAACAACCCCCAGCGGTTGGTTCTAGGATCGGCTCGAAGTAGTGTGCGGAAAAAGCGGAGATTGGGTGCGGTGTCCGAATTGTCCACCGTGCTGAGGTTTGTTGAGCTGTTGAAGACATTGGGAATCACGTCGTAGGTGAACCACGAGCCGTCCTTTCTGTATTGCAGCGTCATTTTCAGATCGCCGTTGACCTGGCCGACCCCCAACCATCTCTGGGTGTCGTCGGTGCTGATTACCGGTCCGGTCCAGGCTTTGCCACAATAAAATCCGATTGCGGTGCTTGAACCTCCATCGGCCGCCATGAGGGCAGGGTCGGAAAAAGTAATCCGGCCCGCGGGATAGCCGGAATCGTTGGAAGCATTGCTGCCGACCGGAAAGTCCGGCGCTCGCAGCCGGAAAGGCTCCCGAAAGGCGGCGTCGCCCGCTCCGGTCGAAAATGTCAGGATGCTGGTGGAGGGGTTGATGCTTGCATAGGGAAAGCGGTAAAGCGAACCAACCGCCGACATGGAATTTGCAGACGCATAAGTGCTGCCGGCCGGGAAGGTATTTCGAAATTGTGTCGTGGTAGTGCCGGTCCACCAGTCTCGTCCCACCTGAGCGTAGCACTGAGCTGCGGAATCGCCCACGCCATGGGTGTTGCTGTCGGTGGCGCCCGCATAAATACGGAATTCTGTGGGAACACCCGGCGGATTCGCACGGGAGTCGGGGGCATGCGGATTCCAAATGATGGGTTGAATCATGACAGCGCTTTCATAGGGGAACACTACGCCAGTTGTGCCGCTGGAGTCGGAAGGCAGACGGGCGGGATCAATGTCCGATGCGGATAATTGCCTGAGCCGATACCACATCTGTTGCCAGCCGGCCAGGTAGGGGAGATTTTCCACTCCGAAGAAGCTGCGATTCGCGAAAGAAATGTGCGTCGGGTAGCTGTCTTCATCATACTGGTCAATGATGTTGGCCGCGATTCGTGCGATCTGGCTCTGGGTTTCCCCATCATACATGCGCTGACTGGCCCCGGAGCCGATCCCAAGCTGGCCATGGGGCGTGGAGGCCGAACCCGACCCGTTATCGAGTCCGCCGAATTGTTTGCCCAAAGAATCCACGTGAATAACCGCCTTGAGGATTTCGAAAAAATCCGGCTCCCGGTCGGCCGGAACTTCGGAGAGGCGGTAGATCCTTGTCGAGTCCCCATGATCGTAAACCCAGCGGTTGTTCGAGCTGTCCCAAACCAGGCCAAAATACTCCTTTATTTTCGCTGCATTGGCGGAGGGATCAGCCAGGAGGGCAAGGCGGCTCAGAGGAAAGCGACGTTTGAATACCGGGTCGCCATTGGCATCGCAAACGGCCAGCAAGGTAGGGTTGATCCCGGCCTGGGCCGAGCCGTCCGCGCTGTGGGCATCGTTCCCATTTCCGATTGCGCCCACATCTCCCACATAGGGAGTCAGGGTATTTTTCGGCCGGTTCGGATCGGGTCGAAAAGACGGCTGCTCCAAGTCGCGCGAGAAAGTGCCGAGGTAACGCAGGGCGTTTTGCAGGGCGGCTTTTTCGCTGTCGTTGGAGGCCACACCCTGAATGAGAAATTGGATGAGTTGCTGGCGGCTGACGAACATCCTGTCGCTCTGTCCAGAGGTAAGGACGGAGTTGGCCGTGCGCAGAAAACCGGCGGTATTGGTCCGGGCAAAATCGAAATAGTTGGTCTGGGCGGTGGGACTGAAGGTGTAGTTCGGAAAGCTGCCGCTGGTGCCGCCGCTGACAAAGTCCCGCCATCCCACAATGGCGGCAATGGCATTGGTGCTCATGCCGGGGATGACGGAAAGGTCGGCGGTGGCGAGGCTGCCCTTGTCGGCGATGAGGTTGGTGGGGGATCCGGGGGGAAATCCCGCGGCATTCATGTCGAGCAGGCCGCCTTCGTCGTAAATGGCATAAGCATAGCGACCGACGACGGTGCTGGCGTTGGTGGTATTCCAGCGAAGGTTATTGTTCCAGGAGGTGGGATTGGAGCCGTCGCGTGCCATCAGGATCCAGTCTGGTGCAGTGAAGGTATTGGTGGGGGTGAGGTCGGTGGGGCTGTTGGTGTTGGCCTTGGCGAGGAGGAGGTGGGTGTTCCAGCGGTCGAGGCTGAAATAGCGGCCGTTTTGCGACGCATTGGTGGTGGAGAGGGTGGACGCACGATTTGCGGGGGGATGGGTCGCCGTGTCATAGTTCGTGCCGGAATAGAAGGCGTTTCCGGCTCGACTGACTTTAACGAGATTTTCGAGGCCGGCGTTGGTGGTGAAACCCGCGGGGGCGGGCACCATCGTGACCGCGGTCGTTGGATAATAGACCGGATGGGCGGTATTGGTGGAAATATTGGTCGAGCCGGCGACGATTTCCTGCCTCAGGTCTCCGATGATGGTATTGACCGCCCCCTTGGCAAAAATCTCGGCCGCCGCCTGGTTGACGCTGGCCTGCGAAATTTGACGCTGGAGGGACGAGTAGGAAAAATAGGCCAGCACAAGCACGGTGAGCAGGACGACAAAGGCCAGGATGATGACCAACGAAGAAGCTCGGGCGGAGCGTTTCAGGGATGCGCCCATCAGCCGAAGGGAGAAGAAGTCACGCGGACTAATCAGTCGCGAAAAATCGGGGGTTGGCGCTTTCACAGGGGGTCGAGGGGGAAGCTTCGCTGGTAGATGCGGACTCGGGCGGCGGTGGCCGCGGGAATCCCGGCGTCGGAGGCAAATTGCGTGTTATTGTCAACCGCCCCTTGCCAGACTTCCGCGGGAAGCCTGCCGGCAGTCAGATCGGACTGGGTGGGGGTCGGTAGGGCGGCGGCGAGCTTGACGATGTCATTCAAAGGCCGGCGAGATTCCTCGTCGAGCACGGCGAGGGTCAGAATGAGGGCGGAGGCATCCGCGAGTTTCCCCTTTATGGGATCGAAGGCGGGTGTTAGACTTAGGGATCCGTCCGTTTTCTGAAAGCAATAAAACAGGCGGAACACTCCTTTGGCCAGGAGATGGTAGTTAGGATCGACACCATCGGCATGAACCGGGGTTGAGCCGACTGTCTGACCCCACACGCCAGGGATCGTGCTGGCGGTCAGAGGTGCGGAGTTGGTGGTGGGAGGTTGAGGGGCGTAAGTGAGGAAGGGGGGGGAGTCCCAAGTCAGACCCTTGCCTAGGCGTTCGAGTTGGGCTTCGTCGTTGACCCGATACCCCACCAGGGAGAGTTTGTTGAACTGCCGGACGTCACTGTTGGCCTGGAAGCCGGGTGCCTCGCTGTAAAAGAAAAGCGCATTGTTGCTCGAGGACAGCAGCACATCGAGATCGGCGCGGCGCGGCTTGCGGGCAAGATCCATGCCGAATTGACTGAAGACCTCCCGCGCTTCGGCGTCGGCACCGAGGTGTTTTCGACTGGCGGAAATCACGACGCTGCCGCTTTGCAGAATGCTTGCGATGAGAAGGACCAGGAGGGCGAGCACTGCGGTGGCAACCAGGACTTCAATCAGAGTGAATGCCAGTGCGGCTCGTTGGGGGTCGGCGACCAATCGCGGGGCATTTTTTGGGGGGCGCGAGGGCATTGACCGGGAATGCGGAAACAGGAGTTAATTTCGCCGAAGAGCGGTGATCACTTCCACCGATCCGGAGGCCTTGGATGGCCACGTGCCGGGTTGAGGATCCATCGCGGCGGGCCAAGTCACCTGGAGGCGGGCGAGGGTGGGAGCTGTTGAGTTGGCTGGCGGAGGTTGCAGGCCCACGCTTGCCCGAAAATACGACTCCGGGGTGGTGGCATTGCCGACTGAACCCGTGGGTATTCCATCTTTGGTGAAAAAGACGGTTTGCGGCGAGGAGGAATTGGAGAAGGAAATGCCATAGGCGGCTGAAACCGCATTGGTGGGAGCGGTCGCGAGAAGGTCCGCGGAAACCGAGGAAAGAATACCCCACGCGGCGGTTTTTCCCACGGTGGTCTGCTCACTCGCCAGTCCGGTTTGCAGGAGGCCGACGATGGCGATGAGGCAAAAGGCCGCGACTCCGAGCGCGATGGAGATCTCCACCAGGGAAAATCCCTGAACTTCCCCGGCGTTTCGCTTCATGGGCGGTAGATCTTCGCGACTCCTGTGACCCCGTCAACCACCACGGCTGCGCAATCTGTCGAGGATCCAACGGCGCCGACGAGCCCGATTTCCATCCATTGCGGAACAGTGGTGGACCGGGATTGCACGCTGGCCATGCCCCGCGGGTCGAATTGGAGGATCTTGGTGAAAGTGACGCCGGACAGAATGAAGGAATCCTGCGCGAAAAATGCGTCGTTTGCGACTTGATAGCCGGACAACGCCACCGGCCGGCTCATCGCCCCAGAATTGGGAAGACCTTCTTCCAGGCGGACGGCGGGAAGCTTGCGCAAGCGGGTGAGAGGAGAAAGATTTGCCGCATCGAAGGTGCGGGAACCGTTCTTGGAGCCCATGGCGGCCATGACAATCTGACCTTGGCCCGTCTTGCCCGCATCAAGTTGATCGCGTTCCGCAAAGCCCACATAAACAAATGTGTTGTTAGCCATCGCATAGGCCCGTGCCTGCTCCAGGGTGCCGGCAATCTCAAAGGCGGCGGAGGAGAGGTTGCCTGTGCTTTTTAAACCATTGATGGCAGGAACGACCGCCGCCATCATGACCGTGATGACCGCCATGACTGCCAGGAGTTCAATTAGGCTGAAGCCAGCAGGCTGCCTGAGGGTTGAGGGAAACATTCGGCTCATTGGGGGCTTCGAGGATTTACAATGAATATACGGTCCGACCGATGTGCCACCATAGAAGAAACGCTCAATAAATTGGCATTTTCGCCCATTATTGTCAAAAGCAGGGGGATCGGCGTTCGTCAGGGTTTGGGGGATTCAAAGCCCGGCAGGCGTTCTGGAATCTCGCGGAAAACACGGATGGATGCAATGTCCAGCGTTTGCTGATTCGTTTCGCTCCGGCCCAAAGTGAGGACGATCTTGTCATTCCCGGACTTGGCTGGCTCGTCTAAAAGCCAGACTCCCTCGATGGAAACGGATAGGGGGGAGGTGAGATCCAGGGGGCCCGGGCCCTCGGAGACGAGGAAGGAGATGGTCAGCGAACCGTCTTCCGCCGTCTGAAAGAGCACGGCCCCATGATAAATTGCGCCATTCTCGATGTTGGCTTCGGAGCGTTTTTCCATCTGCATTCTGTCCCCGGTTTGATCGCCATTCGTATCGAGGGACCTGCCAGCAGTATTAAGACGCAGGACAAGCTTGCCATCTTTGGGGTCAATGCCCGCGATCACTCCCAGGTGGGCGGTTTTTGCCAGGATCGACACCTTGGGGAAATCCGAGTTCGAGGCCGCGCGGAAAAGAAAATCGAAGCCGCCGGAAATTTTAACGGACGGGCCATCCCGAATCACTAGGGAATCGAGGGACGCCTCCCTGTCGAGGACGATACCCAAGCCGGCCTGTCTGGTCGCTGCCCCGCCTTCGAGGGTCGCCCGGAAGTACGGCTTGGCCGCAAGGAGCGGGACAGAGGAAATCCGGACATTCACATCGGCGGTCTGGCCTGCGGCTTCGGAAGGGGGGGCGGCGGCTATTTGCGGGAGGGCACGTCCGCCGGAGCCGGAGGATATTGTCGCCGAACTGGAGGCGAAGACAGGTGTGAGCTGGGACAGGCCCTCCTGGTGGGAACTGAGAAGGGCTTTCGGATCGTCCAGCGTGAGGTTCAACAGATTTTCCGCGGAAACTTCGTGGCCGAGAAGGAAAGCCAGAATGCAGGAGGTTCGGAAAACTTTGGTGAGGACAGTTTGCGGGCGTGGGGCGGTGGCCATGGGGAAGAAGATGCTTTCCAACCATGGGAATTGCCGATCGGGTCCGCCATAGAAAATTCGCTCGTTGTTTCGACATATTCGCACCTTTGTGCGGAACAGTTTGGTTGTTTTCAGGAAAAGGATTTGAGCATTTTCCGCAATTGGACGGGATGCCTTTCAGATTCCGTGTGATTTGGCACCGCTGGGCAGAACTATTGGCGATTAGGGTGTTTTTTGTCGCCTGCCGCAATCCGACCAGCTACAGCCGGTGACGATGGACGCCGCAACGGACAAAAGGAACCTGGGTCTTTCCCTTGCGGCGCTGGGGGTGGTCTTTGGCGACATCGGGACGAGTCCGCTTTACGCGTTTGAGACGGCGCTGGCAGCGGTGAACAATCCCACGGCCGACTCGGTGCTGGGCGTGGCTTCGCTGATTCTCTGGAGTCTGATCATTCTGGTTACGGTGAAATACATCCTCGTGGTCATGCGGGCGGATTATCATGGGGAGGGCGGGGTGTTTGCGTTGCTGGCTTTGCTGGGAAAAAAGCAGGCAAACCCTTCCGTGATGAAGTTGCCTTTCTATGTGCTGATGCTGCTTTTCGGGGCGGCGCTGCTTTTTGGCGACGGCACGATCACGCCGGCGATCTCGGTGCTGAGCGCGCTGGAGGGCTTGGAAGCGGTGCATCCGAATTTAAAGCCGTTTGTCGTGCCGGGAACGGTGGCGATTCTCGCGGTGCTTTTTGCGGTGCAAAGTCTCGGCACGGGGAGGTTGGGCAAAATTTTCGGCTGGGTGATGTTGTTGTGGTTTTTGGTGATCGGGGTGATGGGGCTGTACTGGATGGTGCAGCACCCGGGCGTGCTGGTGGCGTTTAGTCCCTGGTATGCCTTCAGTGTCATTCGGGAGGCCGGCTGGAGTGCGTTGTTGCTCATGGGGGCGGTGGTGCTGGCGGTTACGGGGGTGGAAGCCTTGTATGCGGATATGGGGCATTTCGGTCGTCCGGCCATTTCCCGGGCCTGGCATACGGTCGCGCTGCCGGCCTTGCTCCTGAACTATCTCGGGCAGGCGGCGATGGTGATGAGCGATCCGGTCGCCTTCCAGGCGAAGGATCCCTTTTTCCTGATGGTCCCGGCCGGCCTACCGACGTTGCTGCTGGTGATCTTGGCCACGGTGGCCACGGTGATTGCCTCGCAAGCGTTGATCTCGGGGGTGTTCTCACTGACGGCGCAGGCGCAGGAGCTGAATTATTTTCCCAAGTTCCTCGTCATGCACACCAGCCGCAACGAGCGCGGCCAGGTGTATGTCCCGACGACAAACTGGCTGCTGGGTTTCATCTGCATCCTGCTCGTGCTGACCTTTCGCTCCAGCGACAACCTCGCGTCGGCGTATGGTCTCGCGGTGGTGGGGACGATGGTCATTACCACGCTCTCCCTCTTTTTGGTCACGCGGCGGTGCTGGCACTGGCCGCTCTGGCAGTCGGTGGGGCTTACGGGGGGGCTGCTGGTCATTGAAATTCCGTTTCTCGTGGCCTGTCTGACCAAGCTGCCCGACGGGGGATATTTTCCGCTGCTGATCGCGGGTGTTCTCCTCGCCATCATGCTCACCTGGCACATCGGGCGGGCGATCATTCTGGAGCACATGCGGGAGTGTCCCTCCTCACCGGCGGAACTGGCCTCGCGGCTGGAAAACGAACCCGCCCTGCGTGCTCCGGGACAGCTTGTTTTTATCACGACGAACCGCCAACCTCGCTACGCCGTGGCCCGCGCCTTTGAATCGCTGCGGCGAGGGGGGGCACTGCGGGAGCAGGTGATTTTGATGAGCCTGGTCAATGCGATGGAGAGCGATGTGGACATGCCGCGCTGTGTCGAGGTCGAGCGGCTGGGTGAGCATCTCTGGCATGTCACGGCCTTGCACGGATACATGCAGGAACCCCACGCCCCGGAGATTCTCGAACAAGCCCGGCTGATCAGCCAGGGGGCGATCCGGGCCGGGGGGCATGACACTTTTTTTGTCCTCGGCCGGGAACTGATCGTCGAATATGTCGGCCATCGACTGGCCCGCTGGCGGAGGGGGCTTTTTGGGTTTCTCAGCCGCAATGTGAGTTATGCGCCGGATTATTTTTACATCCCGCACTCCCAAATCATCGAATTTACCTGGATGATGCGCGCTTGATGCTTCCCAAGCCGCGTGGTTCCCGTTAACAGCGCAGCTCAACTCTCCATCATGGCCAAAGACCGCATCCGCCTCGACGATCTCGACCAAGCCAAATCGCTGGAACAGGAGGAATACAAACGCCTTCTGAAAAAATCCCAGCTCGAGCTCCTCAACGCCCAACTCGTCCTCCGCGAGAAAAAAAAATCTGTCATTATTGTGGTCGAAGGACCCGACGCCGCCGGCAAGGGCGGCGCCATCAAGAGGGTTACCGAACGCCTCGATCCCCGGCTGGTGCGGGTATACTCGGTGGTGAAGCCCACCCCGGAAGAATACCAACATCACTACTTATGGCGGTTTTGGACGAAGCTTCCCCCCTACGGGCAGCTCGCGATTTTCGACCGCTCCTGGTACGGTCGCCTTCTCGTCGAACGGGTGGAAAAATTTTGCACGGAGGTGGAATGGAAACGGGCCTACCGCGAGATCAACGAATTCGAGCGCCAGTTGACCGACGATGGGGCGATCATTTTGAAATTTTTCCTCCACGTCACCAAGGACGAGCAGCTTGTCCGGTTCCGTCGGCGGGAGGCGGATCCCTACAAACACTGGAAGATCAGTGACGAGGATTGGCGGAATCGCGACCATTGGAACGAACACAATGTGGCTGCCGAGGATATGTTTGAAAAAACGTCCACCGACGAAGCGCCGTGGATTGTCATTCCTGCGAACTTCAAATGGTACGCCCGTGTGAAGGTGGTCAAGGCCGTGGCCGAACGGTTGACGCGCGTGCTGAAGTTGTAAAAGAATGGGATGCGAGGGCCCGCATCCCTCCATGGAGCGGCGCGGGCCCTCGCGCCCCCATATTGGAAGGCGGCGCTACAACCGCGCGTCGGGCGCGGTCGTGACGTGTACAACGGTGACGCCATCGGTTCGCAGCGCGGCGTCGATGGCCCGTGCGGCAATCTCGGCGCCGATTTGATCGGTGAGTTTGAGATAGGCTTTCGCGCTTTGCACGGTGGCGGTGCCCCTCACGGAATCTGGCAGCCCCGGCACCTTTTTGAGTTGTCCACGGAGGCGGCTGAGGACGATGGCGTCCTCAAAAAGACCTCCCGGCGAGTGGCGGGGAGTGCCGGACAGGCAGAAGACCAGGCTTTCCTTTCCGGTCTCGATCAAGGTGCCGGCGCGCACGAATTGGGAAATTTCCTCCGTGCGGGACGCCGCCTTCACCGTCGGATCCTGTGCGACGAGGGAAATGGGGCGGGGGACAAGTGTGCGTTCGACCTTGCGCTCCGGAGTCGTTGCCACCGGGGCCGGTGGAGTCTTTTGGACCGAAGCGCATGAACTGAGCAGAGCAAGGCCGGCCAGGGAGAACGCGCATCGAATCCAGAATCTTGACGGCATAGTGTTTCTGATGGCGTGACAGGGAGCGCTGGAAAACTCAAGCCGCGAGACGGGAAATCGTCGTAAGTGCCCGTTCCATTCCTGTGGCAAAACGCAGTTTTCGTCCCTATGGTCCCAAGTTTGTAAGCAATGGAACCAATGCTCCCATCCGGTGAAACCCCGGCTTCTGCTCTATCGGGCAATCTGAAGGTCAACGAAATTTACCTCTCGGTGCAGGGCGAGAGTACGTGGGCCGGACTCCCCTGCGTTTTCCTCCGTCTTACGGCCTGCGACCTGCGCTGCACCTACTGCGATACGGAATATGCCTTTTACGAAGGCCAGCGGAAGAGCGTCGCGGAGGTCTGGGAGGCGATGCTTGCTTATGATGTCCCGCTGGTGGAAGTCACCGGGGGAGAGCCGCTTCTGCAAAAGAATATTCTGCCCCTGATGACGGCCCTGTGCGACGCGGGGAAAACGGTCTTGATTGAAACCAGCGGTGCTCATGACATTTCGCGGATTGACCCCCGGGTTCATCGCATCATGGATCTGAAAACGCCTTCCAGCGGCGAGTGTGCGCGGAATCTTTTTTCCAATATCTCCCATCTGACCGAGCGCGATGAGGTGAAGTTTGTCCTCGGGTCGCGCGAGGATTACGAATGGACGCGCGAGCAAATCCTCACCCGTGGCCTGGCGGCCCGGGTTCGGGCCGTCCTGCTCAGCCCGATTTTCGGAAAAATCGAGCCGCGCCAGATCGTGGACTGGATGCTGGAGGACAAGCTGCCCGCGCGTTTTCAACTGCAAATGCACAAATTTATTTGGGAACCGCGCGCCCGCGGCGTATAAACGGCCGAGTGAAAGCCCGCCTCGCCAAAGACTTTTTTTTCGAATCCGCTCAAACCCTGCCCCATGTGCCGGCTGGCCACAAATGCGGTGGGATGCATGGGCACAGTTTCAAAATTGAGATCGTGGTCGAAGGGGAGGTGAATGCGGAGACTGGCTGGATTTACGACCATTCCCGCATCAGTCGGGCCATCGAGCCGCTGATTGATCGGCTCGACCACAAATATCTCAACGAGGTTCCTGGACTGGAAAATCCCACCATCGAACTCATGGCGGCTTGGTTTTGGGCAAAGCTCGCCCCGCAGCTTCCGGGTCTGGCCGAGATCGTCCTTCACGAAACGCCCACCGCCCGCTGCATTTACCGCGGCGAGTAGGGGTATGAAACGTATTTTTCGCCGCAAACTTGCGTTCATTTTTCTAGGCGTTGCGGCGGTATTCGTGGGAGCTTTGATTCTGGTTCCGATCATGCGTCCGCCCTACACCCACCAGATTCCGCAGCCGCCGCTCTCTTTTGAGGCTGCGGTGGCGGAAATTCGCCGGGAGATCGCGGCCACGCCGGCCAGCGTGATCCCGGAGGGCAGGACCATCTTGCTCGAACACGGACGGCCGACCGAAAAGGTTTTTGTGCTCATGCATGGGTTGTCCAACTCCCCGGCGCAATTTCTGAAATTCGGCACCCAGCTTTACGAGCGTGGTCACACGGTTCTCATCCCGCGTCTGCCCTATCACGGTGAGGAGGATGTGATGACCGAGGAATGGGCGGATCTCACCGGGAAGGACATGCTGGACACGGCCAATCGTTCGGTGGATCTCGCGCGCAGCCTGGGGTCCAGGGTGACGGCGGCGGGTCTCTCGATCAATGGCACAGCCTGTACTTGGCTGGCGCAAAACCGCTCCGACCTTCACCGGAGCGTGATCATGGCCCCGTTTCTCGCCCCGGCGGGCCTGCCCTTTTGGGCCGCGCGTCCGATGGAACGGGCCTTGCTGCGCCTCCCCAACATGTTTTTTTGGTGGGATCCCCGGAAAAAAGGCAAGGTCCAGCGCCCACCGTATGCCTACCCGCGGTTCCCGACGCATGTGATTGCGGAGACCATGCACCTGGGCTCCGAGGTTTATGCCCAGGCGCGGGAAAAGGAGGCGGTTTGTCCCTCGATCCTCGTGGTGACCTCGGCCTCGGACCTCGCCGCCAGCAATGCCTTCACCGCCCGACTCGTCGCTGCGTGGGAGCAAAAGCGCTCCTCGGGAATCACGGCCTACCAATTTCCCGCCAGCGAAAAGGTGCCGCACGATTTCATCGACCCTAACCAATCCAACCAGCAGGTCGAAATTGTGTATCCCCGGCTCATTGAGATGCTCGAGAAATAGGGAAAAGGCCTGCGGGCCGTGGGTTTTGTAATGCAAAGGAATTGCATGTAAGGGGAAAAACCGGTTGCGGGAGCCGGATTGCTCTCTAGGTTTTCCAGCCCATGATGAGAAAGATCCTCACTTTATCGGTCGCCGTGTTCGGGGCAAACGTTCCCGCGCAGGCTTCCCTGAGCAAATCCGAGCCAATGGGGCCGCGGATTGAGAAAGTCCGGACGACGGCCTACACCTATGGGGCCGCCGAAAATGGGGCCCACCCCACATCGAACGCCATCGGCAAACCTTTGCGGGCGGGAAAGGTGCGGAGTGCAGCCGCGGATTGGTCCCGCTGGCCGCTCGGCACCCGTTTCCGGGTGGTGCAGACGGGCCAGGAATATGTGGTGGACGATATCGGAAGTGCCATGGTGGGCACAGGCACGATCGACCTTTTTAAGCCCAGTCATCGCGAAATGGACCGTTGGGGAGTGCGCAGGGTGACTATTGAGATCCTCGAGTGGGGCTCTGCGGAAAAAAGCCTCCAGATTCTTTTGCCCCGCAAAAAATTCCGCCATGTCCGCGAGATGGTGGAAGACTTGCTCGATCAGCGTGCGGCGTGAGTGAAGGGAGGCGGCCAGGGCCAGCCTCCCTCCGGTAAATTCATTTTCCTTAAGAGCGTCTACAGATGCGGATTTTTGGGAAAAATGGAGGGATGCGTGCTCTCGCATCCCAGGGTGCCGAGGGCCCGGCACCCTCCAGTTGCATTTTTAGACCCGCTTTAAGGCGCGAGGTAGGCGGGCTCGCGAGGCGGGTCCTGCGGCGACGTTTCTTCGTCGGGAGAAAGCGCTCCCTCCCCGCCGTCTTTCTGCAGAAAGACGGTCGTTCCGGCCCAGAATTTCTCTCTAATCTTGATGAAAATGGTTTCTCCGGGATCGGAATCGCTCACGTTGCCGAAGAGGAAATTGTCGAAGCCGATGGACTTCGCGTCTTCTTCCGTGAGGTAGCCGTTGTCGACCAGGCGCTGTTCGAGCTCCGCAGAGGTCGTAATCCCGGCATCGGCCGGCCAGCCCAAAGATTTGTCCTCCTTGCTCGCGCCGTCGGAGACCATCTGGACCACCGCGGTGTGAATTTTCTGCGCCCCGGCCACCTGCACGCTGAGTTTCAGAACGGATCCTCCGATCATGATGTAAAAGACAATGGAGAGAATCGAGAGGATAAGGCCGATGTATCCAAGAATAAGCCCCGCGAGAGCGAGTCCGTTTCCGCTCAACAAGCCTTGGGATTTCCGGATCTTGCCCCGGGCGATGTGTCCGCACGCCACGGCGGCGATGGGAGGAAGGAAAAGCGGGCAGCAGAGGCCGAGCAAACCGAGGATCAGGCTGGTGACGGCGAGTCCCGAGGTCTTCTGTAAGGCAGGCAGATTCATGGTGTCCCCAGCGATAGCCGACAGGGTGGGCCAGGGCAAGGCGGGAATCCCGCTTGATTGGCCGTCCGCGCCCGGCGAGTCTGCCGGCGAACTTATGAAACTCCAAAATCAGGCCAAGTTAGTGATGATTGGCGACTCCATTACGGACGCAGACCGCAAGCGGCCGGAGGGGGAGGGCCTCTTCGGCGCTCTGGGACGCGGATATGTCGCGCAAATTGACGCCCTGCTGCAGGCGGCGTATCCCGAACGTCTGATTCGCGTGGTCAATCAGGGCGAGTCGGGGAACACCGTGCGGAGCCTCCAGGCTCGCTGGCAGCGCGATGTGCTGGACAAACATCCCGACTGGCTCTCCATCATGATCGGGATTAACGATGTGTGGCGTCAGTTTGACCTTCCCTGGCAAACGGAGGAACACGTGCTTTTGCCGGAATATGCTGCAACCTTGGAAGACCTGATTCGGCAGGCGCGCCCGCACGTTCAGGGGCTTGTCTTGATGACGCCGTTTTTCATCGAGCCGAATCGTGGCGATGCCATGCGGGCGCAAATGGATCGATATGGGGACGTGGTCCGTGAACTGGCGGAAAAATACGACGCGGTTTTTGTGGATGTGCAGGCGGCCTTTGAGGAAATGCTCCACGCGGTCCATCCCGGCGCTGTGGCTTGGGATCGCATCCATCCCACCCAGGCGGGACATATGGTCATCGCCCGGGCGTTTCTCAAGGCGTTGGACTTCGCCTGGTAGGAAAACGCCAGGAAAAAAGGGGGCGGTTACCTCCCGCCCAACGGCGCCCCGTGGGGTTGAAGAAAAAAAGGAGAGCGGGAGGGAAATGGATCGTTGCGTAAATTGTTGTTTAACCTTACCCTTTACCCAACGAGAGGGTCGCCCTCCTATGAAAGCTCGGACAGTACTTCTTCTTCTGACAGCTTTCTCGCTGTTTTCGACGGATCTTTTGGGATCCCCTTCGGAGGCACGGGTGAGAAAAAACATCGAAAATCTTCTACGCAACCCGATGTCTGAGTCGGCACGGGAAGCGGGTGCGCAGATCATCGAATTTGCGGGAAAAAGTCCCGACTACCATATTGAGCTTAAAGTTGGGTACATGCCCTGGGTCAAAGACCGTGGGCTCCCTCAAGGGAGCCAGATTTTGCTGGCCGCGTTTGTTGCGGGCAATCTTCGTGAGCAGATGCAAAAGAACTCGTCGCGACCTGAGCCCTATGCGGGTGTGATGGCCGCGCTCGAGGTGTATGAAAAGATGAAACGCGACGATGCCGATTTCCGCATCGCTCCCGCGGAGACTTTTCTCGCCATGAGACGGCAGGGAACCCTCCGGGCGCACATCGCGTCCGTGCGCTGAGGGACGGGATCCTAAGGCACCGAGGGCCCGGTGCCCTCCATTCGTCGGTTTTGGAGGGTTGCGGGCTCTCTCAACCTTCCCCAGATCACCGCGGCTCTCTCCACCTAGCTCTCACGCTTTGGCCAACTGCTCCCGCAGGCGGCGGATCTCCACCAGAAAAGAGGCCTCGTCGCGGGTCAGGCGCGATCCGGGCAGGGGAAGTTCCAGTTGCTGGCAGACGGGACGGGTCTTGCGGGCGGCGTTGCGGAAGAAGGTCTGGATGTTTTTCATAACGCTCTTGACTCTGCGGCATGGGGTAAGACATTCGATGTCCTATGCCTAAGAAAGTTGGAAAAAAAATTCCCGCTGGAGAGACGCGGGTCGTCGCGTCTTCCGAAGGGGGAAGCGGCGAGGCCCCGCCGCCCTCCACGGGCCTGTCCGCTGCCCGGGCCGCCCGCCCGCCTGTGGTGCGCATGGTGCGCATTCACGAACTCCTGTCGGCAGGCAAATACCCGAACTGTTCCAAGCTGGCTCGGGAGTTCGAGGTTTCCGGAAAAACCATCCAGCGCGACGTCGAATTCATGCGCGACCAGCTTGCCCTGCCCATCGAGTATGATGGAGCGAGGCACGGGTATTTCTACGCGCATGCCGTGGCGCAGTTTCCCATGATCACCGTGAGTGAAGGCGAGTTGGTCGCCCTGTTGGTGGCGCAAAAGGCGGTCGAACAATACCGAGGCACGTCGTTTGAGAAACCTCTGCATGCCGCCTTCGAAAAGCTGGTCGCCAGCCTGGGCAACGAAGCCAGTGTTTCCCTCCACGAATTGTCCGAGGCCGTGTCTTTTCGTGCCGCCGGCGTGCCCCGTTCCCAGATTGAGATTTTTGAACTGCTGGCGGATGCGGTGATGACAAGTCGGACGGTGGAGTTTGACTATCTTTCTCTCCGGGCCAAAACCCGCGAGCGCCGCCGCGTCGACCCCTACCACCTCGCGTGCATCAGTAATCAATGGTATCTGATCGCCAACGATCAGGCGCGCGACAGTCTTCGCACCTTTGCCCTGACCCGGGTCGAGAAGGCGAAAAATCTGGGCCTCCCGTTTGAACGCCCAGCCGATTTTTCCGCCGCGAAAATGCTCTCGGGGAGTTTTGCGGCTTTCGAGGCGGGCAAGACCGAAACCATTCGGATCCTTTTCGACGACTTTGCAGCGAGGCTGGTGGCCGAGCGGCAATGGCACAAATCCCAGGCGCTGCGCACTTTGCCCGGCGGCGGCGCGGAATTGACCATGCAAGTCGGTCTCGCCCCCGATCTGGAGAGTTGGATCCTCGGCTGGGGCGGACATGCCGAAGTGCTGGAACCGGCGGTGCTGCGGGAAAAGATTGCGGAAGCCGCCGCGGAAATGGCGCGCCGTTACGTGGAGGGCACCGGGCCCTTGGTGCCGAAAACTGGGGCGCAAGGGCCTGCGCCCCTCCAGACCATTTCTTCCGTGGAGGGCACCGGGCTCTCGGTGCCCATGATATCCAGGACGCGAGGGCCCGCGTCCCTCCGAGTCGGCCGCCGTCACCCGGCCCACCATCCTCCCATCGAGCGTCACAACGAAGCGATTATTCTTCTCGTCACGGTCTGCACCAAGGACCGCCAACCCATTCTCGCCAATCAGGAGACTTTCGACCTGCTCCATCACGCCTGGGCCGGGGCGACCTCCTGGCATGTGGGGCGATTTGTTTTAATGCCCGATCATCTTCATCTTTTTTGCTCTCCGGCCGAAAGTCCCGCCCGCCCGGTAAAACAATGGGTGAGGCTTTGGAAAGCGTCGGTCTCCCGCCTCTGGCCACGGCCCGCCGAACAACCGGTCTGGCAGGTGGACTTTTGGGACCGGCAGCTTCGGAAGGACGAACACTACGCGGAGCGCTGGGAATATGTGCGCAATAACCCCACGAGGGCAGGCCTTGTTGCCACCGCGGACGCTTGGCCGTGGCAGGGGGAGGTTCACGAATTGCGGCTCTGAAACTGGAGGGTGCCGGGCTCTCGGCACTTCTCGATTCAAGGATGCGAGGGCCCGCATCCCTCCAGGGGGGATCAGGGACGCGACGTTTACCCTCCTTCGGCGGCTCCGGAGGCGACCAGGGGCGGGCGTCCCTCCAGAATTCCCTCCATTTTTACCCGAACGCATCGTTTTGCTTGATGCCGGACGGGGAAAACAGGAAAACCTTGCGCCATGACCGTAACCGCCGATCCGACAGCCGCCGCCGAGCGACAGGCTGACAAGGTGACGCCGGATTTTGAGGCGGAGATCGACGAGATCGTCACGCATTACCCGGTGTCGAAACGCAGTGCCTCTTTGCCCCTGCTGCACTACTGGCAAAATCACTTTGGCCATGTGGACGACAGCGGCATCGAATGGATTGCAGGCAAGCTCGGGCTCCAGCCGATCAACATCTATGAATTGGTCACCTTCTACCCGTGGTTTCGCCGGGAGGCGGCGGGCAAGACGGTCATTCGGGTCTGCCGCACGCTGGCCTGTGCCATGGCGGGAAGTTACGACGTGAAGGAAAAATTCTGTCAGGCGGTGGGGATCGACCCCCATCACGAACACCATGGTTTTGGCACCGCTCCGCCGACTGACTCCGACGGCAAGTTCAGTGTGGAATTTGTCGAGTGTCTCGCCAGTTGCGGCAGCGCGCCCGTCGCGTTGATCAACGACACGTTGTACGAAAAGATCACGCCCGAATCCGTCGCGGGCATCGTAAAGGACTTGAAATGATCGCCACCGCCAAACCCTTTGTCATGCCCGAGGCGCACCCCAAGGAGCGTCGGATCATTTTCGAAAATCTGAGCATCCCCGGCTACGATGCCTCGATTGAGACCTACCTGAAGCACGGCGGTTACGAGTCTCTAAAAAAGGCCGTCACGATGAAGCCCTCGGAGATCATCGACACGATCAAGGCTTCCAATCTCCGTGGCCGCGGCGGCGCGGGTTTCCCCTGCGGTGCGAAGTGGAGCTTCATCAAATACGATGACGGCAAGGATCATTACATCGTCGTCAATGGCGACGAGTCGGAGCCCGGCACGTTCAAGGACCGCTACATCCTGCATTACGATCCGCATCAGTTGATTGAAGGCCTCGCCATCTCGGCCTTCGCGACCAACACGCATCTTTGTTACATCTACATCCGCTGCGAATTTCCCGAGGCGGCCAGGATCGTATGGAACGCCATCAAGGAGGCCCGCGCGAAAGGTTTTGTCGGGAAGAATATTTGTGGGTCCGGGTTCGACGTGGACATGTACGTCCACCAGGGAGCCGGCGCATACATCTGCGGTGAAGAAACCAGCTTGCTCGAGTCGCTCGAAGGCAAACGCCCTTATCCGCGCATCAAACCGCCCTATTTCCCCGCCGTGCTCGGCCTCTACATGAAGCCGACCATCGTGAACAACGTGGAGACCATCTGCCATGTGAAGCACATCCTGCGGATGGGGCCGGAAGAGTATGCCAAGATGGGCACGCCTGGCGATGGCGGCACGCGAACCATGTGTGTGAGCGGTGACGTGATGAAGCCGGGCTTTTACGAATTACCAGCCGGTGCGGTCACGCTGGGTGAATTGATTTACGACATTTGCGGCGGACTCAAACCCGGACGGAAATTAAAGGCCGTCATTCCCGGCGGCAGTTCCGCCAAGGTGCTGCGGGCCGACGAGGTTTATAAAATCAAGGTCAAGGGCGCCGACGGCCAGATGGTCGACAAGGAGCTCAAGATGCTCGACGTCGTGATGGATGCCTCCAGCCTCGCCGCGGTTGGCACCATGGTGGGATCCGGTGGCGTGATGGTCATGGATGACACCCGCGAGATGGTCTGGGCGCTGAATAATCTGAACCAATTTTACGCCCACGAAAGCTGCGGACAGTGCACGCCCTGCCGCGAAGGCAGTCTCTGGATGTCAAAGATCACCACCCGCATGCTCGACGGTGGCGCGGCGGATAACGATCCCAAGACCTTGCAAAATGTCGCCGACAACATCGCGGGGCGCACGGTCTGCGCCTTTGGGGAAGCCTGTTCCTGGCCGACCCAGAGTTTTCTCGCCAAATTTCCGGAGGAGTTCGAAGCCCTCGCGGCGGGTGAGAAAAGTTAGACGGGGAGGCGGGCGTCGCGCTGTTGTGATGATGCCCATCCCCTGAGCGGGGATGAGATATTCAAGGTGCCATGGAATCTGAGACTCTGATGCCCGAGGCGGCCTTACCGTGGTGGCTTCGTCCGGCTGGCTGGCGGGGGTTGGCGGTAATTTTGCCCGTGGTGGTGGCGATTCATCTGTTGGCCGCGGCGGTGACGATCCGGCATTCCAATCAGGATTCGACGGCTTCGGATCAGGGCGCGGAAATGTGGTTGGCCGCGACGGCGCGCGGCGATCTGCTGCCGCAGCGGACAGACGGGGTGCGTCATCCGCTATTCTCGTGGGTGGCGCGAAATTTTTACACGGAGGACAAGGCGGAATTTTTTGCGCGCGGGAAGTGGTTAAACACGGCTCTTTGTGTCGTATTCCTCGGCCTGCTGGGGGCGGCGGTGGCGCGGTGGCTGGATCCGCTGGCGTTGGCGAATCTCCTGTTCCTGGCAAGTGTGGGCATCCTGTTGGTGCGCGGGACGTATTTTCAACCGGAGCCGCTGTATTACACCACGTCGTTTCTGGCAGCAGTGCTGGCGTGGCGGCTGTTGGGGGGTGGTTCGTTATGGTTGTGGGCGATGTTCGGGGTGGTGTGCGGACTCGCCTATTTATCGAAACCCTCGCTGCAACCTCTGCTGATCGTCTTTTGCGCGGCGTTTTTTTTCCGGGCCGCGCTGGCCCTGCGCGGGTCGGGATGGAGGGTGTCGGCCAATCTGGGCGGACTGGCGCTGGTCCTCGGGATTCTGGGCGTAATGCTGGTCCCGTTGGCCATGTTCAGCGCGTCCCATTTCGGCAAGCCCCTCTTTAACTACACAAAGTATTGGATGTGGATGGACGATTTTGAGACGCAGGCCTGGCCGTTTCAGGACAAATACCCGGGGGGCGTGCAGTTGAAGACCCTGCCCCCGGAGGAAACGCCTTCTTTGGGCTGGTATTTCCAGCGCCACAGCGCGGGGGACTTTGTCGGCCGCCTGACCGAGGGGATGCAAGGAGTGACGGTCAGGTTTTTTTTCCCGGAACAGAAGGTGAAGGTCGGGGCATTTTTCTGGCGCAAGGACGGCAAAAAATGGGAGCAACCTCTGGCTCATCGCGGGGTCTATGTGCTTGCGCTCGCCGGGTTGGTGGGCGGACTGGCCGTGGCGGCTCGCAAGTCCTTGGGGGATGTGCTGCGAAATCCGGATGCGTGGGCAAGGACGGCATTCGTGCTGATGGTCGCGGGAATTTACATCGGGTTGTACGGCTGGTACTGGCCCATCGGGAAGGGGGATCGTTTCATGGGAAGTCTCTGGATTCCCTGTGTCTTCCTGCTGATCTGGCTGGCACGGCATCTGCGGGAGCGTCTTTCTGAGGCGGCGGGGAACTGGGCCTATCTCGGCGTGCACACGGCGGTACTGGCTTCGGTTTTATTGCAGGCAGCCGGGATGTTCTGGAAGTTCCACCACGGGATGTATTTGGTGACGAAAAATTGAGGGAGGTGGGACGCAAGGGCCTGCGTCCCCTCCAGGTTGCAAAAGTGCTTGGAGACCGGGGCGCGGGCTGGCAGGGTGCCGCGCATGCAAGACGGGGAAAGCAAAGGATTGCTGGCATGGTGGAATCGCACGCCGCTTTATCTACGCATTGTCGGGGGCATGGTGCTGGGGGTGTTGGTGGGAATGGTGTTGGGACCGCAGGCTGCGCCGCTGGCAATTCCCAGCAAATTGGTGCTGCGTTTGCTTGGTGCCCTGGCTCCGGCGCTGATTCTTTTTGCGATCATGCAGGCCATCATCAAGGCCACCTTCGAGCCCGGCACCGCGCCCCGCCTGGTGCGGTTGCTTATGCTGAACACGCTGGTGGCCATCGCGGTGGGTCTCGCGGTGGCCAACGTCATCCAACCCGGCCGCGCGGCGCCGTTGGAAAGACCTGCAGGGGAAGTTTCGGAGGTGAAGGTGGATATTCTGCACCAGTTTCTCGAAAACGTGCCGAAGAGCCTGTTGGGCCCCCTGGGGGATGAGGGCAAAGTCATCGGCGTGATTTTTATCGCCATCGCCTTCGGCATCGCGCTGCGGCGGAGTTCGAAGAAGGATGCGGTCGTGCCGTGGGTCGATCTTGGACTCGACACGTTGATCATCATTTTGCACTGGATAATTGCGGTGGTGCCGCTGGCGGTCTTTGGGCTGGTCGCGAGCATCATCGGCACGAAAGGGTTTGGTGCCTTCATTGCGCTCG
Organism: Terrimicrobiaceae bacterium; assembly: GCA_041752695.1. Classification (GTDB taxonomy): domain Bacteria; phylum Verrucomicrobiota; class Verrucomicrobiia; order Chthoniobacterales; family Terrimicrobiaceae; genus CALCJD01. The sequence continues at coordinate 25,233 of JBGSVZ010000028.1, forward strand.
GCGCGTTCGTGGTGGCGGTCCTGGTGGCGCTGCTCATTCAGGCGTTGTATTACCTGATTCGGGTGCGGTTTTGTTCCTGGGTGCGTCCTCTCGATTTGCTGCGGGGATGCCGGGACGCTTTGGTGATGGCATTTTCCACGGGAAGCTCCACCGCGACGATGCCCGTGACTTTTGAATGTCTGAAAAACCGGGTGGGCCTGCGCGAAAAATCCGCCAGCCTGGGGGCGCTGCTGGGGGCAAATTTTAACAACGACGGCACGGCGCTTTATGAGGCCATGGCCGCGCTTTTTATCGCCCAGTTGCTGGGGATCGAATTGACCCTGACCCAACAGTTCATGGTGGTTGTCACCTCCGTGATTGCTTCCATCGGCGCGGCGGGCATTCCCGAGGCGGGGCTGGTCACCATGACCCTGGTCTTCAGCGCGGTCGGTTTGCCGATTGAATACATCGCTCTCCTGCTGCCCGTGGATTGGTTCCTCGACCGCTGCCGCACCGCGATCAATGTGATGGGGGACATGAACGTGAGCTGCATCCTCGACGGTAAGACCCGCGAGGTGCGGGTGGCCGTTTAGCGGGCGGATATTTTCATCGCGTGCCGGCCTGCCAGGCTTTATGAGGTGGGTTTATGCAAGCCCTTCGCATTCTCTCCGTCGCCCTGCTTTTCGCCGCCCTTGCGGCCTGCGCCACCACGGCTCCCAAACCCTCCGGCCCGCCCACGGTTGTGCTGGCCAAACTCAAGGCGATGGATGTCAACAGTGCCACCTACGCCAAGATCGAAAATCACCGGGTGCTCACTTATGCGGATATCTATGGGTTGGTGAAACAAGACGTTCCGAATCCGGTCATCCTCACTTATCTGCAAAGCACGCACGCTCCTTATACCCTCACAACGAGCCAACTCGAGGCACTGGATGATGCCGGAGCCAGTCCGGAACTGGTCAATTACCTCGGCAAGTCGGTGGGCTATTTTGAGGCGACGGAACGCAGTCAGACCGGCGGGGCGGGCCAATGGAAAAAGAATCCGTATTTTAACGACCCCTATTACCTTGGCGTCTCGCCGTTTGGGTACGGATGGCCCGGAGAGTGGTATGACTCTGGCTGGGTGGACGGCGCGTTTTAGCGGATGATCCTTCCGCTCCTGGACCGAAAACGCCTCTCCGCACTGGTTGGTGGCTGTCGGAAAACAAGAAAGGGGGAGGGATGCGGGGCCTCGCATCCCCGGCGGCAAGGGCCTGCCGCCCTCCAGACGGAGACTTCCCGGAGAGTTTCCTGTGGCGGGTCATCGGAACCGCGTCTTTTGGCATGATTGCCGCGCGGTTGCACGGGTTCGGCAAGGCGGCCGAGGTGTTGCGGGTGGAAAAGATTCCTTTCCCGGAAGTGCAGGATGACGAACTGCTTCTCGAAATGCTGGCCGCGCCGGTGAATCCGGCGGACCTGAATGTGATCGAGGGAAAATACGGGGAGCTTCCCGCGTTGCCGACGATCATTGGCAACGAGGGCGTCGGGCGCGTGGCCGGTTTGGGCCGGGCGGTGCGGGGGTTTGTCCTCGGGGACCTTGTTCTTCCCATGGCGCGGGCGTCTTGGACGAGTCACCTCACAGTCGCGGCCACCCGGGCGGTGAAGTTGCCTCCATCGCTGGATGTTTTTCAGGCGGCCATGCTGGCGGTGAATCCCCCCTCGGCACTGGGCATGTTGGAGGATTTTGTGGCGCTGGAGCCGGGTGATTGGGTGGTGCAGAATGCGGCTAACTCCGCGGTCGGACGCTGTGTGATGCAGATCGCGCGATCCCGGGGGTGGCGGACTCTGAACGTGGTGCGGCGGCGGGAACTCGTGGACGAACTCAGTGAGCTCGGAGGGGACGCGGTCGTTTTGGAAGATGTCGAGCTTCGGGCCGTGGCGTCCGAAGTTTGCGGGGGAAAGCTTCCCCGCCTGGCTCTAAATGCGGTGGGCGGGGCCAGTGCCTTAAATCTGGCCAACGCCCTGGCGGATGAAGGCACCCTGGTCACTTATGGGGCGATGGGCCGACAGCCATTAAAAATTCCCAATGGGCTCCTAATTTTTCGCGGCTTGAATTTGCGAGGTTTCTGGCTACGACGTTGGATGCACGAGGAAAAGCGGGCCCGGCAGGCGCTCGGAGCCCTCGCGGAATTGGCGGTGGCGGGCAACCTCAAGATGCCGGTGCACCGTGTGTTTGGCCTCTCCGAGGTGCAGGCTGCGGTGGAGGAGGCGGGGCGCGAACAGCGTTCCGGCAAGGTCCTCCTCGATCTCCGACGGTAAGAAAAATCCATTGCAGAATTTGCTCCGCCGTCCATTTTAGGACGTTTATGCAAATTTCCAAAATCGCCCTCTTTGCCAGTCTTCTCCCAATGGCTTCGATCTTTGCCGGAACTCCCGTGCCGGTGGTAAACCCGGGCTTCGAAGAGGGAAAAAAGGCGTGGACCGATGACAAAGGAACCTCCGCGGTGACCAAGGAGGCCGCTCATTCGGGCAACGCGGGGTTGCGCGTGGTCGATCCCAATCTCACCGATTACAATCGCGTGGTGTCCGAGCCCATCAAAATCACGCCGGGAAAAACCTACCGTCTGGACATGATGGTCCGACAGGTGCAGAGCCACGGGGTCAACGGGATCTTGTGGTTCCTCGACGCGGAACAGGAGATCATCCCCTGGCCGGATGGCTCCCGTTTGCTGATCCGTCCGGCGGATGAAGCCACGGGCTGGGAAAAGCTGGGCGTCGAAGGCAAGGCTCCCGCCAACGCGGTGTATGCGCAGATTCATATCCAATCCAATCGCATGGCGGCCGCCACGGTGGATTTTGATGATGTCACGCTGACGCAGCTCGACTGATGCAGGCGCTCCCCGGTTTCCGGGATTTTTATCCCGACGCCTGCGCGCGGCGGAATTACATTCTGTCCACCTGGCGCGAGGTGGCTCGACGTTATGGCTACGTGGAATATGACGGGCCGGTCCTGGAGTCGGTCGAGCTTTACAAAAAAAAGAGCGGCGGCGAACTCGTCGGTCAGCTTTTCGACTTTGTGGACAAAGGCGAACGTCATGTGACGATGCGCCCGGAAATGACTCCCACGCTGGTCCGCATGGTGGCGGCGCGGGCGAAGGACTTTAAGAAACCCCTCAAGTGGTTCTGCTGTCCGCAGTTTTTCCGCTACGAAAAGCAGCAGCGCGGCCGCGGGCGGGAGTTTTATCAGTTTAATGCCGACATTCTCGGCGAAGGCTCGCAAGCGGCGGACGCGGAGTTGCTTGCGCTGGTCGTGGACTTGCTCCGGGCGTTCGGATTTTCCAGCAAAGATTTTGTGGTGCGGCTGAGCAGCCGGGCGGCGTGGCAGGAGTTTTTTGCCCAGGCTGGAGGAAGGGCCGAGGACGAATACGAGTTTTTCCAGATCGTGGACAAGGCCGAACGCACGGCACCGGAAAAAACCAATGAGGCACTGGCGAAGTTCGGGCTGTCCGGTCTCACGGCCGAGAGCCTTCTGGGATTTATGCACAGCAAGGAGCCCGGCGGCCTGGCTCCCATTCTTGATGACCTCGCGGCGCGCGGGCTGGGGGAATATGTCGACGTGGATTATGCCATTGTGCGCGGACTTGCCTACTACACGGGCGTGGTCTGGGAGGTCTTCGACCGCAGCAAAAATGAACGCGCCCTGGCGGGTGGGGGACGGTATGACAATCTGCTGGGGCTTTTGAGCGACGGCAGGGTGGACCTGCCCGCCCTCGGCTTTGGCATGGGCGACATCGTGCTCGACAACCTGATCGACGATACCCCGGCGGCGAAAGAAAAGCGGGACGCATGGACCGCCCAACAGCGGGCCTGTGACATCTATGTGATCGTGGCCAAGGAGGAACTGCGTCCCGCGGCGCTCGGCATCGTGCAAAGCCTCCGAGAAGCCGGCCTGCGCGTCGATTTTTCCCTGGCCCCGGCCAAGGTGGGCAAACAGTTCCAATCCGCCGAAACCCTCGGCGCTGAGCTGGCCGTGCTGGTCGGCGAGGAATGGCCGCAGGTGAAGGTGAAAACGCTGGCGACCCGCAGCGAGGAACTCATCCCCAACACGGAGCTTGCCGACTGGCTCCGAAATCGCCAAAAAGACACCTAACCACAGGGAGCACCGCCGACGTCAAGCAGGGGAAACCCAGACTTTTCGTCCCCGCTGCTTCCTGTGGTTAATTTTTCAACTTTATGACTTACCGTTCACATCATTGCGGCGCTTTGCGCAAAACCGACGCGGGTTCCCGTGCCACTCTTTGCGGCTGGGTGGATTCCCGCCGCGACCATGGCGGCGTGGTTTTTATTGATCTGCGCGATCGCAATGGCATCACCCAGGTGGTTTTCCGGCCCGAGGAACACCCCGAAGCCGCCACCGCGGCGCATGGCCTCCGCAGCGAAGATGTCCTGCAACTCGCCGGAACCGTCGTGCCCCGCCTGGAAGGCACCGTGAACAGCAAACTTGCCACGGGCGACATCGAAATTGTGGCCGACACGCTGACCATTCTGAACAAATCCGACGTGCTGCCGTTCCCGCTCGACGAGGATTCTGTGAACGAGGATCTCCGGCTGGAACACCGCTATCTTGACCTCCGTCGGCCGAGCATGGTGCGCAATCTCACCGTGCGTCACAAGGTGATCAAGGCCACCCGCGATTATTTTGACGCGCAGGGTTTTCTGGAAATTGAAACCCCGGTTCTGTCGAAGAGCACGCCGGAGGGCGCGCGGGAATTTCTCGTCCCGAGCCGCATTTTCCAAGGCAGCTTCTACGCCCTGTCCCAGTCGCCGCAGCAATACAAACAGCTCCTCATGGTGGGCGGCATCGAAAAATATTTTCAGATCGCCAAGTGCTTTCGCGATGAAGATCCCCGCGCGGATCGCATCACGGAACTCACCCAAATCGACCTGGAGGCTTCCTTCATCACGCCCGACGATATTTACACGCTGATCGAAGGCTTGTTGGTTGACGTCTTCCGCTCGGCCCGTGGCGTTGAGATTCCCACGCCGTTTGATCGCCTCACCTATGACGAGGCGATGAACCGCTACGGCGTGGATAAGCCCGACCGGCGTTTCGGCCTCGAACTCGTGGACGTGGGCGACGTTTTTGGCGAGAGCCAGTTCAAAGTTTTCCGCGGCGCCCTCGATTCGGGCGGCGTGGTGAAAGCCATTAACGCCAAGAGTTTTGCCAGCATCACGACCGGACAGATCGAAAACCTCACCGAACTGGCCAAACAGTCCGGCGCCAAGGGCCTCGCTTTCATCAAGGTCGAAAACGGCGAGTGGAAATCCCCCATTGTGAAATTTTTCAGCGAGGCCGAAAAAGCTGCGCTCACCGAACGCCTCGCCATCGAGGAAGGAGACCTCATCCTCTTTGGGGCCGATGGCTGGGAAGCGGTTTGCACGGTGCTCGGTCGCATCCGCCTCCGGGTCGCGGAGATTCTCAAGTTGGTCAAGGATCCGTCTGAACTCAATTTTCTCTGGGTGGTCGATTTTCCGTTGCTGGCGTATAGCGCCGAGGAGCAGAAATGGAACGCCGTCCATCATCCCTTCACCCGGCCGAAAACCGAGGACGTGCCGCTCATCGAGGCAGGCGAATACGCCAAAGTGCGCGCGCAGGCTTATGACGTGGTCCTGAACGGCGTGGAAATCGGCGGCGGCAGCATCCGGATCCACGAGGCGGATCTCCAGGCGAAAATGTTCGAGGTTCTCGGCATCTCCCCGGAAAAACAACAGCTCCTGTTCCCGCATCTGCTCAAAGCCTTCAAATTCGGCGCGCCCCCGCATGGCGGCGTCGCTCTCGGCGTGGACCGCCTTGTTATGCTCGCCGTCGGCACAGAGAACATTCGTGATGTCGTCGCCTTCCCGAAAAACAACCGCGGGGAAGACCTCATGATGGCGTCGCCGACGCCGGTCGAACCCCGCCAGTTGCGGGACCTCGGGTTGCAGGTGACCAAGAAGGCGTAGCTCCAGGCCGGGGCGGATTTTCCTCCCGACTCAGTGCGCTCCCTGCAGGACGATTTCTGTGATGGCGGCGGTCGGGAATTTTGTTCCGGGGTAGATTTCCAATATCTCCAGGCTGAGGGTGTCGCCGACATTGAGAAAGATGTCGTCGAACTCCGCCTGCTGCCAGCGTCGTGTGTCGTCCCAGTGGATGGTGTGCACGGGTTTTCCATTATGCGAGAGCCGCAGGCTTTTGATCCGGCCATATTCGGCGAAGGCCGCCGCCGGGCGCTGACGGCCGTTGGCCAGGTCGATGCCGTAAAAGGGCGTGCCATTGAGTTCGCGGGGCAGATCCTTGGGAAACTGGAACACCAGCATGTCGCCGACCCGGGCACCGGTCCAAGCCGTGCCGGCTTCGCTGTCGTTCAGAGCCGCCAGTTTCTCGTTGGACGCTTCGGCATTCCAGGGGAAAGAACAGGTGAGGGAACAGCCGCCCATCAATTCCTGGACCACCGGTGGACCGGGGCTGGCCCGGATGTCGGAGGCCACCGCAAGGCCGCTTGCGGAAACCGTCAAGGCGAGCAGCAGAAAAATCATCCAGCTGATCGTATCGCCGAAAGTGCCCCCTCACAAGAAATCCCCGTGCGCGAAAAAATGAGGATAACGGGAAACTTCAATTTGCCCGGGGAGTTCAATCTTTCACCATGACTAAGACCCTCCTCTTTGCCTCGCTGTTCATGACGGTCTTCAATGTCTGCGGCCAGACCCCGCCTGCCCAGCCCGCCACCGGTCCCGGCGGCCGGGACTATGTGCATGGAAAAGTCTCCCGTTCCGGACCCTTTGGCAAAGGGGCACTGGCGTATTATCTTTTCGAACCCGCCCAACCGAAGCCCCGCCTGGCCCCGGTCGTAGTTTTCCTGCACGGGTATCAGGCCGTCAGTCCGGACGCCTACCTTGGATGGATCGGACACTTGGTGCGGCGGGGCAATACGGTCGTTTTCCCGGTGTACCAAAACTCTGCCGGTGACGCTGTGTCCTATACGGGCAACGCCATTTCCACCATCCAGTCAGCTCTGGAGCGGCTTCGCACGCAATCCGGCCGCGTCCGACCTGAGGCCGGAAAGTTTGCCTTGGTGGGGCATTCGCTCGGCGCGACTCTCGCCGCGAACGTGGCGGGTCTGGCGGCGGATCGCGGGCTGCCGACACCTGGAGCCGTGTTCTTAGCGAATGCGGGTGACGCAAATTCGCTACTTCCAGGTATCCCGTCCGTCCTGCTGCCTCCGGAGAATATTCCCAATCTCCTAATGATCGGAGTGGTCGGAGAGGAGGACGTTGTCACCGGTGATGGTCCGACAGTTTGGGTTCTGGACGGTGCATCCGGGGTGCCGCCGGAAAACCGTAATCTAATTCGTCTGCGGACGGACGACTACGGCACGCCGGACTTGCTGGCCGATCACGGTGCCCCGCTGTCCACCACGGCGGGCGGACGCCGTAGCAACGGAGCGGACGCCTTCGACTTTCTCGGATATTGGAAATGGCTGGACGCCCTGCTGGATGCGGCATTCCGGGGCGAGAATCGGAACGTCGCCCTCGGGGATTCCGAAGAGCAACGGTTCCTCGGACAATGGAGTGATGGCACTCCCGTGACCGAGCCCCTGGTGGAAACGTATTAGTCCTGCCCTAGGGCGCGGCTGCTGGAAGTTGTCAGTCCCTTACGCCGCAGGCGGAAGGCTGGGAATGGCGCGCATCGGTTCCGCTTCCGCGTCGTAATTCACTCCTTCCAACCCGAAACCGAAGAGTCGGTAAAATTCGCTTTGGTAACCGGCGAAATCCGAAACCTCGTCGATCGTTTCGGTGGAAACGGTCTCCCAGACTTTCTGCACCTCGGACTGCACGTCCTCCCGCATTTCCCAGTCGTCAATCCTGACGCGTCCTTTGTCGTCAAGCCGGGGGCCGGTGGGTGAACCGTAGTGGTCCGCGAAGAGCCGATGGATCTGCTCGATGCAGCCCTCGTGCAGGCCCTTTGCTTTCATCACTTTGTAAAGAATCGAAATGTAAAGCGGCACGACAGGGATCGCCGAACTGGCCTGAGTGACAAGAGCTTTGTTCACCGAAACCAAGGCAGTCCCCGCGCCGAACCGGGCGTTCATGGCTTTCGCCGTCTCCTCCAGATGTTGTTTGGCCCGGCCGATGGTGCCGTCGGTGTAAATGGCCCAGGTCAATTCGGGCCCGATATAGGAATAAGCGGCGGTTTTGAATCCGTCCGCGAGCACTCCGGCCTCCGCCATGGCATCGATCCAAAGCTGCCAGTCCTCTCCGCCCATTACCTTTACGGTATGAAGAATTTCCTCCTCGGTGGCAGGTTCAATCGTCACCGTCTCAATCGTTTTTTTATCAGTGTTGAGATTTTTGTTGGTGAAGGTTTCGCCAGTGGGTTTCAGCACGGACCGATACACGTCGCCTGTCACCGGGTCGGTTCGGCGCGGAGAGGCCAGGCTGTAGATGATCATGTCGATCTGCCCGAGATCTGCCTTGATCGCCGCGATCACCGCCTGCTTCATCTCCGGAGAAAACGCGTCGCCGTTGAAACTCCTGGCGTAGAGCCCGTCCTGCTTGGCAGCCTCCTCGAAAGCTGCGGAGTTATACCACCCGGCTGATGCCGTTTTTTTCTCCACGGGCTCTTTCTCGAAAAAGACGCCCACCGTGGAGGCCCCGCCGCCGAAGGCCGCGACGATCCGGGAAGCCAGACCGTAGCCGGTGGACGAGCCCACCACCAAAACCCGCTTGGGAGCGTCCTCCAGCGGACGCTGGGATTTCACGTAGGTGATCTGTTCCTGCACATGGGCCGCGCATCCGTCGGGATGAGCTGTCGTGCAAATGAAACCGCGAATCTTTGGGGTGATAATCATCGTGCTCGCTTCTGAGGATTTTCGCGCCCGTTGGCAAGACTTTGCGCGCCTGATGGCGGCATCTTGACGCCGGGGCAGGGGTCTGTCAGGTTCGGACTTTATGACGAAAAATTTGCGGCCGGCGACGGGTTGGGTTCTTGCCCTGGTAGTGATGATAAGCGCGGTGGCCACAGGCTTGGCGGCCAGCGACCTCGATTTCACCATCGTGAACAAAACGGGTTATGCCATCCGGGAGATTTATATTGCCCCTTCGTCCCAGGAGGAGTGGACGGAAGACGATAAAAATGTGCTGCCCCGCAGCTTGAAGGACGAGGAGAGCGTCGACATTACCTTCAGCCCCAAGGCGACGGCGGCCAAATGGGATCTCAAAATTGTTTGGGTGGACGGGGGCGACGCGGTCGAGTGGCTCGGATTTGATCTGACGGAAATTTCCAAAATCACCCTTTTCTACGACGAAAAATCGGAAAAGACGACGGCCGAGACCGAATAGACGAAAAGCCGAACACCAAATTTTTTATGGGCAAAGGTAATAATAGCAAACGCAAGGAAGTGAAAAAACCCAAGCAGGAGAAACCCAAGCCGCAACCCGGCGGCAAGAGGGCCTGATCACCTCCGTTTCGGAATTTTTCCCGCGATTCCACTTCAGGAATCGCGGTCAACAGGGAATGCGCCCCGGGGGTTTTTCGTGAAAAAAGAAAATCCCTCCAAGGAGTTATACCAACGGTTGCGGCGGCTTTCCTGCGAGCAACTTTGGTCCACAGAGGTGACGGCCTTTGACCGGGCGGATCGGCCCGGCCGTTTGCAAAACGTCGCGGTGGTTCGTGCGGTCGGGGTGGTATTTTCCGAATCGGGAACGCCGGATGAGCAGGAGCGTGCGCGGGCGTGGCTGCGTGCCCTGCTGCGTGATCCCGAGGAAAAAGTCCGCCGTTACGCCATGAATGCCCTGCCCAAGTTGGGGGGCGCGTCCGGGGAGGAAGGCGAATTGCTGTCGCTCCTGGAAACAACCTCTTCGGAGCGGGAGAAATATTCCCTGGCCCGGACTCTGGAAAAGATCGGCGGCAGTGAGACCCTGGGCACGGCGGAAGGCCGGCTCGCTCCGCAAATTCTGCGCAAGGTGGCGGCCAATGTGGCCCGGGTGGAAAACCCCAGCAGGGTGCGAATGGATGGGGCGCTGGGCGACTTTGCCGGGTTGAATATTCATCTGCATTGCCGCGAGGGGCTGGAGGAAATTGTCGCGGCGGAGGTGGACCAAAGGGTCCGCGAGGGAGCGCCGTTTCGCCGCGTTCGTTGCAGCGAGGGCCTCGTGACGGTCACGCCCCGGGGTCCTTTTACGCTGGGTGATCTTTTTGCCCTCCGGTGTTTCGGGTATCTGGGAATCGAGCCGGGAAAGGTCTCATCCGCGTCACCGGATGAAGTGGAAAATCTGGCCGCGGTCCTGGCATCGCCCGACACGCTCCGCGTGCTGGAGGCGTTCACCGAGGGGCCATTGCGCTACCGGCTGGAATTTGTTTCGAAGGGTCATCAGCGCTCAACCGTAAGGCGGTTGGGGGATCGGGTGTATGCCCTGAATCCAGCCCTGTTAAACGATTCGCGCGATGCGCCATGGCAGATTAACGTCCGCCATCACTCGCGCGGGTGTTCGCTGGAAGTCACGCCCCGACTGCGTCCCGATCCGCGTTTTGCCTATCGCCTGGGAGATGTGCCGGCCGCCTCGCATCCTCCGCTGGCGGCCTGTCTGGCCCGCATCGCCGGCAAGGTGTCCGAGGAAATCGTCTGGGATCCTTTTTGCGGCTCCGGCCTGGAACTCATCGAACGCTCCCTCCTGGGCGGAGTCGTTCGGGTGTTCGGCACCGACCTCAGTGCCGGCGCGCTGGAAATGGCCGGGCTCAATCTGGCGGAGGCGGTGGCCGACGTTCCGGTGACGCTGGCGTGTTGCGATTTTCGGGACCACGCCTCGGTGGAGGGATTGGGCGTGAACTCGGTGTCTCTGGTGGTGACCAATCCGCCGCTGGGCCGACGGGTTCCGATTTCCGATTTGCCGGGGTTGATCTATTCGCTCTTCACTGCGGCTGTTCGGGTGCTCCGGCCCGGAGGCCGACTCGTTTTTGTCAATCCGACCTCCGCTCATCCCGGGGGCCTGCCGCTCCGGCAGGACGACCGCCGCCGCATCGACCTCGGGGGGTTCCACTGCCATCTGGAGCGCTACACGAAGGTGGGTTAATTCGCCGGCCAAACCGCCTCCAGCAAACCGTCCGGAATCCCGACAGGTTGGGGGAGTTTTTTCACCGCGTCCTGCCATTCCGGAGGCATGGGAGGATCTTCGCCGCTTCGTGTGCCTCCGGCGATTTTTCCGGAAATGGCAAAGGCCACGGGTCCTTCCGTGACCTGCACGGGAGGGATTGCCTCCAGTTTTTCGCGCAGGGACTGCAGCGTCTTGGCGTCCAGGTTTGAGCCCGAGAGCCAGACCCGGGACTTCCCGCCGGGCCGCACTGCCACCACCACGTCGAGAGTGTCGGCCCGGGTGGTTTCCGCAAAAGTTTCGGAGACGGTGGTTTGTAATTTTTCCAGGTAGGCCGCGAGGTGTCCCGCGCCCGGCAAACGTTTCTGCACTACGTCGTCGGGTTGATAGAGCACGATATTTGTGGTCTCGAAACCCGACCTGACGATGTCGAACTTAAATTCCTGGGCAGCCGTCGTCGCCACGGGTTTTCCCTTCACTGTTCCCGGGACAAAACGCCACTCGTCCATTGCGGCTAAGGCGGTCTGATTGAGCGCCTCGTGAGTTGTCCTTAGCACCACCGGATGTTCCACCAGACCCTCCGCCGAGATGATGTATGCAATGAGAACATATCCCTCGAGGGGTTCACCCTCGGGCGATTGCGCGGCGGTGGGCAGGGTTCCCACGACAGGTTTGGGCGACACATATCCCGCCGCAGCGGTGATGTCCGTCACGGCAAACTTCTCCGCGTAGATTTTTTTTACCGCACGGTCCAACGGCGTATCCCCGGCTTCCGCGTTGTTGTACACCACCGGTTTCTGCTGGGCCTGGGCGATGCATCCGAAAGCCAGCGATACCACCAGAACGAGAAGCGTTTTCACCCCGCGACTATTCCCGCTTGTCTGCCGCGGATCGAGCGGAATCACCCGCGGGTTTCCGCGGGGCGGCAAGCGAGCGGACGTAACGATCCATCGCGGGTTTCGGATGCGCGGCGAAACCGGCAAAGACGCAGAAAATGACGGACCCCGGACCCGCCAGCCAGTTCCCGGCAAACAGCGCGACGGCCCCGGTGACAAACAGGGCTTTAAACATCATCATCGACTCGCCTCGGATGCCGAGCTTTTCGAAAATGCGCACCTGTTTCCAGAGCAGATAAAACGCGTAAAAAAAGCACGCGCCGCCAATCACGCCAAAGGAGAATAGAATTTCGAAATAACCGTTGTCGCCGATGGCCGCCTCGGAATCTGCGCTCCCGGTATTAACCCGCCCGGCTAGTCCCGTCGATCCGAGACCTGTGCCGAGAGGGTTTTTCAGCAACGCCCCGACGCCGTAATTGGCGATGGCAATGCGGCCCTTGAATGAGCCGTCCTCGGTGATGTTGCCAATGCTGGAAAGCCGCTCACCCACCTTGCCCGAACTGGGGGTGCGGTTGAGAATGGTATTGCCCGCCACCGCGGCGACGCAGAGCAGGACGATGATTTGGATGGTGTTTTTGCCGCGGTTGAGCACGGGAAACATCACGGCCGCGAGTCCGATTGTGATGATGGCTGTGCGCACAAAGGTGAGCAAAATCGTGGCGAGAATGATCATGACCGAGATCCAGCCTAGGGTGTTGCGCCAGCGTTTCGAAACGATCATGGGAATGACCGCAAAGGCCAGAAACCCAGCCAGAACACCGCGTTCGCTCATCGTCGAAAAGACCACCATCTGGGTGGGCTTGAGCTGGCCCAGATACCCTTCGAAACCCACGGCCCGCACCCAGAAGGCATCCCAGGCCGGGATGGTGTAATATTGATACCACCCGTAGAGGCTCACCACGACGGCCGCCCAGCCCACCGATCTCACCCAACGATCGAGAACCCGCTCGTTGCCATTGGCGATGGCTGCGCAGCCAAGAATGGAAAGCGGCGCCACGTATTCCGCCAGGGCGTAGACGGCGGCGAATTGATTGCGCACCAGCCCCACCAGAAAACCGATGGCCAGCGCGGCGGTGAAGAATTTGAAAATTCGCTGCAAATAGCCGGGCAGGCCCTGGTAGTTTTGCAGCACCATCAGAAAGACAAAGCCCGAGATGATCAGCGGCGTGAGGCTGATCGGAGAAAATGGATTAAACGCCCCGGCCACCCAGTCCATGTACCGTCGGATGCCCCGGTTTAATACCGTGACCCAGACCAGGTAATCAATCAGCCAGCTGGAATTGGTCAGGTAAAAATAGGCCGCTGGCGCAACAAGCAGCAGGGCGACGAACCAATCCATTCCGCGAGAGTTAATCAGGAAAGACGAACGGTGAAAATCGCGAAGCCAGTTTTTTCGCACGAGCGCCGTCGGGCCACCCTGACCACACACTCGTGTCGACGACGCTTTACAACCTGTTGCAAAAACCGATATTTCTCGGCATCCATGCTCACCGCTCTTCATCCCATCCTGGCTTCCGGCCGCGGTCGCGAGCGGGACGATGGTGGCTGGAAAAGTTTCCCGGTTCGCGTGGCGGAGGTGGCAGTTCAGTTCCCGCAGAAAACCGCGGTCATTGCCGGGGAGAACTCCTGCACGTTCGCGGAGCTCGACCGGATGGCAAACGCCGTCGCGGCGCGGTTGATGGCGATGGGCATTGTGCGGGGCGATTTGGTGGGGCTGTGTGCCGGCCGCCGCTTGGAAACCGTGGCCGGCTTGCTTGGGATCTTGCGCAGCGGGGCTGCCTACGTTCCGCTGGATCCGGCTTTCCCGCCGGACCGGCTGGCCGTGATGATCGAGGATTCCGGATTGCGGGTCGTGGTCACGCAAAGCGATCTCCACCATGTGGTCGGCCCGCGCGACGTGGTCTTCCTCGATTTGGATCAACCGCTCGGCATGGCGCCATCGGATTTTGTCGCGCCGGAATGTGGACCGGAGGACCTGGCTTATGTGATTTACACGTCCGGCTCCACCGGACGCCCCAAGGGCGTGCAAATTCCGCATCGCGCGGTGGTGAATTTTACGCTGTCCATGGCGCGTGAACCGGGCATGACCTCCACGGATCTTCTGCTCGCCGTGACGACCTTTTCTTTCGACATGAGCGGACTGGAAATTTTCCTGCCCCTGGCCACCGGAGCCACGATGGTGCTCGCGAGCGAGGAAATGCGACGGGATGGACGCCTGCTTGCGACGGAGATGGAGCGGGTTGGTGTCACGGTGATGCAGGCCACCCCTGGAACATGGCGGATGCTGCGTGAGACGGGCTGGGAAGGCCGTCCGGGGTTGAAAATCCTCACCGGGGCGGAACCCGTGGCGCGCGCGCTGGTCAACGACTTGTCCGGCCGCTGCGCTTCGCTGTGGAATCTCTACGGGCCCACTGAGACCACGATCTGGTCCACGCTCGTGCAGCTGGAGGCGGGTGAAGGTCCGGTGCCGATTGGATGCCCGATCGACAACACCCAGGTTTCCATCGTTAATCCCGCCAACGAACCCGTCCCGAATGGCGAAGTTGGGGAATTGCTCATCGGGGGGGACGGTGTGGCGCTGGGGTATCATCAGCGACCGGAACTGACCGCAGAAAAGTTCGTACCCGATTTTGCGAAGCCGGACAGCGGCCGGAAGGTGTATCGCACCGGCGATCTGGTGCGCTGGAAAAACGGAGTGTTGGAGTTTGTCGCGCGCGTGGACCAGCAGGTGAAAATTCGTGGCTTTCGCATCGAACTCGGGGAGATCGAAAGTCTGATCGAACTGAACGCTGGAGTGCGCCAGGCCGTTGTTGTCGTGCGTGAAGACCCCTCCGGTTCGCCCCGGTTGGTGGCCCATGTGGCCGGTGAGGTGGATCTGGCAGAAATCAAACGCCGTCTTGTCGCACAGTTGCCCGATTATATGGTCCCCACCGCTTTGGTGCGGGCGGAGACGTTTCCGCTGACGGCGACGGGCAAGGTGGACCGGGCTCAATTGGCGCGCCTTCCGGTGACGGAACCGGTTCGGGTGTTTGCCCTTCCGGGCACCGCCCTGGAAAAGGTGCTCCAATCCATTTGGGCAGATGTGTTGGGTCGCGAGGATGTGGGGTGTGAGGACAATTTTTCCGATCTCGGTGGTGATTCGATTCAGTTGGCGGTCGTCCACGCTCGCGTCTCTGTGGCGGTGGGGCGCGCGTTGCCGATAACGGACTTGTTTGCCCAGCCTTCCATTCGCGCGCTGGCCCGTCATCTGGAGGCAGCGGCTCCGACCGGCCACGACGATGTCCGCTCGCGGGCCATAAAACAGCGTCAGGTCTTGGCCGCGCGTCATCCCTGCGTGGTGCGACGATGAGTTTGCCGTTGGACGCCATTGCGATTGTCGGCATGTCGGGACGTTTTCCCGGCGCGGAAGATGTGAACGCCTTTTGGAATAATCTCGCGGGGGGCCGCGAGACCATTACGCGTTTCCCCGAAGAGGAGACGGAATTTTCCATGGCTACCGCGGCCGCCCGGGCCAAGGGCGCGACGTTCGTACGCGCCCGCGGAATCCTCGAAGGGGCCGACCTTTTTGACGCGGAATTTTTCCGAATCCAACCCCGGGAGGCCGAGATCATGGACCCCCAGCACCGCATTTTTTTGGAGTGCGCCTGGGAGGCAATCGAATCGGCGGGCTATAACTCGGAAACCTATCCGGGGCTCATTGGAGTTTATGCGGGTTCAAGTCTCAGTTCCTATCTGCTGAGCAATCTGAACCAGACTCCGGAGGCCCTCGCAAAATTTGCCGGCGGGTATCCGGTCGGGGATTTTTCGACCATGCTCGGCAACGAGCGGGATTACTTGCCGACCCGCGTGGCTTACAAATTAAATTTGCGCGGTCCCAGCATGGCGATTCAAACCGCGTGCTCGACGTCCCTCGTCGCGGTCTGCCAGGCCTGCACCGCATTGCAGGCGTATCAGTGCGACATGGCGCTGGCCGGCGGTGTCTCGGTCACCTTCCCGCAAAAACGCGAATACCTTTACGAAGAAGACGGAATGATTTCGCCCGACGGTGTCTGCCGCAGTTTCGATGCGGAAGCCCAGGGCACAGTCTTTTCCCATGGCTCTGGTGTGGTGCTGCTCAAGCGGCTGGCCGACGCGGAGGCCGCTGGGGACACGGTGCTCGCAGTCATTCGCGGTTATGCCCTGAACAACGACGGTTCGGAAAAAATCGGCTTCGCCGCGCCAGGCCTTCACGCTCAGGCTTCCGTCATTGCCTCCGCCCAGGCCCTCGCGGATGTCGATCCCGCGTCCATTTCCTATATTGAGGCCCACGGCACGGGAACGCCGCTGGGTGATCCGATTGAGGTTGCCGCGCTCACCAAAGCCTTCCGCGAGGGCGGCAGCAGCGGCACGGGATTCTGCGCCCTCGGTTCTGCCAAGACTAACGTTGGGCATCTGGATGTGGCCGCCGGGGTGACCGGTCTGATCAAGACGATCCTGCAGCTTCGTCACGAATTCATTCCGCCGCTTCTGCATTTTCGTTCGCCGAATCCACGGATTGATTTTGTGGGCAGTCCCTTTTTTCCCGCCGATCAGCCGCGTTCGTGGCCACGTGCCGGGGCACCGCGTCGCGCCGGGGTGAGTTCCTTCGGCGTGGGAGGCACCAATGCGCACGTCGTGATCGAGGAGGCCCCGGAGGTTTTGCTCAAGGCTCCGGCGCGTCGATCTCAACTTCTCTTGCTCTCCGCGCGTTCCCCCGCCGCTTTGCAACGGATGTCCGAGCGATTGGCTTATCATTTGGAAGACCAGCCGGGTCTGGATCTCGCGGATGTTTCTTTCACGCTGGCCGTCGGCCGCAAGGCTTTCGGATACCGCCGTGCCTTGGTCGCAGCCAGTGTGGCCGAGGCGATCCGGGGCCTGCGGGAATCTGGTACAGGCATCGTCTCTTTGCCGGAAAATCCCAATCGTGCCGCGACGGATTTGCTGGCCGCGCTGTCGACCGCGGTCGATCCGGCGCCTTTGCAGGCCTTGCTCGGTGACCTTTGGGTGGGGGGAGCCTCTCCGGATTGGACGGTCTATTTCGCCGCGGAAAAACGGCGGAGAGTCCCTCTGCCGACCTACCCGTTTGAACGGAAACGGTTTTGGGTGGAACCCGCCTCCAAAATGATCGAGGAGATCGACGGGCCGGCTTTCGAGGAGGAACCCGCTCCGGCAGGCGATCGCCGGACTCCGCTTTTGGAAACGCTTCGAGACCTGGTGGAGGAACTCTCCGGGCGGATGATTGAGGAAGACGACACATCCTTCAATGAATTGGGTTTTGACTCTTTGTTGCTCACGCAAGTGAGTCAGGCGGTTTTCACCCGCTTCGGCGTGAAGGTGAGCTTCCGGCAGTTGCTGGGCGATGTTTCCAGTCTCCGGATCTTGGCCGACCACATCGATGGGAAACTTCCAGCCGACGCTCCGACCCAGCAACCCGTTCCGGGAAAGCCGGGTTCCCGTCTGCCCGTCGTGCGCTGGCCGGGAACTGCCGGACCGGCGCTGGTTGCCAGCACCCGTTTCGGACCCTACAAATCCCTGCAGCGGGAATCCGGCGACCTCACCGACCATCAGCGCAAGGCGCTGGACGATCTGATCGCACGCTATGTTCGCCGTACGGCCGGATCCAAAAACTGCACAGCGGAAAACCGCGCGCACTTCGCGGACCCACGGGCTGTTGCCGGATTTCATCCGCTCTGGAAGGAGATGGTGTATCCCATCGTCGCAGATCGTTCCAAGGGCTCGACGATCTGGGACATTGACGGCAACGCCTACGTGGATCTCACCATGGGATTTGGCACGTATTTTTTCGGCCATTCTCCCGACTGGCTGGTGTCCGCCGTGCAAGCGCAATTGCAAAAGGGCATCGAAATCGGCCCGCAGTCCGCCTCCGCTGGAGCCATCGCGCGGGACATTTGCGAGTTCACCGGCCAGGAACGCGTGACCTTCTGCAACACGGGTTCCGAAGCAGTGATGGCCGCGCTTCGTCTGGCGCGCCTGGCCACAGGACGGACCCGGGTGGCGTGCTTTACGGGTGACTATCACGGCATGTTCGACGAAGTGTTGGTGAGGGGTTCCTGGGTGGATGGCGAGTACCGCGCCCAACCCGTTGCGCCCGGGATTCCGTCCTCCCTGGTGGAAAACATGCTGGTACTCGACTATGGCACGCCGGAAACGTTGGACATCCTCCGGCGACATGCCGGAGAACTGGCGGCCATCCTGGTCGAGCCCGTGCAAAGCCGGCGTCCTGATTGGCAGCCACGGGAATTTCTGCAGGAATTGCGTGCCCTGGCCACCCGCTCCGGTGCGGCCCTGATTTTCGACGAAGTGGTGACGGGTTTTCGGTGTCACCCCGGCGGCGCGCAGGCGTTGTTTGGCGTGCAGGCGGATCTTGCCACCTATGGCAAAGTTCTGGGCGGGGGAATCCCCATTGGCGTGGTGGCGGGCAGCCGGAAGTTCATGGACGGCCTGGACGGAGGCGACTGGAAATACGGCGATGACTCGGGACCGGAGACCGGGATGACATTTTTTGCCGGGACCTTTGTGCGGCACCCCCTGGCCATGGCGGCTGCCCGTGCCGTGCTCCTCCACCTTCGCGAACAAGGCCCGGGGCTGCAACTGCGCATGACCGAACGCACCGCGCTCCTGGCGCGGACGCTAAACCAAAACTTCACCGTGGCCGGGGTCCCGCTGCATATGCCGCATTTCAGCGCGGTGGCCGGCCTCGAATATGCGCAGGAACTGCCCCACGCCAGTCTGCTTTGGTATTATCTCAGGGAAAAAGGCCTTCATATTTGGGAAGGGCGGCCGATCTACCTGACCTCCGCGCACACCGACGCCGATTTTGACCGCGTCGTATCTGCCTTCCGGGACAGCGTCGGCGAAATGCAGGACGCCCATTTTCTTCCTGCCGCCCCAGCACGAGAGGCGCTTGGGATGGCCGCCGAATTCCCCCGCGTGGACCGGTCTCCCACCACGGAGGCCCAGCGCGAGATCTGGACGTCCGCGTCGATGGGCGACGATGCCAATCGCTCGTTCAACGAGGCGATCACGCTCACCTTTACCGGGCCTCTCGATCGGCCGACCCTGGAAAACTCCCTCCTCCATATTGTGCAGCGGCACGAGGCTCTGCGAAGCACCTTCAGCGCCGATGGGATGGAACAGATTTTTTATCCAGCCCCAGAGAACGTCGATCTGCCGATCACCGATTTGCGCGCCCTTTCAGCGGCCGATCGGGAGTTGCGCCTGGCCGCGGAATGTGCCCTCTGCACCGCGCACGTTTTTGACCTGACTAATGGGCCGCTGCTTCTGTTGCGGCTCATCATTCTTGAGGATCAACGGCTTGTTCTCCTCGTCACGGCGCATCATCTGGTTTGCGACGGCTGGTCTCTTGGCATGATCGTCGAGGAATTAGCCCTCAGCTACAACTCCGGCAAGGCGTGTCGTCTTCCCATGCTGCCGCCTCCGCTCCCGTTCGGAAATTACGCCCGGGCGCTGCGCGGGCCGCAGTCGGAAAATCAGAAGGACCGCGATTATTGGATTTCCCTTTTTGCGGATGGCACTCCGACATTGGAATTGCCACTCGACCGCCCGCGTCCCGCCCTTAAAACCTATGCCGGTGGGATGGAAACACTCGTGGTTGATGCCGGTCGGTTCGCCCGCCTGCAAAAGGCCTCCCCGCGACTGGGAGGCACCCTGTTTTCGACTTTGCTAAGTGTCTTTGCCACCCTGCTCCATCGCCTGAGCGGACAGAACGATCTCGTCATCGGCGTGCCTTCGGCCGGACAGACTCTCGCGGGCTCCCGGGAATTGATCGGTCATTGCCTGAACTTTCTGCCCCTGCGATTGCGCTGCGAGGAAGGTCAGGCTTTTCGGGCGTTTGCCGAGGCCGCCAGTCGCGTGGTGATCGAGGCTTACGAGCATCAAAATTATACCTTTGGCAGTCTGGTCCGGGAATTAAGGTTGCCCCGCGACGCCAGTCGACTGCCGCTGGTCTCGGTGATGTTTAATATCGATAAATCCGGCTTCGACCGTCTTTCTTTTGATGGGCTGGATTTTCGGGTGGGCACCAACGCCAAACAGTTTGTTAATTTTGACCTCTTTTTCAATCTCGCGCAAAGTGACGATCGACTGGAGGTCGAATGTGAATACAATACGGACCTGTTTGATGCCGCGACGATCCAACGCTGGCTCGCCTCGTTCGAGTCGCTCATCGAAGGGGTGCTCAACGACGGGGCTTCCACCCTCGAAACATTACCTGTCCTCAGTGAGGCCGAAAAGGACATGTTGGCCGGATGGAACGCAACGACCTGCGGATGTCCGGGTGATCGTGGAGTCCATGAACTGGTGGCCTCCATGGCGGCGGCCCTTCCCGACAAAACCGCCGTGCGCTGCGGCTCCTCGTCGCTGAGTTATCGCGACCTTGATCAAGGCGCCAATCGCCTCGCGGCACATCTGCAGTCCGTGGGCGTTGCTTCGGGCGATCTCGTGGGACTTTGTGCGAAACGCTCGCCAGAGATGGTTGTTGGGCTCCTTGGCATCCTGAAAGCCGGCGCGGCTTATGTTCCCATGGACCCCGACTTTCCCGCGCAGCGGCTGGGCTTGATGGTCGAGGATACCCGGATGCGCGTGCTGGTCACCGAGAGAGACCTCCTGGATCAACTCTCCCCGCACCACGCGCTCACTGTCTTGCTCGACGTTCCCCTGGCAGAACCTCCCGCGGACTTTGCTCCGGTCAGCGTTGGAGGCGAGAATCCGGCCTACGTTATTTTCACTTCGGGCTCGACCGGGCGTCCCAAGGGCGTGCGCATCCCCCATCGCGCCTTGGGGAATTTCCTCACCTCCATGCGGTGCGAACCGGGACTGACCGTCGACGACACGCTGCTCTCCGTCACGACTTTGTCTTTTGATATTTCCGGTCTGGAAATTTTCCTGCCCCTGACGACCGGTGCCACGGTGGTCCTTGCAGCGCGGGAAACTGTCATGGATGGTTACCTTTTGCGCGACGAGCTTGCGCAGAGTGGGGCCACCGTAATGCAGGCCACCCCGGCCACCTGGCGGCTTTTGCTCGAAGCAGGATGGCGCGGGGACAAAAATCTCAAGATTCTGATCGGCGGTGAGGCGGTCCCCCGGGAACTCGTCAATCAGCTTGTGCCCCTCTGCGGGTCACTTTGGAATCTCTACGGCCCAACGGAAACCACCATCTGGTCCACGGTGGCGCGAATGGAATCCGGTAATACACCCGTTCGGATCGGGCGACCCATCGACAATACGCAGGTGTATGTGGTGAACTCCGCCCTCCAACTCCAGCCCGTCGGCACGCCGGGCGAGTTGCTCATCGGGGGTGATGGGCTTGCTTTGGATTATTTGAACCAACCGGCGCTGACGGCCGAGCGGTTTATCGCCAACCCTGTGAGCGGCGCTCCCTCCGCCCGGGTTTATCGCACTGGCGATCTGGCCCGGTGGCATTCCGATGGTTCCCTCGAATGCCTCGGGCGACTTGATCATCAGATCAAACTTCGCGGCTACCGCATCGAGCCCGGCGAGATCGAATCGCTGCTGGAACGCTCGCCGGGGGTCGCGCAGGCCGTGGTGGATATTCGCGACGAACGCCTTGTCGCCTGGCTGCGGTTGGAAAAATCCGCCCTTCCCGCCGAGGGCTCGACGCAGTGGCAGGACAAATGGGAGTCCATTTTCCAGACCGCGATCTCGCAGTCCGGTGACTCGCAACTCGACCACCTCGACGCCGTCATCAATTCCTGGACCGGCGTGGAAAACGCCGCCGAGCAGGTCGAGGAATGGATCAGCGTCACGGTCGCCCGGATCCGTGAATTTCATCCCGTCCGTGTGTTCGAAATCGGCTGCGGGACCGGTCAGCTTTTGTCCCGCCTTGCGCCGAACACCGAAGTCTATTGGGCGGCAGACATCTCCCAAGCCGCCGTGGAGGCGCTGCAAAAAACCGTGACCCTCCCGCAGGTGAAGCTGTTCCAGCGTCCGGCGGACGATTTTGCCGAAATTCCCGACGGATTCTTTGACACGGTTATCATCAATTCCGTTGCCCAATATTTTCCAGGAGCCGAATACCTGCGACGCGTCCTGGCCGGCGCGCTGCGCGTTCTGAAACCCGGGGGAAGGGTTTTTCTCGGCGACATTCAAGGATTTGCCCTGCTGCCCGTGCATCATGCGGAGACTTTGCTGGTGCGCGAGGGTGGGGGAATGACCTGCGGCCAGTTTCGGGAAAAACTCAGCCATCGCCTTGAGCGGGAAAAAGAACTGTGTCTGGATCCGGACTGGTTCGAGCTCCTGGAACTTCCGGGCCTTGCTCATCGGGAATTTTTCCTGCGCCGCGGAAGATTAGGCAACGAAACGACCGACTACCATTACGACGTCGTGCTTCACGCGGGGCCTGCTCCTTCGCTCCTGGCCATTCCCGATTGGAAAACGTGGGATGGTCCGGTCGCATTCGAAAATCTTCTGGCCGGAGAATCTCGCGTTCTCGCGCTAAAGGATATTCCCGACGCCCGGCTCGCGCGGCAGCTTGGTTTTTATCGCGCAGTGCGGGATCTTCCGGCCGCGGCAGACGTGCCCGTGCCCACTCATCCGCCCGCGGATGCCGTCAGCGCTGAGGAGTTGTTTGCCGCGGCCGTGACCCTGGGCTATCGCGCTTTCGTGCGATGGCAGGGCGACGGATTGTCCGGCTTGCTCGAAGCGGTTTTCCTTCCCTCCGGAAACGCGGCACGGCCTCTTTGGCCACGGGTCCTGACCGGCCATTCTCCCTCCGGACTGGCTAGCGTGCCCTGGCAGGAGAAGGCGGGGAACGAGCGGGAAGTCTTTGATCGTCTCCGCCGGGAACTGGCGGAACGTCTTCCCGATTACATGATCCCGGGAATGATGGTTTCCGTTCGGGAGTTTCCGCTGACCCCCAATGGGAAAATCGACCGGCGGGCGCTGACCGTCACCATTTGCGGTGAGGCCTCGACGGGGGGGGAAGCGCCGGAGACCCCTCGGGAGAAGGAACTTGCGGTGCTCTGGGGGGAGATGCTGAACATCTCCGGCATAGGGCGGAACGACGATTTTTTCGAACTGGGCGGACACTCGTTATTTGCCTTCCAATTGTTTGCTGAGATCCAGAAACGCCACGGCATCTCTTTGCCGTTGGCCAGTTTGTTTCGCGCGCCGACGTTGCGCGCGCTGGCGGAATTGCTTGACCGGGAGTTGAGTGGTGAAGCCACGGCGGTGCGAGAACTGGAATCCATTATTGCTCCCATTCAGGAAGAGGGCCACAAACCACCCTTCTTTTGCATCCATGGTGGCGATGGTGGCGTGATCTTTTATCGCGACTTGGCCCGGCACCTTCAACGGGATCGGCCCCTGCTTGCCGTTGAGTCCCCGGCCTTGAGCGGGGAGGGCGAAATCAAAGTTGAGTCTGTTGAAGATATGGCCGTGCGGTATCTGCAACTCTTGCGCCGTTGTCAGGAAACCGGTCCTTATTTTCTGGGTGGATATTCCTTTGGCGGGCTCGTGGCCTATGAAATGGCCTGCCAGTTGCACCAGCAGGGGGAGACGGTGGCGTTTCTTGCGCTCTTTGACACGATCTGTCCGACGGCTCCGAAAAGGCCTTATACCCTGCCGGAACGACTCGTCCGAAACTGGAACGCCGAGACGGAATTTCCCAAACGAGTCGCCCGCGTTTTGCGGCGGGCAAAAAACAAGGTCGTGCCATCTCCGACGCCGCGCGAAGTGCCCAGCAATGGAAGTGGGCGTGCGCACGAATTGGGCAAAGCCCACGAGGCGTTGCATGAGGTCTACCGTCCGCGTCCGTATCCGGGCAAGGTGACACTTTTTAAGGCTCTCGCGGATGATGAGATTTTTAAATTTCCCGAGGACTACGGCTGGGCCCGGCTCGCTGGTGAGGTCGAAATTGTCAGCATTCCCGGGCGGCACCTCACGGTATTTGACTCCGAGCATTTGCCGATTTTTGGCGCGGAATTAAGGCAACGGATCGAAGATCTCGAAACAGCCTGACCGTTCTGCTACGCTGCCGCTCCATGAGTCGCCGCCTGATCCTTTTCACCAGCCTGCCGCGCGTGGGCGGGCACTCGACGCTCACCTACGGCCTTTGTCGGCTGTTGCGTCCGCACTTCGACGCCATCGAGGTATGGTGCAAGACGATGCCGGAACACGGCCATTCCGCGGCAGTAGCCGCACAGATCGAGGGCCTGGGTTGCCGGGTTGTTTTGCTCAGCGATGAACAGGGGCGGTTGCGGTGGCGGACGCTTGCCTCCGCGGTGGCGAGGGCATGGCGAGACCGGCCAACGGTCTTTTTTGCCCTTGCCATGCGGCACCTCTCCGTGCTGCTCGCCGTTCTCGTTGCGGCGAAAAACTCCATCTACTATCACATCACCCACGACCTCAATCCGGGCACGATCAAGCGGCTGAATTTTTATGCCAGGGTTTTTCAACGCATGGTTTTTATCTGCCCGGCGACCTACGACAATTTTCCCGGAGCGGCCAGCAATCCACAGTTCACCTGGGTGCCGCAGTCGTCGGAGATTCCTGTGCGCGAACCGGAGAAACTCGCCGCGGAACGAGAGGCGCGGGTCATCCCGGACGGGCCCATCCGCCTTGGTCTTATTGGGCGTCTCACGCAGGACAAGGGCAGTGCGGCCATGATCGATTTCATTGATACGACAAAGTCCATCTGCGAGTTCCACGTCGCTGGTGTGGGGCCCTTCGCCGCCGCGTTTCAAGAGCGGGAGTGCCGGACGGGACCTGTCACAGTGAATTTTCACGGCGCGTATGATCCCGCCGAGCGCGAAGCGTTTCTGCGCAAATTTTTCGGCGGTATCGACCTCCTCCTCGTTCCTTCGCAGGACGAATGGGAAACCCTTTCCATGGCGGCCCT
This sequence comes from Terrimicrobiaceae bacterium, assembly GCA_041752695.1. Taxonomy (GTDB): domain Bacteria; phylum Verrucomicrobiota; class Verrucomicrobiia; order Chthoniobacterales; family Terrimicrobiaceae; genus CALCJD01. Next base: position 50,130 of record JBGSVZ010000028.1, read on the forward strand.
TGAATCGATCCAGCACGGTGTGCCCGCCTTGCTCTGCCGCACCGGGGGCCTCGCCTCCTTCGCTCACGCGCAGCTCGGTCCGGCTGCTGAAGAGGTGGTGCGGTTGGTGAGTCCCCAAGATTATGCCGAAACTTTGGAGAATCTGGCGCAACAGCCTCGACGTCCGCAGGCCGGGATGGTCATGCCGTGCCGGGACTATTATGAGCAATTCTTCAGTGATTCCGCCGTCTTGCAGCGCTGGCTGGCTGTGCTGATTCGCTGAGAGTATGTCCGGGCCTTCCATTCGTGCCGACGCACGAAATCAGGAATAATCCTTAAGCCTATCATCCAAAGGACTGAACCTGCCGTCTACGGCTGGTGAATTTTGGAAACGGCACTAGCTTTTTGGATCGTTAGCGCCAGCAGGTTGGCCTTGATCGGTTTGTTCAAGTAGCCATCCATTCCGACTTCAAAACATTGACGGCGATTGACCGCCACAATGTTGGCCGTGAGGGCTGAGATAAAGGTGCGCTTGCTGCCGAGGCTGGAGTTTTCAATGGCCCGAATTTCGATCGTTGCCTGGATGCCGTCTTTCTTGGGCATCTGGAGATCCATGAGAATGCAATCGGGACGTTTCTGACGGAAGACTTCCACTGCCTCATTGCCGTCTGTGGCCACGAGTGGCTCATAGCCAAGTTTGCGCAGAACCATGAGCATGAGTTTGAGGTTCACCAGGTCGTCCTCCACCAAGAGGATTTGCAATGGGTGCTTGTCGACAAACGTCTCGTCGAGAATTTCGATGGGGGGTTCCTCGCTGGTTGGTGCCTCGGGATGCGGGACGTCGAGGGGAAGGGTGACGGTAAATTCGGAGCCGGTGCCGATTGTACTTTGCACCCGGAGTGTTCCCCCCATGAGTTCCACCAGATTTCTTGAAATCGCCAGCCCCAGCCCTGTGCCGCCATATCGGCGAGATATGCTAAAGTCGGCCTGGACAAACGGTTTGAAGATATTCGCGAGATCCTTTTCCGGAATTCCCGGTCCCGTATCCCTCACAAAAAAATCGATGTCCTGCTGCCCGTCTTTCAGGGATTCTTTCGAAGGCCGGGTTCCGAAGGTGATCGACCCGTTCGCGGTGAATTTAATGGCGTTGCTGGCGAGGTTGAGCAGGACCTGGCGCAAGCGGCCGGCATCATTCCAGAGGTGCTCAGGCGTGCCGTCATCCAAGGTCAATTCGAACTCCAACCCCTTGTCTTGGGCCAGCGGAGCCAGCATGGCATGGATATCCTGCAGGATTTCAAGAGGGGAGCAGAGGGACGGTTCGATGGTCAGGCGTCCTGCCTCCAGACGGCTGAAGTCCAAAACGTCATCGAGGATGCGCAGCAAAGACTGGCCGCTGAAGCGAATGGTTTGCGCCATCTCACTTGATTCCTGCGGCAGGTTGGGTGTTTGGGCCAGCAACTCGGCGAATCCGAGGATGCTGTTCAGAGGCGTCCGGACCTCATGACTCATCACCGCGAGGAATTCGCTTTTCGCGCGTTCGCCGGCCCGGGCTTTTTCGGCGAGTTCCTTTTCCTGGGCCAGGGCTTCGGCAAGCTTGGTCTCGCGCACGCGTTTTTCCGTCACATCCCAATTGACACCGACGATTCGTGTCGGGTGACCCGAGGCATCACGCATGATGCTGCCTTCGGCGCGAATGAAATGCTGTGTTCCGTCGTCGATCCGATGGATTCGAAACTCGGTATTGAAGGCGTTTCTGCCGCTATCCATTGACTCTTTGATCGCCGCGTTCACGCGGTCACGGTCTTCGGGATCGATGGCGCTCTCCCAGATCTCGAAGGGAAATTCCTTTTCCCACCCGAGGCCATAGAGGGCCAGAACTTTGTCGTCCGCCTCCACCTTGTCCGTGTGCAGATCGTGTTCCCAGATGCCGGCATTGCTGGCCTTCATGGCAAGTTGCAAACGTTCAAGCGTGCGTTTCAGGATCTCTTGGGATTTTTTACGTTCGGTAATGTCGCGTTGTATGCCAATGAAACGTGTCGGCGCGCCTCCCTTGCCGGGGATCGGAGCAATCGAGAGTTCGTTCCAGAAGGGCTGGCCGTTCTTGCGATAGTTCAGAACCTCTCCTTCAAAAGGTTTCAGCGCTCTGAGCGCGCGGCGAATTTTCCGGATCGTTTCCGGATTGGTCTCGGGCCCTTGCAGGAAAGCGCAATTCCGGCCCAGAATCTCGCCTTCTTCATAGCCGGTCAGTTTGGAAAAACTGGCGTTGGCATAAGTGATCAATTGTTTCTCGTCGCTGACCAGAACGCCTTGGGAAACTTCGGCCAGCGCTTGCTCACGCAGACGCAAAGCCTGCTCGGCCATTTTGCGATCCGTGATGTCGCGCACATTGCACTGGATGACTTTATGGCCGTTGACCCGGTAGACGTTGCTGACAAATTCCACGTCGATTCTCCGGCCATCGCTCGTTTCCACGGGTAGGTCCTCGTAGCGGAGGTATTCCTTCCGCTTTAATTCCGCGAAATGCTCTTCGTTGGCCAGGATGTCCTTAAAAAAGCCAAGATCCCAGATCGTCTTGCCCAGAAACTGCGCATGGGAAAATCCGAGCAATGCGATCAAGAAGGGATTCACGTCCACGACCATTCCCGTATCCGCGTCGAGAATCAGAATCCCATCCTTGGCGCTCTCGAAGAGCCGCCGGTAACGCAACTCCGAGGCGGTATGCGCCTCGGTGCGGGCAAAGTTTTCCAATGCAAACGAGACATCACTCGCGGCATCCACCAGCAACGCGATCTCTTTGTCTTGGAAAAAATTCGTCTCAGCCGCGTAAACACAGAGCACGCCGCAGACTTCCTCCTTGATGTGAATGGGAAAAGCTGCGCAACCGTGGAGGTCGTGCTGTTTCACTTGTTCACGCCATAAGAGCATGACCGGATCCGTGAACGTGTCGTTGCAAATGTACGGTTGGTTCTCCCGGAATGCCGTTCCGGCCGGACCCCGACTCTCCGGCCGGTCATCGGTGTAAATTCTGATCGTGCGCAGATACCCACTGTCATCTCCCCAAATGGCCACGGGTTCCAGGAGACGGTTTTTTGCATCATGCCATCCGATCCAGGCACTCCGGAATCCGCCATGTTTGACGAGTGCCTGGCAGACTTTCTCAAATAGTTCGCTGCGGGTTGGCGTCCGGGCAATGGCTTGATTGATCTGGCTGAGCGCGGCATAGAGGCGGCTGAGACGGACAATTTCTCGCTCATGGGTATTGAGGGTCGTGACGTCGGTGCGGATGGCCACGTAGCGAAGGGGTTTTCCCTTGACGTCGAGAAAAGGCACAATCGTGGTGTCCATCCAGAAGAGCGAACCATCCTTGGCGCGATTTTTAATCTCTCCCTTCCAGACTTCGCCACGTTCGATGGTCAGCCACAGATCGTGCATGAATTTTTTCGGGTGAAATCCTGAATTGATGATCCGGTGATCCTGGCCGATCAGTTCCTCGCGCGAATACTTGGAAATCGCGCAGAACTTGTCGTTAACGTAGGTGATTTTTCCCAGGGTATCGGTGATGGCGACGATGGCATGTTCGTCGAGCGCGGCTCTGAGGTCCTTGACTTCCTTGAGGAGGGGTTCTTCGTCCAGATATCCCGAGTCTTTCCGAGGGGACATCCGCTTTCCTTCGCCCGCAGGCGATTTGCCACAGGTATCCCCGGGACCTGATATCCATCGTTCCGTTACTGTTTCCAGTTTCGGAAATTTCGATTTGGGTTTCATCATGGCGTGCGGCAATTCGCGCACGGGGAGGACCAACCTATGTGATGCTAGATCAACTCTAGGCCGATGGAAAGAAAGAACCGCCGACGGGGTCCTGACTATCTCGCATCGAAAGAGGACAAGGACCCTATGGGGTCATGGCCAAAGTATCCCGGCCAGGACGGCCACTTCGCAGGCACGTTGCCCAAAAAGCGGATGGGGAGGCCTCCATCCTCCACCTGAACCTCCACGTACCCTCCTGGGAGCATGGCGGGCACGGCGAGTAGGGGGAGGTTCAGGGGTAGGTGTATGTCTTCTCGCATCCCGGCTAGCTTGTCATTGGTCAAAAGTGCAGCCATTCTGGGATCCCTGATCCATCAGGAAAATGCCTAACCCCATCTCCCGGCTGATTCTTGTCATTTCCCTCGTCGCCGCAGGCTCTCTGGTTGCTTCCACGCCTGAACAAGAAAAGGCGTTTGTCGAGGCCTACAAAAAGGCCTTCGAGGCCAAGGATGAAAAAACCCTAGCGACTTTCCTTTCGAGCAAAGGTGCCGACCCGATGGTGCTGGAGTTTTATTCGATGATGATGACGGAGGGAGCGGGTTCAAAAATTGCTTCCATTGAACTTCTCGATCTCACGCCGGAAGAGGCGAAGGAAGCCGGTGGAGTCAAGGAAGGCCCCGGCGGCACCGATATCAAATTCCCGATCAAGCCCACCAAACGGCTTGTCATCAAGATTACTGACCGTGGCAATACGAGCACCAGCAGGGTGTTTGTGGCCGAATCCAACGGAAAACTGGTCATTCCAGTCCCCGCTCCCGTAAAGTAGCAGGCCACTCTCGCTCGGTAACGTCCGGGGCCTTCCCGCTTACCTTATTCGGCAAGCTTGATTTCGACGCCGGAAGGATTGGCCGTGATCTCGGCTGGCATAAATCCCGGGTCCATGTAAAGAATCGTGAGTGCCCGGTCTTCCTTAGTCAGGGTCACTGTCCCGCCGACGGGTGCGATGCTCGCTGCGGTTTCTTTCCACCCGGCGGAAACCAAGGCCTTGCGCAGCGCTTCCACGGCGGCTTTGCCCTTGTTGGCGGGAAGATTAAGTTTCAGTTGGGTTTTGGTCAGAGCCTTCGACGTGGTTCCTGTGGGCAGTTTCAGGGATACGGTTGCTTTTGGCGCGGCGGCTTCCTTGGCGAGCTTTTCTCTGAGAGAAGCCATGCCCACCGCAACACGCTGTTTTTCGTCCGAGACTTCCTCCGCTGCGCTGTAGAGTACTGTTGTGCGAAGTTTTTCGTCCGTGAGAACCATCTCAATTCGGATCATTTCGCCCTTAGGACTTTGAAAAATGATCGAGTAAACAAAGTCTGATTTGTCGGGTTTCGCCATGGTCGTGGACCATTCCGTAGGAGCCAGCGCTTTCCGGTAGAACTCCGCCACGTCGTCCGGTGTCAGGGCGGCGAGAAAACTCAGACGTTTGGCGGAGTCGTTGTATTGAACGTCCTCCGTGTTCGGCGGCAGGGGCAGGTCGGTCGCCATGGACTCGCTGTTAAAAGAAATCATGGAGGCTCCGCTCTGGCGGGCCGAGGCTTGTACGGTGACTAATAGTCGGGTTTTGTCGCGTTTGTAGTAGCGCGTGTTGCCAGCAAAACCGTAAGGAACCCAACCTTGACCAAGCAACAGCTTCTCACAGGCCTCAGCCGTTGCAGCAGCCGGAGCTGCCATCGAGAAGATGCCCGAGTTGGCATCCACGAAAACCTTTTTGGCTCCCGGAGGCAGGGGAAGTTTGGAGAAATCCACCCGGGCAGCTTGGGCTGGCAAATGGATCAGCCCCAGAAGCGCGAAGATGAGAAACGGCCGGGCCGTGGAGGAGCGGGCAGGAGTGTTCATGGATCGGTGGCAAAGTGCGGCTTCGAACCGGTGCGAAGCGATTGCAGAAATCCTGCAGGAATCCAAGCCCCTTATGATTCCAAGGTTCCGTCTGTACGAGTCTTGATGAGAATATCTAGGAGCTTCCCGGCAACCAGATCGAGGGCGAAGTGGCGTTCTGCGCAGCGGCGGGAGAGGGAGGGGTCACCGAGGCGGTGATGTTTTTTCCGTTCTGCCATCTCGGCAAAAGCTGCCGCGAGGGATTCCGGATGGTCGTCCGGGAGGGGGATGTCCCGCGAACAGAGGTAGTCGGCATTGCCGTTGCTCGCCCCGACGATGACCGAGAGTCCGCAGGCTTGGGCTTCCGCGACGGATGAACCGAAGTTTTCCTCATCGCTGGGCTGGCACAGGATGTCGTGCTGGTGCAGGACACCGGGTATATTCTCTCGCGGGACGAACGGTTGCCAGTCGAGGCGTTCGGGATGCGGGAATTCCGCGAGCATTCGTTCGTAGCCAGGGACAAACCCCACGCCGCCAATGATGGTCAGACGCAGATCGACGCCGCACCGGATGGCCTCGGCAGCGCCCGCCAGAAAAAGGTCGAGGCGTTTGCGGGGAATGATCCGGCCCAGCCAAAGGCATCGGAGGCCGGGGGCTTCGATTTTTTTTTCGCAAAGAGCGAACAGCCTGAGGTCGATGGGGTAAGGGAGAACATGGATTTTCTCCGGCGCGACCTTGTAAAGGTCACGAAGAGTGTCTCGCGATTGCGTGCTTCCCACGATGAAGGCGTCGCTGGGACGGAACTTGGGCAGTCCGACCGGGGAAAGTCGGAGGCGCGCCATGACCCGCCATTTCCAGGCGGCGTGGCGTCCGGCAAGACGGGCGACTTCGTCGAAGCGGGTGATCAGTGAGCGGGCGTCCGTGCCGGGCGGGCCTTGGGTGAAGCTAACGGTAGGAATTCCGGCAATCGCGCCCCGCGCGTAGTCGCCGAGCCAGAGGCAAAGATCGAAGGGTGTTTTTTCATGTTGCCCGGTGATGCGCTGGACGAGCAGACGGTTGTACGTCGTGGAATCCCAAATCCCGGCGAGCATGCCCAATATTGGGACCCGCGCCAGTTGCGAGCGGGTGTGATCCGGGAGGATGTTGTCCACATCGGTAAAGCGAAACGCAGGGTGATTCCCGACCGCGGGACGGGGGTCGACAAAGGAGGCTTTGGAAAAATAATGAACCGCACAGCCGCGAGCCAGCAGGGCACGCAGGAGCAGGGCATTGGCGCTGGCCACGCTGCCCGCCTGTTCCGACACAAAACCTGTGACCGCCAGCCTCATCCGAAGCGCGCGTCGCGAATGGCGCGCAGGGTGGTGCGGAATTTTTCGGTGCGGTGAGGGTCCCGCTGTGCGCAAAGCCGGAAGTATTGTAGAAGTCCGGGAGCGGTGAGCGTTCCCGCGAGAACCGACCAGGCCAGATGCGTGGTGCGACGAATTTTTCCCGAGCGGGAGACGACAACTCGGTGTTCGTTCCACACCATGTCGTACAGCGCCTCCGGGGAAAAATGGCCGCGATGGATGAGGTCGTTGTCGTGCCTGGGAGCGATATGATGAAGGACCTGCAGTTCCGGGTCGTAAGCCACGTCATAACCGCGATGAGCGACATCGAGGCAAAGCGCCAGTTCCCAATGCACCTGGGCTCCGCGGCCGCGGAGCTCCTTCGCGAATCCGATTTCCCGCAGGAGCGGGCCGCGGATGGCCGCATTGCAGCCCTTGACCAGATCGACCGGACGGAACCCTCCCGCGCCTTTGTGGTGATTGCCCAAGATGCGTCCATACTTTGTAAAGAGGCCCACGGTCGCCGTGGTGGGCTCGGTTTTGCGCATCTCCGGGTGGTCCTGCAAAAGATCGCGGCCGCCGACGATTCCCAGGCAGGGTCGCTGCTCAAAGTGCTTTTCAATTCTGGCAATCCAATCCGGCAGCGGCTCCGCATCGTCATCAAGCAGACAAACGACGTCCCCGTCCGTCCGTGCCGCGGCCGCGCCCATACTGGCGATCACGCCGGGCTCGTTGGCGACGGCGATTTCGACGGGATAGCCGACGGCGGCTTCCAGGGATTCCTTGTCCCCTGCACGGACACCGAGGATGATCTGGTCCGCGGGGCGCGATTGCTGCCTGAGGCCCCGCATGGCAAGGGCGAGATACGCGGTGCGTTTGAAAGTGGGAATGATGACCGAAATGCGCATGAGAAGTTAAAGCCCAAAGCGCGGCGGAGCCTTTCCCTCGGCGGCCCGTGCGGTCCAGAAGGGGCTGCGCGGAGCGGAGCGGTATTTCCGGAGCCAACCTGGGAGTTGGGCCAGCGTCAGGAAATATTCGGCGGCATAGACCATGGCGGCGCGGAGGCTGTCGGCCTCGGGTCGGTGTCCGCGGAACCGGGAAAAAATGACCAAAAGAACGTGACGGGGCAGGCGAAACAAAATCTGTCGGGCCGGGGCTCCAAAATCCAAGCTGCTGATCACGCGGGCCTCCCAGCGATTTGCCAGGGTGGTGGCTTTGGGCAGCGGACGGGAGGGATGCTCCACGGCCGCAGCGGGAACAAAACGGATGGGCACTCCCATCAATCGCAACCGGGCAAAAAATTCCATGTCCTCGAACGAGACGCGGTACCGTTCGTCGAATCCTCCGCTGGTCAAATAGAGGTCCCGCGGAATGGCAAAGTTGCAGGACGGGGGAAGCAGCTCCTTCTCCGAGGCGCTGCGAGGCGCCTCCCAGAGAAGCGAATCTTTTTTCGCATCGGACCGCAGGGTCGGACCCGCTAGGATTTCATCCTCGACTCGCATGGCTGCGCGATAAGCCCCCAGCAGGCCCGGTTGGGGAAGACAATCGTCATCGAGAAAAATCAGCCAGTGGCCGGCGGCGGCGCGGGCACCGGCGTTGCGATTGGCCCCGGGTCCGAGCCGGGGGCCTTCCAACCGGCAAATCCCGGGAAACTGTTTCTCGAGCAGATGTTTCGTGTCGGGGCCGTCGCTGTCGTCACAGACCAGGATGCGGAAGTCGTCAGGCATTTGGGCAAGCAGGAGCCCGAGGCAGCGCTGAAGATCCGTTGGCCGGTTGCGGGTGGGAACGAGGATGGTGGCGAGGTCCGACATTCAGACGGCGAGCTTGGCGAGGGCGGTTCGGACAACCTCATCCGGGGTGATGCGGGTGATGCATAACAGGCAAACGGGCACGGCTGGGTTGTTGTAACAGCCGCCAAACTCACAACGCGGCCCAATCACCGTGACGTGAGGTCCGGCAGGCGCGACCCTTTCGGGCCGATTGGCTCCCATGATTGTGAGGAGCGGCGTTCCCACGGAAGCGGCAAGGTGGCCGATCCCGGAGTCGTTAGCGATGACCAGCCGGGCCATCGCCAACTGGAGGGCGAGTTGATCAAGAGACAAGTCGGTGCGGATGGAGAGCGCCGCCCCGGCTTGTTTCTGCAAAAGGGTAAGCAGAATTTTTTCTTCCGGGGTGCCGACGGCGAGAATGCAAAATCCGCTCTTGTGAAGCCGGCGGGCGGTCTCGGCATAGGCCTCGACGGGCCAGCGATTGGTGACCCCGCTGGCGCTCGATCCAGGATGAAGAATGACCTGACAATTCCCGGTGGATTCTGCGGCCGGCACGCGCAGCGGGTAGGGGATGCGGTCCTCACGCGTCACGCCCCCGGCACCCCGCAAATTGATGACGGTTTCATGGCCTTCGCCAAAAACGTAAGGACGCGTATAGACCGTTTGGTCCGGGGGAACAGTGGCAAAGCGGGGGCCGCGGCGATCGCTCGCGCCGGAAAGATAGGCGGCCAGTTCCATCCGCACTTCAAAAACGCCAAGCGAGTTGACGAAGCAAGCGTCAAATCCCCGGCGGACTTCGCGGAGGAGTCTGGCGTTCTGCCCGGATTTCAGCCGGACAATTTGATCAGCTTCGGCATCAAAAAACGGGGGAGCGATGCCCATCACGACAAGGGTGAGGGGCAGGGGGGCAAATTCTCGGCGAAAGCTCCGGATGGCGGGCAGCGCCATCAGCTTGTCGCCCAGTCCGCCGGTGAGCAGAACGAGGACGCGCCCGGACGGTTTGCCAGACTGGCGAAGGCGGCCCAAAACGGCCAGGAGCCACCGCAAACGCCAGGCTAGAAACTGCCGGAGAGAATGGCAGGCTCCCTCATTCATGGGCCGCGGGGGAAAGGCCGAAGGCCTGCAGATGGGCTGGTGCGATGACGTCCCAGGTGAGGGACTTTCGTTGGAAAGCCCCGCCAGCCCTGCCCATTTCCCGGCGGAGAGCGGAGTCGTCCAGCAAACGCAGCAGCTTTGCTTCGACGTCCCGGGGTTGTCCGTCGCTCCAGAGGCCCGTGGTGCCATCCGCGATCCACTCGCGGGGCGCGGGGGCTTCCCCGCAGACGACGGGTTTATTGTAACTCCACGCTTCCGCAAAAACGATGCCGAAGGATTCATGACGGGATGGCATGCAAAAGATGTCACACGCCGCGTAGGCCGCAGCTTTTTCCCTTTCGTCTGGAACCTCCAGGTCGAGATAGGATGCGGCCGGGAGAAAGTCGGCGGGCTGGATTGAGTCGCCCGGGCCCGCCAGCAAAAGGATGGCCTCGGGATGGCGGCGAAAAACCCTGGCCCACGCGCGGACGACTGCGTCGAATCCCTTTTCCTCCTCCCGACGGCCCAGATACAGGACGATCAGGCGATCGGTCAATCCGTGGCGGTACCGGAATCCCGGGCCATCTCCATCGGGCAGACACATGGGCGGCAGCCCGGAAATGACCGTGCGGTCTGTGGGTAAACCAAGGCGGACCAGGTGGTCGGCTTCATGTTGGGACTGACAAAAGACCGTGTCGGCTGCGCGGTACAATCGGAGGTCGATCCGGTCGTCACCCCACTGGCCAGGGTGCACCGCTGGCCAGATGGTAAACCGTGCTCCGCAGCGGCGCGCCAGGCTCAGCATGCCAAATCCGAAAAAATCCCAACCCGTCCCGACAAAATGCACCGCTCGGGGATGAAGTCCGGCCAGACGCTCGACGAGGGGCCGGTAGGTGGTGGAGATCCAATGCTCGAGAAGGGGATGGAGGAGCGGTCGGGAGCCCAGGCTCATCCACGCGCGCCGGGATTCGCGCACGAGGGGGAGAGGAAGATTTAGGTCATGGACGGAGGAACTGAGGGCGTCGCCTTCCGCCGCGCAGGTCGCAATTCGTGCCGTGCCGCGTGCCTGCAATTCCTCTACGAGATGATGTTGGTAGCGCGCCAGGCCGCCCGGGAGCGTGGATATCCGCCTCGTGGCGACGAGCAAATCAATCCCGGGGTGGCTCATCACACACTCTTGCGGAGGCGGACCGGCAACACCACCGGGCCATCTTTTTCAAATTTTGGCGGAAATCCCGTGCCATAAACGTCGGAGGCCGGAACGACAAACTCACCGACGGCGGTGCGTTCGAGGCAGCGTTTCCAGTTTGTTTCGTGGAAGCTCAAGCCGAGGAGGTAGGTGCCCGCGCCCAGCCGGTCGGCCAGCCCGGGCAAGGCAAACTCGATGTTCAGCGTTCCCTGGCGATCCCCGAAACGCAGGCCGGTGGTTTCGGGCCGAAGGTCGCAGAGTTCAAACCCGGCGGAGGTTTCAATATGCACGCCGAGTCCGGCATTGGGGATGGGGCGCGCGAGTTCAAAGTGGGCGTTGACCAAGAGCGTTCCATCGTCGCCCTCCTGGCGGATGGTGGCCTTGATCAGAGAAACTCCCGACGCGCGATTGACCGCCAGGGCGGCTCCGTTTGCGACGGCGGCGGTTCTGCCGGAGTAGGCCGCGAGGACCTCCGCGATATCCCCACGCTTCTCCACCCGGCCCTGGTCCAGAAGGATCCCGGTGGTGCAGAGCGCGCGTACCGAATGCATCGCGTGACTGACGAAAAGAACCGTGCGGCCCTGCTGGGTGGAAACTTCCTGCATCTTGCCCAGGCATTTGGCTTGAAACTGGGCGTCTCCCACGGCCAGCACTTCGTCCACCACGAGAATCTCCGGCTCCAAATGCGCCGCCACGGCAAAAGCCAGACGCACGTACATGCCGCTGGAATAGCGTTTCACCGGCGTATCAAGAAATCGCGCGATCTCCGCGAACTCCACGATCTCATCAAACTTCCGGCGAATCTCCGCGCGTGTCATGCCGAGGATCGCGCCGTTCAGGTAGATGTTTTCACGGCCGGTCAATTCCGGATGAAACCCCGTCCCGACTTCCAAGAGGCTCGCGATCCGCCCTTTGATCCCGATACGGCCCTCCGTCGGTTCCGTGATGCGGCTGAGCATTTTCAGCAGGGTGCTTTTGCCTGCGCCATTGCGCCCGATGATGCCCACCACTTCCCCCTGCTGGACCTCAAAGGAAACGTCCCGCACCGCCCAAAATTCCGCTTCCTCCAGCGGCGCCTCACGTTTGCCGCTCAGGAGCCGGAACGGGGCCTTGACGGCTTCCTCGACGGCATGACGCAATCCGCCTCCGCCACCTGCGCGGCCCAATTGGTATTTTTTGGAAAGTCCTTCGACGCGGATGGCCACACTCATGGTCAGATGACGTCCGCGAAGGAACGTTCGGTTTTGCGGAAATAACGGACACCCGCGACAAAAAACAGAGTGGCGACAATCAGCGACAGGGCCGTCCCGAGGCTGAAAAACTGGGCGCTCCCGCCCAGGATGGCCCAGCGGAATCCCTCAATGACTCCGACCAGAGGATTGAGCGAATAAACCAGATACCAACCCTCGCCAAGTTTCTCGCGCACAAACTGGCTGCTGTAGCCCACCGGGCTGATGAACATGCCAAACTGCACGATGAAGGGAATAAGGAAGCGAAAGTCCCGGTAGCGAACGGTCAGCGCCGTGATGAGCAAGCCTGGTCCCATGGCAGCGAAAACCGCCAACGCCACAAAAACCGGCAGCGTCAGCATTCGCCAGGTGGGCCAAAATTGAAACCACGCCATCAATCCGCCAAGGATGAGAAAAGAGAGAAAAAAGTCCGCCAGGGAGACGATCACCGCGCTGGCTGGAACGATCACCCGGGGGAAATAGACCTTCGAAATCATGTTGGCGTTGCCGATGAGGCTCTGACTGGCGTTGGTCAGGGCGTTGGCAAAAAACTGCCAGGGCAGGAGCGCGGCGAAAACCATCACCGCATACGGGGCGTCCCCGAGCGAGGGGAGGTTCGCCATCTTGCGAAAGACAATCGTCATGATGATCATGCTCAACAGGGGTTGCAGCAGGGCCCAGGACGCTCCGGCCACGGTTTGTTTGTACCGGACGGCGACATCCCGCCAGGCCAGGATGAAAAACAGCTCCCGGTAGCGCCACAGGTCCAGCCAATAGTGTTTTTCGGCGTGCCCGGCTTCGATCCAGAGATCAAACGATTCCCCCGGAGTCGAATTGGATTGTACCTCGCTGGCCATGGGTTTCGTGCCCGTGAAAATCCGGGAGCAAGTTCCTTTTGTCGAGGAATTTACCGCGGTCATTCCCGCGGGACGATGGCGGGAGCGTGAGCGGGTCGCTTAAAGCTTGATCGATCGCAAGAGAGAAACTATTCCCACCCGATGGGGCTCGTCAGGCAGATCAGAATGTCGGGTGAAGCGCCTCTCGCGCGAGAGGCTTTCGGCCATTTATGAATAACGACGCGAAGGGAAAAAATGCGGGAAGTGGTGTGGCCAAGAAAGGGCTTGGCGAGGGCACCATCGGGACATTTGGAGCTGTTGTGGTGGGCCTTTCCTGCTGTGCTCCGGCTTACACCATGACGGCGGCGCTGGGCCCTGCGGCTGGTCAGGTGGACGATCAGCTTCCGGCGATTTTCATCGTCGGGTTCATTCCCATGTTCCTGGTCGCGATGGGATACATGGCGCTCAACCGTGCAATGCCCGACTCCGGAACGACCTTCACTTGGGCGACGCGGGCGTTTGGCCCCTGGGTGGGTTGGATTGCGGGGTGGGGGCTTCTGGCGGCGACGATTCTGGTCATTTCGAATACGGCCGGGATTGCCGAGACGTTTTTGTTCCTGGCGCTGGCGCAGATGTTTCAGAACGGGGCGATTGTCACGCTGGGCCAAAATCCTTTGGTGAATATTGCCGTCGTCCTCATTTTTCTGGCCGTGGCCACTTGGATTTCTCATCGCGGCATGCAGTCCACCAAGGGCTTTCAATACGTTATGGTGGCGATTCAGGTATTAGTCCTTGTCTGGTTCGTGGTGGCGGCGTTCCTGGCCGCCAACAATGGGAGCAACCCCGATTCGATCCCCGTCCGCTTGAGCTGGTTTAATCCGTTCGCCGTCCATTCCTTCTCGGCATTTTCGGCGGGCATTGCCGTCTCCATCTTTGCCTATTGGGGTTGGGATACGGTGATGACCATGAGTGAAGAAAGCGGCGAAGACGCAGGAGGCAGTTCCACCGGGAAGGCGGCGACCATCCTGATATTGACCTTGGTGGGTCTCTACGTGCTGATCGGCACCGCCACGGTTTCCTACGCGGGTGTCGGGGATGGACCCACAGGATTAAATAACCCGAGAATGTCAGAAAACGTTTTTGGCGTTTTATCGCATCCGGTGATGGGTTGGTCCGGGGTGTTTCTCTCGCTGGCGGTTTTGTGCAGTGCCACGGCCTCTCTGCAATCCACGGGCCTTTCCCCCGCACGCACGCTCCTGGCCATGGGCTATTACAAAGCCCTCCCTGCCAAATTTGCTGAGGTGCATCCGACGTTTAAGTCGCCTTCGTTTGCCATTCTTGTTTCCGGGGTGATCGCCGCGGTCTTTTATGTGGGGATTAGGCTGGTCAGCAAAAATGCTCTTTGGGACAGCATCACCGCGCTCGGTTTGCTGGTTTGTTTCTATTATGGCATCACGGCCTTTGCCTGTGTCTGGTATTTCCGGCGCGAAGCCTTTCAGTCGGTCAACACCTTCTTGATGAAAATCTTCATGCCTGGATTGGGGGGAGTCTTGCTTTTCGTGATTTTCATCAAGACGACAATTTCCAGCCTCGACCCTGACTTCGGCAGTGGAGCGGATATTGGCGGGATCGGGCTTGTGTTCATTATGGGAGCGGGAGTTCTGGCTGTCGGGGTGGTGACGATGCTCGTGACGTCGATTTTTTATCGTCCCTTCTTCCGCGGGGAGGTGCTCAAGCAGGGCACGCCCCTTTTGCAGCTCGAAAAATAGAATGAGGGACGCTGTCCGTCCCGATCCGCCCTCGGGGTTGGCGGGGCTGGGGATTCTGGCTGTCTTCTGGGCCGTGCTTCCGCTTCTTGCCGGTGGGGCCGTTCTCTGGTTTTTGGAGCCTCTCAGCGATTTTCTGAGACAGAATTTGTTGCTGGGTTGGTTGCTTTATCTGGGGGTATTTGCTTTCGGCGCCGGCCTGGGGCTGGTTCCCACCTATGCGATGGCGCTTCTCGGGGGTTGGGTCTTTGGACCACTGGCCGGTGCCGTCGGTGCCTTGTTGGGATGCACCGCGGCCTCGGCATTGGGATACGTGATTTCCCGCGGGGTCTCGCGCGCGTCGTTGGTGGAATTGGTTCGCCGATTCCCGAAGGTGAAAGCCCTTTACGACGATTTGGTTTTAACCGGAACCAGACGTTCTGTGGTGCTGGTGGCTGTGCTGCGTCTGCCGCCGCAATGTCCTTTTGCCCTTGCCAATCTGGTCATGGGGGCGGCCGCGGTTCCCTTCCGCGCGTTTCTGTTGGGAACACTGGTCGGCATGTTTCCCCGAACCCTTATCGCCGTTTTGTTTGCCTCGGCCGGGGCCGCCACCGGGGCGCGAAGTCTGCAGGAACTGGTGGCCTCGGGCCCGGGCTGGCCGGCGCTCGTTCTCGGAATAGTTGCCATGGTGGTGGCGTTTGCGTGCGTCGGTTGGCTGGGCCGATCGGCCCTCAACCGCATTCGCCAGTCGCAAGCCGGGGAATCTCTCCCCTTCAAGACGAAGTTGCCCTGAGTCGGTGAGTGCCCAGTCCAGGATGGCCCGTCAAGCGGATGGACCTGTCGTTGGCGTCCCATGGAGGATGGTCTCCAGGTCAGCTTTACTCACAGGCTTGTTGAGATAGGCATCCATTCCGGCCTGCAAGCTCTGTTCCCGATGTTCCGCGAGGGCATGAGCGATCAGGGCGACGATCATCGGGGCGGCACCATCCGGGCCTCCCCGAATGCGCCGGGCGGCTTCAAATCCATCCATCCCCGGCATTCCTAGGTCCATAAAAATCAAATCGTAGCATGTTGCCGAGGCTTTCTCCACGCCTTCAAAGCCGTTGATGGCTTCATCGGCTTTGTAGCCCAGGTGTCGGAGCAGGAGCCGGATGAGTTGCCGGCTGGTGGTGTTGTCGTCCACGACCAGAATTTTTGGCGGATGATCAAGCAGGCCAAGGTTTGATCGTGTCAAGTGGCTCGCCTCCTCCGAGGTTTCGCCTTCCGAATCGGCGGGAGGTTTCTCCAACGCAAGGTTGACCGTGAATGTCGTTCCCTCACCGACTTTGCTTTCGACGCCCACTTTCCAGCCGGAAATTTCGCAAAGGCTGTGGACCAGTGCCAGACCCAGGTCGATCCCGGATTTGCCCCCCGGTGCCGCTGCTATAGCGTCGGACAGGGGATCAAAAAGTGCCGGCAGCCGTTCGGGTGCGAATCCCGGCCCGGTATCCCGCACCCGGATGAAGATCGGACATGCGGTCGCGGTCTCAGGTCCCGCGGGTGCGACTTCGATCTCGACCGAGCCCGTCTTGGTAAACTTCAGGGCGTTGTCGAGGAGTTTTCTCAGGACTTGATTCAAGAGGGCGACATCACAAAGAAGCGACGGGGGGATGTCTTCCGAGATGACGACGTTTAAAAGAAGGTTTCTGGCGGTGGCCGCAGGTTGGAAGGTGTGGACAAAAACCTTGAGGTGCGCCCGGAGGTTGACCGGGACGGGTTTGGGGGCGAGGTGGCCCGCCTCGATTTTTGCGTAGTCCAGGACATCACTTAGAATCTGCAAAAGCTGGCCGCTGTTCTCGTGGATACTCAGTACATGGTCGAGTTGCTCCGGATCGAGCGGCGCGGTCGCCAAAATTTCCGAAAATCCGATGACCGCATTGAGCAGATTGCGGATCTCGTGATTCATTTTCGACAAAACCTTAACGCCCTTGGCCGAGTGGGCGGCGGTTGCGGGACTGGTGGTTGTGACGGTCTCTGTCGTAATTGTGCCCACCAGACGCGTCAGCTTTCCCGCGTGATCTTTCACCGGGCGACTCTGCAGGGCGACGCGCCGGTATTTGCCATCCGCGCCCAAATGACGAAGCGCCAGTCGGCTTTCGTTTCCTGCGATGTCCCGGCTTCTGAGTGCGTTGACTTCTTCCACGTCGTCGAGGTGGAATTTCACCAACCACTCGTCGAAGGTGCGGGGAAAGGCTCCCGGTTCGAAGCCGAAGAGGGTTCCCCATTCGCTGCTGAGATAAAATTCGCCGCCCACCAGATCGACTTCCCACACCGCGGAGTTTGTCCCGCCGAGCGCGCAGTGCAGCCGTTCGTCTCCGCGGCTTTGTGCGGTGGTCGAGTGTTTGAACTCGGTCACATCGGTCAGAAACCCATGCCAGACCGTCGCGCCATCCGCCTCTGGCCTGGGCAGGGACGTCGAGGATAGCCATCGGATGTTGCCTTCCGTTGTCCGGACCCGGAATTCCTGACGGCAGGGACTGAGGTCCCGCCGCGATTTTGCGATATTCATCAGGTATCCGGGAAGATCCTCGGAAACGAGACGGTCCAGGGGATTGGCCCGGCCGGCCATCACCTCCCCGGCCTCATCACCCGTCAACTGACGCACGCCGTCGCTGATATACGCAAATCCCGACCGACCCTCCGCATCCACGCGGAATTGAAAAACCGCTCCGGGGAACAAGCTGTTCAAGGGGCCGGGGAAATCCGTCTGGTCACCAGGCTTGGCGTGGTGATCGGTGATATCCTCGGAGACTTGCAGGATGGCGACGAGTTTTTCATCGGCGTCAAATACTGGCGTCTTAATAGTTCGCCGGATCCTTGGCCCATGCGAGCGACTGGTAATGGATTCGCGGGTGATGAGGGCTTCCCCGGTTTGCGCCACAGCCCTGTCGGCTTCGGCCAGCGTCGCCGCCTCGTCGGCGGGAAAAAGGTCGGCATCGGTCAGCCCCAGGGCTTCTTCACTGGTGATGCCGAGACCCAACTCGGCCCCGCGATTCCAGATCGCAAAGGCCCCATACGATTCTTCGCGCAAACTTTTGACCGCAATCTGCAAAGGAATGACTTCGAAGATCTCGGTCAGGAGATACAGGTTCTCATCGCTCAGGGGCAATGTTTTGAGGATTTCTTCAGGCGAAGAGAACATCGAGCTTGAAATATAGGGAACGAAGGACTTTTGGCAATTCCGAAGCCTGGGGAGGAACGTCCGGAATGTTCTTTGGACATATCCGTTCAGCGGCACGACACTCGCTTTTCCTGCGAGATGATATCCACGACATCCATCGGTCCTTCGGAACCAGCGAACGAACTCTTTGACGTGACCCTTCGCGTGGGCTGCAGTCTGGCTTATCATGCTTCGGGTCCCGCGGCATTGCTGTTAAATGTGAGTCCGGAAAAAGATCCCGCCCACGCGGTGATCTTCGAGGCTTTGACGGTGGGGGACGACCTTTCTGTGGAGGCGTTTCTCGACAGTCACGGCAATCATGTGCGAAGGGTGCATTTGGAGCCGGGGGACAATTTTGTGCGCCATGATGCCATTGTGGCGGTGCGTTCGCAGCCAGAGGATCAGGGGGCCGCGGCCGGTCCTCCGCTGCCGCCGGGAGATCTTCCGCCCGGCGTCCTTCGTTACACCTTGCCCAGCCGCTATGCAGATTCCGACAAGCTGGTGGACTTCGCCTGGCAGACGTTCGGTCAGGTGGAGCATGGTTATCCGCGGGTGAGGGCGATCAGTCGCTGGATTCACGATAATCTTGAATACCGGTATCTTTCCGGCGACGCGCATCTTTCGGCTTGGGACATTTTGCAACGAGGCTACGGGGTGTGCCGGGATTTTGCGCATCTCAACATTGCGCTCAATCGGACCTTCAATTTGCCCGCGCGTTATGTCACCGGGCACATGCCGGATCTCGGATTTCCTGATCCGGAGAACCACATGGATTTTCATGCCTACGCCGAGGTGTATCTGGGGGGCAAGTGGTTCACCACAGACGCCCGTTTCGATGTGCCGCGCATTGGCCGGGTCAAGGTCTCGTGCGGCCAGGATGCGGTGGATGGGGCATTCTCGACCATCTATGGCGGGGCCACGCTCTCGTTTTTCCAAGTCTGGGCGTATCAGGTTGAGAGGGGGGCGGTCTCCGTGGGCGATGCTCTCGATTTTTCGAAACGGAAGGACAACAAACACGAGGTTTTTACGGACGCCCCCTATCGGGCGTAAGTGCGCTGTCATGATCGAAGCCTGGGAGTTGACCAAGACGTATCGGGATAAAAAGTCCATCGTCACGGCGGTGTCCGATCTGTCGTTCACCTGCCAGCCCGGTCAGATCTATGGCTTGCTGGGGGCCAACGGAGCAGGCAAGACCACCACGCTGCGCATGCTTGCCACCCTGCTGAAACCCACGGGCGGCTCGTGCCGTGTCGGCGGATACGACCCTGTGATCGCTCCGGAAAAAGTCCGGGCAAACGTCGGCTTCCTCGCGGCCAGCACCGCGCTTTATGGCCGCCTGACTGCCCGCGAGATGGTCACCTATTTCGGCCGCCTGAATGGCATGACGCACGCGGCGATCCAGGCGCGCATCGATGTCCTCGCGGGGGAACTCGGCATGCACGAGTTCCTTGATCGGCGCTGCGGGAAACTTTCCACGGGCATGAAACAGAAGACCTCCATTGCCCGCACGCTGATTCACGATCCGGCGGTGATGATTTTTGATGAGCCCACGCTGGGCCTGGATGTGATGAGCGCGCGGGCCATAGTGACGTTTGTGCGCGCCTGCCGTGATCGCGGCAAGACAGTGATCTACTCGACTCATATTATGAGCGAAGTCGAAAAGCTGAGCGACACCATCGGCATCATCCACGCGGGCCGGCTCGTCGCGGAGGGGACGCGGGCGGACTTGCAGGTGCGCTTCGCCGAATCCGACATGGAGGAGATTTTTGTCAAAGCCATCGGCGGCGAAGTGGCCGTGGCGGATGCGCTGAAGGAGGGAATGTCGCCATGAATTGGGGCCACATCGTCACGGTCTATTGTAAGGAGATGAAAGATTCTCTTCGAGATCGCCGCACCCTTCTTTCCATGGTGGTGGTGCCCACGCTGCTGATGCCCTTGCTGATTTTTGCGGTCAGTTTCCTCGTGAAGACGACGGTACAAAAGGCGCAGGCCGAGGCCACTTCGTTGGTGTTGATCGGCGGGGAGGATTCGCCGGGAGTGGTGGCCGGGCTGAAGGCGGCCAAAAATCTGAGGGTGATTGCGGCGGACCGTGATTACCGCCAGATGGTCTCGGAGAAACGGGTTCGTCTCGCGCTGGAGATTCCGGAGGGATTTGAAGCCTCCCTCAAGGAAGGATCCCCCAAGACTGTGATGCTTTACCATTATGAAGGAGAAATGAAATCCGGCATGGGCGTGGACGAAGTGGATCGGTATCTCCGGCTTCTGCGGGAGAAAACGGTGGAATCACGCCTGCGAGACCACGGGCTATCTCCGGACCTGATCAAGCCGTTCGAAATCCAAAGGCAAAATGTGGCCCCCCCGGAAAAAGTGGGCGGCAATCTCATCGGCGGCCTGATCCCTTATCTAATCATTGTGTTGTGTTTCACCGGGGCGATGTACCCGGCGATTGACTTGACGGCCGGGGAGAAAGAGCGAGGCACGATGGAAACGCTGCTCTGCAGCCCAGTGCACCGCGTCAATATTGTCTTGGGCAAATTCCTGACGGTGATGACCGCCTCGGTTGCGACCATTGCCTTCACCCTCGTCTCCACCGCAGGCAGTCTGATTCTGGCCGGCTCGCTGTTGATGGGTGCCGGGGGTGGATCCGGGGCGGCTTTGCTTCCCGTCATTGCTCCGGCCGGCATCCTCGGGGTCTTTGCCATGATTATTCCGGTGGCCATGTTGTTTGCCGCCGTCTTGCTCACGATTTCGCTCTTTGCCAAGAGCTATAAGGAGGCCCAGACTTATGTGTCGCCCATGATGATTGTGGTCCTTCTTCCCTCCCTTCTTGGCATGCTGCCCGGCTTCGAACTTTCCGCGAAGACGGCGGTGATTCCGATTCTTAACCTGACCCTCGTCTGCAAGGAGATGCTATCCGGGGTCTGGAACTGGTCGTACATTGCGCTGATCTTTGGGAGCACCGCTCTTTATGCGGCGGTTGCCATTGTGCTCTGTGTGAAAATGTTCAACCGGGAAGACGTGTTATTTCGCGAGTGAGTCTGCCTCGGGAGAATTTGCGTTTTCCACTACAGGGAAAGGCTGTTTTCCGCTTGAGTGTCTGTGATGGAAGAATTTGATTCAGCTGGGGTCACCGGGATTGTCTGGCGGCGGGTCGCTCCGGGTCAGGAAGCCGCGGCGGAGGGGGTGATGCACCGGATCATGCTTTTGGCGCGGGAGGCGGAGGGTTTTCTGGGGTCGGAAATTTTCCCTCCCATCCACGGCGTGCAGGATGCCTATGTGGTGTTGTATCGATTTAATCGGGGCAGCAATCTCCGGCAGTGGCTGGCTTCGACCTGGCGCCAGGAATTGCTCCGTCAGATCGAGGGCCTGTTGCTGGAACCTTCGGTCGAATTTTATTTTGCCCACGGCCGGAGACCATCCGGCACGGCCTCTTCCGTGTTTGCTTATACCATCCTTCCGGACCGGGAGACGGAGTTTCAAGATTGGCGTCGGCGGATTTTGGAGGCGGCGCGGACGTGGGAGGGATTTCTGGGCACCGAATCGTTTGATACGTTGGACAGCGAGCATCCGGAGTTTGTGGTGGTGGTGCGCTTTGATAGTCGCGCTCATCTCGACCTCTGGCTGAAGTCAGAGGTTCGCAAGACCTTCATGGACGAGGTGCAGCAGTATGTGGAACACTATACGCTGCGACGGATCGGCAGCGGATTTGAAGGATGGTTCGACACTTCCGAGAATAAAAATCCCCCCGCCCCCTGGCGTCAGGCCCTGGTGATTCTGACTGCCCTGTTTCCGGTGATCATGACGATGAGGCAGCTTCTCTTGCCGGTTTTTACCGCTCTGCCCATGCCGGTAGCCTTCCTGATTCTCCTGGCGCTCGACATGGCATTACTGACCTATGTCATTATGCCGCGCTTCACCCGGCTGATGAATTTCTGGTTGAGACCAAGCCCGGATTTCACCTGGCGGGGTGAGGTGACGGGATGGAGCATTGTTCTGGGCATTATCGGGCTCACGCTGGTCGTGTGTCTAATGGCCGGGCTCTAAGAGGGCCGGGAGGGAAGGTTGCGTCAGGCCCGCATTCGTCCTAACGTGAAGGAATGAAGGCTTTTTTTCCGCTTGGCGCATTGGTCGGATTGGCGGTCGTATCAGTGGGTTGCTCTAAGCCGGCCGAGGCGGATGGTGCGGCCAATACTTTGGATGGGATTTCGCTCGAATCCGTGAGTGTAAACCTTGGAGTCACCGCCCCGAAACAGAACGCGCAAAACATCGCGACGGCTGCGGGGGCTGCGCGGGCGGCGGGTTACGAACGCCGCTGGGTGAGTAAGGAAGACGCGGTGGCTGATGTGATGCGGGGAATCACGGTCCGACTGGGCAGCCAGGAGATGAACTATTCCTCCACGGCTTTGGGGGCCTCCGACCAACAGGAAGCCATGGCCTTTCTTGTGTTTGACTCCCGCCCACCCGGGACATTGCGGTTTACCAACGAAGCCCAGCCCTAGGAAGAGGAGGTCGTCTTAGCCCCGGCCGCACGGAGGACGATCGAGCCGAGACGACCATCGGTCTGCCAAGGATCGCCTCCGCCGTTCCGGCCTTGCTTCTCCCGGTGGAACCCTGCCACGTATTCCGCGCGGGTCACCCAGCCAGCCTTTTCGAGTCCGGACATGATAAGGTCGCGTTCGGCGTCCACGTTCGGCGCGATGTGGTGCGTGATCTGTCCGGTGGTGTGACTGAGTCCGACCCGCTCATCGAAAGTCGCCGAACCCACCCAGACGGGCCGTTGATCCTTGAGGTGCTCGCGTTTCCAAAAACGGACATGATGGCGTTGGCAGGGGCTGTTCCCAACCGGAAGCTCGAAGGCCAGGTCCTGTTTGCGTCCAAAAAGGAATAGTGCGCTCACTGGGGCGTCGTTGTCGGGGCGACGAAAGGTGGAGTCCACCGCAATGCGCAGGCTGCTGTCCAGAGTGATGGGATCCGCCGGATCCCAGCCGGCGGATGTCAGCGCCTGAATCAGCTCCGATTCTGCGCCTTCGATGGCGAGGTTGGCCGGGTCGCCGGGATGTCCGTCCGCCGTGTGGGTGATCCGCGGCGCGTCGGAAAGGTGGCGGCGGAAATGCCTTTTCCAGAGGCGCGGGATAATCACGTAGGCCGCGATGGCCCATGTGGTCAGAAGGAGGAGGAGCCAATGAATGGGACGAATCATGAGGGATTATTCCCAGGATGTGACGTAACGACTTTTCGATTTTTTTAGAAAGAACCATCCTGCTTCGACTTCCTCCAGTCGAGGATCATTCCAGACGGCGACCCTTTTCGGGATTACAGCATTGTTCGTTCCTGCGGTGACGCTCCAATTGTTGTCGGCATCGAACACGATCTGGTATGGGGCTCCCCAAGGGTCTACGAAGGTCCCGTTGATAATTCCGCTGCCTCCCTTTTTTTTGACATCCGGGATCTCGATGAAAACGATTTTTCCGGGATTCGTGGTTTCGTCTTCTCCCGAGAGAGTTTCCAGAAGTTGCCCTCCGACGTCGCCTGAATTTGTTGCGGGGAGGCGGCCATACTCTTGGATGAAAGCGGTGACCGCATTGGCGAGTTGGACGACGTCGTTTTTCGCTTGGGCTGTCGGGGCGGCTGATGGGCCTACACTCACTGTGGGAAAAAGGAGTGCCCCTAGAATAAAAAGAATCACGACGACACCCAGCAACTCCAGCAGAGTAAAGGCGCGCGGGGTGGCCATAGCCTAAAGAACTTCGGCTTTTACCGGGTTGGTAAGGTGGCCGATTTTTTCGATTGCCACGGTCACTTCGTCTCCGGCTTGAAGCCAGCGGGGTGGGGTGGCGGCCATGCCGACGCCGTGCGGGGTGCCGGTGAGAATCACGGTTCCCGCCGGCAGGGTGGTGCTTCCGCTGAGGAATTCGATCAACGTGGGAACGTCGAAGATCATGTCCCGGGTGTTCCAATCCTGCACGGTCTCGCCGTTGAGGATGGTGCGGATGGCGAGGGAGTTGGGATCGGGGATCTCGTCAGCAGTCACCAGGCAGGGGCCAAGCGGACAGAAGGTGTCGAAGGATTTGCCGCGGCACCATTGGCCGCCCCCCCAGCGTTTCTGCCAGTCGCGCGCGCTAACGTCGTTCGCACAAGAGTAGCCGAGGACGTAGTCGAGCGCGGTGGCGCGGGTGACGTTGCGGCAGGTCTTGCCGATGACGACGGCGAGTTCGCATTCGTAGTCCACCTCATCACTGGCCAGGGCGCGTGGCAAAATGATGGGGTCGCCGGGGTTCTGCAGGGTGTTCGGAGTTTTGACGAAAAGGATCGGGAATTCCGGGATGCGCGCCTTGGTTTCCTCGGCGTGGCGCCGGTAGTTGAGGCCGATGGCCAGGATTTGGACAGGCGCGATGGGCGCGAGCAGCTTCTCGATTTTCGCCGGGACGGCGGTGGTGGTGAACCCGGCTTCGTAAGAACCCTCCAGTTCGAGAATTGCGCCATCGGGCTGTTCGCTGCCGTAGCGGATGGAGGCCCGGGCGTCCAGGTAGCGCAGGATCTTCATTCGGGGGTGGCTTCGAATTTTTTGGTGAGAGTCACCATGTTGTGTCCCGCGTCGCGGCAGTAGGCGCAGTCGTCGAGCATGTTGCGCACGAAGTGGATGCCCAGGCCACCGATGGGCCGGTCTTCGGCGGGCAGGGAGGTGTCGGGTTCGGGCTGGTCAAAGGGATTAAAGGCGTGCCCGTCGTCGGTGATTTTCATGCGAAGTTCGTGGGCGCTGACGGCAAGTTCGATGACGATCTGGTGGGCGTCTGCGTCGTCGTAGCCGTATTTGATGATATTGGTGACGAGTTCCTCGATGGCGAGGTTGGCGGCGAAGACGGCGTCGGGCGGCGCAGAATGGGCTTCGAGAAAGTGGGTCGTATCGTCCGCCGCGGTGGAAAGCGCGTCGAAAGAGTTCGGGAGACGGAGCGTCAGTTCGGAGACCACGGGTTGAGTCTGCCATACCGGAAAGAAGGCTCCAAGTTTTTTGGCAAAAATGAGACTGCCTCCCAGAATGCAGACTTTGAAAAGCATCATCGACACGCCTAAAGCCCCGGAGTGAGGTGCAACTGATTTTTGGACCAATTTGTGTTTTAGTTTGCTGAGTGGATCTGGGCCTCGAACTGGTTGGGGGTTTTGTATCCGAGGGCTGAGTGTTTGCGGTGGGTGTTGTAGTAGCCTTCGATGTATTCGAAGAT
>JBGSVZ010000029.1:0-52300 GCA_041752695.1 Terrimicrobiaceae bacterium
CCCTCGGCGGCGACGCCCAGGGCTGTTCCCAAGCCAGTGACGGGCCAATCCGTTTCTGCCGTCGCGCAGGTTTTGGGGCGCTCCGCGGCAATCCCCTCCACACCGACCGCCAAGCCGAAGGCCGCCACGCCGAAAGTCGCCGCCGCCCGCGTTGCCGTAGCGCCGGGATCCGAAATGGAAATGGCACCGGACGAACTCGTCGGCACCACCATTGGCGACTATTTGATCGAGGCGAAGATCGGCGAGGGCTCGCAAGGCGGCATCTACCGGGCGATGCAGGCCAAAATGCGCCGCCAAGTGCGTTTTTATACGCTTGACCGCGTCCGCGCTCATGATCCTTCCGAAATCCAGCGGTTTATTGCGAACGCCAGCATGAAGGCCAACGTTGCCCACCCTTCCATCTTCGCGGTCTATGAAGCCGGCGAGAGCCAGGGCGTTTATTATTATTCGTGCGAATATGTTCCCTGCCGCTCGCTGCGCCAATTGACCGAAGCCGGCCAGAAGCTCGACGAGAATACCGCCCTTCAGACCATGAAAGTGGCCTCGGAGGTTCTCGGGTATTTCGCCCAGCAAAACGTCACCCACAATCTCATCTCCGAGAACGCCATCCTCATCGGACCGCACGACCGGCCGCGCATCGCCAACATTGCCGTCTACGAAGCGCGCGAAGCCTTCGACATGCCGGGCGAAATGGCCCGCCTTGGCGCGGTGATTGCCGCCGTCCTGCCGGAAGACTCCGAAGCGCTCGGTGTTCGCGAACTGGCTGTCCATCTCGCCATCGGCCAGCAAACTTTTCCGAACTGGCCCGCCCTCACTCAGGCGGTCACAGCCCTGGAACCCAAGATCGCCCCGCAGGATGCCTACAAACTCGACGCACAGGAACGCGCCGCCGTCCGCATGGTTGAGGAAGCCAAGAAACGCCAAAAGCGCAGCATGATCATCAGTTCGCTGGTTTCCCTCACTCTCCTGGCCGTCGCCCTCACCACCGTCTGGTATTTTGTCTTCCGCCAAAAAGGTGCTGCCGTTCGGAGCTTTGACTCCATGAGGGAAATCCCCGCCGGGAGTTTCATTTATCAGGACGGACAAAAGGTCGACCTGCCCAAGTTCTGGATCGACCAGTACGAGGTCACCATCGCCCAGTACGCGCAGTTTCTCGAATACCTCAAAGCTCATCCCGAAGAGGCGGCGAAATTCGATCATCCAAACCAGCCGAAAGGCAAATCCCACGTCCCCCGCGAATGGGAGGATATGGATATCACCCCGCCCATGCCGGGCTACTACAACCGGGCGAAAAAGTGGGGCGCCTACCGGAATTCGGCCCTCGACGTCAACAGCCCCGTCTTCAACGTGGACTGGTACGACGCCTACGCCTACGCGAAATGGAAAGGTCATCGCCTGCCGACCGAACAGGAATGGGAAAAGGCCGCCCGCGGCACCGAGGGATGGAAATACCCCTGGGGCGACGAAGCTGACGACAAGAAAGCCAATACCGGAATCGACTACATCATTGAGCCGAAAAAGGGGGGCGACACGGACGGCTGGGATGCCTGGTCCCCTGTGGATGCCGTCAAGGCGGACAAAAGTCCTTTCGGGGTGATCGGCATGGCAGGCAACGTCTCGGAATGGACCGCCGACTTTGACACGGACGAGCGTTCGACCTCGGATAAAGTCCCGGTGATTCGCGGAGGGAATTGGAAGACGCCTAAAGACTATTCAGTGACGCGGCGCGTGCGGAAATTAGCCGATCTGGAAATCAACGAAGCACTCGGCTTCCGCACGGTTTCCGACACCGCTCCCTCCAAAAAATAATGCTGTCCCGCACGCTTGCCGTCGTCGCGGCGCTAATTGTTCTCTGGACCGCCACCGCCAGCGCCCAAGTGCAGGTGGACATCAAATTCCGGCGCACGCTGTACATGATGTACGAGCCGCTGATCTGCACGGTCACGATCAAAAACATGAGTGGTCGCACCCTCGACCTGGCCGACACACCTCGCGACAAATGGTTTGGTTTTCAAATCCAAAGTACCGACGGGCGTCCGGTCCCGCCGATGAACACGGATTACCAGAACGAACCCATGCAGATCGAAGCCGGGAAAACGCTCTCCCGGGCCGTCAACCTCACCCCGCTATTTCCGTTCGAGTTCGGTACCTATCGTGTCCAGGCCACAGTATTTTCCGCGCAGCTGGGGAAATATTTTTCCTCGCCGCAGCTCAACGTCGAAATCACCGAGGGCCGAAAAATCTACGAAGAAACGGTGGGAGTCCCGTCAGGAGCTGGCTCAGGGGCCTCGCGGACGTTCACCCTCCTCGTTCATCGCCTGCCCTCCAGCACAGTCCTCTACCTCCGGGTGCGCGACCCCGATGCGGGACGGATTTTTTGCACCACCCCCCTGGGTCGATTCGTCACCTATGGCTCCCCGGATGTGATGTTTGATCCCGCCAACAATATCCACATTCTCCAGAACGCCGCGCCAAAGATCTTTCTCCACTCGCAAGTGGACATCAATGGCAAGGTCACCAAACAACAGGCCATTCAGGTGGACAAAACCAAACCCTACCTCGCACGCAAGGAAGGGGGAGCCATAGTCGCTGTCGGGGGTACGCCCTTCGATCCGAACGCCACCCCTCCTGAGCAAAAGCTGCCCAAGTTGAACGACCGCCCGGTGCCCCTGCCCACCCCGCAAGTCCAGGCAACGCCGGAAGACAAAAAGCCCGAAAACCTCCTCTCGCAGTAGGCGGCAAATACCAGCCGCCCGCCCGCGCGCGAACAAACACCGTGCGCTTGCCCCAAGAATTCCTGTCCTCCCCAGAGTCAACTCGCCTTCTGGCAAAACATTATTTGTCCCACCTGGGACATTATTTGTAACAACCCGTCGGAGACCGCGCGCGTCTGAAATTCTCGCAATCCCCGTCTTTTCATTTTCGGTCGTTCCCGATTGGATTGGAGAGTGAGCCAAGTAAACGAATTTCTCCTGAAGAACTCCCTCCGCCTGAACGACAACCCTTGCGTCAGCGCGGACTTCTGCCTCGACTGGCCTGCCCTTTCCGAAAAGATCCTGCGCCAGGCCAGCCTCACCGAGCATCCGCTGAGCCTGTTTCCGGTCGCCGGCGGCCGCGTTCGGCTTGTTAGTGACGAAACCGGGGACTGCGCCTGGATCTTCGAAGGCACCAGCGCGCCGGATCTGGAGGAGGGTATTGCCCTCGCTGAGGGCCGCGCTGCTTTTCCCGCGACCTACGCCAACCTGCTCCGGCTAAAAAACCTCGCCCAGGAGGCGGACCCTGAGAGCACCGTTTTTCCGACCGCCACCGGTTCGCTCCCCCGCCAAAGCCTCGGGATCGGGTCCCGTTTCACCACCCTGCACTGGCCCGGCGTGGCATGGGCAATGCGGGAACTTGGCCTGAGCCTCACGGCGTGCCAGAACAGCATCCCCCGCGAGCTGGTTTATGACACCGACGAGATGATCGCCGGCCGCCTCGGCAAGATCCCCTTCCCTTTCATCGGCTGTGATGTGCCGGAGGGCCATCAGGGCCAGAGCGTCCAGGGTCTGGCCCATGGCGCGATTTTGACCTATCTCAAATCGGGCTTCCACCAGTGCCGCCTGTCTTGGGGATTCAACGCCGATCACCAGCCGATTGGCGGTTCGTTTGATTCCCGGGAAGACAAGCTGGTGGAAGGCAGTCTCTTCGCCAGTTACATCACCTTCGACCTTTCGCCCGAACTCACCTGCACCAAAGTTCCCGAGTCGCCGGAAGCCCGCTCCGCCTGGGTGCGGCAGGAAGTCCCCGCCTCCACCCTGCAAGCCTTGCGGGAAAACCTCGCCCCGCTCGGCGTGGCGATTTCGGACAACGACCTTGCTTCCCTGCTCTGCACCGTCTGGCCGGCCCTGCTTAAGATGAAGCGGCGGGACGAAAAATACCGCACCGCCCGCGACCGGGCTTTCACCACCGACATTGGACGGTCCTACGTGCGCGAATTAAGCGTGGATGAACTCCCCGGGCTCACCACCCCGGAAACGCTCGCCACCCTTCTCGTGCTCTGCCGGGAAATGAGCATGCCCGTGCAATTTGTCGCTCCGGCCTTTGGCTTCCAGAAAAACCTGCCCTACCCGGACAATGCCGCTCTCCAGACCATGGTGGAGCGGGCCTGGAAAATCTGCGAAACCCTCGGCGTCAGCATCGGTTTTCATTCCGGATCGGGAAAATCCGCGGAAAACTACCGCGTCCTTGGTGCCGTGACCGGAGGCCGTCTCGAGATTAAAACCAGCGGCCGCTACACCTATGAAATGGGCCGTGCGCTGGCGGCGTCGACCGACCCGGGGGATCAGGCGCTCTGGCAGGACTGGCACGCTTTCACCCGCGAACTCGCTGTGAATGGCGCCTTCAGCGAGGACACCACCGAACGCACGATGGCCCGCGGCTTTATCCGGCAAACCCTGGAACTCTCCGGCGACGAAATTTTCACCTCGCTGCAATCCTGCCGCGCCGCCCTGGAGGCCCGTCCCGCTTCCCCGGAGGATGTTTTTTGGTTCGAGTACAACTTCCTCTTCGTGCTCGCCGCGGATGGCCGCGCGGACAAAGCTTCGCTAGGTGACCACAGTGCAGCCGGTTACCGTCAGCGTGCGCGGTTTTATAAGGTGAGCACACAAGCGCGCGGGCTCTTCGCCCGGCGGGTGGCGGACTATATCATTTTTCTCGCGGAGACCACCGGGCTCACATCGGAAGCGAAGGCCACCCAGGCCCGCAAGGCTCTGGAGGCCGCCGTCTTCTAGCGGCCGCAGCCAAAGCAGCCCGCGTGCTCGCGCCGATTTTGTCGGAGGCATGTTACAGAAGGAAACGAAGAGAACGAAGGCACTCAACCAAGGAATGAACCAGAACCTTCGCCCTGTTTAGGCGAAAGCCGTCCTGCCTTTGTTCCCTTCGTTTCCTTCAGTTAAATTCCATTTTCGTTTTCAGGGTAAACCCGCCCCTCCCAAAAACCATCCTTGCCGTGCGGCGGTTTAGGCCGTGAAGTCCTCCTCATGCACCGCCTCCGCATCATCCACGAAACGGAATACGTCTATCACGAGCCGGTTTCCTTTGGTCAGCACACCGCGATGATCCGGCCTCGCGAAGGCCATGATCTGCACATCGACACCGCCCGGCTGGAGATTGAACCCAAGGCAACCTTTCGCTGGAAACGCGACATCTACGGCAATTCTCTCACCCTGATCGATTTCGAGGAGCCCGCGAAAAAGCTGCGGGTCTTCAGCGATTGCGAAGTCTCCATCTACGACGACGAACCGCGCGAAGGGACCATTGCGCCGCACGCGCGTTCGTTTCCCTTCCAATACAACGCCAACGAGCAAATGGAGATCATTCCCTACCGCGTGCCAAGCTTCCCGCACGACAGTTGGGCGGTGCTGAACTGGCTCGCTCCGATCTACAAAGCGGGCGAACTCATCCCCACGCTGGATCTGTTGAAAAAGATCAACTCCCGCATCTTCGAAACGTTCACCTATTCCCGCCGCGAAGAAGCCGGCGTGCAGCTTCCCGCCCGCACCATCGAACTGGGTTCCGGATCCTGCCGCGATTATGCGGTTTTCATGATGGAAGCCGCCCGCCACCTCGGTCTCGCGGCGCGTTTCGTCACCGGCTACATCCTGATGGGAGAAGGCCAGCACGGCGCGACCCATGCCTGGACCGAAATTTACATCCCGGGCGCCGGCTGGCGCGGTTTTGATCCCACCAACAACAAACTCGACGGCTTCGAGCATGTCTCCGTCGGCGTCGCCCGCGAACACGACAAAGCCAGCCCGCTCTCCGGCAGTTGGTCCGGCCCGTCCAACGCCTTCAGCCACATGAACGTTTCCGTGCAAGTGTTCTCGTTGTAGAAGCGTTGGGACGGGTGGTTTCCAGCCCCTCGCGCAGACTTCTAGAGTCCCACTGCAGCGCGCACGCGCGACATCACACCGTTAGCAATCGTATTCGCTTTTTCGGCACCCTCGCGCAGGACGTTGGCCACGGTGGCGGGGTCAGCGAGGATCTCGGCGCGGCGAGCGCGCATGGGGGCGAAATATTCCCAGACGCCGGCAAAGAGGCGTTTTTTGAAGTCGCCGTAGCCGAATCCGCCGGCGCGGAAGTCCGTCTCCATTTGGGCGTAGTCGGCGGGGGAGGCAACGAGTTTGTAAAGGCCGAGGATGGTGGAGTTTTCGGTGGGTTTCGGTTCCTCCACGGGGGTGGAGTCGGTTTTGAGGCCCATGATTTTTTTGCGCATGGCCTTCTCCTCTTCAAACATGCCGATGGTGTTGTGGTAGCTCTTGCTCATCTTCTCCCCATCGAGGCCGGGGACGACGGCGGTGGCCTCCTGGATGCTGGGTTCGGGCACGCGCAGGGTTTCGCCATAGGCTTCGTTAAACTTGATGACGAGGTCCCGGGTGATCTCGATGTGTTGTTTTTGGTCCTTGCCGACGGGAACAAGCTGGCTGTCGTAGATGAGGATGTCGGCCGCCATGAGGACGGGGTAGGCAAAGAGGCCATGGGAGGGGGCAATGCCCTTGGCCATCTTGTCTTTGTAGGAGTGGGCACGCTCGAGGAAACCCATGGGGGTGAGGGTGCTGAGGATCCAGGCGAGTTCGGTGACGGCCGGAACGTGGGACTGGCGGAAGAAGCAGGCTTTCTCCGGATCGAGGCCGCAGGCGAGAAAATCAATGGCGACGTCGTGGATATTGGCAGCGAGGGCCTTGGCATCGTGAACGGTGGTGAGGGCGTGGAGGTCCGCGATGAAGTAGAGAGCTTCGCCGCGGTCCTGCAATTCGATCGCCGGCTTCATCATGCCGAAGTAGTTGCCGAGGTGAAGGGTGCCGGAGGGCTGGATGCCGGAAAGGATACGCATGGGAAAAGAGAGAGCCGAAAAACAACCACGCCCCGGCGGGTTTTGCGATGGTTTTTTCGGTGCAGCAGCCACGCTTGTTGGCGTTCACACCGCCGTGTGCGCAGCAGGGGTAACTCCCTAGCGCCCGGGAGCAGCCAGTGGTCAACATGCCGCCTGACGTTGAGGTGTCAGAAATTGCGTTTTATATTTCATTCTCGAAAATTTGGGGCGCGTGATCATTCTGACCTCGGTTCTAACGATCGCGCTCGAATAACACACCGCAAAGACCATGGATCAAGCTGTCGAAACGATTCTGCGCACCTCGGCCGAACGCGGCCTGCCGCGCATGCTCATCGGGGGCAATGCGGTGATCATGCTCGGTTACCTGCGTACGACGGCCGACCTTGATCTGATGGTTCCCGCTTCCACCCGTTCACGCTGGCTCGATCTTCTCCGCGACTTGGGTTGGAGGTTTTTCCATGGCACCGGGGCATTCGCTCAATTCGAAGCGCCGGAAAAAGGCGGAACTCCCGTGGATCTCATGTTCGTGGACACCGCGACATGGGACAAACTCCTGGCCGATTCCCGGGAAGTGGATGTGGCTGGGCAGTCCGTGCGGCTGCCAAAACCGGAGTTTCTGGTCGCGCTGAAGCTCCACGCGGCAGCCAGCCCGACCCGGAGCAAACCCGAGGGTGATTGGGAGGACATCCGCCAGATAATCAGGATCTGCGGCCTCGACCCTGCCGAACCGGCTTTTCGGGAGATTATTTTGCGCTACGGTGGGGAAGCTGCCATGGCTCGTATCGAAGCTTTTTAAAAAATGTCTGATTCCGCCCCATTGCCGGACTTTCCGGTTTTTGACCGTCCGATGATCGAGCACTGGCCATTGGAAACATCGTGGGCAGAGGCGGTGAAACAATTGGCTCCCTTTCGCGATTATTATATGGCGCATTACGACTCGGCGGATCAGCGACTCGCGGACAAAAACCCCGAGCCATTCGTTCTCTGACAGCCCGCTCAAGCGCTCAGTAGCTGTAGTTCCGCGGCAGTTGGAAGGCGTTTTCGAGGTGACGGATTTCGGGAGGTTCGGTCATGACGACTTCCACCACGTCGAAGCGGAAGGTGATGTCGGGCATGTCGAGCATCTTGAGCCAGGTCATGGCCCCCCGCAGGATGAGGCGGCGCTTTTTGCGGTCCACGGCGGCAAAGGGTCGGCCGAAGTCCTCACTGGTGCGGGTTTTGACTTCGATGAAAACGAGTTCATTGTGGGGTTTATCGCGGCAGACGATGTCCACTTCGCCACCGTGCGGGGCGCGGAAGTTGCGGTAGAGAACCTTGTGGCCGTGAGCCCGGAGGTAGTCGGCGGCCAGTTTTTCGCCGAGGCGTCCGAGCACGATGTGAGGAGCTTCGGGCGGATGATGGGGGAAGATTTTTCTAAGCCAATTCACAGGCGAGGCGGATGGCCGCGATCATGCTGTCAGGCCGCGCGAGGCCCTGCCCTGCGATGGCGAAGGCGGTGCCGTGGTCGGGACTGGTGCGGGGAAAAGGCAAACCAAGGGTGACGTTCACGCCCTCGTCGAAGGCGTGGAGTTTCAGCGGGATGAGGCCCTGGTCATGGTACATGCAGAGCACGCCATCGAATTCTCCGGCCACGGCACGGTGGAAGACGGTGTCGGGAGGCAGGGGTGGGCTGAAATCGGCGAATGGCCTCCAGATGCTTTCGAGCATGGTGACGGCGGGGGCGATGATGTCGATTTCCTCGCGTCCGAGATCGCCCTGTTCGCCCGCGTGAGGGTTTAGGCCGGCCACGGCGAGGCGCGGGCGGGTGATCCCGCGCCTGCGGAGAAATTCCACCAGGAGGCCGCCCACGCGCACAATCTCCGAGCCGGTGAGGAGACCGGGCACATCGCGCAGCGGGACGTGGGCGGTGACCAAGGCGACGGTGAGTCGACCGCCGGTGAGGCACATGGCGAAGTTGTCCGTGTCGGTGCGCTGGGCGAAGTATTCGGTCTGGCCGGGAAACGAAAAACCCACGTCATGCATAGCCTTCTTGGAAACGGGCCCAGTGACCACCGCGGCGATTTCTCCCGACGTGGCGAGTTCAATCGATTTTTCCAGCGCCTCGAAGGCGTGCCGGGCGGATTCGCGGGAGGGCGCGCCGGGCGGAAATCCTTCTGTGCCGCCGATCAGGCGGTAATCAAACGCGTCCGGCAACCGGCCGGAGGAAAGCGCAGCGCAAATCACCTCGTGACCGATACCGGCCGGATCGCCGCAGGTGATGCCGATGGTGGGTTTGCTATCCACAAAAGAGAGAATTGGGTTAAGAGGCCCCGCAACCCTCCGGGGTCCCGCCTACGAAAGAATCTTGATGTAGGCCTTCTGGCGGAGCGTGTCGAGCCAGCGGTCCTGGGCTTTTTTGCGTTCCTGCTGAGTAAGGTTACGCTCGATCTCGTCCCGCACTTCGCCAATGGGCTTCACCGTGGCGCTCTTTTTTGCGTCGACCATCATGATGTAATAAGCGTCGCCAATGCTGACCACCGGGCTCACCTGGCCGGGGCTGAGCGAAAACGCGACATTGGTGATTTGTTCGTTAAGGGTGTTGCGTTCGATCCAGCCCCAATCGCCGCCGGCGTCGCGGGTGTCGTCCTCGGAATACATGCGGGCAATGCTTTCGAATTCACTGCCCGAGGCGATCTTGTCGCGAATTTCCTTCGCCAGATCCTTTTTGCTACCCACATCGGGGACGTCGCCGCCGGTGCCTTCGCGAATGATGATCATGCGCAGCCGCACCTGCTCGGGCGTGGCGTAGTTGCCTTTGTTTTTGTCGTAGTAACCCTGGATCTGGGTGGGCGAGATGACAAAACTCTCGTTCACCTTAGACTGACGCAGAGCCTGGACGATGATCTTTTCCTTCTCGATCTCTTTAAAGCGGGTGAGCGTGTAGCCTTGGGCTTGCAGCGTGCGGACAAACGCGGACCGGTCCCCGCCAAATTCCTCGCGGATGATGGTCTGCACCCGATCATCCACCACGTGACTGGGGATGTTCGCCCCTTTTTCCTGCATTTTCTTGAATTCCTGCAAGACGAGCTGGCGGTCGATCAGGTCTTTGAGAGCGGCGAGGCGCATTTCCTTCACTTTGTCCTGCAATTCCTGGCCCCGGTACATCTGGCGCATGGACTGCTCGCGGGCTCCAGCGAGCTCACGGACTTGGGAAATGGTGATGACGTCGTTGTTCACGATGGCAGCGATGCCATCAATGACCTCGGCTTTTTGGGCAAAAACGCCGCCAGCCAGGGCCAGCAAAAGGGTGGAAAAAACTGCGAGGCGTTTCATGAAGCGGATATCGAATCGAGATGGGTCAGAATCTCGCGCAACCTAGAATCCGCGTCCAACGAGGTCAAGCGGGGAAACCTGCCCCCCTGCTGAAGGAGTTCTTTGCGACGGGTGAGCATGATGCGGCCGTCGCGGGATTCGACCATGGAAATCCGCCTCCGCGCCGCCTCGATCCGGATCAGGGCGCAGAGGAGGGCATTTTCCACGGCCAGGGGCACCGGACCAAACCGGTCCCGCCATTCCGCGCGCAAAGCGTCAATCGCCGGCCGGTCCAGGGCCTCAGCCAGCTTCCGGTAGCATCCGATGCGCGTCTGGGAATCAGAGATGTAAGCCACCGGCAGGAAAGCGCCCGCCTTGGTGGGCGCCAAACGCCACTGGGCCTCGTCGGTGGTAAGAAAGTCGAGCCGGAGCCCGGCCGGCACGCGCGGACCCCGCCGGATGCCTTTAAGGGTATCCACGGCGTGTTTCAGCAACTTGCAATAAAGATCGAAGCCCACCGCGATGATATGCCCGCTCTGCGCTGTGCCGAGCAGATTGCCTGCGCCGCGAATCTCCAGATCGCGCATGGCGATTTTGAAGCCCGAACCCAGGTCGGAGTATTGCTTGATGGCCGACACCCGTTTTCGCGCCGCGCCCATCAGATCACGCGGGAGCATGAGATAGGCATGGGCCTTGGCTTGCGCCCGACCCACCCGACCGCGGAGTTGGTAGAGATCGGCCAGCCCGAAAAGATCGGCGCGGTCAATGATGATGGTGTTGGCGTTGGGAATATCCAGACCACTTTCGATAATGGTCGTCGAAACCAGCACATCGGCTTCGCCCGCAACAAACGCCTGCATGACAGGTTCCAGTTCGTGTTCAT
Source organism: Terrimicrobiaceae bacterium (assembly GCA_041752695.1). Taxonomy (GTDB): domain Bacteria; phylum Verrucomicrobiota; class Verrucomicrobiia; order Chthoniobacterales; family Terrimicrobiaceae; genus CALCJD01. Next base: position 11,046 of record JBGSVZ010000029.1, read on the forward strand.
GCATCTGGCCGTGGCCGAAGACAACGCGAGCGCCGGGGCATAACTCGCGAATCCGCGCCGCCACGCCCTCGATCGTGCTGACGCGGTTATGCAAAAAATAGACCTGTCCACCGCGCGCCAGCTCGCGCTTGATCGCATCGCGGAAGATCCGTTCGTCGTACGCACAGACCACCGTTTCGACCGGCTGACGATTGGCAGGTGGCGTATCGATTACCGACATGTCGCGCGCGCCCATCAGAGCCATGTAAAGGGTTCTGGGAATTGGCGTGGCGGAAAGGGTGAGCACGTCCACCTGGCGGAAACGCTCTTTCAGCAGCTCCTTGTGTTTCACGCCGAAACGCTGTTCTTCGTCCACTACGACGAGACCGAGGTCCTTAAAAACAACGTCGCCCGAGACGAGCCGGTGCGTTCCCACCACCACGTCCACCTCGCCGCTGATCAGACCCTTGATGACCTTCTGCTGCTCGGCCGCGGTGCGGTAGCGGCTGAGCAATTCGATCGTGACCGGATAGTCGCTCATCCGCTCGCGCAAGGTCTGGAAATGCTGCTGCGCCAAGACAGTTGTCGGCGCAAGGAGCGCGGCCTGACGGCTGCCCATCACCGCCTTGAAGATGGCGCGGATGGCGACCTCGGTTTTTCCAAAACCCACGTCGCCGCAGATGAGACGGTCCATCGGACGTTCGGATTCCATGTCCGCCTTGGTCTCGCCGATGGCGCGGAGTTGGTCCGTCGTCTCGTCGTAAGGAAACGCATCCTCAAACTCCTGCTGCCAGTGTGTGTCCGGCCCAAACGCGTGTCCGGATGCCGTATCCCGTTCCGCCTGCAGGCTGAGCATGCGCGTGGCGTAGTGGAAAATGGATTGCTGCACCTTCTGCTTGGCCCGCTGCCATTTTCCATCGCCCAGATCGGAGAGTTCCGGATGTTTTTTGCCGAGGCCGACATACCGCGCCACCTGCCACGCCTGGTCGAGAGGGACGTAAAGCCGCGAATCGCCCGCGTACTCCAGCACCAACACCTCGCCCTCGTCGGTGCCAGGTGCTTGCTCCAAGCCCAGAAAACGACCCACCCCGTGCTCGAGATGCACCACGTAATCATCGGGCTCGAACTCCGTGAAATCCACCGCCGCGCGGCCCGAGAGCACCCGTTCCCGCCGCAACGCCAGCCGCCGCGAGCGCATCACGGCCGAACGCCCGAATAACTCCGCGTCCGAGAGCACTGCCAGCTTGGCCGCGGGAAAAACGAAACCCCGCGCGACGGGGAGTTTCAGGAATTTCAAATCCGTGACTTCAAACTCATGATCGCCCGCCAGTTCCTGAAAACGCTCAATCTCTCCCTCGCTGTTGGCCGCGATCACGATCATCCAGTCCTCGGCGCGCCACTGCTCGATCTGGCGGAAGAAATGCTTTCGCCGCACCTCATCGAGCACGAGGTCCCCCGCCCCGAAATCCGCGAACGGCTGCGGAAAAAATGCCGCTCCAGCATCCTCGCCGCCTTCGCTCAGCAGGATTCCCTCGCCTTCTTCCACACTGATGACGAGGTCGTCCTTGCGCTTGTATTTCTTCAGCGGCGTCATCCGGCGGTCCAGGCGGCCGGCGAGGATTTCGACCTGGTCGCGTTGTTCCGTCGAGATCTGGGTGTGCGGATCAAAAACGCGGATCGAGTCCACCACGTCATCGTCCAGTTCAATGCGAAAGGGCAGCGTCGCCTGCCAGGAAAAGACATCGAAAATCCCGCCCCGAATGGCAAACTGCCCCCGCGTCGCGACCTGCGCCGTGCGCTCGTAGCCATTTTCCGCCAGCGTGGCCGTGGCGGTGTCGAGGGCAAATTGTCCGCCCTTGGCCACCCGCAGCAAAGCGCCGGAAAGTTCCTCCAGGGAAGGAACCTCCTGCTCCCACTGCGACTGATGGATCACCAGCGGACCCCGAAATTCCTTCGTGCCCAGAGCACGCAAGATTTCCAGGCGTTCCGCCGCAGTTTCCGGATCCGGCAGCGACTCGCCCGCGACGGGAGTGTCCATCTCGGCGAAAAGCCGCGTACCCAAACGCCAGGCGGCGAGTTCCGCGGCGAAGTTTTCCTGCGCCTTCACGTCCGGACAGGCGACCCAAAGGCGTTTCCGGGGGTGGGCGCGCGCGATCAGGGCGGCGAGAAACGGCTGCGCGGACTCGGCCACCGCGGCGAAGGCCGCCGGCTTTTCCAGACGGTCTCCCAGCAGGCGAGCGACCCGGGCAAAAAGTGTCTCACTGTCGAAGGATTTCTTCACGATACAAAACGGCCAGCCAATCCCCCGCGTCGCGCGACGGCAGCGTGCGACCATCGATTTCCGCCACGGGAAAAACGCCCAGGCGGCTGTTTGTCACAAAACATTGCCCGGCCGTCTCCAGATCCTCGACGGTGATCTGGGTTTCTTCAATGGGAAGATGACCTGCCACCCACGCGCGCACAACTCCATCGCGGGCGCCGGAACCCAGCGCGGGAGTGAGGACGCGGTCGCCCTGGACGATAAAAAGATTGGCCAGCGCGGCGGACATCACCGCGCCCTGTCCATTGCAAAGCACGGCCTCGTCAAACCCCAGAGCCCGGGCCTGGGCGAAGGCCTGCACGTGCGCCCAATAGTTGCCAGTTTTCCAGCCTCCCAGCACGGACATCACCGGAGCCCGCGAGACCGTGAGCCGCAAGCCCGACCCCGTCGCGGCGGGAAAATCCGCGGAGTCAAAGAGCGCAAAGACGCGCGTCCCACCGGCCTCTTCCGCCGGGCCGCCATCCCCCGCCGTAACGTAAAGCCGCAGCATACCGGTCTTGTCGGCCAGAGAGGGAAACGCCGGGATGGGCCGGAAGAAAAAATCCGCCGCCTCACAGGCCCGACGCAAGCGGTCCTTGTGTTCCTCCCAGAACAAAAGTCGGCCTTCAAAGACGGCAATCGTCTCGAAGACGCTCATCCCGTAGCGGAACCCGCGATCCGTCACCGGCACCGCAGCACCCGGCCGGAAGACGCCGTCCACAAGCGTCCAGGTCACTCGTCGTCAGCGCCGCCCAGAGCGCCATTGCGCTCCAGACGCTTGCGCAGGGTGGCCCGGGTGATGCCGAGCAGCTTGGCCGCGCGCACCTGATTATTGCCCGTCTTGTCCATGGCCCGCAAAGTGAACTCGCGCTCGATCCACGGCAGGAGCCGAATCGAAGAATCCGCCGCAGCCGCCGCAAAAAGCGCCTCGACGGCTTTCTCCGCCGTGTCCGGCACGGAGGCTCCGGCGGCATCGGACGCGATGGAAACCTGTCCGAGCGGAATGTCCTTCGGGAGCAGAACGTCGGCCGTCGCCAGCACGGAAGCGCGCTGGATGGTGTTTTCCAGCTCCCGCACATTGCCCGGCCAGGGATACCCTTCCAGTACGCGCGCGGCCTCCTCGGAAAGCTTAAGCAGGGGCCGGTGTTTGGCGTGGGCGATTTTTTGCAGAAAATATTCCGAGAGAAGCCGGATGTCATCGACGCGGGAACGCAGCGGCGGCAGGTGCACGCGGACCACATTCAGTCGGTAAAACAAATCCTCGCGGAAATTGCGTTTCGCCACCTCCTCCTCGAGGTGTTTGTTCGTCGCACAGACAATCCGGACATTGGTGCGGATGGTTTGGTTGCCGCCCACGCGGGAAAACTCGCCCTCCTGCAAGACGCGCAGAATCTTGCTCTGCACCTGCAGGGGCATTTCTCCGATCTCATCGAGGAAAAGCGAACCATGATCACTTTGCTCGAAGCGCCCGATGCGCTGACTGTGCGCCCCGGTGAACGCGCCCTTCTCGTGACCGAAGAGTTCGCTTTCGAGAAGATTTTCCGGAATGGCTGCGCAGTTGATTGCGAGGAAACTTTTATTCGCCCTGCCGCTGTAATTGTGGATGGCCCGGGCCACGAGTTCCTTGCCGGTGCCGCTTTCGCCCGTGACCATCACCGGCGCGTCGCTGCCTGCCACCCGGCCGATCATTTTGAACACCTGCTGCATGGCATCGGATTTGCCGACGATCTCATCCTGATGCTGCTCGACGGTGAGGACGGGTTTAAACGTATTGGCCGCCTTCAGTTCCGCCGAAGCCTTGAGGGCGGAATCCGCGACAATCTTGAGGTTGAAGGGAAGCTGCTCCTTGCGGACAAAATCGAACGCCCCCATTTTCATGGCCTCGATCACGTTCTGGTTCGTCCCGAAGGCACTGACGATGATCACCATGGCGTTCGGCGAGTGCTTGCGGATGCGGGCCAGAAGTTCCAGACCCGAAAAGGGGTGGAGGTTCATCTCGGCCATCACCAGGTCGGGCGACTCCATGGAAAAGGTCTTGTAGGCGGCGTCCGCCGAAGTTTCGCTAAGCACACGGGTGCCGGTGGCTTCCAGCAGGTGCGTCGCCCAGTCCAGGAAGTCGGTCTCGCGGTCCACGAGAAGGATGGTTTGTTTCGGCATGAGAGAGGTGTCTAAAAAACTACAGCCCGACAACGCAAGGGAAGCAGCCTCCGAAGTCAAGGGTGTTTTCCTGTGCAAACCTCGACAACCCCTGTTTTTTCTTTGTCAGGAACTGCGGGGGAATCCATCGGAGAATGTTTTGCCCGCGAAAACAGGCGCAGCCGACGGTGAGAATTCAGGAAGGTTCCCCTTTCCCCGTCACCATGACGGGTTTAGACTCACCCCATGAGCAACCACGTTTACAAGAAAATCGAATTGGTCGGCTCGTCTCCCGACAGCATCGAGGACGCCGTGAAAACCGCCCTCGCCAAGGCCGCCAAAACCATCCGCAACATGCGCTGGTTCGAAGTCACCGAGACCCGCGGTCATATTGAGGACGGAAAGATCGGTCACTGGCAGGTGACGATCGAGGTGGGATTCACGCTGGAGGAGTGAGGTTCCATAAACCCGCAACCCGCCCTTGATTAGGCGGGTGGCTTTGTTCACAATGCCCACCCGCATGAGTGGATTATTCGGGGCAACGCGGACCAAGGTCAGTTTTCGACACGCTCTCATCACCCCGGACGGACATATCCCCAGCGCTCTGTCGAACTTCCAGGGTGCCACGCCATTCTTTCACATCACTCCAGCCATGGGGGCAGACCTCACGCAGTTGATGATTCGATTCCTCCCCGGCGGCGCGGCCCGGCTCCCCGCGGACGAAAGCGAAACCGCCCTTTACCTTCAAAGCGGCTCATGCTCGGTTCGGATTGGAACCCAGACAAAGTCCCTCGCCGCGGGTGGCTATGCCTTCAGTCCGGCGGAGACAGACCTCGCTATTTTTGACGCGGCGGAGGGCACGGAGATCACCTGTTTTCGCAAGCTTTTTGAACCTCTGGAGGAATTCGGGGCACCTCCCGCGCTCTTCGGTGACGCAACCAAAATCGAAGGCCAACCTTTCCTCGGCAATCCCCGCGCGTTGCTCAAGACGCTCCTTCCGGCCGACGACTTTCGCTACGACCTGGCGATGAATATTTTCACCTACGAACCCGGAGCGACGCTTCCATTCGTGGAGACGCACATCATGGAGCATGGCCTGCTCATGCTGGAGGGCCAGGGGGTTTACCGATTGGAGGATTCGTATTATCCGGTCACGGCAGGCGACGTGATCTGGATGGCCCCGTATTGTCCGCAGTGGTTCGTGGCGATGGGCGACACGCCGGCCAGTTACCTTTATTATAAAAACGTCAACCGCCTCGCCTGAGCATGACCGCCGTAAACATTGCGCGCCTCCAGGGGGAAATCGACGCCCTCGCCGCGATCACGGAAGTGGACCCTCCGGCGGTGACGCGAGTCATTTATTCCGAGCAGGATTTCGCCGCGCGTGAGCAGGTGAAGGCCCTCTGCCTCGCCGCGGGGCTGGAACTGCGCGAGGACGCGGTCGGCAATCTTTTCGCGCGCTGGGTCGGCGAAGACCCGTCTCTGGCCGCGGTGGCCACGGGTTCGCACATTGACGCCATTCCCCACGCCGGAAAATACGACGGTGTGGTCGGCGTGCTCGGCGGGCTCGAAGCCATTCGTACGCTGCAAGCAAGAGGCTTCAAACCTCGCCGCTCGATGGAACTGATCGCCTTCACCAGCGAGGAACCGACCCGATTTGGCATCGGGTGCCTGGGCAGCCGGTTGATGTCGGGTTCACTGACTCTCGAAAAAGCCCTCGCCCTCACCGACCGCGATGGTCGCTCGCTCGATTCCTGGCTGTCCTCCACGCCTTACGCCGCGGACGACCGGACTGCCATTCGTTTGGCCGAAAATCACTACCACGCCTTTGTCGAACTTCACATCGAACAAGGCCCGATCCTCGAACGCGAGTCGCTCGACATCGGCGCGGTCACCCACATCGCCGCCCCCGCCGCCTACCGCGTGGAAATCACGGGTCAGGGCGGCCACGCCGGCGGAGTCCTCATGCCCGACCGCCACGATGCGTTGTGCGGGGCTTCCGAGTTTGTCCTGGCACTGGAGACGGCCGCCCGCAATTCCGGATCGCCGGACACCGTCGCGACCACGGGCGTGCTGAGGGTTTTTCCCGGGGCGATCAACAGCGTGCCGGCACGCGTGGAAATGGAAGTGGACCTGCGCGACATCCGCCTCGATACCCGCACGGGGACATGGTCTGCGGCCACGACCGCCCTGGACGAGATCACTGCCCGGCGCGGCCTCAGCGCGACGATTTCTACAATCAATCAGGATCCTCCCGCCACCTGCGATCCGGCGTTGGTGGATTCCATCGAGGCCGCGGCCAAGGCGCGCGGATACTCGGTCCGGCGGCAAATCAGCCGCGCCTATCACGACAGCCTCTTTATGGCCCGCCTGGCACCGACGGTGATGATTTTTATTCCCTGCCGCAACGGCTGGAGCCACCGCCCCGACGAATTCAGTTCGCCGGAGCAAATCGAAAAAGGCGTCGCCGTCCTCGCGGATGTGCTGGCGAAGGCGGCGTCCGAATGACAGTTTCGAGAACAGATGGTAGGGCGGATTGTCCCCAACCCGCCGTCGACGGCGCGCTCGGGACAGCGCGCCCTACCCCTTCAAACGAGTTCACCCTCAGCGTAAACGGCCGCGCCTTTGAGGTCCGCGACGTCTCCCCCAACGAAAACCTCCTCACCTTCCTCCGCCGCTCGGGCCTGACCGGCAGCAAGGAAGGCTGCGCGGAAGGCGATTGCGGAGCCTGCTCCGTGGTGCTGGCCGACCGCGACGCGCAGGGCCGTCCCGCCTGGCGAACCATCAATAGCTGCATAGCCTTGCTCCCGTCCCTCGCCGGCCGCGAGATTCTCACCGCCGAGGGCATCGGTTCCTCCGCCGCTCCTCATCCCGTGCAAGAGGCGATGGTCAAACACCATGGCTCGCAGTGCGGATACTGCACGCCGGGCTTCGTTGCGTCGCTTTTCGAAGGCTACCACCGCGACGATCTCACGACGCCCGCGCAGATCGCCGACCAGCTCTGCGGTAACCTCTGTCGCTGCACCGGCTATCGGTCCATTCGCGATGCCGCCTGCGACGTTTTCCGCAATCGCACCGAGCGCCGCCCGCCCGAGGGAAAACTTGCCTCCACCCCACTCGCTTATACGACAAACGAGCAGGCATTTTTCCGTCCCGCCTCGCTCCCGGAACTTTTCAACCTCCTCGAAACCCACCCCAAGGCCCGCCTCGTCGCCGGTGCCACCGAAATCGGCGTCGAAATCAACAAGCTCTTCCGCGAATACCCGGTCCTCATCAGCACGGAAGCCGTTCCGGAACTTTTGGAAATTTCCTCCACCGCCACCCGCTGGAAAATCGGCGGCGCGGTCACCCTCACCTGCATCGAAGAAACGCTGGCCGACGAATATCCCGCCGTCGCCCAAATGCTGCGGCTTTTCGCCTCCCGCCAGATCCGCAACCGTGCCACCCTCGGCGGCAATCTTGTCACCGCCTCCCCCATCGGCGACAGCGCTCCCGTGCTGCTCTCGCTCGACGCGAATGTTATCCTGAAATCCCGCTCCGCCGAACGCACACTGCCGCTCGACGAGTTTTTTCTCGACTACCGCAAGACCGCCCTCCGCCCGGGCGAGATTCTTCTGCGCATCGAAATCCCTCGCGCGCCAACCACCCGCAGCGTCTTTTACAAAGTCTCCAAACGCCGCGAGATGGATATTAGCATTGTGTCCGCCGCGTTCCGCATCACCTGCGAAAACGGCATCGTCCGCCAGGCCCGGCTGGCCTTTGGGGGCGTCGCCGCCACGCCCAAACGCGTCTTCGCCGCCGAGGAATCCGCCGTCGGCCGGACACTGGAGGAATCGCTTCCCGCGGTGACCGACATCCTCTCCCGGGAGTTCACCCCCCTTACCGATGCGCGCGGCAGCGCGACCTACCGTTCCGCCGTCCTCATCAGCCTCTGGGAAAAATTCGTTCGTGGGGAATCCAGCTCCGTCCACGACGAAGACCTCACCTTCCACGAAGGAAGCCCCTGGGAAACCTCGGACGCCTCCCGCTCCCTCCCGCACGAAAGTGGCCTCGGACACGTCTGCGGTGAGGCCCGCTATGTCGAGGACACCGCCCTCCGACGCTCCATGCTGGAAATGTGGCCCGTACTTTCCCCGCACGCCCGCGCCCGCCTTCGCCGCATCGACACGACCGCTGCCGCAGCCATGCCCGGCGTCACGTGCATCCTGCTTGCGAAGGATATTCCCGGACAAAACAACACCGGCCCCGCCCGCCACGACGAACCCGCCCTGGCAGAGGACGACGTTTTTTTCCACGGTCAGGTCGTGGCCATTGTGGTTGGCCCAGACAAACGCCTCTGCCGCCGCGCTGCCCAGGCCATCACGGTGGACTACGAACCCCTCGATCCCGTTATTAGCATCGAGGCCGCCATGGAAGCGAACTCCTACCACACCGACCCGCACCGCCTCGCGCGTGGCGACGTCGATGCCGCGCTTGCCTCCGCGCCACACCGCCTCACCGAGACCTTCTCATTCGGCGGCCAGGAACATTTTTACCTGGAGACCCACGCGGCGTGGGCGGAAGGCACTGACGACGGCGGCGTACACGTCGCCTCCTCCACCCAGCACCCGACGGAAATCCAGACCATCGTCGCCGAGGTCCTTGGCCTCAACCGCAACCAAGTCGTTGTCGAAGCCCCTCGCATGGGCGGAGGTTTCGGCGGCAAGGAAACCCAGGGAAATCAATGGGCGGCCCTCGCCGCGCTGGCCGCTTTGAAAACCGGCCGTCCCGTCCGCGTACAACTCGACCGGGACGTGGACATGACCGTCTCCGGCAAGCGCCATCCCTTCCGCGCGGAGTTTGCTGTGGGCTACGATGACGAAGGCAAACTTCTCGCCGCGCGCATTTTCCTCGTTTCCGACGGCGGGTGGGCCCTCGACCTTTCCCAGCCGGTGAACGACCGCGCCCTCTACCATCTCGACAACGCGTATTACATCCCGAACGTCGAATTCACCGGAAGAGTGGCGAAGACTAATACCACCTCGCACACGGCCTTCCGCGGGTTTGGCGGACCGCAGGGCATGCTCGTCATCGAAGAAATTCTCGGCCGCATCGCCCACCGCCTCGGACTCCCTCCGGAAGAAGTCCGCCGCCGGAATTTTTACCACGGCAAAGGCGAAACCAACACCACGCACTACGGCCAGGAGATCGAGGAAAACCGCCTCGCGCGCGTCTGGGATCAATTGCTCTTCGACTCATCTTTCGCCGAACGTCGCGCCGCGACCGATGTCTGGAACGCCACGCACGCCACGGTGAAGCGCGGCCTCGCCATCACGCCGGTGAAGTTTGGAATCTCCTTCACCTTTACGCCCTACAACCAGGCCGGCTCACTGGTGCTCATCTACCGCGATGGCAGCGTGCAAGTGAACCATGGTGGCACGGAAATGGGCCAGGGCCTGCAAACCAAAATCCGTGGCGTCGTCATGCGCGAATTTGGGCTGCCCGCCACCCGCATCCGCCCGATGGCCACCCGCACCGACAAGGTGCCCAACACTTCCGCCACGGCGGCAAGTTGCGGCTCGGATCTCAATGGCGCAGCCGTGGCCGACGCCTGCCGCCAATTGCGCGAACGACTCGCCCCAATCGCCGCGAAGCTCCTCGAAACCAAATCGGGTTCGCAGATTCGCGAGGACGAAATCCGCTGGGAAAACGGCAACGCCTGCTGGATCACCGATCCGTCCGTTTGCCTGCCTTTCGCGTTGGTCACCGAACGCGCCTACATGGAACGCATTAGCCTCGCGGCCTCCGGCTTTTATCGCACGCCAATCATTCATTGGGACTGGAACATCGGCAAAGGCCATCCCTTCCACTATTACGCCTTCGGGGCCGCCGTGAGCGAAGTCGAAGTGGACGGCACCACCGGCATGATGCAGGTCCGCCGTGTCGATATTCTGCACGATGTCGGCCGCTCTCTCAATCCCACCGTGGATCGCGGACAGATCGAAGGCGGCTTTGTGCAGGGCATGGGCTGGCTCACTTCGGAGGAATTGCTCTGGAACGACCAGGGTCGGCTCCTCACCCACAGCGCCAGCACGTATCAAATCCCCGCCTTCAGCAACGCGCCGGTCGATTTTCGCGTGCGGCTCCTCGAAGAAGCCGACCAACCGCGCACCATTGGCCAGAGCAAAGCCGTCGGCGAACCGCCGCTCATGCTGGCCATCTCCGTGCGCGAGGCCCTGCGCGATGCCACCGGCGCAATGACACTCGCCTCACCTGCAACGTGCGAGGCCATTTATCGGGCGATGCACGCGGAACAATTCCCGGTTTAAGTCACTCGCCAACGTCGCAAAAAATGTAACGAGATCGTTACAAAACTTCGCGTGGCAATTCGGTTCGAGGAGGAGATTTTCCGCCAGGTCAGTCCGGCTCTCGGGTCGGACGCACCAAACGCACAATCTGCCACCGATGAAATTCCATTCCAAATCCCTGTTTGCTTTCACTCTCGCCGCCCTGACCTGCGGGGCTCGTGCGGAAATCACCTTTTTGAGCGGAGTGTCCCTTCCGAATGGCGGGGAGATTGTCTCCTACTCCTCCGGCACCGTGCTCACCACGAACTCATTGTCGGCCTCCAGTCATGCTGTCCAAATGTATTCCCTGGGAGCGAACGGGGTTCTCACCGCAGGCACATCCGTGAATCTGAATGGTGTTTATGGCGCGGCCGCGACGGCTTCCGTCACCAGCGTGCTGGCCGATAGCCGGGGCTTCGGCGTGGCGACGATCGTCCCCAGCGCAAAGACCGCGACGGACTTCGGACGCATCGCGTTTTTTGATCTCTCCACCGGCACCATCTTGAACACGCTTGACGTGGGCTATCACCCGGATTCCGTGACGATCACGCCGGATGGCACGAAACTGCTCATCGCCAACGAGGGCGAGTACGGGTCAACCGACATCCTCACCCCCGAGGCCGTCAATCGCAACGGCTCCGTCAGCGTTGTGGACATCAGCAGCGTCCTTTCGACCACCAATATCGCGGCGCTGAGTGCTTCAAACGTATCAACCTATGATTTCACCGCGGGCAACCTCGACTCCGGCGTCACCATCAGCGGCCTCCGCAACGCCCGTCTGGATACCGTCACGGTTAAAAGCCCCAACGTCGCCGACATCGAGCCGGAGTACATCACCGCGACCAATGACCTGGCCTACATCACTCTCCAGGAAAACAACGCCATCGCCACCCTCGACCTCACGACAGGGAAATACACCGCCATCAATACACTTGGTACCATTCAACAGGTCATTGATGCCTCCGACCGGGACGGCGCAGGGAACACTGCCTTGGCGAATCGCAACGACACGGTCACCGGACTGCCTATGCCGGACACCATCACTAAATTCGTCCGGTCAGGCACGACCTTCCTCGTGACGGCCAACGAGGGCGACGCCCGTCCGGATGACGGCGACATCTTCCGCGCCTCGCAACAGAATACGACGGTGAATGGCTCGCTGGCTCCGGATATCGACTCCGCCGTCGATGGAACGGTCACTAACACGGGAATCGCCCGGCTGAACATTCTGAAAGACCAGGGCGACACAGATGCGGACGGCGACATCGATGTCCCCACCATGATGGGTACCCGCAGTTTCTCCATCTGGGACGCCGAGACGGGGGAGCTCGCTTTCGACTCCGATTCCATGATCGAAGACTACGTCATCTCCAACGATCTGAGCTCCCACAACATCAATAACGGCTCGTTGGGCAATTTCGACACCCGTTCCGATGAAAAGGGCCCGGAACCCGAAGCTCTAGCTTTCGGCTCCATCGACGGGCGCGATTTTGTGTTCCTCGGCAACGAACGCCAGAACGGTATCTTCCAATTCGACATCACCGACCTGAACAACGTGACCATCGTGGGCTACTTCAACCCGGTCACCAGCGCGCTGGACAGCGGTGGTGCGTTCATCTCGCCCGAATCCATTCAATTCCTTTCCGCCGCCAGCAATCCGACCGGCATGGACCTTCTCGTGGTTGGCTTCGAGGGGACCGGGAGCAATGGATCCATTGCGACGTTCCAAGCGACCGTTCCGGAACCCGGCACGGCGACCCTTCTGGGCCTCGGTGCCCTTCTCCTGGCCGCCCGGCGATCCCGCCGGAAGCTCGCCTGATAAAGGAACGGAGGAATCGCGGGTGTGACAGCGCCGCGAGAGGGGTCAACCCGAAATTGATCAGTCGGGTCCGGATGCAGGCGAGCCGCATCATCGGCTCCACCCAGGGGATCACCGAGTAGCAAGTGTCCCTCATTCCCCAACTGCCCTCCGATTTGCTCCTCGTCGGAAGGGTGAATCCGCTGGATCAGAGCATCATTCGGCCGACTTTTCGAACAGGCCCCCTTCATCTCAAGTTTTCAAAATAGGAACTGCTGGCCCAGCTCGCAGGACGCTTGACAGGCAACCAATTGCAAGGAAACAGTCTCTCATGTTTCTGGCAAAACTTGCCGTTCCAATACGTCCGGGATGCGGCCATTTCGCAGTCATCCTGTCCGCCGGCGCTGCGGTGGCGGCTTGTCTGCTTTCCGCAGGCGGGCTGCAGGCGGCCAGCACGTGGATCGGCGGAACGGGGAACTTCTCGGACGAGACCAATTGGAGCACTGGAGAAGTGCCCGATGGCGCCGACGACATCATCGTCGCCAACGGCGGGACGGCACAGGTGACGACGTTCAATCCGGCGCAGAAGGGGACCATCGACGGCTCAAGCACGATTCAGATTTTCAGCGGGACGGGGTCGAAGCTTGGACTGCTCGGCGAGCTTGTGGTCGGGCAGACGGGGCGGGGCACCATCACCATTGGGAACCAAGCCCTGCTCATCAACGATGAGCTGAACAACTACAACTCCTATTTCGGCTACGCCCCCGGATCGGAGGGAGTGCTGGAGTCCACGGGCGGGCAATTCTACACGGACAAACTCACCGTGGGCTACGAGGGTAGCGGGTCCATGAGCCTCATTTCCGGCTCGCAGATGTTCACCGGCGAGACGGGGTTGGGGCTGCAGTCGGGATCGGTTGGCATCATCGAGATGAATGACAGCAGTTGGTCCACCGAGGGAGTTCTCGTTTCCGACTACGACGATGTCACGGTCGGCGGCCAGGGCCGCGGCGAACTCCGTGCCACCAACGCGCAGATCGAGGTGGGCAACGTCCTCCTCGCCGCGACCTCGGGAACCGGCAACTTGGTTACGCTCACCGGCGGGAGTCTGACGTCTTCCGGGACAATTTCGGTCGGACAAAATGGCGGGGGCTCCTTCTCGGGCACCAACACCGCGATCGCGGCGAAGGAGTTTTTTGTGGGGCGCAATACCGGAGCCTCCGGCGTGGCGGCGATGTCCGGCGGTAGCCTGACCCTCTCGACCGACCTCCACGTGGGCGCGCTGGGCACGGGCACCTTCACCATAACGAACGGCGGCACGGTGAAGTCGGGCATCTCCAACATCGGCTTCGGGGCAAACGCGGTCGGCGCGATCAATCTCACGAGCGGCACTTGGACGGGCACGCGGGGGCTTTTCATCGGGGTCGACGGCCACGGGACGCTCAATATCGGCTCTGACGGCAAGCTCAGCACCGAGAGTGGGTTCCTGGGACAGAATGCCTCCGGCATCGGCGTGGTCTCGATCGACGGCGGAACCTGGGCCATGTCCGACTCTCTCGTCGTCGGCGTCAACGGCACCGGCTCGCTCTCCGCCAGCAACGGCGCTATCATCACCACCGAGTGGGCCCAGCTCGGGCTGAACGCCGGCTCCAGCGGCACGGCCACCCTCAATGGTTCGTCGCTGACGGTTGCCCAGACCCTGACCGTCGGACAGCTCGGTTCCGGGACACTCGCGCTGACGAACGGCGCCCACCTCGCAGCCGCGTCCATCGAGCTGGCCGGCTCCTCCGGGGTGAGCGGTTCCCTCAGCGTCGTGGACTCCACCGTCACCACGGAAAACATCATAGCCGGCTCGGGCACCGCCACGGCGTCGTTCTCCGCCGCCCGGATCCAGCTTCCGACCAACGTGGTGGTGGTGGATACGCTCCTGTTCGACGGCTTCGCCTCCGGCAACCTGGTCATCGGCAGCGGCGGACTCACCATCGACACCCGTGGTGGCAACGCGCAGATCGGCAGCAGCCTCACGGGCAGCGGCTCGCTCACGAAGACGGGAGTCGGACGGCTGCGGCTCGACACGGCCAACGGCTACACCGGCGGGACGATCGTCGAGCAGGGCGTACTCGAATTCAGCGACGGCTCCGGCTTCGGCACCGGCGGCCTTACCCTCGGGACCGGCGAACTGCGCGCCATCACCAACGCCACGCTCTCAACGAACCCGACCTTCCTCACCGTGAGCGGCAGCCAGACGGCCACGTTTTCCGCCACGGCCGGCAACACGTTCACCCTCTCCACGTCCGACTTCACCCTGCAAAACGGCGCGGCACTCGCCTTTGGCAGCGCGGGCAACACCGGCGCGGTTGTTTTCGCTCCGGTCAATCTCACCACATCCTCCAGTATCCCGTCCGTCACCGTGCAGTCCGGAACCTTGCAGGCGGGGAACAACCGACTCGCCGAGCTCACCGCCCAGGCCGGCGCCACGACGGTCGCCGCGGGGGCCACGCTGGAGTTCCAGGACAACCTTTCCACCGGCGGCATCAACGCGCTCTTCGGCGCCGGCACGGTCAACACCGGCACCAATTCCGCGACGTCGCTCACCGTGAATTCGGGTAGTTTCTCCGGCAACATCGCGGGCTGGGGAGGACTCGTGAAGGAGTCCGCCGGGACCCTGACCCTCTCCGGCCAGAACGCCTTCACCGGCGGCACAACGGTCAACGCGGGCACGCTGCTGATCGAAGGGAACCTCGGGTTCGGACTCGGAAATGTCACCGTCAACACCGGCGGAACGCTCGGAGGCAGCGGGCTGGTGGGAGGCATCACCCTCAGCGGCGGAATCCTGTCGCCAGGTTCCTCCCCCGGAACGTTGAACGCGGAGAGCCTCTTCTGGGAGGAAGGAATTTTTCAATTCGAACTCGGCTCCACCCCGGCGACTTCCGACCACCTCATCCTCACCAGCCAACTCGTCGGTCTCGCCCTGCCCTCCGGACCCTACACCTTCGATTTTGTGGACGCCGGATGGTCCACCAACACCACCTACGACCTCATCACTTTCAACCTAAGCGACATCAACATCGCCGACTTTGCGTACTCCAACGGCGGGGGCTTCGCTGGCACCTTCGCCTACAGCGGGAATACCCTGCAGTTCACCGTCACTTCCGTGCCCGAGCCTTCAACGTCGGCTTTGCTCCTCGTCGCCACCCTGCTTGCCGCCGCCCGACGGAAACCCCGAGCGACTGCCCGCTAGTCGCACTGGACAAAACGACACGCTGCTCTTCGTGATCTTCGTTTCCTTCTGTTCACCCAGCTTCCTTTCCGCCCCTTACTTCAGCGGATTCGGCAGCTGTTTCTGAGAAATTCCGATGCCGAGTTTGGCCAACTCGTCCGCCGCCATGGGGGACACGACACCAGAGATCACCAGATTGTAACTGACGGGAGGCGTTCCAAAACTCAGCCCTTTCACCGTGTTGGCAAACTTCGCCGCCATGGGGGTCCAGGCGACGTAGTCCCATTGAAGCGGCACCACCACAGCCCCACTGGCCGTGAGACAAAGGGGCAGACCGTTAACTAACGTAATGGCGGAAATTGGGGCCGAGGCATTCACCAAAGCCATCAACTGCGCGCACTGTTGGTAAAAAAGCGCGTCGTGCTCGTCCGCACTGACGGTGGCCTGCTGGATAAAATACTCCCGCCCCGTGGCCTGGCCGAGTTGCGCAAGGGAACCGACCAGGATCGTCTGCGCGGTGGGTGAGATGGCGTTGTTATTCAGAAACGCCACGGCATCCGGGCGGGTGACACCCATGGCCAACAGGAGGCCTAGATTCATCAGTCTAAGGTCGGCCGGGCTGTTCTCACGCAGGATGTCATTGAAGTTCCCGGTCCAGTTCACTGCAGTGAGCGCGAGTCCGGCATTGCCAATGCCCGCCGTGGCGACGGCCACGCCGATGTTCACCGTCAATCCCCCCGCAAACGTCGGCCAGGCCACCTGATTGAGCGCCTCCTGAAAGGCCTCGTTCGTGCTGTAAGGATCCACGCCTAGATCGAGGGAAATTTTGCGTTTCACCTTGGAAAACCCGAGCAGGTTCTGCGCGACATTGCCGTCTACCGGATCGGGCTTGCGGCCTTCGCCGAGTTCTTTCACGGATTGTCCCGCCTGATTGAGGAACTTCCAGATCCCGCGGGGCACCCCGCTGATGGTTCCAACCGGATTGGTGACCAATTCCTTCGCCACCACCAACGGACTCTGCGCGGCCTTCAACGCGGCTTGTTTGAACTCATCGGTCTTTGAGATATCATTGAGAGCTGCAATAGCGTTAATCTCGGCCACCCGCCGCATCAGCAGCGCATTGCCGTCGGCGGAAAAGACCCCAAAGTCGGAGTCGATCTCAAAGGAATTAACCCCGCCATAAGTCGGAACCGGAGGGCGCACGCGAAAGTTCGGACCTTGAAAATAACCCGGCTGAAGAATGGTCGCGGCATCCAGAATCGGCGACGACTCGAAAACCTGGGGAGCCGGTTGCGGGCTGGCGGCCTGATCCTGGGCAGCGGCTACCGAAACCACACCAAGCAGAAGGAGCGGAGCAAGGAGGATTTTCATCACAAAAATCTTGAGGGTTTTCCGAAGAAGAAAAGGTATTTCGTTCAGGGGACCTTGACGCAGCGAAAGCCGAGATGGTTCGTGGCGGTGTTGACCTCCCCCTTGCCGCGCGTTCCGGCCATGTAGCGGGTGCAATATTGATCGGTGCAGAGGTACGAACCTCCTTTGTGGACTCGCTTCTTTTCCGTCGGTTCGGCCGGGTCGAGAGGAGAGTCGGGCCCCTGCGGGCTGCGGGCGACCCCGCCAGTTGCGGCAAGGGTGGCGAAATAATCCGCCCTATACCAGTCGCTCGTCCATTCCCACACACTGCCCGCCATGTCATAGAGGCCGTAGCCATTGGGAGGAAACGCCTTTACGGGTGACAGGCCGACAAACCCATCCTCACCGGTATCGTTCACGGGAAATTTTCCCTGGTAGGTGTTGGCGGCAAACTTTCCGCCGGGTTTAAAGTCATCACCCCAAGCATAGAGTTTACCCGAGAGGCCGCCCCGGTCGGCAAATTCCCACTCCGCCTCGGTGGGCAGCCGCTTGCCCGCCCATTTGGCGTAGGCCACGGCATCAGGATACGCGATCTGCACAACGGGGTAATTCTCCCGCCCTTTCAAGTCACTGCCAGGACCTTCGGGATGCCGCCAATTCGCGCCTTGGACGTACGTCCACCATTGAAAATGATCGTTCAGTGGCACGGCTTTTGGCGTCGGCGCAAAGACCACGGATCCGGCAATCAGATTCTCCGGCGGCGCAGTGGGAAACTCCTCTTTCGTCGGAGCAATTTCCGCGATGGTGCGGTAGCCGGTCGCTTCCACAAACTTGGCAAACTGGGCGTTGGTTACCTCGGTTGCATCCATCCAGAACCCATCGACAGAAACGCGGTGGATCGGAAGCGAATCCGAAACCGTGCCGGGCGAGCAGCAACTCGCCCCGTCCACCATGCCGTTCGCGCCCATGGAAAACTCTCCGCCCGGGACCCAAACCATGCCCTCGGGAGCGGGCGTGGGAGGCTTGGCTGTGTTCTCAACCGTGGGATGAAAGCTGTCCTTTCCCCCTGAGACATCGGTCCCGGCCGGGAGCAACCCAACCGACGGCCCGAACGTCACAATCATCAGGACACCAAAGGCCCGCCGAAACATCGTCTTTGTCATTTTATTAAAATCATTCCACCGGCCCACCGTTTGCCCGGGAACCTCAAAACCTGACGCCCAGCGAACCGTAGACCCCAAAGGTGTTCATCAGGTAAAGAAAATTGTCATGGTCGTAGTCCACATACATGTAGCGGTAGCCGGCCTCGGTGTAAATATTGCGGGTGATGTTGATGCCAACTCCCGCCTGGACGTTCCAGGTGATCTGGGAGCCAACGCCGAATCCCCCCACATCTCCCTGCAGCCCCAGGTAAAGCCACCGAGTCAGATTAAGCCTGGCCCGGGCACCCACGATGGGGTCGACCCACCAGCGGTCTCCTTCGATTCCCGTCGGCAGGGCGTCCTCCAGTTCGTCGGCCAACTGGCTGGCCAGCTTCTTCTTGGCGGCGTCCGCGCGCGCCTGGAGGGCGGCGGCGAGATCACCCTTGGCGGCGGCAATTTTGGCATCAGCCTGGGCCGAAATATAGCGCGCAAAGACCGGGTTCCGCGTGCTGAGGATATCGGCCAAGCGTTTCGCCCCAAGGATTTTACGAAACTCATCCGAAGCGCCCGCCAGATTTTCCAGCCGGTCTCCCGCAAGCGCCCCCTGCGCGAGGCTGGCGAGTTCGTCGGCCGACAGGTTCTTGATCTTGCCAAGAATGTCGGTCAGCACCGTATCAACTCCTCCAGCCACCCGGTTAACGATGTCCGTGCTGAAGTCCGAGATGCCTCCGGAGTCCGTGTTCAAATTCACATTGATCCCGAGATAATTGTACCGGGCGCCCGCATAGACATCGAGGAAACCCCGGCGGTCATCGATCACCCGGTAGGCGAGGGCCAGCGAGGCAAATCCCTGCTGGAGGACCAGATCGCCCGATTTGTACAGATTTCCTTCCAGACCTGCCGATCCGGAAAGCTGCGCAAAAAATCCGTCGCCCAGCACGCCCCAGCGCCCTTTTCGCACTTCCGCCTTGCTCATGATGCCCCAGTCCAAATGCCGCAGAACCGTGCCCGCGCCGAAATCGATATCGATGGCCGGAAGACTTCCCACCCCCGTCTTTCCCTGCAGGCTGGTCAGCCAGAGATACGGCTCGACGGCAAACGCCCACCCGTTGGGATCCTTGCCGGGCACAAACTCGAACGGCGTCTTCGGACGCAGGATGGAATCGTCCACAAAATCTCCCAGCGGTTCGAACAGGGAGTGTTTCACGGCCTCATCGATCGGGGGCGGAGAAGGGTTTTTCTCCTCGGCAAAAAGCGAAGGCGCGGCTGTCAGAATCCCGGGAAGCAATACGGCGGCCCGAAGGATGCGAAGGGAGGATTTCATGGTCGGACAAGAAATCCGTCAACCTTCGCGGGATTACCCCGCCGACTTGGCGTCTGGATGGTTACGTCGTTTTTTCCACTCATGTCTTGGGACGGGTTCACCACCGCCGATAATAACCCACCGGAGCATAAGGAGTGCAGGCCACAGCCGCCTCCCCACCGGAGGGAGTCGAGACGTACCCGACATGCATCGCCGATCCATAACACCCTCCATACGAGGCTCCGGCATAATGACACGACGCCCCGTAGCCTCCGCTGCCGCTTACGCTGCCTCCACCATAATGATAACCATAGCCCCCTCCGCCGTAGTGGTTCCAATCGGCGGAACCGCCCGACGAAGTGCTCACACTGCCGGAGCCATCGTGCCAACCGTCGCCATAATGGCCCGAGGCGGAGCTGCTGCTGGAATAGGTATTTCCATCGCGGCTCGTATACGAGGAGGAACCGGAGTGATTCCAACTTCCGTCTCCGCCACTGGTGGATCCGGAGTGGCTCCAGCTACCGCCGCCCGATCCACTAAAGGAACTGGAGTGGGAGGCCCCCCAGGCAAAAGAATCGGACGGGACCAGGGCGGCCAGACCGGCCACCGCAGCAAACAAAATTTTCGGAACTTTCATAAGTGAGTCAGTTGGATGTTGGGCGTTGAAAAACAAAGTCTGCGGGTTTCGGAAGATCCTTTTCGTTGGCGGAAAGGCCAAGCGTTTTGACCGTCACGGACCCTTTGCCGGCGGGCTGGAGCGACTGGATTTCCCGGAGCCGGGTGCCATCGCGCAGGGTGTGGGCGGACTCGACAGTCCAGGTGCCGCCGTCCGCCTTCCAGGTGGCTTCACCAAAACTTCCATCAGCCTCGAAGCTCCACGAGCGGATGGTCTTTTTGGCGGGGTCCCAGGCAATCCATTCGGTACCGCCGCTTACCGGACCGCCTTTGACAAGCACGACCCGACGGGAGACCAGGAAGTTGCCGCCGGAGGCGGGCTGGATGGAGAGTGCCACGGTTTCACCAGCCTTGGTTTTCGCCTCCCAATCGCCGAGCAACCAACCGAGGCCGGAGAGCTCCGCCGCGCGGTCAGGCGGGAAAAACGGGGCCTCACGCACGCTGGCCAGGAGCCACTTGCCGTCTTTTTTCACGAAGGTGTTCGTAAACCGCGCCCGGCTGGGCAATGGCTCACCCGGAATCAGCACCGCACTGGTGCCGTCTTCGATGGCCAGCTCGGGGCTGACAATGTTCAACGACTCGCTGTCGATGCGAAGCTGGACGCCTTTGTTTTCGGCAAAGAAACGGGTAAAAAGTTTCTCCAACGCCTCACGCCCGGTGGTCTTGTGGCCAAACTGGTCCACGTAGTCGGCGTCAGCAGTCCACAGGGTCGAGATCGTTTTCGCGTCCCCCTTGGCGAATGCGTCAATGTAGGTCTGGCCGATTTCGGCGATTTTTTCCGGGGCAGCGGAGTCGTCCGCTGCCTTAAGGGAAGGCAGGAGAGAGGCCGCAAAGAGGCTCGCAGCCAGGAGGGTTGGGAGTTTTATTGTCTTCATTGGTTGGTGTTCAGGTAAAGAGAGCGCGGAATCTTAGGAGGATTTCACCAAGCCGGGCGGCTTCCAGGTGCCCTCACCGGGCGGCAAAATGGACGGAGTTTCCGTTCGCGGCCAATAGAGGCGCATCACCAGATAGATCGGCCCGTTGGGTGCGGGCAGCCAGTTGGACTCTTTGTCGGGGCCCGGGCTGTTTTTCTGAATGTAGAGAGTTAGCGAGCCGTCCTCGTTTTTTTTCATGTCAGCCAGCATGGGCGAGTTAAGAAGATAGCGGTTGATCGGGTTCTTGATCAGGAGCTGACTCTTGCCGTCATACATCGTCACGGACCAGAAGGCGTTCACCGGCGGGAGTTGCCCGGCGGGAAAGGTGATCGTGTAGTTGTTCTTGCTGCCGTCGAGCTTCTCGCCGGTCGCGTCCACCCGGGTATACGGATACATGGCTTCGACGGCATCATTTCCGTAAAGCCCGCCCTTGGCTGCGCCGGCCCGCATCAGCCAATCGCCCTTGTAAAAAGCCGCATCGCCAAAGAATGCACCCACACTCCAGCCGTTGATGTTCTTCATGCCGCCGCTCAAAAACTTGTCCACCTTTTCGTCACCCTCCTTCATCGCGAGGAGGACAGCGGCCTTGTGTTCGGGCGAGAGCTCCTTGAAATCAAAAGTCCTGCCCGGCCCGATACCGATGGTCGCCAGCTTCGCGCGGATCTCCTTGTCCTCCGGCGTGACGGGCACGAACTGAAGCGCGGCGTCCAGATAATCGTAGAAGTTCGTCTTGATGCCCGCCGTGGTCGCCGGGAGGAAGTCGATCTTAGGCGCGGCGGGCGGCGCAGGTTGCTTGAGGAAGGCGGAAAGGGGTTGCACCTTATAGCCCGCTTGGACTTTCTCCACGCCCGGCATGTCTTCGGCATTGAAGAGTTGCGTGCGGAAAAGGGTGAGCGCAAAAGGTGTGGTCGAGAAGAAGACTTGCTTGATCCCCTCGGGCTTCTCGCCTTTCCAGCCAGGGCCGACAACAAGATAGTCTCCGGCCTCGAAGCCGGTGGCGCGGCTGCCAACGTAGCCATAGTTGTAGGTGTTGCCGTCGATGAGTTGCACGGAGAAGTAGCGTTCTTGCTCCACCGCCGGGACCGAGATCACCATCGGTTCCGCGCGCAGATCGAGCCAGAGGAACGAATAAGGAGTGTCGCTGTTCGGGGTGATGACCGCTGTGTCCGCGGGAGTTGCGACATGATGATCATTCTTGATCTCGTTGAAACCCGCTTTGAACTGTCCGGAGTTCCTGTCCACGGCGAATTCCTGCATCACCGCGTAATTCATCACCAGCGGCAGGCCGTAGATAAAACCTTCCTCGGCGATGGCTTTTGTTTCGGCGATGCCAGGCACCGTGAGGCCGGATTTTTTGTCGGACTCAGCCGCCTGCGTGATGGGGTCATCTTTCTTTTCGCATCCGCTGAAGGCAAACGTGACGAGCGCGGCCGCCGAGAGTACGGGAACGAGGGAGCGTGGCAGGGAGTGCATGGATTTACTTTTTTCGGATGGAAAAAGCTATGCCGCATGTCAGACTAAGTCTCAAGAAGCTTATGCCTTAGTCCGTTGCCTCGGCTACGGCACCGGTCGTCTGGTCTGCGCGGATTTTGACCGTTTTCTTGTCGCTGGGTTACGTGCATCTTTCGTAATAATCAGTTGATCGGGATTTTGCGCCGCAAAGATCCACGGAATCCCTCGACTCGACGCTCAGGTGATGCCCCGGTAGCAGGAAACGGTGACGCATCGCCAGCATTCCGGCTCGAAAACAGCAGCAAATACGAGACAGACGAGAATGCCGGAACTCATGGAGAGTCTATTCAGTGACTCTGGCAATGGCGTCCGCAGCGGTCTTTTGCTGGGAAGCCGTCATTTGGTCCTCCCCGATTTTGACGGTGAGTTTGTCGATGGATCCCGTGAAAGTGAACGGAAGATCATAGCTGCGGTCCACACCGCTGCGCAGGTCGCTGCCGATGTCGAACGTCTCGTCGATGGTCATGATGATCGGGATGCTGTGCGGGATGGTTTTTTTGGCAAATTCCTTACGGTCGATCGTCATCACGCCCGTGCCTCCCTTGCCGGGCCCGGGGCCGTTGTATTTGAAATCAAAGATGATGGTGTGTTTGCCTGGCTTGAGGGCGCTGCCGAGCCAGTCTTCCGCACCGACGCCGCCTTCCCAACGGAAGCGTTCGAGGTCGAGCATGTTGTAGCAGAAGACGGGTTTTCCTTTGAGGAGGTAGAGGCCGAGGCCGCCAAAGCGTCCACCGAGCGTGCAGATCATACCCTCGGCCCCTCCCTCGGGGACGGTGATCTCGGCCGTGATCGTATAGTCACGGTTCATGAAGTTCGGGGCATTGCCGACGGGGATGTTGGCGTTTGGTCCGGAGTAAGTGAATTCGGTCCGTCCGGCGGCGGCGCTGGGTCGCGGCGTCGTGAGGCGCGGAAGGATCGAGTTATCCAAGGGAAACACTTCGTATTTCGCCGCTTCGGCCAGGAACACGTCTTTAAGTTCCTTGAGTTTTGCGGGGTTCTTGGCGGCGAGGTCAATCGCTTGAGAGAAGTCCTCGGCAATATTGTAGAGCTCCCACTTATATTCGTTGACCGGCGGGAGGGGCTTGGCACCAAGGAGCCAGACGGGCTCGGGTGGGGTGGTGCAGGCATACCATCCGTCGTGGTAAATCCCGCGGTTGCAGAACATTTCGAAATACTGCGTGTCCCGTTTTGAGGCGGCGGTGGCATTGGCCTTGTCGAACGTGTAAGCCATGCTCACGCCTTCGATGGGTTTTTGCTTGATCCCGTTGACCATCTCAGGGGCGGCAATGCCGGTGACATCGAGAATGGTCGGGACGATGTCGATCAGGTGATGGAATTGCGAGCGGATGCCGCCCGCGTCTTTGATATGGCCGGGCCAGGAGATGACCATGCCCTGGCGGGTGCCGCCGAAGTGAGAGGCGATCTGTTTTGTCCACTTGAACGGGGAATCGAAGGCCCACGCCCAGCAGACGGACATGTGGGGGTAGGTTTTATCCGAGCCCCAGTCTTCGTAATGCATCATCTGGAGGGCCTCGGGCAGGGTGAGGATGCCGTTGTAGGCGGTCATGTTATTGAACGAGCCTTCCAGCGTGCCCTCCGCGCTCGTGCCGTTGTCGCCAGAAATGTAGATTATGATCGTATTGTCGAGCTTGCCCATGTCTTCGACCGCCTGGATGACGCGACCGATTTCATCGTCCGAGTAGGCGACGTAGCCGGCAAAGTTTTCCGCCTGGCGGGCATAGAGTTTTTTCTGAACCAACGAAAGGGAGTCCCAGCGCGGAAGCTTCGCGCCACTGTATTCCTCTTGGCCGTCGGGCCATGGGGTCAGTTGGGTGTCGGCCGGGATGACGCCAAGTTCCTTCTGATTTTTGAAAATCTGCTCCCGCATCTTTTCCCAGCCCATGTCGAACTTGCCCTTAAACTTCTCGCGCCACTTGGCTTTCGGATGATGCGGCGAGTGCGTGCCGCCAGGAACGTAATAAACAAAGAACGGCTGTTCAGGCGAGGAGGCGTTGAGCGAGCGGATGTAACTGATCGCATCGTCCGCCATGTCGGTCGTGAGATTGTAATCCTTCTTTCCGATCCATGGGTAAACCGGGGTCGTGTTCCGGTAGAGATATGGGGTCCACTGGTCGGTCTCACCGCCGAGGAATCCGTAGAAATACTGGAAGCCCATGCCCACCGGCCATTGATCGAACGGACCCGACGGATTGTAAACATAGGACGGCGTGTTGTGATTCTTGCCGAACCACGAGGTCGCGTAGCCGTTATCCTGAAGAATCTTGCCGATGGTGGCATTGTCCTGACCGATGACCGAGTTGTAGCCAGGGAAACCGGTGGACATTTCGCTAATGACTCCAAAGCCGACGGCGTGATGATTGCGTCCCGTGATCAGCGCAGCGCGCGAGGGGGAACAGAGCGCGGTGGAGTGGAATTGCGTGTAGCGCAGTCCGGACTTTGCGAGGCGATCCAGTGTTGGCGTGGGAATCACCCCGCCGAAGGTGCTGGTGACACCATAGCCCTGGTCGTCCGTCATGATGAGAAGGACATTGGGCGCGCCTTTCGGGGGAACTACGCGAGGCGGCCAGAACGACTTGGAGTCCACCGCGCTTTCTTTGATCACGCCGCCGAAGGGAGCCGCGGGCGGCGGGAGTTGATTTCCCGAGATCGTTGTGGTCGCACTTGGGGAACCAGGTGTGCCGGTGGTCTGGATCGGCGTGCCGGGAGTTTGCTGGGCCGGCGCGGAACACACGGCGGCCATGCCGACGGCCATGAGCGCACCGACAGGGAGGAAGCTTTTCTTGGTTGTCATGAGTTGGTTTCTGCGGATGGAAATCGAACTAAAAGCTGGAGAAGATAGAAAAGGGGGAATTTCGTGCCAAGACCACTGTCTCAAAATGTATAGCCAAAAAGCGCAGTGACGCCCCTTGTCAGGGGCGAATCTTTTGGTTATCTAGAGCGGGTGTCGGGCGGGCTTCCACCAATTATCCGGTTGCAGGTAAGGGATTCTGAAATGCTCTCGCAAGCCATTCGCGGCGCCGATCTCAAGCCCTGCCAGTTCAGTGCCCGCCCTTCGCCGAGCCGTCTCGCCCGGATGGTTGGCCCGCAGGCCTGCCTGGACTTTGCGACCATTGGACCGGCCGTATTCTTCAGCGGGGCTATGCCATCGGATTGCTTTACCCTCGTCTATGCCCGATCCTGTCCGACCGTTGGGCGCAACCTGACCTTTGGGATCGAACACACGGAGGGCTATATGGGTTTTTTCCCGCCCGGGGGACTTCTCGATGCCGTCACTCCGGCGGGCTATGGCAATGCCGCCCTCACCATTCCCTCAGCCAGTTTCCACGCTGCCCTCACTACCGCGTTCCCCGATATTCCCGAGAACATCCTCGCGCGCGGTGCCGGCATGCGCGTCGGTCCCGTCGAGCACCCCTATCTGGCCAACCTCCTGGACCAGTGCGAAACCATGCTGTGGTACTCGGACGAAGTCGCCCAGCCCCTGGTTCGCCAAAACCTCGAGCGGGATCTGCTTGAGGCCTTCCTGGCCGCCCTGCGCAGCGGTTGCAACAATATCGTGCCGGCAGTGTTGCCCCGCCTTGCCGCGCGTCACCGTCGGCTACGGCAGGCACGGGATTTTCTGAAAGCACACATCAACGAACCCATTTATCTCGACGACGTCTGCGTCGCACTTGGACTCAGCCACCGGGGGTTGGAAAATCTCTTCCAGGACTTACTCGGTATTAATCCAATTACTTACCTCAACCACAAACGCCTGCATGGTGCCCGTCGTTCTCTGCTGCACGCCCGTCCCGGCCCCGGAGTGGTGAAGCGCGTCGCTTACGAGTGGGGCTTCGTTCATCTCGGTCGCTTCGCTCGCGACTATCTCGCACTCTTCGGCGAAGGGCCCAGCGCGACTCTCACCCGCCGCTAAGTCTTATTGCAGGGGACTCTGGGGGAGCAACATTTTCGCGCAATCAGGGCGCTTTCACGCAGCGAAAACCGAGGTGGTTCGTGCCCGTGTCCGGATTCCTCCAGGGATTTCGCCAGGGTGGCGAGGTATTCGGCGATCTGCTTGGTGACGGAGGCCCTGTGTTTGGCGGGATCGAGCGAGAGCCGGTCGAGCCAGATGAGGCGGATGCCGGGCGGTTCGGGCAAAGAAAGACATCCGGCCGCTATGGCGATGGCCCGTGCTTACTTTTCGACGGCAAAGACCTGCTTCCAATCATCTTTCATGCTGATGACCGTCCACTTCTTTTCCCCAGCCTCAGCCATCAATGCGTCGCTGAACGTGCCGATCTTTGACTCCGACCCGTAGGCGAATTCCCGCACGGCATCGTCGTGATGGACAAGCATCATCAAACGTGCGCCGTCTCCGGCCTGGGTCCATTCCAGCATTTCCTTGTCCCCGTCGGAGTTGCCAAACGCCGCAATGGGACGCCGTCCGATGTGCTCTTGGATGCCGATGGGTTTGCCGTCCTGGTCGTCGATGAAAGCAATGGCGGGGAGTTTCACCAAAACCGGTTTTCCATCGCGGATTTCAAATTTCAGTTTGCCACTGCTGCCGACGACCTGCTCGGGTGGAATGCCATAAATTTTCTCCGTCCACGGACGCATGAACTCGATGCCTCCGCCGGAAACGATGAAGGTCTTGAAACCGTTCGCCCGCAGATAGGCGAGCAGCTCCAACATTGGCTGATAAACCATCTCGGTGAAAAGGCGTCCTGTTTTGGGATTCTTGGTCGTCGCGATCCAGTCCTTCACGATCCGGTCGAATTCGGCGGTCGTCATGCCTGCGTGCGTGGCCATGACGATCTCGAGAATGGCATGAATACCCCCGGCGAGGACGGCTTCGGTGTCGCCCTTGAGAAGCGAGGCAAATGGCTCTTGGTCTTTCCATTCCGGATGCTGCGGCGCCAGGACCTTCACGCGGTCCAGCGCGAACTGAAGCTGGACGTAAAGCGGCTGCTCGCACCAGAGCGTGCCGTCGTTGTCAAAGGTGGCGATGCGTTCCGGCACGGGGACAAAATCCGGCGAACCTTCCTTGGTCACCTTCTCGACGAATGCCGTAATCGCCTGTTTGGGCGCGGTGTCGTTCCACGAAGGAAGCGGATCTTGGGCGTACGTGGCGGTGAGGCTGGCGGAAGCAATCGCGAGCAGGGCGATGGTGGGGCTAGGGAGTTTCACGGTTTCGGATGCAGGGGTCGTTTTTAGTCGCTGGGGGCGGCCGTTTGCAGCATTCGCGGCGCAAACAAATTTGTAAATACCGGCCCAAGGATGGAAGTGAAGAGTACCATTAAAAGTACACCGTTGAGCATGCGGCCGTCGAGCAAGGGCTGGCCAGCGGCATTGAAGGTCCGGAAGGCCACAAGGGTGGCGGCGAGAGTGGCCGCGACTTGCGGCAGGGTGAGCGACCACATCGTCGCGCGCGCAGCCATGGTATATCCGAAGGCGCGCCCGCACCACTCTGCTGCGATCCATTTTCCGGCCAGCAGCGCTGCGACGATCCCGAGCGCGAGGAAGGAATCTTGCATGAGGCTGCGCCCCAGCGCAATCGGGTCGATCAGAAAACCGGTGACGATGAAGAAGGCGGGGACGAAAAGGGTGTTGCCCATGAATTCCAACTTGATTCTGGCCGGCTTGTCTTTCACCGCGGCATTCACCGCCAGACCGGCTAGGAACGTGCCCACGATGCCCGGCAGGTTAATGAGCTGGGCCAGCAAGGCCGTTACCGCCAGAGCACTGAGCATCAAGAGAAAGCACGTCTCTTCATCGTTCTCCACCTTCCCTAAGAGCCATGCCCCTCCCCGTCCCAGCCCGACCAAAACAACGGGGACAAAGACCACGATTTCGATCACCTGGATGGCGAACCCCGAAACGGAAAATCCGCTGGCGAACACGGGTACGCAAATGGCGAACACTAGCAGCGAGAGTGTATCAGACACCATCGTCGCGCCAACCGTGACGACGACGGGCTCTTGGTCCATCGCCCCCAATTTCCGGATGATGGGCAGGCCGAGAAGCGTGTGTGAAGCGAGCAGCGAACCCACCACGATGGCCGGAATCAGGCCATAACCCAGACAAGACGCGACCATTGTGCCCAGCAGCAAGGGAAGCAACGTTGTGATCAGGCCAAAGACGAGCGAGCGGGAAATTTTTTGCCGAAACAGGGTCAGGTTGATTTCCAACCCGGCGAAGAACATTAGCAACAGCATTCCCAACTCGGAAAAGAAGTCGGCCACCGGGTGCTGGCGGGGAAAAACATCGAGCAGATGAGGCCCGATCACCACGCCACTGAGCAGCAATCCGACCGCTTCGGGAAGGCCGACGCGGCGCGAAAGCCTCGGCATGATGACCACCAACGCCATGAAAACGGCAAACTTCGCCATGATCGGAAGCAAGGCGACGAAGTCTCGAACCGATTCCTGGAAGGTCACGGGTGTTTGCCGGTTTGTACAGCTCGCTGGCAGTAGGAGCCAGCGAGCGCGATCACCAGCAGAGTAAGGGCGCTGCGGATGATATTCATTTCTGTTCGCTGGCGAAGTTGCGGGCCGCCTCGTGGGAAACGGCCCGCGCGTTCACAATGGAAGGATCAACTCGTTCTGTGCCTACTGGCTCGGATGGCTCTCGCTCATCTTCCTCACCTGTTCGAGCACCTGTTCGAGGTTGTAGCTCGCCGCTACCTGGAGCGGCGGGTAATCGATATACGACATGAGTTCCTTCTCCCAAAGGAGCTGGCCGATGGGCAGGAGGTTCCAGTCATAGATATACGCTGTGCTCGGCGAGGCAAGCGCACCCCCTACCGAGAATGCGCCTTTCTGGACTTCCCCGACGTTGTTCTCGAACGGATCGCGCTTGATGTTTTGGAGCTGGGTCCAGTGGTAGGTCATGGGTGCATTGAGAGCATCGGTGCCCAGGGAACCCATCATGGTGTAGTAGAACTTCCAGTTCTTGTAGCGCACGGCCGAAGGGAGGCGGCCCTGGTAGTAGAAGAAGGTGTCGCGGGCCGATGCTTCCGACTTCCCGGTGAGGTAGTCTAGCTGGTTGGTGCCGTCGAGCTTGGTCTTCACAATGCCCTCGTATTTGCCTGCCATGATCTGCTTGTTCAGTTCATTGCCCTTGGGCCCGCCGGCGATCTCCACGAAGGTGGGAAGCCAGTCGAGCGAGGCGAACATTTCCTTGAAGATGGTGCCCGGTTTGATGACCCCCGGCCAGCGAATGACGCACGGCGCGCGCAGGCCGCCTTCCCAGGTACTGAGCTTCCCGGCTTTGAACGGGGTGATACCACCATCCGGGAAGGTCTGAACCTCGGCGCCGTTGTCGGTGGTGAAGACGACGATCGTGTTGTCGAGTTCGCCCATGTCCTCGAGCTTTTTGAGGACCACGCCGATGTTGTCGTCCATCTGCTTCATGCCGGCTTCGTTGGCGCCCCAGTCTTTGCCGCCTACAGTGCCGATCATGTCTTCATACTTTTTCGGCAGCACAGTCGTGACATGCATGCGGGCCGGGTTGTACCAGCAGAAGAACGGCTTTTTCGTCTTCTCAGGATCATTGCGATCGAGCCAGTCCACGACACGCGAGGAGATTTCCTCGTCCACCGTCTTGGAGCGTTCGAGGGTGAGAGGACCCTCGTCCTTGCCCATCTGATTCTTGGCCGTGCCGTCCGGGGACTTCATCCAAAGAACCGGCCGTGGAGCCGCCATGCAGACGCCGTCCTTGGGATCGATCTCACCCGGACGCGGCGGAATGCCGGGAATCGGGATCATTTTCATGGGCGGCACGACAGCCTGCTTGTCCGGGCTGCTGTTGATATCCGGGAAGCTGACCTGCTGCATGGCGTCCAGGTGATAGAGGTAGCCCCAGAACTCCTGGAAGCCGTGCGCGGTCGGAAGCGAGTCGGGGTGATCGCCGAGGTGGTTCTTGCCAAACTCGCCCGTGCTATAGCCCAGATCATAAAGGAACTTGGCGAGACACGGGGTGCCCGGCTGCAAATACGAAATCGCACCAGGCAATTGCGGCAGTACCATTCCCGCGCGGAAGGGGTGCATGCCGGTGATGAAGGCAGTGCGTCCGGCGGTGCAGCTCGATTCGGCGTAATACGTCATGAACAGGCCGCCTTCCTTCGCGAGTCGGTCAATATTTGGCGTTTCCCCAACCATCAACCCGCGATGATAACAGCTCGGCTGCATCCAGCCGATGTCGTCTCCCATTATAAAGAGGATGTTGGGCTTTTTGGTCTGCGCCTCCGCCGGAAGGGCGAGGCACAACAATGCCGCCGACGCGGCGAGCACGGACAAGCCATCCCTGGCTAAGTTGCGTTTCATGGTTTTGTTTTTGGTTTTGTTTTTGGTTTGCACTGCGACCGAAAAGTTTTCGTTGGTGATGGAGGATCAATTCTAGTTGCTGTTTTTCGTCAGCGTCTCCAGCACGCTATCCAGCGAGAAGCTGCCGGCTTTCTGGCTGGGCGGAAATTCCTTAAACGTCGCCAGAAACTCGGCGACGTATTGTTGGGCGGGAATCAGGAGGAAGGCGCGGTCGATGCGCCATTTGCCGTAGTTGATACTCTCATGATCGGCGATCTCGAAGGGATCGGAGCGCAGATTGAATAACTTCGGAAAACGAAGCGGCACAAAAGGATCCTGCCAGACGTCGAGACCCTGGGCGCGTTGTTCGCTGAAGACCAGCTTCCATTGGTTGAAGCGCAGTGCGACGAACGATCCGTCGTCGTTGAAGTAGAAGAACTCCTTGCGCGGGCTCGGGGATTTTCCGGCCAGCGTGTCGGTGAGATCGTAGCCATCGAGGTGCACTTTGAAGGTTTTGGCGTTTACCTTCATGCCCTTGAGCAGTTGTTCCTTCACGTCCGGCACGCCGGCGGCGGCGAGCAAGGTGGGAAGCATGTCTTCGTGCGAGCAAATGTCGTTGATCACCGTCCCCGGTTCGATGGTGCCCGGCCAGCGGATGACACAGGGCACCCGATAGGCTCCTTCCCAATTGCTGGCTTTTTCATTGCGGAACGGCGACGTGCCGCCGTCCGGCCAGGAGAATTTCTCCGCGCCATTGTCGGTGGAATACATGACGATCGTGTTCTCATCGAGTCCGAGTTCCTTGAGTTTGGCGAGGATCTGACCGACGTGACCGTCGTGCTCGACCATGCCATCGGGATAAATGCCGAGCCCCGTCTTGCCGTCGCTCTCCGCCTTGAGATGCGTCCAGATGTGCATGCGGGTGGCGTTCCACCAAATGAAGAACGGTTTATCGGCTTTTTTGGCATCCTCCATGAAGCGCAAGGTTTCCTTGGTGAATTCCTCGTCGCAGGTTTCCATGCGTTTTTTGGTGAGCGGGCCTGTGCTGACGATTTTCTGCGTTCCGTCGGGCAGAGCCCATGTGCGCAGAACTCCGCGTGTGTTGAACTTTTTGATCATGGCCGGATCTTTGAAATAGTCGGGGTTCTCCGGTTCTTCCTCGGCGTTCAAATGGTAGAGGGAACCAAGGAACTCGCTGAATCCATGGGCGGTGGGCAGATGTTCGTCGCGGTCGCCGAGATGGTTCTTACCGAATTGGCCGGTCAGATAACCCTGCGCTTTGAGCAACTCGGCGATCGTCACGTCGCGCGCCTGCAAACCCTCTTTTGCGCCAGGCAATCCGACCTTCAACAAGCCGGTCCGGAAGGGAGACTGTCCTGTGATGAATGCGGAACGGCCGGCGGTGCAACTTTGCTGGCCATACCAGTCGGTGAACATTGCGCCTTCTTTGGCGATGCGATCAATGTTCGGTGTTTTGTAACCCATCTGTCCGTGATTGTAGGCGGAGACGTTCCACCAACCGATATCGTCACCCCAGAGAATGAGAATGTTGGGCTTCTTTTTGTCGGCAGCGCTTGCCGAGGCGGCCGTACCGAAAAGCGCCACCACCGAAAAAATGAGGGGCAGGGCGTGAACGAAGAATTTTGGTTTCATTTTGTTCAATTGCTGGTTCAAGGGGACCTGATCCCTATGTCAGGGAATTCCCTGATCGTCGAGCGACGTTTCCAAAATTGTTGGTGGGGGACGGCCGACACGTGCCTGACCTGCCGCTCCGCATCTCTCCCCGATGATCCGATGAAAATTGCAGAGGACGCAGGGGCGAAGGTCGCATACGTTCTGCCTCACTGTGAACCAAGGTCTCCTGATCCACAACCCGAAGGCGGGGCAGCAAAGCGCCGAGTTGCTTGAGCTTCTCCTTCGGAATCTGCCCGACGCCGAACCGATCGCCATCAATGAACTCGGTGACGTTACCGAGCGGGCCAAGGGCCGCCCGTGGGTCGCTGTGGCGGGAGGTGACGGCACGGCCGAAAGCATCGCGGCCGCCCTGATCGGTCAAAATGTCCCTCTCGCGATCATTCCCACCGGCACGTTCAACAATCTCGCCCGGAGCCTCGATATTCCCAGCGATCCGGCCGAGGCCTGCGCGCTCATCACCCATGGCAAACCCCGTCCCATCGACGTCGGCTTTGCCAATGGCAAGCCCTTCTTTGAGACCCTCGGATCCGGCCTCGACGCCGCACTGTACCCGATCGGCGAGGAGATCAAAGCGGGCCAACTGCATCGCTGGGTGGATTTTTTCAAGCGGGCCTCGCGCTATTCCCGCAAACGTTTCACCCTCACCCTCGACCGCCCGGTCTGTCAGGCGCTCGTCCGCGGCACGACCAACGAAAGCCACCACCTGGTGCACCTGCTCAAGCGAAAAAAAAGCCACGAGATCACCCTCGGCGCCCTCATGCTCACGGTCTCCAATGGCCCGTATTTCGGGATGAATTTTCACGTGGCCCCGGAGCAACGTATGGACGATGGCCTGCTCACCGTCACCGTCTTCAGCCGCTACAGCAAACTTCAGCTCTGGTGGCATTTTCTTTCCATTGCGTATGGCCGTCGCGAATACCACCCGAAAGCCATCGCCTTTCGCGTCAGCAAACTCCAGGTCACCGCGCCCCGCCCCCTGCCCGTTCATCTCGACGGCACGCCGCAAAAAGGATTGTGGCCGCTCGAGATCGAGTGCCAAAAAGGAGCGCTCTCCATTTTCCGAAAATCATGAACGGCGAAATTTTCAAAAACCTCCCTGATGCCGCCGAGGCCGAGCAGTGCGAAACCCTCTGCCGCGCCCGAGGATTTCGGGTGGAACGCATCGTTTCGTCCGGTCAGGGGTCCCCGGAGGGATTTTGGTACGATCAGGACCAGGACGAATGGGTCATGATGCTGCGCGGCGGCGCCACCCTTCAGCTGCTTGATCCCGACGAAACGGTGTACGTCGCCCCCGGAGACTGGATCTTTCTCGCCGCTCACCGGAAGCATCGCGTCGAGTCCACCTCGCGCGAACCCGCCGCCATCTGGCTGGCTGTCTACGGGGAAAAACTCTAAGGTGTCGCCACGGCCGAAACTCGGACGTTAAAATCCGCTCAGTCATACCTTCTCCCCCTTCCACTCTGGACGCTGCCCTCCAGCAGCAACTCCGGCCGCGGCAGGCGCGGGCGGAATTAGTGAGCTCCGCCATTTTTTGCGGCACCGTCTTTGTGATTTTCGGAATGGTTTCGATCCTCGGCTACACCCAGCGACTGGATTCTTTCCATCTCATTCAGGCCACCTTCCTCACCTGCATGGTCCTCCTGGCGGGGTTGGCGCTGATTGCCCGGAAAGGCTGGTGGCATCCCGTCCTGCCTTTCGCGAACACCGGCCTGCAAATCACGTTGCTCACCACCATCCTCGTCCTGGCGGCGCGGGATCGCGGCGCGGAGTTTGCTCTCACCACCGTACTTCCCCTCTTGTTTTGTCTGGCCATCGCGCTCACGGCCTTTCGCCTGGATCCGTGGCTCAGCGTCTTCGCCGGCGGCCTGTCCGCCCTGGGATTTGCCCTCGCTTACCTTATGGTGATGCGTCCCGTCATCACTCCGCTCATCCTGGAAACCAACCCGCTCATCGGCTGGCCATCCGTCACCGCTCGCATCCTGGTGTTTCTCGCCACCGGCGGGGCCTGTGCGGTGGCGGCGAATTCCTTGCGCTCGCAGATGAAAAAAACCGCCGAGGACACCACACGCATCCATTTGCTCGAACGCACTTTCGGCCGCCTCGTGGCCCCGGAAGTGGCCCGCCAGATCTTAGAGAATGAAGACTGGATGCGCCCGGCCCGCCGCGACGCGGTCGTGATGTTTGCCGACCTCAAGGGCTTCACCAATTACTCGGAGGGCAGATCCCCCGAGGATGTGGCGAACTATCTCAACCGTTGTTGGAGCGTCGCCGCCGACATCGTGGAACGTCACGGCGGCGTGATCAACAAATACATGGGCGATGGATTTCTCGCCATCTTCGGCGTGCCCCTCGAACTGGCCGATGCGGAAAAAGCCGCCGCGGAAACCGCCCAGGAACTCCAGCGCGAGCTCTCCCCGATCCTCGATGAGGAAAACCTCTCGCTTTGCCTCGGCGTTCACTCCGGTCCCATGATCGTCGGCGGCATCGGCTCGGAAGCTCGCTGCGAGTTCACCGTCATCGGCTCCACCGTCAACCTCGCCTCCCGGCTGGAAGGGCTCAACCGCAGTCTGGAAAGCCGTTGCCTGACCAGCGATTCCGTCGCGGCAAAAATCTCCGGCGACTGGCACATGACCGACCGGGGCGGTCAGCGCGTCAAAGGCGTGGCCGGGGAAGTGAATGTCTTTGAACTCCACGGTCGGAAGGACGAAACGCATCGAGACGGGCTAACACCCGGGAACGGGTGAGGATCTTTCGCCCCGCATGCAAATGCGCTTGCACCCGGGGAGGCTCGCCCTTGTAATCCCCGCCCATGCAAACATTGGACGCGTGTATCGCTTGGGCGGCGGGAATTGTCTGGGGACCCTGGCTCGTTTGGCCGCTTTTTGGCATTCACCTATTCCTCACCGTCCGAACCGGGTTCATCCAACGGCACCTGGGTCTGGCGATTAAACTTTCCGTCACGCCCGACAAGGATGGACAGGGAGACGTCAGCCAATTCGGAGCCCTGGTTACAGCTCTCGCCGCGACCATTGGAACCGGCAACATTTACGGCGTGGCGGGGGCGGTGTTGGTGGGCGGGCCCGGTGCTGTCCTTTGGATGTGGCTCACGGGCGTGTTCGGCATTGCCACCAAATACGGCGAGGCCCTGCTGTCGGTGAAATACCGCATAGTCAATGAGCGCGGACAGATGAGCGGCGGCCCGATGTTTGTTCTGGAGAACGCCCTGAAAGCCAAGTGGGCTGGCGTCTTGTTCGCGGTCTTCACGGCCATCGCAGCGTTCGGCATCGGCAACATGGTTCAAGCCAATGCCATCACGGATATGGTCGTCGCCAAGAAGGCCGTTCTCGGACTCACCATGGATGACGCCACCATCAAGTTCACCCTGGGGATCGCCCTGGCCATTTTTACCGCTCTGGTGATCATCGGCGGCATCAAGTCCATTTCCAAAGTCTGCTCGTTTTTCGTGCCCTTCATGGCTCTGTTCTACGTGGCCGGCTGCCTGATCATTCTGGCGTTTAGCTGGGAGAAAATTCTTCCCACCATCGGCCTCATCGTGCAAAGCGCCTTTACCGGACACGCCGCGGTGGGGGGCTTTGTCGGGGCGGGCATCGCCCAGGCGATGCGCTATGGCATCGCGCGCGGTTTGTTCTCTAATGAATCCGGCCTCGGCAGTGCGCCCATTGTCGCCGCTGCCGCAAAAACCCGGGATCCCGTGCGGCAGGCCCTGGTTTCCAGCACCGGAACGTTTTGGGACACCGTGGTCATCTGCGCCCTCACCGGTCTTGTGATCGTCAGCTCGGGAGATTGGACCACCGAGGGCATGACCAAGGCCACTCTCTGCGACGCGGCTTTCGAGCACATTGGCATCCTGGGCGACATCATCCTCATCGGCGGTCTTCTCACCTTTGTGTTTTCCACCATCCTCGGCTGGTCTTATTACGGCGAAAAGGCGGTCGAATACCTTTTCGGCATCAAGGCCATCCTCCCTTACCGCTGGCTTTGGGTTGCCGCCGTTTTCATCGGTTCCATTTGGAAAAGCGCTGCCGTCTGGGATTTTTCCGACCTCATGAACGGCCTGATGGCCATCCCCAACCTTGTCTCACTGGTGCTTTTGAGCGGAGTGATTGCCGCGGAGACCAAGCGGTACTTTGCCGATCCCGCCAACCGCAAGGCCTGACCGTCTCAGGCTTCCGCGAGCCGCAGGATGTCGTCCGCGGCGCAGGCGGCGCCGAATCCGTTATCGATATTAACCACCGTCACGCCGCTGCCGCAGGACGTCAGCATCCCGAGCAGCGCCGCCAGGCCGCCGAGATTCGCGCCATATCCCACACTGGTCGGCACGGCGATGACCGGACGTTCCACCAGACCCGCGACCACGCTGGGCAGGGCGCCCTCCATCCCCGCCACGACAATCAACACGCCGCATTGCCGGATCCGCTCAAGCTCACCCAGCAGGCGATGCAACCCCGCCACGCCGATGTCGGTGATCCGATCCACCCGGCGACCGAAGGCTTCCAGGGACACCGCCGCCTCCTCCACCACCGGCAGGTCGGCTGTCCCCGCCGATAGGACCCCGATCGTCCACGAGCCCGGCTCCGCCGCAGAGCGCCCGGAAACAATGCAGCGCGCGCGCTCATGGAAAACAGCTTCGGGCAGCACCGCCGACACGGCCTCAAAATGCGCCGCATCCGCCCGCGTCGCGAGAACGGCCTGGTTTTTTTCCCGAAGAGCGAGCGCGATGGCCGCCACCTCGCTGGGAAGTTTTCCCGGACAATAAATCACCTCAGGTCTTCCACACCGCCGGTCCCGGTCCAGGTCCACCCGGGCAAAACCCAAGTCACGCGTGGTTTCGTCCATTCAGATCAGGAAGGAATTTTTTGCCGCAAAGGAACACAAAGAGCACAAAAGAGAGAGGCGTTTCGCAGGCATTTTTTTGCGTTCTCTGCGTTCTTTCGCGGCCAATTCTCAGCGGAAATACATCCGCATCGGCACCATACCGCTTTCGACGAAGCCGTTTTTCAGATAAAACTGCAGCGAGCGCTGATTTGGCCGGTCGGTCAGCAAAGTGATACGGAGAAAGTCCTTTTTCTTCGCAAAATCGATCGCGTAATCCAGCAACTGAGAGCCGTAACCCTGGCCTCGATGGTCCTGATGCACCACCAAATCCTCCAGCAGGAGGACAAACCCGCCCTCGGCCGTGCTGATGGTGATCAACAAATTGATCATCCCAATGATCTTGCTGGCACTGCGCATCACGAACACCCGACCGCGCGACGGCTGTTCCAAAATCAATCGGAGCCCGCGCATATTTTTGTCCCGGTCGGGCACAAAGTCCTCCTCCTGGGAGAAGAGGTCGAAAAGGAGGTCCGCCAATTCCGGCAGGTCGTCGAGGGTGGCGGGTTCGATGCGCAGGTTTTCCATCCAGCCGACCAATATAGCGGTTTTCCGGGAAAAGGGAAAGCAGGGAGTGTCAGGGAATTGCCGTGCTACGAACGCCCAAACTTCCGATCCAGCTCGGTAAAGGAAAATTGGATCATCGTCGGTCGACCCGAAGGTGCAGCATAAGGCAACTCGCACCGCAGCAACTCCCGCACCAGCCCCTTGGCACGCTCTTCCCCGCCGCGGAATTTTTCTTCGGCGGAAAGCCGGGAGACGGACCGCGCCAGCGCCTCCCGCAGGCCTCGTCCGCGGGTCAATTTTCCCGCTGCCCGTAAGGTTGCCGCGATGTCGTGCAGGAGGCGTTCCGGCTCGCGATCCCCCGCCGAGGCCGGCAGACCCTCGATCTTCAGCGTCGATCCGCCGAAGGGCTCGAGCAGAAACCCGGCCGCCTGGAGATCTTCCAAATGATCCACCACCCAAGCATGTTCCCGCACCGGCATCTCCACCACCACGGGCATCAACAGCCGCTGACTGGGCGCGCCCCCCTCGTCGATCTGCCGCATCAGGGTTTCAAAATAAATACGCTCCGCCGCCGCTTTCGTGTCCAGCAGGACCAGCCCTTCATCCCCCTCCAAAACGAGATACCCCTCCCCCATCATTCCCAGCAGACGGAATCGATCCTCCGGCACCGGAGAAAGCGGAATTCCGGTCGGCGTTTCCCGCTCCTCACCCTCGGACCGAACGTCGGCAAAAGCCACCGGTTGGGACACGGGAAGTTCCGTCTGGGGAGCCACCGGAGCAAAAACCGGAGCCGCCAGGGGCGCTCGACTGGCAGGCCGCGCCAAACCCTCCCGCGCTCGGGCCAGGGCGCTTCGCCCGGCCTCAAAGACCGCCTGACGCAGCGCTTCGGGAAAACGCAGGCGCACCTCGCGTTTGGCCGGATGCACATTGCAATCCACGAGGTCGGTATTCATCTCAATGAAAAGCACGCTCAGCGGATGTTCCCCTCTCTCCAACGCCCCCGCATAAGCCTCGCGGAGGGGTTGTTGGACGGCCGGACACACGATTGGGCGGCCATTCAAAATGACAAACTGCTGCAACCGGTCCCGCCGGCCCTCACCCGGCCGGGCCAGAAATCCCGTCAGGCGAAACCCCTCCCCCTCACCGGGCTCGATTTCCACCAACCGGGCCAGGTGCGCGGCTCCCAACAGGTCCTTGATCCGCACCGCCAGACTCTCCGCCCGCGGCAGCGTGAAGACCGGCTTGCCGTCGCGCCGACACTCAAAAGCCACTCCCGGATTGGCCAGGGCAACACCATGCAGGCCCTGAATAATATGAGCCGATTCGGTTTCCTCGCCCCGGAGAAATTTCCGGCGGGCAGGCAAATTGTAAAATAATTCCCTCACCTCGATCTGCGTGCCGGGGGGAGCGCCGGTCTCGCGGACCGATTCGACTTTTCCCCCTGCCACCAGGATCTCGGTCCCCACGTCGGCCCCGTGCTCACGCGTCACCAACCGAAACCGCGACACGCTTGCAATACTCGGCACAGCCTCGCCCCGGAACCCCATCGTCCGCACCCCCGCCAGATCCGTGCCTGTGCGGATTTTGCTCGTGGCATGGCGCTCGAGACACAGCAAAGCATCCTCACGATCCATCCCGCAGCCGTCGTCCCGCACCGCGACCAACCGGGATCCCCCCCGCACGTATTCCACCGTGATCCGCCCCGCCCCGGCATCGAGGCTGTTCTCCACCAGTTCCTTGACCAGCGAAGCCGGTCGCTCGACAACCTCGCCGGCGGCCACCTGGCTGGCGACATCATCTGGAAGAACACGAATTTTACCCATCGGTGATGACCCCCAATTTTCACGGTTCCCCGCCCGTTGTCACGCCTCACCCGAAACCGGCCACCATGCAAATTTGACTTCGCACCAATTCGTTCATAAGAAGGAGGCGTGATTGTATTGACCGCCAGCGCCGCCGCGCAACTCAAGGTACTCGTCGGAGAC
Source organism: Terrimicrobiaceae bacterium (assembly GCA_041752695.1). GTDB lineage: Bacteria > Verrucomicrobiota > Verrucomicrobiia > Chthoniobacterales > Terrimicrobiaceae > CALCJD01. The sequence continues at coordinate 51,077 of JBGSVZ010000029.1, forward strand.
AAGGGCCTCGACCCTGTCACAACCGGCCTCCGCCTCGCCGTGGAACGGGGGGGCTGCGCCGGTCTCCAATACAACATGGGCATCAACCCCGCGGAACCGGGGGACCTGACCATCGAACGCGACGGAGCCCGCCTTTTTGTGGCCCAAGACAGCCTCACCTACCTCGAAGGCTGCGAGATTGATTACGAAGATGGCTTGTCGGGCACGGGATTTCGCGTAAAAAACCCGCACGCCACGCGCAGCTGCGGATGCGGAACCTCATTCGAGCCCGCTGAAAAAGCCGGCGCCTGATTCGAATCCCGCATGTCCGGTCAACCCAAACGCATGGACTCCCGCAGTCGCAATGATCTCTCCCTCCGGGGCGACGACAACGCGCCCGCCAAGGACGGCAGCCTCTTTATCTGGGCGGTCGTCATCCTGCTCCTCATCGGACTCGCCATCGCCTGCTGGATCTTCAGCTTTTACGTCTTCGGTCACCCTGAAAAGCCCTTCAGCTACTCCATCCTGAGTAAGCTGAAAAAACTCGAGGCGCCCAAACGTTTCGAACTGACCACCGCCCCCCGGGGCGATTTTCTTTCCGCTCAGCAGCTCTGGGACCGCTATAACACGATGAGCAATCGTGAACTCGATCGCGCCAGCGAAGATTTGCTCCGCAACTACCTGCGCAACTACAAACTCTCCAAAGATCCCGTCCCCTACGTCGTAGGCACCTACAACATTCTCGATTCCTACGAGTTGACGGATACCAACCTTTTCCCCTCGGGCGTTGTCGCCTTGGTCCAGTCCACCGACGCGCCCCAAGTCCTGCTTGAACAGGTCTTCACCGCTGACAAAAAAGTCATTCCCGTCCTGCACCGCATGCTCCTTACCGGCCTCGATCTCCGGCTGGATCGCAATAATGAAATTTCCGCGCTCATCAATGTGAAACGTCTCGAGGATGGACGCCTCCTTTTCACCTCCGTCCCGTTGCTCTATGCCAGCTACGCGTCCAGCACCGGTCCCGGCGTTTTTTCCCTGGAACCCCCCACCCGGCTGAATATGGAAGCGGGCCTGCCTGTCATCAAAGCCGCCGGGCTGGCTGAGGCCGAACAAAAATATTCCTCACACCGCCTGCGGGCCGGCCTGCCCGCCTCGGGAGACGCGCCCAAGCGGCCGCAAAATCAGCTGGTCCGCGTCGAACGGCCAAAACCGGTCGGAGGAGGCACTCCGGTGCCCGCACCCGAG
>JBGSVZ010000030.1:0-7289 GCA_041752695.1 Terrimicrobiaceae bacterium
CTCCGCGGGACTCAAAATCGCGGCTACGCCGCCTCAACAATCCCTTGCCTCTACCAACCCAAATGAACTAAATCAACCCCGTCCTAAGTGGTGCACTTTGAAGTGACCACAGGTGGTGCATTTTGAAGTGACCGCCGACAATTGGTTTTCGATCTTAGATATGCGGGACATCAGGTAGATTTTCTTTTGCTACTCAAGTGCACTACATTCGTCGATAAGGGAACCATGATTATTAAGTCTAAAATACTAAAATCGTGGTCCTCCACTAAACTCAGACAGATTTTTTCGAGAGTTGAACGGATCAGGAATCACTGCGCCCATCCAAGCGGCAACCGGAGCGAATGGCTAATCCTCAGTCGTCCAGAAAGACTCTCAGAAACGATTTTTAGCGTGAATAAAATAATTGAAGTTCTTGGCGCGCCCTAGAAAATGGCCTCAGAGCAAATAGATGAGTTCATGTAATATTTAACGATTCCACCTTTCAATGAAATCACTAATTGTTTTTGTTTCCTTCCCTGAAGAAAGGAAAGATAGTCCGCGGTTGATGTGCGCACGGACACATTTCCCTACTCCATCTGTGAGTGATGAAAAGCGGTCTTTTTCTACGCGGAGCGTTATTAAGGCTGCAAATAGATCGGCTTCCTCACCGGCAAACACTTTCCACGTCATCTCTACTCCACCATCGAGCTTTTCTCGGGGTATCGCGGGTGGCGTAGGTTCTCGAAGTGAGACGCAGAGCGCCCATCGGCAGATGATGTTCCAATTTTCAATACCTGTCTGGCGGCGAATCTTAATCAGATGATCCCTGCCTTGTTTGCTTATCCTGACAGTTTCAACGGGCGGCTTCATGGTGCTCAAAATATCCTTCTTCGATGTGGGTGTGGCCGAGCACTTCGTCATGGGCGAGGCGATAGTGGCGGGCGACGAATGGCGTGAGGGCCTTGTGGTAGGGACCGACGATTTCCTCGTCGGTGGAAAGCAGCAACACCTGGTGGGATGCCATCGGGAAGTATCGCTCGACGAGGTGGCGACGGTGGGAGGAATCGAGACGGCCGAGAGGCGTATCAATGACCGTCGGGACCGGACGCCCCGACGCGCGGGCCAGTCCCCAGAGCAAGGCGGTAGCGAGCAACTGCCGCTCTCCCGCTGACAAGCGGTCAAATGGAAGCTCCTGGTTGTTACGGCCGGTCAGGGTGACGGCAAACGACTCCGGGTCAATGGTCAGGCCGTGGACCAGGTCGCTCTTGCGGAGCAAGGTGCGGAAGGCATCCAGCATGAGCACCTCCATGTTCGTGACATGGCGGCGGATCACGCGGGTGCGGAACTTGGCGAGCGTTTCACGGACCCGCTTCGAATGGCGCAGCATGCGGTGGCGATCGTCCTCGGCGACCCGGGCGTCGATGTCGCGTTCTCCAAAACGGTCCAGCCGGGCCTCAGCATCTTTGCGCTGGCGGCCGGCGACATCTGAACGTATCTTGAGTGCGTCTAGCTCGGCGAGCTTTTCGGCATGGGCGATGCGGGCCAGATCGAGTTCTTTTTGGGATTGGGCGATGCGGTCCTCATCGGGGACCCGTCCCAACTCAGCTTCGACGCGAGCGATTTTCTCAGCGAGATCCCGAATGCCACGCATAATCCTGTCAGCGGACTCTGCGGCATCGGGCAGGACCTTCGTTCGCAGGTGGGAGATATGCGCAGATAGTTGCGGATTCGCATCCAGCACCAGGTCCCCGCCGGCGAGCTCCAAGCAGATCTTCCGATCGGTCTGCAGTTTCTCCTCGATACGTCTGATCGAGGCGGCGTTGACCTTCTCCGACTTGAGGACCGCCAGGAGATCTTCATCACGGTCCGCCATGACTTCGGCCAGCAGTTGATTATAGTGAATCTCGTTTTCCAGTTCCAACTGCTCCTCCACATCGGCGAGGAGGGAATCGACCATCATGAGGGGAAGCGGACCAGCGGCGAGCTGGCGGAGTTGATCCTCGGCATCAACCTTTTTCCTCCTCAATTCCGCCATCTCGGCTTCGAGCGCCTTGCGGCGGAGAAATAATTCCCCTCCCTGTTCCTGGAAGGCTTTCTCCTTGTCGCGCAGGTCCTTGCCCAGACGTCCGGCTTCATTGACCAGCCGACCGCTCTCCATGGCCAGGCGTTCCTGTTCCTTATCGAAATGTTCCAGTTCCGCTTGGGCCTGGGCGAGCAGGCGGGCCGCTTCGGGATCGAGACCTTCCGCTTTCTTTCGGCGTTCGAAAACTCGGAGATCCGCATCGAGCCGGTCCACTAGATCGAGGCCCAACAAGGAACTGATGGCAGTGCCGAGAATGGCGGCCGCGTTGCCGCCCTCCGCGAGATCCTTGATTTGCTCGCCATCAAAGAAAAACAAATTGGAGATGCCAACGGGGAGATAGGCTTCAATGACTTCGTCCCAATGTTCTGTGAAGACATCATCATATTCTCCGTCACGCAGAACGCGCAGTGTCTCCTCGATGCCTTTAATCCCTTCTCGCCAGGAGCGGTGCAGCTCGAAGTGGCTGACGACTCCTTCCACGGTCCGTCGAAAGCGAAGCGTGATACCAGCACCTTCGCCCGGATCCGCGTTGCGATGTATGGAATCCCTGAGGTAATCCCGATAGCCCATGCGGCCACGGTTCGAAACCTTGGCCTTGGAACCGTAAAGCGCGAGCTGCATGGCATCCAGGAGAGTGGTCTTGCCGCCGCCGTTCATGCCGCCGAAGAGGATGACGGGCTTGCCTTCTTCAGGAGTAAGATGAGCTTCCTGGTAGCCTTCGTAAGCCCCGAAGTTTTCAAGACGGATGTAGTCAAGAATCATATTTGATCGGTATTGGAGGTGCTGTCGGAGCCTTCCTGGACGATTGAAAGATTGGAGTTATTCTCACGAAGACGCTTTTTTTCGTCGGCGATGTTCTGTGCGCGTCCCAAGGCATCCGCTTCGTTTTCATAGAAGTGCTTGCTGAAGGTCTTTTCAAATTTGTCGAACAAGCCGGCGCGCCGGGCGGAGTTGCGCTGCTGTCTTGTGAGGCTCAACAGTTCGCGTGATAATTCGTAGTGCAGGCGGTCTTCCTCGCAGATTTCCTTCAGATGAGTCATCTCCGCAGCCCCGAGAACCAGGTCGTCATCCAGAACCGCTCCCGGGTAAGGCTCGCCGGTGGCTTCTTGGTAGATCGATGGCAGCATGTCCTCCAGTTCGTGTTTGTCCACGACCCAGATCCGGCGGATTTCCTGGAGTTCTTCCAGAGTGATGAGTTCGATGCCGCGCACGTCGGCAGGTCCTCTCTTTCTAATATGTGTTTGTGCTTGGAGTAGCCTACGCAACCATTCTTCACGTGATTCCTGGGTGTAGGGACCAGGAACGGGTTTCCCGTTTTGCATCATGTTAATCACTCCGGTCATGCGTCGAAAATCCCGGAGATGATGATCCGAATTCATCGAATCCCCTTCGGTTGCGTTGCTGCGAAAGTCCAAAGCGTTTCGAAGTTCAAGAAGCGGAAGCATCCATTCTTTCTCCGCGTCATTGTGAATCATCGCGGTCATTGATTTGTCTTTTTCAACTAGCGTGCACACCCAGCAGCCGAAACGCGAATCGCCACAACTGGGCGTGCTGGTATCGACAACGAGCGGGCATTCCCCGTCGGCAGAAGCTCCTGCATACATGCCAAGAAGATCCCTGTTGTTGTGCCCCCATGGGTTCTTAACCTGGGTGAGAAACATCCAAATATCATCGCTCGTCCAATTTTCGACGGGGGTATAAATCAAACATCCGGCAAGTGTGCGACTGGGGCTTAGTTTCCGCCGAGAACTATACCAAAGGCCTTCGCGTAGTTCTTCATTTTGCTTTAGGACTTTGGCGCGTGCTTGACTCTCTTCCGAGCGAGCTCCCAGCACTAGAATAGCTTCGCCATTCTGCGTAACGACGTCGGAAATAAAGCGGTTGGAGGGTTTGATCTTCAATCGCTCGGTACACCATCTGAATTTATGGCGAGGGGCCGGATAGCCGCGACCGATTAGGTTCACCCAAAATGTCTCTTCAACTCTGGGTTGAAGCAGCTTAGGCCGCACCGGGACGCCTTGTTCAATTGCTGACCTTCCCATTTCATCAAGAGATTTTCTAACCCACGAAGACACGATGGGATTTTCAACGAGTGTATCCGTGGAAATCACATGGACTGTCTTTAATCTGCTTTCAACTGGAAGATCTTGTAGAGCAAGCCAGATCAATTGAAGCGTTGCTGTTGAATCTTTTCCTCCTGAGTATCCGATGATCCATGGGACATTGTCCTCTGTGTAGATAGAACGGATTTCCTCGCAGATCAGACGAATCGTTTCTTTGAAGCCGAGCTCAGTAAAGGCCGAATATCGAGCCGTTTTCTGCTCAGAGGCATGAGGCGTACGGGACGAGGCTAGCGATGTTTTTCTTTTATCAGACATTTGAAGAGCTGGGTGAAGTTATTAAGAATCTCTGCGAGCGTGGGCCGTCTCGGTTTTGGCCTCGGCTTCGTCAAGAGCGAGTCCGAGCGTTTTCTTGATCGCATTGGTGGTGAGGATCACGTTGGTGGTGACTTTGGAGACCTTGCCGCCGATGAGCGCGCGTCCTTCCCAAACCTTCGCATTGCCGCGGGACCAGTCGATTTTCTCAAGCGCGGCCAGGCGTTTTTTCCAGTCCTTCGGGTGCTGGGTGAGTAGGGCATTGCCAGCCTTGCCGATGGCCTGGAGGGCGATGCCGTGGGAGTGGATGAAGCCCTCACGGACTTCGCTGGCGGACATGCGTCCCTCACGGACCTGGCCCCATGCCGGGAAGTGCTTGGCGACTTCCTCCCAGAATCCGCGAGCGATCTCGGCGTCGTGCGCTAGGTCGCCGGTAGCGAGCCCCGCGACAAGGTCGGCGCAGGCATTGTAGAAGGCAGAGAGGGTGAAGAGCTTGCGCGAACGCTTGGCGAGCGAGGATTTTTCCATGTCCACAATTTCGCGGAAGAAATTAGAGGCGAGGATCACGAGCTTCGCGAGCTTCGCCTGTTCGTTGCGATGGTCGTAGAGCAGTCCGATCGAGCGGCTCGGACGGATCGCGTGGCGGTTGAGATCAGCGAACATCTGCTGACAGCGGTCCAGGCCAATATCGAGGAAGAACACGACGGCAATGGTCTCATGGGCGAGTTCGGGCCTTTGCTCCAAAGCCGCAATGATGGAGGCCCGGCGGTGCTGGCCGTCGTTGATGATGAACTTGGCGTCCATCGGCACCTTGAGCATGCCGAGTTTGTCCTGGCCCGGGACCGGCTCAAACTGGACCTCGGAATCCACCGACACTGTGAGGGCGGAGAAGACGTAATCTTCCGGGTTATCGAGAATGTAGCTAGTGATTTCGGGGATTCGGCTTTTGGTGAGGATACGCTGGGCGCGGAGTTCGGGAGGGAGTTCGTCCTCATTGAAGATCGAAATCTGCCGCATCATACGCAAGGTCCACATGGCGACGTAGTATTCGCGGTGCGCCTGGAGACCGCGGATGACGGGGAATCTGAGGGTGGAGTCGGTGTCCATAGGGCGCGGGATGGGAAGGTGGCGGTTGGCTGTTTTTTGGCGTTGCATGGGGAAGAATTTTGGGATGTCCTTCCTTTTAGGTCGTTTCATTACCGCCTCTTGTTTGTTAAAATGCGATCCAATGTTTGGCAAACAGAATTTGAAATGGTTTCCATTTTTTCCCATGCCTCCTGTTTATCTCGACTGTAACGCCACCACTCCCCTCGATCCGGAGGTGCGTGAAATCCTGTTCCACTACCTCGAATCGGACTATGGGAACGAGGGGAGCCGGACCCACGAATACGGATCGCGTGCCAAGCAGGCCGTGCAGAAGGCGAGGGATCAGGTTGGAGCTGTGGTCGGCGCGAAGCGTGACGAGGTGATCTTCACCAGTGGAGCCACGGAGAGCAACAATCTCGCGATTCTGGGTCTCGTGGCACACGGCCACGAAACCGGCCGCCGTCACCTCATCGGCACAAGGATTGAGCACAAGGCGGTGCTTGAGCCACTGGAGGAGATGGAAAGGCGGGGCTTCGAGATAACCTGGCTTTCCTGCGATGAGCAGGGCCGGGTGCGTGTGGGGGAACTGGGACCGGCACTCAGGCCGGATACACTGCTGGTTTCGATCATGGCGGCGAACAATGAGACGGGGGTGCGTCAGCCGCTGGAGGAAATCTGCAAGATCTTGGATGGTCACGAAGCCTTCCTGCACACAGATGCCGCCCAAGCCTTCGGCAAGGACCTCGAACCATTGCGACAGGGCCGAATTGACCTTATTTCCATAAGCGGACACAAGCTTTATGCCCCGAAAGGCATCGGAGCGCTGATCACCCGGCGGCGAGGATATGACCGCCCTCCCCTGGAATCGCTATTTCATGGGGGCGGCCAAGAACGCGGCTTACGACCCGGAACCCTACCGGTGGCGTTGATTGCCGCACTTGGCGTTGCGGCGGAAACCGCAGTGAAACATCACGAGAAGCGGAGGAAATATTGCCGGAAGATGAAAGATGCTGCCTTGAAGGCGTTTGCTCCATTTTCCCCGAGGGTTCACGGACGCCCAGGGGAAACCATGGATCATGTGCTGAATCTCTCGTTTGTGGGCATTGATTCGGAGGCGCTGATCGTGGCACTCAAGGATCGGATTGCGATCTCGAACGGCTCGGCCTGCACAAGCAGCAGCTATAAGCCGAGCCATGTAATCAAGGCGATGGGATATGGCGATGACGAGGCCAACGAGGCCATCCGTCTGAGCTGGTGCCACTTGACGCCGGAGGTGGATTGGGAGGCTGTCGCAATGCGACTTGCAACATTGCGCTGATTCTTAACACTTCACTCTCATGGCCCAGATCGAGATTGATCAGGAACTTGCAGACTACCTGCATGCAAACGAAGCGCTGACGGGGGAAACGCCCTCGATTTTCATCCGCAGTTTGCTGAAAAAGCGTGCGACGAAATCAGGATCGACTCAAAGATCACGGAGCGACAATACGGATTTGGCGGCGTTCCTCCGAATTCTGAAGGAAATCCACGAGCGATCTCCCGATCGATTTACCGCAGTGGAATCTGTCCGGGGGCGGACACGCATCTACTTTTCGAAAGATCCAAAAGAGATCGAGTCGTCTGGCCGTAAGCGACACACGGACCACCTCTGTCCGATAGAGGCATAACCGTCATAGATTCCGTTCTGACATCTATGAACGAATCTACGCAAATCTTGAAAGTGGACGAGGCGGGGCGTGTGCAGACACCGCCCGGAAAGCGGCGGC
>JBGSVZ010000031.1:0-189228 GCA_041752695.1 Terrimicrobiaceae bacterium
AGCGAGTCGCGGCGCGCAGACCTGCGAGCGCGAGCCCGACTCCGCCACCCACATCGTCGAGCAGCCAGCCCCAGCCGCCGCACATGAAAGTCGCACCAGAGGCGTCACAGCCGAGACAGTTCGTGCCGGTCCCTGCGATCAGAGCGATGCCGGGCTGGCCTGCGAGCCCGCCAGTGAGTGCGTTGTGGAGATCGTTGGCCACGGTGACGTGTCCGGCGGGAGCGAGTCCGGCGGTTTCGGCAACAGCGGTCATGCGCGCGATGTCCCCCGAGGCTTTGATCGCTGCGCATCCCAGAAAGGCGGCCGCCGCCGGGGCGAAAGGTTTTCCCGTTTGCCGCCAAGCCGCTTCTGTGGCCCCGCGAAGTGCACGACCTGCGGCCTTTGCGCCGACGTTGTGGTAGTTCGACGGTCCGGCCCTGCCCTCGCCATGCACGCGACCTTTCGCGTCCACCAAGATGGCGCTTGTGCGGGTGCCCCCGCCGTCGATGCCGAGGAAAAGTTTCATGCTGAGATTCTAGCAATCGCAAGGTACTCGACCACGCAATTGACACTTTGTAACAAGAACTTGCCAATGTAACATTTTATCACATGACGACTGACCGCCACCAACGCATCCTCGCTCTGCTCCGGCTGCGTCCATCCGTTTCCTCGAAAGAGCTCCGCGATTTGTTCGGTGTGACGGCGATGACAGTCTGGCGAGACTTGCTCGAACTGGAGGAACAGGGCTTGTTGAACAGGGTGCGTGGGGGGGCACAGTCCGCGACGCGGACACCGGGCGAGCGCGAGTTCGAACTGAAAGCTGAGTCCGCACGCGAAGCCAAACATCGCATCGCTGCATGCGCGGTGGCGAGGTTTGTCCGTGAGGGCGAGACTATCACGCTGGAAGGCGGCACGACCGTCGCGGCATTGGTGGATCATCTGCCGGCGTCACGAGTTTCGGTGCTAACCAACAGCCTTCCGGTGGCTTTGCGCGTGCGGGCGAAGCGGCCTGATTTGCCAGTCAAAATGCCCGGTGGCTGGCTCAGCCAAATCTCGGGCAACGTCGTCGGGCCGGATGCCTTGCAGTTCATCTCGCGTCAGCGCGCTTCAACATGCTTTTTGAGCGCGACAGGCTTCGATTTCGTGCGAGGCCCGACAGATCCGAACCCGTTGGAAATCGAGGTGAAGCGTGCTTGGGCGGCAATCTCAGGCCGCGTGGTGCTTCTCCTTGATTCGGGAAAGTTCGGCGTAAAGAGCGCCGCAGTGATGATCCACCTTCGGCGCCTGTATGCGGTCGTCACGGACGCGCTGCCGCCTCCTGCGATTGCCGCGTGCCTTGCGGAGCACGGCGTTGAGCTCATTGTTGCACCGACTCCGATCACTGAATCATCGAGATCGAACGTCAAACTTCGCTCCAAGGTAGTGCGACGTCGTCGGGCGGGGTAAGTGAAGTTTCGTCGGTCACATCGGGAAGGCTGAGGGGATGAGGCTGATTGCATGACGGGATTCAATAGACAGCGTCGCGACTGGTAACCGGAAAATCGTCGGAACGAAAAGGGCAGGCAGGGAGGCCCGCCTTGTTGTAAAGATTGCATGTTGGGTTGTCCCCCCAAGCATAACGGACAGCGATGGGTGCTGTGATTTCCGGAGATCTCACGATCACCGTATCGCCATCGACCTCTGCGTCGGCCCAGACCCACTTGCGGTCTTTTCCGCAGATCGTGAAGCCTTGAAGGCTACTCTTGGGCGATGGCGGGTCCAGCGGGAGGGTTTCAGGCTGGTTCGAGCGCGGCTTGAAAATCGCCGGCAGCGGCTGGGCAACAAGGCCCCCGCCGAGATGATCGAAATGGACGCGAACGGAATCCCCTTCGATCCGCATGGAGCTGTAAATCGGACCGCTGAAGTTGACTTTCTCCCCGTAGGCCAGTGCCTGGGCCGCCAAGGCGAGGCGATGACCTACGACTTTCTTGCTGCGCGGATGAATATCGGCGGCCTCCCCGACATCGATCAGCACAGCGAGACCGGTGTTTGGCAATGAAAGCGCCTTTAACTGCGAATCCCGTAACTCGGCCCATTTGCTTTCCCCTGGGGTCGCCGGTTTTTTGCCGTGATTCGCAAGCTGGCAAATGAGAAACGGGATGTCGGGTTGTTGCCAACCCTCCCTCCAATCTTGGATGAGCAGTTTAAGCGCGGTTTCATACTGGGCGGCGCGCTCAACATTTGCTTCGCCTTGATACCAAAGAACCCCCCGGACGGAGTAGGGGATGAGTGGATGAATCATGGCATGGAACATGCCGGACGGGACGGCTAACGGACGAACGGGGATGGGAACGGGCGGACAACTTGCCTGGGCTTCAGCGGACAACGGCGGAAGGGCGCGTTCAACTTTGGCGAACCACTCGCCATCGAGGGGCTTGGCACCGTAGTCGAGGTTGAAAGTGTTTCCGGACGGTTTCAAAATTGCGGCGCCTCGGGCCGGTTGGAACAGGCGAATCGCCAGAGTGTTTTCACCAACCTGAATGCTGTCCTCGGAAATAAAAAAAGACACGACGGGGGCAGGGAGGTTTTCCTGTGACGTCTGACCGACTCTTTTGCCGTTCCAGTACGCCTCAACAAAGCCCTCGGGATGGCCGATATTGAACTGCGTGCCGGTGAGCACTTTCGGATAATGTATCGTACGACGCAGCCAGATGGCACCGGCCTCGGGAAGTCCTGCCCTGGCGAGCTCTCCCGGTAATTGAACCGGCTTCCAGTCTTCTGTGGAAACATCGGGGGCGGCGAATTCGGCGGGCTGACCTTCGCGAAGATCCGACCGTGCGAAGCGAACTGCCCATGCCGAACTCGTTTTCTGATAGGCGGCGACCTCGACGAGTGATTTAAGCGTTGCCTCCCTGAGTTCCTGCGCACGTTGTTTCAGTGCTTGGTCCTTCGCAAAACCATTGGAACTGATCCAACGCTCAATATTCATTCCTCCCCACGAGGCGTGGAGCAATCCAACCGGAGCCTGCCGCCGCGCGGAGATTTCCTTTGCAAAGAAGTACGCAACTGCCGAGAACGCGCCCACCGTTTCCGGGGCGGCCACGATCCACTCCCCCTTGCAGTCTGGCGCGGGTTCCATTGCTGTTTTTCGAGTTACGGTGAACTGGCGAATCAGCGGGTTCGGCGGCAAATCAGCTTCTTCTTTGGCTTCGAGCGACTGGCCAAGCGTCCATTCCATGTTCGATTGACCGGAAGCCAGCCACACTTCACCAATCATAATGTCCTTCACGACAATCCGATTGGCCCCCTCAACGATCAGATCGAATGGCCCGGAATGGAACTCCTGCAGATCAAAATCGACCTTCCATTGACCATCTGCGTGGGTGACGGTCTTTTCACACTGGTCGTTTAAAGTGACACTAATTTCTTCGCCTGGATCGGCCCAACCCCAGATCGGAACCTTTTCGGATCGATTCAAGACGGCGTGGTCAGAGATAATTGCCGGGAGTCGGATGGCTCCGGATGCTGGCCCGACGGTCATTAGTCCACAAAGAATCAAAGGCCAATGTCGCGATGTCATGGGGCCTTGTCTGGAACGGCGGTCACTCTTAACGAGGCTGTCGCGTTTGCAGGACTTGAGATGCTAATAGTGATGCGGGTGTGTTCCGGCAACGGACTGTCGATTTTGGGATCAAGAAGCGACGAAGCCTGCTGGATATCCACACGGGGGTTGTCCCCTTCGACTCTCAAGCGGAGTCCCTTTCCATCCTGCTCAAGGCGAACACCGCCGGGTTCCGGCGTGACGACAGCCCGTGTCAGCCACTGCCAGGTGACCTCAACAGGCTTCTCCAGTGTCGTCCATGTGTCAGTCAACACGATGCTTGCATCCGGGCGGAGCGTGGCGCTGCGGTGCGCGGATGCGACCTGGCCCGCGTAGGACGGCGAGAGATCGAGCTCCACCGTGGCTCCGTCGGTGGATTCCCGGATCGGGCCGACGGCGGCGTGACCGTCCACGTTCTGAGGCGCACCGTTGAAGCGCAGGATGTTGTGCCCCTCGGGACCGAGGCGGAACACTTTCCACCGTTTACTGTCCTGCACATAGTTGAAGATTTCCTCCTGCTTGTATCCGGCTGCGCGCAGGAAGGAATAGTTGTCGCGAACCGGATCCAGCGCCCAACGGACTCCAAGCGCTTCGAGGACAAACGAACCGGCATCCATGTGCGCGTGGGAATGATGGGCGGTGCCACCCTTGATGGCCAGCCAGGTCGCTAGCGGGTCACTCCATGACGAGCGGAGCACCGCGATGGGTTGGATGCTTTCCCCTCGCCAATTCAAGGGATCGGCAGGCACTTTGGGGAGTGACTCCGGCAAGGCCCGCCACCAGAGAAGCAAGAGGGGGAGTTCGCGGTTATCCTCCTCCTCAACCTGCGCGGCAAACTGTTGCACACGCTCGAGCTCTGCGCGCGCAAGATCGGGGCGCTGATTCTCCCGGGCGAACCACAGGGCTGCGGCGCTGTAGCTGCGCTTCTTGTGATTGTCGGCATGATTGAAAAACTCACCCGTTGGACCGGTAAGGAAGTCCAGGGATGCGGCGGATTGGAGGAAGCCGGGAAAGCTTTCCAATCCCGTGCTCGAACCGAGTGCCGAGCGCAGGGCTTCGATCTGGATGACGTGATAGGTCGTGCCATAGCTCCAGTACGAGGGGCCTTCGGGGTAGACGCCGGCCGGCGCATAAGCGGCCGCGGCGCGAGGCAGGTTTGCAATCGAGCGATTGATGATCCGTTTCGCCAATGCCGGGTCTCGTTCAGTCGTGACCAGCGCACCAGTGACGAGGCCACTGTTGCAGACTTGGTTCCAGTTGTGATCGGCCCAAATCCAACCCATCTTTTCCTCCTCGGTTACCGATGCGAGCAGCGCCTCGCGATGGATTTTCTCGATGATGGCTGCGCGCTCCGCAGGCGTAAGAGAGTCGTAAAGCCAGTCGAGTCCGGCGCTCAACGAGAACGTTGCTTCAGCCGTGTCGAGGAAGTGGCCGCGCGGCCACGGCTGAGCGATCAGATCCTGGATGACAGACCGTGCGGCCTCAAGCCAGGTTGGATTATCCGTAAGTCGATAGACCACCGCAAATGTCAAAATCCGTCGTTCCGCTTCGCGCACGGCGATCAGAATGTTGTGCGGGTCGGCGGTGTAATCGACTGGTGGCAGTGCAAGCATCGACTTCGCGCGTCCGCGCAAGAGTTTGAAGATCATGGCCGTGTCCGCATCCGTTTTCACCTGCTCGCGCAGTTCGCGCCAGCGGGTGGCATTCGCAAGAAGGCGGGGATGGGGTGGCAGTTTGGCGAGCTGACTTAGGGTCACCACCTCGGGCGGATTCGCGAGATCGGTTGGAGCCGATTCCTCGGCTTGAGTGGTTGCAACGATTGCGAGGGATGCCATAACACGAAGTAGCCCGAGAGGATGCGTAACAAGGGAGAAAACACTCATGGAAATCAAAGCCGTCCGCGGCGCGCCTCCAGTTCCTGGCGGATCTGCTCCATGCGCGTTCGGGACAAGGGGTTGTAGTCATCCCCTCCGGGCGTGCCGTCCTCCATGATCGCGATGATGTTGTCGCCGGTGAGGGGTTTGTTGACGGCAGCCTGGACCGTTGCGAGGGCCGTTGCCACGTTGAGACCATTGTTGGTGTCCGAGCCACCAATCGAGGCGGGTTTGACGTAGTATTTCAGTGTGGAATAGTTGACATTTTCGAGCTTCAACATGTGGGCGGATGCCGCCGGCCAACCCGCTGTACTATCCAACTCAAAGGACAGTTTTACGTAGGCATTTGTTGGGTTGAAGGCCCCCTCTCCGTCCGGTGTCATCTTGTCGAGATCGAGCGCATAGCGCTGATAAAAATCACCCGCGGCAGGATAGATAAGTGCCGAGCGTCCGCCCGCCCGGAGACTTGGAGAACTATAGGATTCGATCCGCACCCGAACCGGATAAGCACTCGAGGCCGATAACGAAAAACTGAGCGTCAGCAGTCCGAGGTTGGTTTGACTATTCACGACAGCCAACGATCCGCTATTGATTCCCGCCGTCCAATTTCCTGCGGCCGAAGTGCTATTCACCACCCGTTGCATACCGCCTGAAGAGGTGCTGCCTCCGTAGGTTTTGATCGTTCCTGCCGTTGTCCAGGTCGGGCCGGTCGTAATGTTGCCCTCGCCGGTGGAATATCCTGTCATTCCCGACCAAGGGTTCGAACCCTCGAAACCAAACCGCAAAATCGTGGCGGCCTGCACCGTCGTGATCACAAACAAAAGAATCGAGAACACGATCAAGGGGAACACGGCACGTTACAGGCCTCCCTTGAAGAGGAAATATGGGGAATGGGGGTTCACTGTATTTTCGGATTCAGGAGTTGGAGTTCAATCCCAAGGCAGCTTCTCATAACTCCGCTGGTGGGGACGGTTTACCGATTTCCCACAGGAACTCGTGCCGCACGAACCACCCCCGAACATCAATTCCTTCGTCGAGAGGACCCTGCCATAGGGCTCCCGCTCGTGCGATCCCTAGTTCACTAAACCCGTTTAATAGATCGCAGCAACCTGCCCGGTTTAGCTTTACCTCCCCCCCTTACTCTTCTTTCTCAGAAGAAGAAGAGGACCACTCGGCCGGATCTCCGGGAGCAGGCACCATTGGTCGCAGCCAGAGGAGCACGAACCGGATCAACATCGGCCCTGCGGATTTTTAATGCCTCTTGATGCTTCCAGGGCGCTTCTCGCTCCGACTCTTCTCGGCGACCGCAATGGTATCGTCCAGTCTGGTGGCGGTCAGCGGTGGGCGAATGGTCTTCGATGTGCCATTGGGCAATGCTACCCTCATCTGCGCGTTGAACGAGTCGTTCCTCGTCACGGTGCCTCGCACTTTGCGCTTGCGGGAATCCAAGACCGGGGTGAATCTCGCCCCGTGGTCCTTCGGCTTAACAGCGTCAATTTGTGCGCGCCGCGTCTCGTTACGGTTTGTGGCGTTGAATTCGCGCAGATAGTCGCACAGGCGCAACCTCGGGAACGAGTTGCTTCTGTAAGTTGTTGGTAATCAGTAAGCCCGGTTGGCGAAATTGGCAGACGCGCCAGACTTAGGATCTGGTTCCGCAAGGAGTGTGGGTTCAAGTCCCTCATCGGGCATATTTTCGGCACCGCCTTCAGAGGGTTGGCGGGCCCTGGCTCCCGCTCGTGGCTTTTCGCCCGTGAATTAATTTGCGCCCGGACCCGGATGCTGTTGCACCGGTATGACGGGCAGGGGGAAGCGAATTTTCACTTCGCCGTCCAACTTCAGCTCGACGGTGTAAATTCCGTGTTTGGGAAATTGGACGCCGCCGAAGACGTGGACGTTCGTGACGTGCGAGTTCATCTCCGGCAGCTTAAATTTGACCTCGCTCTGCGCGATCGGTCGGTCGTCGTCGCAGCCGAGGATGAGCGAAGTCTGGTGAAACTCTCCCACGCCGCCGCACCACCGCGACCAGAGGCACAGTTTAAAAAATCCAATTGGCAACACCGGGGCGGGAATGACGCCGATGACGCCAATGAGCGTTTGTTGTCCGCTGATCTCGGTGCGCACGTCCTCGCAGAGGATGGCGGCCTGGAGGTCGGGTGGGATGAGATTCATGGATCAATGGCTCAGCCAGCCGCCGAGGAGAAGGATGGTGACGACTGCGGCCAGCGCGATCCGGTAATATCCGAAGATTTGCATGCCGTGTTTGTTCAGGTAGGCGACCATCCATTTCACGGCCAGCACCGCGGAAATCCAGGCACCGAGAAATCCCAGGAGGAGGGCGGTGGGGCCGAATGACTCCAGCATTTCCCGGCCGTGCTTCAGGCCATCGTAGGCCGTCGCGGCTCCAAGAGTGACCACTCCGAGGAGAAAGGCGAATTCGACCGCGGCGGGCAGGCTGAGGCCCACAAGGACTCCGCCGACGATGGTCACGAGACTGCGGCTAACCCCGGGCCACATGGCAAGGCACTGGATAAATCCGATAATCAAGGCCATTCGCCAGGTCAGGCTGTTAAGGTCGAGAGCCGGCTTGCCCGTCGAAAGGTTTTTTGCTCGCCACCAATTGACGCCAAGGATGGCCACTCCGCCGACGAACCAGGCGAAGACCACCGGCCAGAGGCCCCAGGCGTCGCCGCCGAACAGGTATTTTTTAATCGGTTTTTCGAGCAGGAGTCCACAGGCGACGGCCGGAAGGAAAGCTGTGATGACGCAGATCGCCATGCGCAGGCCTTCAGGATCGCGTCCGAGCACGCCGAAGACCATCTGGCGGACCCGCCGAAAATAAAGCCCCAAAACAGCGACAATGGCGCCGGCCTGGATGCAGATCGCGAAGGCGTCGGCCAATTCGCTATGGGCGATGCCCATGGCGCGCTGCGCCAGCAAAAGATGGCCGGTCGAACTGACCGGCAAGTATTCCGTAACCCCCTCGACGATGCCGAGGATCAGGGCTTGCCACCACTCCATGGAGAAACAGATCCGGAACAGGCGACGGTGGGAAACCGCCGAGCGGGCCTAGATCGCGCTTTCGCCGGTTTCCTCGGTGCGGATCCGGACAGCGTTTTCGATCGGAAGGACAAAAATTTTGCCGTCGCCGATTTTACCGGTTTTGGCGGATTCGGAGATGGCTTTGACGGCTTTCTCGACCACGGAGTCAGCGACTACGATTTCAAACTTCACCTTGGGAAGAAAATCCACCGTGTATTCACTGCCGCGGTAAATTTCGGTGTGGCCTTTCTGGCGGCCGAAGCCCTTGACTTCGCTCACCGTCATGCCCTCGATCCCGACTTCGGCGAGCGCTTCTTTGACATCTTCCATTTTGAAGGGTTTGATAATCGCCTCGATTTTCTTCATAGATATAATGTTTGTTTATGCGGGTCGTCTCCTCTTGGCAAGCAGGGATGCGTGGGAAAAATAGGGGGCTAGGGCTGAGGATTTCGTAGGGACCAACGTGCCGCTGGCCGGTTGGGTAGGGAAGTTCATGGTTTTCCTTTTCGGCTGGCTACGAAAACGCATAGATTCCGACTTGCTCGGGTCTGCAATGTCCCGGTGTTCCCAAGGGGGTATAGCTCAACGGTCAGAGCAGGCGGCTCATAACTGCTTGGTTCACGGTTCGAATCCGTGTACCCCCACATTTTTTTAGTGACGCCCGCCCGTTGAGCGGGGACTGATGGGAGGATGAAATCCCCGTTGCGCGTGATCGCGAGGATCTTTTTTTTGCTCGTGGTGGCGGTGCTGATGGCCGTTGGTCTCACGCTGGCGTGGTTCACGTCCTGGCGCTCGGACAAGATTGCGCTGCTTGATGGGGGAAGTGAGGTCGCGGAAACGAGGGCTGGGCCCGTGGAGTATCTCGCCGGGGGCGACGGTCCGGTGGTGTTGGTATTTCATGGTGCCCCGGGTGGATATGATCAGGCGATGCTTCTGGGATCGACTTTGCGCGACGAGGGATTTCAGGTGATTGCCCCTTCGCGTCCGGGGTATTTGCGGACGCCACTGGCGACGGGGTTGTTGCCGGAACAACAGGCGGACGCGATGGTGGCGCTCCTCGATAATTTGGGCCTGCAGAGTGTGGCCGTTCTGGGCTTCTCCGAAGGGGCGCCTGCCGCGATCTTTTTTGCCCTGAAACATCCCCAGCGAATCTCGGCGCTGGCGTTGGTTTCTCCGGTGACCAAACGATTCGACCCCCATGCCAAAACGGGGGGAGTGGAGTTCGGGCGCGAGATTCTCAAGGGTCTCACGGGCGACGTGGGGTCGTGGCTCGGCTGGGAAATTGCCGAACGCGATCCCGTGCGCGGGCTCGACTGGCTGCTGGATCTCACTTCGACGCAAGAACCGTTGCAGAGGAGGACTTCCGCCCATTTTATCGCCGCCAGCCTGGAGCAGCGGGAGTGGTATCGGAGTCTGATGGGAACATTTGCCCCGCTCAGTCCGCGTGAAACCGGCGCCCGCAACGACGCCATTCAGGTGCGCAGCCTGCAGGACTTTGCGTTTCCGAAAATCACCACCCGCACGCTCCTCATCCACGGCACCCTCGACCGCTGCGTTCCCCTCGCCGACAGCGAAGCCGCGGTGGCGAAGATCCCCGGTGCGACCCTGCTGGCGGTACCGGACGCGGGACACATCGTTCAGTTGGGGGAAAATGGGGGAGTGGTGCGCCAGAAGTTGGGGGAGTTTTTTCGCGCAGCCTCCGGTGGGCAGGGGAGCCCTTAAGTAATGGACTTTTTCGAAAAGCAGTCCCGCGCGCAGAGCAAAACCCGCTGGCTCATCGTCTATTTCGTGCTGGCGGTGATCTGCATTATCGTGGCGCTGCAGATCATCTTTGCGCTCCTGTTTGATCGTCCGCTCGATGACCTGGAGGTTTTGGCCTGGGTGTCCGGCGGCGTGGTGGCGACCGTCCTGATCGGCAGTGCGGTGAAGATCGCCGAGCTATCCCAGGGTGGCCGTGTGGTGGCTGCCATGTTGGGTGGTGAACCGATTGCGTCGAATACGCAGGATCTCAACGAGCGCAAGCTGCTCAATATTATCGAGGAGATGGCCTTGGCATCGGGCGTGCCCGTTCCCGAGGTTTATTTACTGCCCGACCCCTCCATCAACGCCTTTGCGGCCGGTCACGGTCCGGGCGATGCCGCGATCGGGGTAACGCGAGGCTGTATCGAACAGCTTTCCCGCGACGAACTCCAGGGTGTGATCGCTCACGAGTTCAGTCACCTGCTGCACGGTGACATGAAGCTGAATATCCAGCTCATTGGCCTGCTTAACGGCATCCTCTGCATTGCTCTCATCGGAGCGTTTATGTTTCGCATCTCCATCTACGCGCCGCGGTCCCGCTCGAGCGACGACCGCAAGGGCGGGCTGACTCTTGCGCTGCTGGCGGGAGGGGCGGCACTTTACCTGATCGGCTGGATCGGCGTCTTTTTTGGCAATTTGATCAAAGCTGCCGTGAGCCGTCAGCGCGAATTCCTCGCCGATGCCTCCGCGGTCCAGTTCACCCGCAACCCCGACGGCATCGCCGGGGCCCTGGCCAAGATCGGGCAATTCAGCTCGCGGCTGTCCAGCCCGCGCGCATCCGAAGCCAGTCATCTTTTTTTTGGCAATGGGGTTGCTGACTCCTGGGTTTCGCTCTTCGCGACCCATCCGCCGCTGGAAGAGCGCATCCGGGCGATTGCGCCGAACTTCGACCCGGCGGATGTCAAGGTCGTCAAACCCCCGCCCCTCCCGCCCGAGTCCGCCCAGCCGCAGGACAACCTTCTTCGCCCTCAATCCCTTGGGCGTGCCGCTGCCCTCCTCGCCGCCCTGCCGGGTTTCGCGGGCGAATCGGTCCGCGACCTCCATGGGGCGTGCGCGTTTGTTTATGCTCTCCTTCTCGACGAACGCGACGACATCCGTGCGGAACAGTTGCGCGATCTGAAAATAGACGACGCCATGCGCACGGAAATGTTCCGTCTCTACGATCGCCGCTCCGAGATTTCCCTCGAACAACGCCTGCCCCTTGTCGATCTTGTCATTCCGACCCTGCGTCACCTTTCCCCCGACCAATACGCCGCCTTCCGCGCGAACGTGCAGCACCTCGTCGAGAGCGACCGCGAGATTCACCTCTTCGAATTTGCCCTGCAAAAAACCATCCTGCGCCACCTGGAACTTTTCTTCACCCGCTCCCGAGGCCCTGGCGTAAAATTTCGCTCCGTCGTCCCGCTTCTGCCCGACGTCGCCGCCCTCCTCACCGGCCTTGCTGTGGTGGGACACGACGACCCGGCTGAGCGTCCCGCCGCTTTCGCCTCGGGCGTGCGCGAACTCCTTATCAACACCGCTTCGCATCCCATGGAATGCGGTACCTCCTGCGACCTGGCAGGCATCGACTCCGCCCTTGACCGCCTCACCGAGGCTTCGCCCGAGGTCAAACGGGTGGTCCTCAAGGCCTGTCATGCCACCGTGGCTCACGACGGCGTTGTGGAGCTTCGCGAATACGAACTGCTCCGGGCCATAGCCGACGCCCTCGATTGCCCCATGCCCCCGCTCTCCGCCGTCGCCGCATGAGAAGGCACCGAGTTTGCTCTTGGGTACCGAACGAGGCGCAGCGTTGGAGTCCAGTCCCGCGTAGGCGGGACTGTTCCGGGGAAAGTGGACACGCTAACGCGTGTACTCCAACCCCGGAGCAGCGTTCTCGTCGAATCGCGATCACCCGACCATGAACCGCTACCCCACTGCCCCCGCCTGGCTCGACCCAGCTCTCGTCGCCAGCCTGGAAAACGACGGCACCTTTGCCCACCGCATTTTCTCCGACGAAACCCAATGGATCGAACGCTACGGCGCCACCGCCATCGTTTCCGTCACCGACCGGGAGGACGCCGACGCCCTCCTGCCCGAACTTGACGCCTGGGCCGACCGCGCCGGCATTGGCTTTGACCGGATTTTTCTCCGCGTCCTCGTCCGCCAGCCCCGCGAGACTGACCAGCCAATCCTCCTGCGCGGCGACCCGAACTCCTCCGCCAAGGAAACGGTCCGTGAAAGCGGCCTCCTTTACGAAGTGGACTTTGCTTCCGGCTACTCCGTGGGCCTTTTCTGTGACCAACGCGCCAACCGCCTTCACCTCCGGAAGCTTGCCCCGCAGCGGGTCCTCAATACCTTTGCGTACACCTGTGCGTTTTCCATCGCCGCCGCTGTGGAAGGGGCGGAAACCCTGAGCGTCGACCTTTCGAAATCTTCCCTCAATCGCGGCCGCCGCAACTTCGACCTCAATGGCCTCGACCCCGCCGGCCACCGTTTCATCGCCGACGATGTCCTTGCTGTCCTCCCCCGCCTCGCTGCCCGCGGCGAAAAATACGACGCCATCATCCTTGACCCCCCCACCTTCGGGCGAAGCAGTCCGAAGCGTTCCTTCCGCGCCGAACGCGACTTCGAAGACCTCATCACCGCAGCCTACGAATGCGCCGCCCCAGGTGCCTCGATTCTCCTCTCGACAAATTGCACCTCCCTCCATGCCGGCAAACTCCGCTCCATGGCCGCCCGCGTGGCGAAAGGCAAAGCCGACTTCCATCGCGAACCTGCTCAGCCGGATATTCCTGAAGGCCACGGATCTGCGACCCTCTGGATGCGTCGGAAGTAGCCTTGTGTGATGAACACGCCTCCGCTGTAGGCCGTCCCGCTGGGACGGCAAGGGGGAGGAGCCGCCCCAGCGGTGCGGCCTACAGCACGGCGGCTTAACAGCAGGACCGCCGCCGATTTTCAAAACCGACCTCCGCTGTAGGCCGCACCGCCGGGGCGGCTCCCCCTTCACCAAGCCAACCGCTGAACCTCCCCCGCATAAGCCCAATCCTCCGCCTCGTCCACCAGCCCGGCCCGCACGGGATTCTGCCGCACATACTCCCACTTGGCAGCGTAACTTTCCGCACTGCGCAGGACATGATCGAAAAACCCCTCCTGCCACGGGATCCCTGTTCCCGCCTCTCGCGCCATCGTCCGCTTCAGCAACCCCACCCAGGCACCGGGAGATTTTCCCGGTGCGAAACGCACGAAGAGATGAAGGTGATCCGGCATCACGACATACCGGCCCACCCAAACCCCATGCTCGTGAGCGGATTCACAAAACGCCCGAAACGCGTCATGCACCGCCGCATTCGCCAACACCGGAGCACGCCCCTTGGTGCAGAACGTGAGGAAATATGCGGATGAATCCGTAAAGACCCACGTCAATCGCGGCGGACGTCCACGCTCAGCCATGCCAGGAATGCTGACGTTCCCCGGTTCGATCGAACAGCGATTTTTCTCCCAGAGTTCAGACATTCCCGCTGGGATGGCATGGGGAGAAGAGCCGCCCCGGCGGTGCGGCCTACAGCGGTGCGGCCCGGCGAGCAATTGGATCGCCGATTTTCAAACCAACCCTCCCGCTGTAGGCCGTCCCGCCGGGACGGCAAGAGAGACGAATTGCCCTGACGCTGATCGACGATCTCGGGTTATGACCGAAGGCCTTGAAGTCCCCGATTGCCAGATATTGGCGGGAGGTTTACAAAGCCCCTCTCTCCTGTGAAGTCTTCCCCAAAGCCTGCTCCCCGGGCCATCCGCAAGTTGATGGCCGCCAACCGAAGTGAAATCGCCATCCGGGTCTTCCGGTCGGCCACCGAGTTGAATCTTCTCACCGTCGCGGTCTTCGCGCGGGAGGACCGGTTCAGCATCCATCGGTTTAAGGCCGACGAGGCCTACATGCTGCCGGAGAGCAAGGGGCCGGTGGGCGCCTATCTCGACATCGAGGGGGTGGTGGCCATCGCCAAGGAACACGGAGTCGATGCGATTCATCCGGGCTATGGGTTCTTGTCGGAGAATGCCGAGTTCGCGCGGGCTTGTGCGCGGGAGGGGGTTCTTTTTGTGGGTCCGCGTCCGGAGTTGCTGGAATTGATGGGTGACAAAGTGGCGGCCCGCGCGGAGGCCAAACGTCTTGGTGTGCCCACGCTGCCCGGCACGGACGAACCCGTCAAAGACCGCGCCAAGGCGCTCAAGCTGGCCAGGGAAATAGGATTTCCGCTCATCATCAAGGCGGCCTTCGGGGGCGGGGGGCGCGGCATGCGGGTGGTCACGAAGGAAGCGGATCTGGAGCGTCTCCTCGACGAAGCGCAGGGGGAAGCGGCGCGGGCTTTTGGAAACTCCGCGGTGTTTCTGGAGAAATTCATCGGCCGGGCCAAACACATCGAAGTGCAAATCCTCGGCGACCAGCATGGCAATGTGGTGCATTTGTTTGACCGGGATTGTTCCGTCCAGCGGCGTCACCAGAAGGTGATTGAAATCGCACCCTCGGTCGGTCTCGATCCACAGATTCGCGCGGAATTACTCGAGGCCGCCGTGCGGCTGGCTGCGGGGGTCAAATACGATAACGCCGGCACGATCGAGTTCCTCTACGACATGGACTCCCACGAGTGGTTTTTCATCGAGATGAACCCGCGCATCCAGGTGGAACACACCGTCACGGAGGTCGTGACCAACATCGACATCGTGCGTTCGCAGATTCTCATTGCGCAAGGCTATCCGCTCCATGGCCCGGAGGTTGGCCTGCCTCAGCAGGACGCCATGCCTTGCAATGGCAATGCGGTGCAGTGCCGGGTGACGACGGAAGATCCCGCGAATAATTTCATTCCGGATTACGGGGAAATTCTCACGTACCGTTCGGCCGCCGGATTTGGGATTCGGCTTGATGGGGGCATGGGCAATGCGGGCAGTGTGATCACGCCGTTTTACGATTCGATGCTGGTGAAAATCACCGCGTCGGGAAAAGATTTTCCGACGGCCCTGCAGCGCATGGAACGTGCACTGAGGGAGTTTCGCATCCGCGGCGTGAAGACGAATATTCCGTTCCTGGAAAACGTCATCGCCAACGAATCGTTCCGCGCCGGTCAGGCCGCGACGCACCTCATTGACAAGACGCCGGAGCTTTTCAAATTCCGTCCGCGCAAGGACCGCGCCACCAAGTTGCTGGCATTTCTCGGCGATGTGATTGTGAATGGCAACCCGCACGCCAAGGGGTTCAAACCGACAAAATCCTTTGTCGATGCGGTGATCCCGCCGTGTGATGAAAAGTCCGCGCCGCCGGCGGGTTCGCGTCAGAAATTGCTGGAGCTGGGACCGGAAAAATTCGCCCAATGGATTCTCAAGCAGAAGCCGCTGCTTTTCACCGACACGACTTTCCGCGACGCGCATCAATCGCTGATGGCCACCCGGATGCGCAGTTACGACATGCTGGCGGTGGCCGATGGTGTGGCACGGCGGCTGCCGGAACTTTTCAGCCTGGAAATGTGGGGCGGGGCGACATTCGACACCGCCATGCGTTTCCTGCGCGAGGATCCCTGGCAACGTCTGCGCCAGCTTCGCGAGCGGGTGCCGAACATTTGTTTTCAGATGCTCTTCCGCGGCAGCAATGCGGTCGGGTATTCGAACTACCCGGACAATGTCGTGCGCGGGTTCGTCAAGCACGCGGCCGGGGCGGGCATGGATATTTTCCGCATCTTCGATTCCCTCAACTACACGCCAAATCTCAAGGTGGCCATGGAGGCGGTGCATGAGACGCATGGCCTCTGCGAGGCGGCGATCTGTTACACGGGCGATATCCTCGATCCGAACCGCGCGAAGTATTCCCTGAATTATTATGTGAATCTCGCGAAGGAATTGGAGAAAATGGGCGCGCACATGCTGGCCATCAAGGATATGGCCGGCCTCTGCCGTCCTTATGCCGCGCGGGCGCTCGTCAAGGCGCTCAAGGATGAGATCGGCCTGCCGATCCACTTTCACACCCACGATACCAGCGGGATCAACGCCGCCTCCATTTTGCAGGCCGCTGAGGCGGGCGTGGATGTGGTGGATGCGGCCATTGCGTCGTTTTCCGGCTCCACCAGCCAGCCGAACTTGAACTCGCTGGTCGCGGCTCTTCAGCACACCAAACGCGACTCCGGGCTCGATCTCGACGCGCTCAACGAGTATTCGGACTATTGGGAAGTCGTGCGGGAGTATTACCGACCGTTCGACACCGCGCCCAGGACGGGATCGGCCGAAGTGTATTTGCACGAGATGCCCGGCGGGCAGTTCACCAACCTAAAGGAACAAGCCGCCAGCATGGACATCGCGCATCGCTGGCCGGAAATCGCCCGGTGTTACGCCGAGGTGAACGATCTTTTTGGCGACATCGTCAAGGTCACTCCGAGCAGCAAGGTGGTGGGTGACCTGACGATGTTTCTCATCACGCGTGGCATCAAACCCGCCGATGTGGTGAACCTGCCGCCCGGAACCGCGTTTCCGGAATCGGTCATCGATATGCTGGCCGGAGGCCTCGGACAGCCGCTGGACGGGTGGCCGAAGGCCTTGCAGAAGGTTGTGCTGGGCAAACGCAAGCCACTGACCGGTCGACCGGGCACCGCAGCCAAGCCGTTGAAATTCGAGCAGGTGCGCACGGAACTTCAGGCCAAACTCAAACATGAGCCTTCCGAAGATCAATTGTACAGCTACCTGATGTACCCACAGGTCTTCCTCGATTTCGCCAAATTTGAACGGGATTACGGCGATGTCTCGGTCTTGCCGACGCCGGCGTTTTTCTACGGTATGAAACCGCAGGAGGAGATCTCCGTACGGCTCGAGCAGGGCAAGACCCTCTTCATCAGCCTGGCCAACATCACGGAGCCCGACCCCGAGGCCCGTCGCACCGTGGCTTTTGAACTCAACGGCCTGTCGCGTCACACCTCGGTGAATGACAAGACAATCAAACCGAAGACCGCTCCCCGCGTGAAGGCCGATCCCGCGGATCCGCTGCAAATCGCCGCGCCCATCCCGGGCATGGTGACCAGCGTGGGCGTCTCGGTCGGCAGCAAGGTGAAACAGGACGACAAACTGCTTTCCCTGGAGGCGATGAAAATGCTCACCACACTCACCGCACCGGCAGACGGCATTGTGGAGGAAATCCACGTCAAGGTGGGGGAGACCGTGGAGAGCAAGGATCTCGTGGTGCGCCTGAGGAAAGAATAGGGGAGACCGATTGTTGCGAAACTTTTCGTCGCGCCGAAGGTTTCATTGCTGATGAAAAAACTTCTCCTCTCCGCCGTGGCCGGTCTCGCGACCCTTTCCGCTGTTAATCTTCACGCCCAGGCCCCCGTGCCGCCGCCCGTGCAAAGCCAGGCCGGTGAGCCCGAAAAGGGAGGCAAAGGCGGCGACAAGGCGGCCAAGGGCAAGGAAAAATTCGAAAAGCTGAAAACCGACCTCTCTCTCACCGATGATCAGGCCAAAAAAGTCCAGGATGTGATGATGGAACAGCGTGAGAAAATGAAGGGCATGAAGGACGACACCACTCTGACGCCTGATCAGAAGAAGGAAAAAATGAAAGCGGGCCGCGCCGAGGTGGACGCCAAGATCAGCGCCCTTCTCACTCCCGAGCAAAAGGCCAAGTGGGACGCAATGAAGAAGAATCGTCCCGGTAAACCCGAATAGGGCGGCGACAGTCCTCAGCAACGGAGGGACGACCTCCGTGTCGTCCGCCACCGCGCAGATGCCACGGAGATCGTTCCTTCGACTTTTGGGAATTTTGCCCTTTTGATTGCACGGTTGCCCCCGTCACCGAGGGCTCGCGCTTTTTTTCCGGCCGACTCGACGACAGGGCGCGATTGATCTACCGTGCCGCCGATGACTGAAGATGCGCGTGTTTTGGAAGTTTCCGGCGAGGCCGGCCGCTCGCGCCTGACGTTTTCCGGACGGCTTGATGCCGAGAGCGTGGCGGGAGTCTGGGAGGAAGCTTTGCGAGCCGCGGGAGAGGGCGCGGAGGTGGACGCTGCGGGCGTGGAATATTGTGATGCCTCAGGCGTGGCCTTGTTGCATGAATTGCAGCGCAAGGGTGCCAAAGTCAGCGGGCAAAACGGGGAAACCGCGAAACTGCTAAAAGTTTTTGCCGAGGCCAAACGCGAGGCCCAGAGTGAGACGGAAAAACCCATGTCCACTTTGGAGTGGCTTGGCCGCACGGGGGCAGAACTGGCCAGTGATTTGCGCGATCAGTTAACCTTTCTCGGCCAGATGGCGGTCACGTACCTCGCCATTCTCCGGCATCCCAAG
The DNA here is from genome assembly GCA_041752695.1 of Terrimicrobiaceae bacterium. Taxonomy (GTDB): domain Bacteria; phylum Verrucomicrobiota; class Verrucomicrobiia; order Chthoniobacterales; family Terrimicrobiaceae; genus CALCJD01. The sequence goes on from JBGSVZ010000031.1 coordinate 18,553, forward strand.
GCCATGCGTTGGACCGACATGTGGATCGTGTTCGAAAAAGCCGGTGTCCAGGCGTTGGTGGTGGTGAGCTTAATTTCCTTCCTCACCGGCCTCATCATGGCTTTCCAGGCGGCCCCGCCGCTGGAGCAGTTCGGGGTCGACCTTTTTGTCGTCAATCTGGTCGCGCTGGCCATGTTGCGGGAGTTGGGCCCTCTGATGACCGCCATTGTGCTGGCAGGTCGCAGCGGTTCGGCCTTCGCTGCGGAGATTGGCACAATGAAAGTGAATGAGGAAATCAATGCGCTCACGACGATGGGGCTGGATCCGGTGAAATTTCTTGCCGCTCCGCGGGTGATGGCGGGCATTTTGCTGACGCCGGTCTTAACGATCTATTCCGACCTCATGGGCGTGGGAGGAGGTCTGTTTGTCATGCTGATGAAGGGTTTTCCCATCATCACGTTGTGGCGGCAACTCGTCAGCGCCGTGGGGGTGAATGACGTGATGGCGGGAATCATCAAGGCCTTTCTCTTCGGCGCGCTCGTGGCGGGCATTGGCTGCCTGCGCGGCCTGCAAACAAAATCGGGCTCAACGGCCGTGGGGGTTTCCACCACGCGTTCGGTGGTGAGCGGCATCTTTCTCATCGTCTTGGTGGATGCCGTTTTTGCCGTGGTCTACTACGCGATTGGATTCTAATGGCGGACGAACCGGTCATTACCGTGAAAAATCTCACCGCCTCCTACGGGGATGCCGTGATTTTGAAAGACATCTCGTTCACGGTGAACCGCGGGGAAATTTTTGTCATCCTTGGAGGGTCGGGTTGCGGTAAAAGTACCCTGCTAAAACATCTGATTGGCCTCTATCCCCCGGCGGAGGGGGATGTGTTGATTGATGGCGAAGATCTGACCACCTCCATCGGCGAGGATCGGCAGCGCATCTTGCGGCGCTTCGGCGTGTCGTATCAGAGCGGCGCACTTTTCGGATCAATGACCCTGAGCCAGAATGTGGAATTGCCGCTGGAGGAATGGACCTCCCTGCCCGCCGATGCGCGCGAAGCCATCGCCTGGATGAAGCTGAGCCTGGTCGGACTGGAGGAATACGGCGGCCACCTGCCTTCGGAGGTCAGTGGCGGCATGCAGAAGCGCGCGGCGATTGCGCGGGCCATGGCGCTGGACCCCGCGGTGTTGTTCCTGGATGAACCTTCGGCCGGTCTCGACCCGATCACCTCTGCCGAATTGGACGCCCTGATCCTCCGGTTGCGAGAGACCCTCGGGGTGACCTTTGTCATTGTCACTCATGAGCTGGCCAGTATCTATGCGGTCGCAGACCGTGTCATCATGCTCGACAAACGTACCAAGGGAATCATCGCCGAAGGACCGCCGCAGGAATTGCGCGATCATTCCGAGGACGAGTTTGTGCGGAAATTTTTTCACCGGGAGGCAGAATGAGTGCGAATAAGCCGAACTTTTTTGCGATTGGCCTGTTTATCGTCGTTGGCCTGGCCATTCTGGCAGGCGGGCTGATTGCTTTTGGCGCGGGACAAATTTTCCGCCCGCGCATTTACATTGAGACCTACCTCGACGGGTCGGTGCAGGGCATCGATGTGGGTAGTCCGGTGAAGTTCAGGGGTGTGGAGATTGGGCGGGTCAGCCAGATCAGCTTCAGCTTTAATGAATATGGAGCGCCCAGCGCGGTGGACCGCTACAACTACGTCGTGATTTTGATGGAGATCGACAAGGAAATGTTTCCCGGGATGTTCGACGAGGATCTCACGCCGCTGATCGATAAGAATGTGGCCCAAGGCATGCGGGCGCGCATCGAACCTCAGGGCATCACGGGGATGAACTACATTGAGATCAACTACGTGAAGGAACCCGGCCAGTTTCCCAAGCTCGAAGTGGACTGGACCCCTCACAATTATTACATCCCGTCCGCGCCGGGGCAACTCACCAGCATTCTGGATTCCGTCAACAGCATGATGTCGGACATGAAAAAGATGAACCTCTCTGAGATTCAGGGCGGTTTGGAAAAGCTGCTGGATAACCTCAACAAGGCCGTGACTGATGCCGACCTTAACAAGGTGAGCCAGGACTTCCAGACGCTGATCGAGCAGGTCCAAAAAGCCGTGGCCGACGCCAATCTGCAAAAAGTCAGCCTGGACTTGCAGGGGCTGATTGAGGGCATCAACAAGGCTGTGGCTGACGCCAAGATCGGCGAATTGAGTGCTGATGCCCGAGCCATGATCGCGGGACTCGAAAAGTCGAATGTCGACATTCAAAAAATCCTCAAAAACCTTGAGCCGGCGACCCGTCTCAACCCTGCGGAAATCAGGGCCATCCTCACCAATCTCGAACAGACGACGGCCAACCTCGAGAGCTTCAGTGCCTCGGTGAAGCAGCGGCCATCCTCGCTCCTTTGGGGTGGTCCACCGAAATTGAAGGCGACTCCCACCCCTCGGCCCGAGAAGAAACGGTAGATGTCAATTGTCCGGCGCTAACGAGCCGCCTGGAGTAAACCGGCAGCTTTGTCCAACGTCTCCTGCCATTCGCGTTCGGGAACGGAGTCGGCCACAATGCCTGCCCCGACATGGAAGGACGCCTGGCCGTTTTCGAAAACTGCCGTGCGGATGGCGATATTAAAACGGCTTTCTCCGTTGTAACCAAAATAGCCGATTGCGCCGGTGTAGAGACCGCGGGGGAACGGTTCGAGTTCCGCGATGATTTCCAGGGCCCGTTTTTTCGGGGCGCCCGAGATGGATCCTCCGGGGAAGCAGGACATCAGCGCCGCGGGGTGGCTGACTTCTGGCCGCAAGGTGCCCGAGACCGTGGAAACGAGATGGTGGACGTGCTCGAAACTTTCGATCTTGAGCAACTCGGGCACGCTCACGCTGCCATATTCGCAAATGCGGCCGAGGTCATTGCGTTCGAGGTCGGTGATCATCACCAGTTCGGCAATTTCTTTGGGCGAGGTGATCAGGTCGTAGGCAAAACGCTGGTCGAGCTGCGAGTCCGCGCGGCGGGGACGGGTGCCTTTGATCGGCCGGGTCGTTATACTGCGGCCGCTCAGGCTGAGAAAACATTCCGGGGAACTGGAAACCACCTGAGTCCCCTGAAGGTCGAGAAAAGCGGCATGGGGGGCGGGGGAGTGGTGCCGTAGCGCCTCGTAAAACGGCCACGCGTCGCCGGCAAAGGGCGCGACGAACGGATGGGAAAGACACACCTGATAAATATCCCCTGCGGCGATGTATTCCTGCGCCCGCCGGACCATTTCCAGAAAGGTCGGCTCCGCAATTTGCGGGGCAAAGGCGATTTTCGGAAAAGCCGGTTCCTCGCTGAAGCTTGGGAATTGCGGCGGATTGGTCCACGTCGTGGAACCATGATGAAAAATATGGAGCGTATCGTAAAACCCAAAACGGAACCGTCCGTCAAACCCCACCCAGCCAATGGCCGCGCCGTCGGGCAATCCGAGGTCGGCTCCCGGCCTTTGGCGCGCCGTTAACTCCCGCTCTAAAATGGGCCAGTCCGCCGCGGTGCCCGAGAGGACAAGGTCAGGCTCGCAGGCGAGGAGGGTGAAGGGTTCGGACTCCGCCGCCTGACTGTCGAGGCTCATCAAGCCGGTCCGGGTTCGCAGCGCGCGAGCGGCTTCCTCGGGGGAAAAGGAGCCTGTCAGAGGGGCAGGGTGGGCGGATGGCCGGGTCATGCGGCGGAAAAAATCCCTAAAAACTCCGCCGCCGTCCATGTTCTTCTTCTTGAGAAATCTCCGGTTGGCTGATTATCTCTTCCGTCCGATGTGGTCCCTGTTTCGATCAATGTTCCTTGTTTTGCTTTCTGCGGCGGCTGTTTGCGCGCAGGAAGCGGCTTCTCCGACGCCCACTCCCAACGCGACGCCGGTCCCGACGCAGATCCCGGTGCCGAGTCCCGCCCCGCTTCCTCCGGAGGCTCCGGCGCCACTTGAGCCCGCCGCGACCCCTTCGCCGACTCCCGACGTCATTCCGATGGAGGGCGCGCCCCTGGACACCCAGGACATCGCCCCGCTTCCGACGCTTGATCAGGCCATGCCCGATGACGCCTTCACCCAGCCGAATGCTCTGGTCCCCGATGAGGCTCCGCCGGCGATCAGTCAATCCCTCGACAATGCGCAGGAAAAAGCCCGCTTGCAGAACATTCGTTACAAGGAGGTTCGTGTGCAGGTCGAAAAGGATCCCAAGGTGAAAAGCCTGCTGGCCCAGGCCGACCGGTCCAAGACGCAGGAAGACAAACGGGCCGCACTTCGGGAATATTACCGCCTTCTCTTCAAAAAAATCGTCGCGATTGACAAATCCCTGGCCGAGAAATGCGAGATCCTGGAGACATCGTATATCCACCGCCTTGCCCAGATCCGTCTCGAACCTACCATTCCGCTAAATCCTCCTCCCACTCCGGAGCCTTTAAACTAGGGCCGGTTTTTCTCCGCCCTTACCTTTCCTCGCCATGTTTCGCCGCGCTCCCGAAATGAAAATCGTCACCGGCACGGCCCATCCGTCGCTTGCCAAAGCCATTTGCTCTCATCTGGGGGTGGAACTTGCTGATGCCACGGTGAGTTCGTTCCCCGACGGCGAATCGTTCGTCAAAATCAACGAAAATATCCGCGGCCGCGACGTGTTTATCGTCCAGCCCACCTGTCCGCCGACCAACCAAAACCTGATGGAGCTACTCATCATGGTGGACGCTGCCCGACGGGCCAGTGCGGACCGGATCACGGCGGTCATCCCGTTTTTTGGTTACGCCCGTCAGGATCGCAAGGATCAGCCGCGTGTTCCCATCACAGCGAAATTGGTGGCCAACCTCCTTGTCGCCGCCGGGGTGAACCGCGTGCTGACGATGGATCTTCACGCCCAGCAGCTCCAGGGATTTTTCGACATCCCCGTGGACCATCTTTATGCCCTGCCGGTGATGATGGAATATTGGCAGAGCATTGGCCTGGGCGATCTCGTGATTGTTTCCCCAGACGTGGGTGGGGTGAAAATGGCCTCGGCCTACGCCCAGAAACTCGGGGCCGGACTCGCCATCGTGGTGAAGCGCCGCAAGAGCGCCACCGAGACAGAGGCCGTCACGGTGATCGGCGAGGTGGAGGGAAAAAATGTCATCATTGTGGACGACATTACCGAAACTGCGGGCACCCTGACCGGTGCCGCTAAGATTTTGCGGGCCCACGGGGCAATGAATATTTATGCTGGTGTTTCACACACAGTCTTGACAGACTTGGCGGTTGAGCGATTGAAAAGCTCAGAAATCAAGGAGTTGATCACGACTGACAGCACTCCTGTGGGGGCAAATTCCGATGCCCGCGTGAAGGTGCTATCAGTGGCCAAATTGCTCGGTGAGGGCATTCGGCGAATCCACGACGACGAGTCCGTGAGCTCGCTTTTTGATATAAAGAACCCGAAAATCCCATAACCATGGCCAAACAAGTCAAACTCTCCGCCCGTCCCCGCACCGAATCCGGTCGCAATGCGGTCAAACAAGTCCGTTCCCGGGGATCCGTCCCTGCCAACATCTACGGGGGCAAAGGTGCTCCCGCCAACATCGAAGTCTCGCTGAAGGACATCAAAAGCCTGCTTTCGCATGCCGTTGGTGAAAACATCCTCGTCGATCTCGAAATCACCGAGGGCGGTTCCACCACCAATCGGCTTTCCCTGATTCAGGAAGTGCAGCACCACCCGGTCCGCGGCGACATCCTCCACGTGGATTTCCACGCGGTTTCGATGACCGAGGAAATCGAGGCGGAAATCGTTCTCGAACCCGTGGGCGAACCCGCTGGAGTCAAAACTGGTGGCGGTCTGCTTCAGCAGAACATGCGCACGCTGGCCATCAGCTGTCTTCCCAAGGACCTGCCGGAACTCATCACCGTTGACGTCTCCGGGCTCAATATTGGGGACTACCTGCACGTCAAGGACATCAAGCTTCCGGCTGGCGTCACCGCCGCGATTGATGGCGAACTCACGGTTTTCCTCGTTTCCGAGCCTACGGTTTCCGAAGAGCCCGCCGCCGCGGCGGCCGCTCCCGAAGTTCTCAAGGAAAAGAAGGCCGAAGGCGCCGCGGACAAAAAGTAGTCCAACCGCTCGCGTGTGGAGCATGCTGTCGTCTTTCGCCTCATTGCGGGTCTGGGAAATCCAGGCCGCCAATACGCTGGCACGCGCCACAACGTGGGCTTCCTGGTCCTCGACGAACTCGCCCGGCGTGCGGCCACGGCTTTCCAATTCGATTCGAAATGGAACTCCGAGGTCGCTCCCTCCGGCGGACGTACTCTCATGAAACCGCAAACGTTCATGAATCTCAGCGGCGAAGCCGTCGGGAGCTACGTGCGTTATCATCGTCTGGACCCCGCGGAAGTGCTGGTCATCTTTGACGACACCGCGCTTCCTTTGGGTGACCTGCGGATGCGCCGAACGGGGAGTGCGGGCGGGCACAATGGCCTGCGTTCGCTCATTGCCCATCTGGGCACCGAGGAAATCTCCCGCCTGCGCGTGGGAATCGGAGCGGCCAGAGACACCCTGCACAATCACGTGTTGGGAAAATTTTCCGACGACGAACTCCCCGCCGTGCATCTCGCGGTCGACCGTGCGGCCGACGCCGTCGAACACACCAACACCCACGGCTTCGAAGCCGCCATGAACATTTACAACAAAAAACAAACCCTATGAAAAACCGTTACGAAGTCCTGCTCACCCTCGATACCCGGGGCAAGGAAGAATCCGTCAAAGACATCATCGACCGCATTGAAAAGATTTTCAAAGCCGAAGGCGTCGCCATCGAACAGGTCCAGCGTCTCGAAAAACGCGACCTCGCCTACGAGCACAATCACTCGTTCAGCGCGTATTTTGTGAACATCATTTTCGAAGCAGAGCCCGCCGGCCTGGAAAAAGTCCGCGGCAAGCTCAAGCTCGACGACGATGTTTCGATGCAGAATTACCTGCGTCTTCCCGCTAAGAAAAAGACCGTCGAAGCCGCGGCCTAATCACTCCTCGCCATGCCGAATCTCAATAAAGTCATGCTCATCGGGAACGTCACGCGCGATCCCGAAGTTCGCTTCACCCCCAAAGGAACAGCCGTGGCCGAGGTGGGATTGGCGATCAACCGTGTGTTCACGCCCGAAGGCGGCGAGAAGCGCGAGGAGACCACCTTCGTGGATGTCACGTTCTGGGGCCGTCAGGCCGAGATCGTGGGCGAATACGCCAAGAAGGGCAAACCGATCTACGTCGAAGGCCGTCTCCAGCTGGATACCTGGGATGACAAAACCTCCGGCCAGAAACGCAGCAAACTCCGCGTGGTGGGCGAGCAGCTCCAGTTGCTGGGCGGCCGTCCCGGTGGTGGTGGTCAGGGTGGTGGAGGCGATTACGAAGGCGGAGAAGCCCCTGCTCCCCGCCCACAGCGTCCTCCCGCCGCAGCACGTCCCGCTCCGGCGGAACAGCCGGACGACGACGATATCCCGTTTTAGGTGAACGCCGCACGGCAGGATGCCGATGCCACAATTCAGGGCGATCCTTCGGGATCGCCCTTTTTCTTTCTCACGAAGGGGCGGCGGAAAAATGGAACCATGCGATGTCACGGAAGAGTTTGACGCCAGCTCCCTGCGCTTCTATACGCCGTCCGTGACATTACACGCTCCAAGGCACTGGCTGTGTCTGTTGGTGATTTTCGGTGCGGCTCAGGCTGGCTTGGCTGCCACCGTAGTCTTTCAGAGCGGGCAGATTGCCAGGGACGTCAAAATCGCCGCGGAGACGACGAGTCATATCAGCATCATGATGCCGCAGGGACTGGTTCGGTTTCCCCGCGCGGCGGTCAAGTCCATCGATGGCCGTCTGGTCAATCAACCTGCTCCGACCCCGGTTCCGGAAACGATCGCTCCGCCGGTGGCTGCCCCCGAGTCGGCTCCTCAATACGCGGTCGACCCGCCAGTTCCCGAAGCGGCCGTCGAACCCGCTGTCGCCGCGCCAGGGAAGCCCGTCATGCCTGAGGTCGAAGTCGAACTCCCGGTCGCGGACGAACCTTCCGGCCCGCCTTACGAACATCGCTGGAATTTCGAATACCTTCTTCTCGGCCTGCTCATCTTGGGCGGTGTTTGGATGCGCAGCCTGCAGTGGGTGCAAAAGGACCTGTTCGAGCGGCAGGGAGACCCCCGCTTTTGGAGCACGGCGGCTTTCCTTCTTCCCGGTCTGGGAGCCGCCCTCTATGGCGTCACGGCGTGGCTTGGCGACCACCTGCATCGCAGGCGCAAGGCGCACTCCTCCGGCCCGGCACCCACGGAGGAAGCCCCTTCGAGAATGCCGTGGATGATGCCGGCCCGCGATCCGGCGGAATATCTCGCGAGCAAGGGCCAGACCCGCAAAGGGTTTGAGTTTTTGGACAGCGAGCGGAAATCCGTGCAGATCAAGGATGGCGGCGACGCCACGTCCGGGCTCGAAACCGCCGGCGAAATGCTGGAGGAAGCGCTGCTCGAAAATGCCAGCGATATCCACATCGAACCCGGTCCCGAAGATTATCGGGTCCGCTTCCGCCTCGATGGGATCATGCACGAACGCATGACCTACAGTTTGATTGATGGCAAGCGGCTGGTGACCTCTCTCAAGACGCTGGCCGAAATTGACATTGCGGAAAAACGCAAGGCGCAGGACGGACGGTTTCGCGCCCAGGCTGGCGGCCGCGAAGTGGATTTTCGCGTGGCCACGGCCAACTCCATCCATGGCGAAAAGCTGGTCATCCGGGTGCTTGATCACGGCCGGGGTATTCTGGACCTCACCACGCTCGGCATGTCGGATGAGATGCTCGCCACCTTCCAGGGTGTGATCCATTCCCGCAATGGCATGATCCTAGCGACCGGCCCCACCGGTTCCGGAAAAACCTCCACCCTCTACGCGGCCCTGCGCCAGCTCGATGCCACGCGGATGAACATCATGACCATCGAGGATCCGGCCGAATACGAGCTCGCCGGAGCCACGCAGATAGCGGTAAATCCCAAAGCGGGCATCACCTATGAAAGTGGCCTCCGTTCGATTTTGCGTCAGGATCCCGATGTGATTCTGGTCGGCGAGATGCGCGACACCGAGGCCACCCAGGTCGCCCTGCGCGCTGCCCTGACCGGCCATCTGGTGCTCAGCTCATTGCATACCAAGGATGCGGTTGGTACCATCTCGCGCCTGCAGGATATGGGCATTGAGCGGTACCAGGTGGCCTCGGCGCTGCTCATGATCATTGCCCAGCGGCTCGTGCGCGTCCTCTGCCCACATTGCCGTCAGGCCTGCGAGGCGAGGGGTGATGAACTCGACAGCCTCGGGTTCAACTTTGAGCCCGGCACAACAATTTACCAACCGGCCGGGTGTGATCAGTGCCTGAACACCGGGTTCCGCGGACGCACCGGGGTTTTCGAACTGCTCGTGATTGACGAGGATATTCGCAAGGCGGTGAGCGAGGGCGTGGACGAATCCGGCCTCGCGAGGGTCGCGGAGGGGAAGGGGTTTCGCAGTTATCGTTATGACGGCGCCGAGAAGGTCCTGCTCGGCATCACCACCGTGGAGGAAGTGCTGCAAGCGGTCTGATTGCCATGCCTATCGAACTCCTGGTTTTTCTTCTCGGCCTGCTGCCTGTCGCCCTGCGCGGCTGGATCGGCTGGCGCACGGGCGCGACCCTCGAAATGCGCCACACGCTCACGTACCTTTTTGCCCTGCTGGCAGCGCTGCGGTACTGGCGTCCGGCGACGGAAGTGGTTCTCGGCGTGGTCCCGCTCGACCTGCAATTCGTCGCGGTGGCGGTGTTTCTGGCGCTTTTTGTTGCGGCGGCGCTGGTGGCCGGTCTCGCTGTCAATTTGAAGGGTGAGTTTTACCAGTCCGTCGCCCCCAATGTTTTTGACAATGCTCTGGGCGCGGTTTGCGGGGTGGTTTCCGGGGCCCTGATCGGCGGGGTGCTGGTGATGCTGTGCGCGTTTGTTCTGCCGGGCAAGGTGGAGGGATTTGAGGCCGCGAAATTTCCCCAGCGCCTCGACCGTCTTCCTCAATGGGTGTTTCAAGCGGTGGAAACCGAAATCGCCGGTATCGCGTCGACCAGTCCGTCCGCCACGCAATTTCCGGCACCGGTCCAACCTGTGGTGGTGGAAGCTTTGGTGACAGACACCAGTGTCACGCCACCGCAGGCGGTGCAGAAATACGAAAAGTTTTCCTATGAAAAGGCCCTCATGAGGGCGCGCGGCAATGCCACGATCCAGCTCGCGCCCGATTCCGCGTTCCGTCTCGATCAGATCGAAGAGGCGATGCAGACGGCGCAGGCGGAGAAAAAACTGCTGGGATTTCTCATGGTCTGGGATGTGTTTTTCGGGAAGCCGGCCAAGCCCATGGACAAGCAGGGCGCGGACGCCCTGGCGCATTTTCACGAGGTCTTTCGAGACAACTTGGTCCTGGTGTATGTCCGCCATGAAGAGCTCGACAAGCAGATCGACAAAATTCCCGAGGCGGTCAAAAAGGGCTTCTTCGGCTCCAACGGTGCGACCTTCTCGCCCAACATGGCGGTGGTCTCGGCGGATGCCGCGGACTTTGTCTGCCAGATTCCCCTTGGCGGGGGCGATGCCACCGAAGGCCGGGCCCGCGAGGCTGTCTTCCGGGAAAAGATTCAGGCGATCAATGCCTGGATCGAAAGCCGTTCTCCATGAATTGGCAGGCGCGATTGAGGGTCAAATTGCGCACCCGGTCGAAATCCTATTCTTTCTTTACATCCAGTTGCCCTAGAAACGCATCGGCTACGGCTTGTTCAATTCCCCCACCACGGAAATCCCTCGCGAGGATCTTGCCCTGGCCATCGAGCAGGAAATTCGCGGGCAATTTCCCGATGCCAAATTTGCGCCCGAGATCATTTTCCGATCCGGGTAGGGAGAGATGCTGGGGCCAGGGGATGGCGAACTCTCGGGTGAGTTCCATCAGGGATTCTCGATCCGTATCCAGACTGATGCCGATCACTTCGAAACCTTTCTCACGGTACCTTTTGTAGGCGGAAAGGAGCTTCGGAAGGTCTTGAACGCTGTCGATCGAAGTGGATGCCCAGAAATTCAGCATGATGAATTTCGCCGGGCGGGTGCCTAAGGAGAGCGCTTCGCCATTGAGGTCGAGAACTTCAAAGTCGGGAAACTTTGCGCCGACAACCAGTGTGTCCTGGCTTGTTGGCGTTGTTTGAGGACCCGTTGGTGGGGTGGAAAACGCCCCGAGTTTGGCCGCCACTTGTGTGTGCGGAAATCGGGGTTTGATCTGATCGGCTATGGCTTGGGCTCCAGCCCGGTCCTGGAAAACCTCCTGGTAAAGGATGGCCTTGGTGAGGAGCGCGTCGGCGGCGGATTCGCTGTCGGTTTCTCCATATTTGGCGGCCAAATTTTCGAACTCTTTGAGCTCTGAGGAGAATTCCGCAGGGGTGCGCCGTCCTTGAGAAAATTTGCTTTGAATCCTGCTTTTTAAATTTCTTAGCTCACTTTGGTAGGTGGGTTGCGGACCAGACGGAGTTGGGTCTCGCAAAGACTTCGTGGATGGAGATGGGATTGGCATGGCCTCCCGCTTTGGGGCGCGGGCCTGGAGTTTCAAGGCGGTCTGGGAATCCGGGAAATCATCGAGGATTTCCTGGAGAATTTGCGAGCTTCTGGCGTTGTCCTGAAAAACCATGTGGTAAAGGGTCGCTTTCATGACGAGCGTTTTTGCCGCTGCTTCGGCGTCCGAATCGCGGTATTGAGCGACGAGGGAGTCGATTTGCTGAAGCTCGGGACCCAGATCACCCTCAGTTCGCTTCCCGGCGTTGATTTTTTCTTGGATCCGTCCGGTCAGGGATCTCAATTCTTCTTCGATGCCGGCGGCCCCCGCGGAGTTTACGGACGCGAGGAGAAAGCAGGTCATCGCAAAGAGAGCGAGCAGTGGGAACTTCACATTCACGATTGTAACCACTTCAGCGCTCCTTTCGCAAGCTAGGTGAGAATGAAGCGAGGGCGGGATTTTCCGGAGTGTCGGCGGCTTTTGACCCCGGCGGCACCCGGGAAGTGGCGAATGGATTGCCCGAGGGAAGTGCGGACGCGAGGGCCTCTGCGGCCTATCCTGTCGTCCGCAATCCGCTCGCGATGGCGTTGACAGAGAGAAGGACCTTGGGATGGAGTTGCTCGGCCTCGGGAGAGCCGGCGGCGCGGGCAGCCCGCCATTTTTTCAGCAGTGCGATCTGCTCATGGTGCAGGACCTTGAGGGCGTTGGCGCGGAGGGCGAGCGTCTTGATCATGCGCGGACGGCGCGACTCCAGACTGCCGCCGAAGATTTCGGACATCATCGCCTTGGTTTTTTCGAACTCTGCGGCAATGAGGGAGAAGAGGCGATCGCGCACCGCGGTGTCAGTGACGAGCCCGGCATAGTCGCGCATGATATCCGGGTCGCAGCTGGCGATATTTGTCTCCACGTTGGTGAGGACGTAGTACATGACCGGAGACTTTTTCAAGAGCTGACGGAGTTCTTCAATGGGAAGAATTTTTTTGGCCAGTAGAGCCTCGATCCCGGAGCCGACACCAAACCAGCCGGGGAGGTAGTAGCGGCATTGATTCCAGCTGAAGACCCACGGAATGGCGCGCAGATCGTCGAGGGTTCGCTGGCCGGTGCGGCGGGAGGGGCGTGAGCCGATACTGCTGGTCTCCAGGGCATCGATGGGCGTGGCTTCGGAATAGAAACTCATGAAGCCCTCGGCGTGGATGAGGGAGACGTATTTGTCGCGGCTGGCGGAGGAGAGGATTTCGCCCACCTCTTCGAGGCTCTCGGGCAGGGGCTGGGCTTTTTGTTCGGCGATGGAAAAGCCGGTGACGCCCGCGAGGAGAATTTCCAGGTTGTAGGTGGCGGTGCTGAGGATCGCGAATTTTTGTGCGATCGTCTCACCCTGTTCGGTGAGGCGCATGTCGCCCTGGAGCGAGCCGGGAGGCAGCGCCCCAAGAAAGCGGTGCGTCGGGCCGGCTCCGCGGCTGATGGTGCCACCCCGACCATGAAAAAACCGGATTTTGGTGCCGTGCTCGCGGCCCCGCTTCGCGAGGTCGGACTGGGCCTTGTGAAGGGCCCACTGGCTGGCGATGATGCCGCAATCCTTGTTGCTGTCGCTGTAGCCGACCATGACCTGTTGGATAGGCTGTTCGTGGGGCAGGGAGAGGACCTGCACCCGGTCCTTTTGATGAAACGCCAGACTGCGCTGCGTCACAGGGTGGGCGAGGAAGGCATCAATGAGACCCGGGCTGCGCTCGAGGTCGTCCAGGGTTTCGAATAGCGGTACGACAGGAAGCTGGCAGAGCAGGCCTTCGGGGGTCCATTTCATCAGGCCGGCCTCGCGGGCGAGCACAAAGACGACGAGGAGATCCGACATCCGTTTGGTCATGCTGACAATGAGAGAGCCGATGCCCTCGCGACCGTGCTGGCGGATGTGGCGGCGAAGCACGCCGTAGCAGGAGAGCACGGCGTCGGCCTGTTCCCCGATCCCGGCGTCGTGGTAGAGAAACGGGCGGGGGGACTCGAGTTCCTTGGTGAGAAACTCCACGCGGCGGGCCTCCTCCCAGGAACTGAAGTCCGGCGCGGGCTGTCCCATCGCCGCGAGCACCTGGATAAGCGCCTGGTCGTGGAATTTGCTGTTCTGGCGGATATCAAGTTCGGCGAGGTGGAAGCCAAAAACGTCCAGCGCGCGGCGGACGGGCCAGACGGCGGTGTCGGCAAGACGTTTGGCGCCCGTGGCAATCAGGGAGTCCGAGAGGAGGGCGAGGTCGGCGTCGAGTTCGTTCGGTGCGAGGTATCCGGGGCCTTCGGAAAAGCCGGGAAGGTTGGCCTGGAGGAGAAGGACGTATTGCCGCCAGGGTTCGTCGGAATACTGGCGCGCGATGGCCTCGGCCGCGGTGGGGTTTTCCGCACAAAGGCGCCCGATCGCGGCGGCGAGGGGTTTCGGGGTTTGCTGAAAATTGCTGGAAAGCGGGAGCTTCACGGCCAGCGCGTCGAGGTGCTTGTGCATGACCTCGACGGCGTTCTGGCGCAGTTCCGTAAGGGATTCTTCTGTAACGCTGGCGGTGACGAAGGGGTGTCCGTCACGGTCTCCGCCGACCCAGGTGCCAAAGCGAACGCGGGGCCAGTTGTGCGGGTTTTCCAGCAGGGCGTTGTCGAATCCGGCATCCTGCCAGGCATTGCGCAGGCGTTCGTCGAGCTGTTCGAGAGCCAGCGGGAAAACCTCGCGGAGGTAGAAGTTGGTGCCGCGCCGTTCGGTGGAGACGGTGGGTTTTTCCAGAAGGATCTCCCCGGTGCGCCAGAGGCGTTCGAGCACGACCTTGATCTCGTCGCGGATGGCCTGACGTTCCGAAGGCGTGAGCGAGGGGTTTTCCAGCGACGTGAGCAGGCGGTAGATGTCGCGATGCTGTTCGAGCACGGCGGCGCGCTTGGCCTCGGTGGGGTGGGCGGTGAGGACCGACTCGACGCGAACGGAGGGCAGGTAGGCCGCGATTTCTTCCCCGGTGAACCCTGCTTGCTTAAGCCGCGCAAGTTGCTGGCCCCACAAGCCGGGCTCGGAAGAGAGGCCGTGTTCAATTTCCCGAAGGCGGCGGGTTTTGGCCGAGGCATTTTCCTCCACCATGTTGAGGAGCTGGAATGCGATCGAATAGGCCTGTTCGATCCGGGGAGGGGGTTCGTGCACATCGTGGATCTTTCCACTCTCCTGCCACGGCAGAAATTCCGCCGCCTTGTCTTCACCGAGTTCGCAGAGAACCTCCTTGAGACATCCCATCAAATAGTCCAGGTCCGTATCAATTTTAACGAACCCCGAAGCAATGTAATCAGCCGTTGTCTTCACCCGCGCGGCATCATTGAGATATTCGCGGGAAAATCAACCGCAGAGTTTTTTTGTGGCATCCGCCCCCCAGCCAATCGGATAGAAAGACTCCACCGCCAGTCTGCTAGGGCCACAATATGAGCCACCGCCGCATTCTCCCCACGCTTCGTCTAGCCTATTCCGATCTCACGCCTTCTTGAAGCGCAAGTCCAGGTCGCCTAAAACGCGTTATCCTTCTTTTCTGTTTCGACGAATACTTTGTTCAGGTCGCCGAGGAGGAGGAGGGCCCTTTCTTCCTTCTTCACGAGCTCCCCAACATTGCCAGGGGACTGCTCCTGTTGGCACTGAATTTCCGCAATCAGCATCTCCGCGGACGCAATCACGCCTTCAAATTGGCTCTGCGTCTTTTTGTCAGTCATGCTTTCCGCCTTAAGTTGCTTGAAATACCGAATTTGGAATTCCAGCCAGGCCAGCGCTTCGTCGATAGCGGCAAAACCACCGACAAGGCGACCACCGGAACTGAAGGCCGGGGGAGAGGGCTGGTCGGGGCGTTTAGGAATAACGGCCTCGGGGAAACTGGAAATTCCCTCGGTCTGCTTGCGGTCACCAATCACCGTGGGGGTGATGAAGATGATCAAATTCTTTTTGATCTGATCCCGGCTTTTGCTCTTAAAGAGCTGCCCCAGCCCGGGAATGTCCTTGAGGAATGGCACCCCGGTGTCATTGCGTGAGTCGGTCGACTCATCGAGGCCGCTCACCGCCAGGGTGTAACCGGAATCGACCTGCAGTGCCGCATTGTAAACTCGCGAGGAGGGAACTGGGTAGGGTTGGGTCTGCCCGGGTTGAAGGGTGATGTCTTCAAAACCAACGATGCGGGAAATCGTGATGGCTACGTTGAGGATCACCGAGCCGTCGGGCATGGTCTTCGGCAACACATTGATGATCGTCCCGATGGGAAGATAAACAACTTCGGAGACGCTCGTTCCCACGTTGTCGCCCCCATTGACGGCAGAGACGGAGCCAAGAATCGGTTGGTTGACGACACTGCGGATCGCTACTTCCCGATTGTTGATGGTCAGCATCCGGGGGTATTGCACGACACTGGTGTCGCGATCACGCATGAACGCTTCCAATCGGACCGTCACATCATCAGGAGAAAGCACCGCGGAATAGCTGGTATTCATGGTGGTCGTCCTCGTGCTCATGTTCTGGTTGACCGGATCGGTAAACCTCACATTGCCGGTCGCAGGATCGACAGTGACGCTGGATCCGAAGCTTGTCCCTCTGGCAAGGTTTCTCCCATTGAGGGTCCCACCGCCGCTGAAAAAGCGGTTCATCGTGTCACCAACCGCTTCAGTATTGATTCCGCCTTCGGCCGTCGCCGAAGCGCTCGCGGTGACCCCGTATCCGCCTTCAAGAGTTTCGGACCAATTGATGCCTAGCTCTTTGGAAGGATCTTTGCTGGTCTCCAGGAATTTGATTTCGATGCTGATGAGGGCTTGCGGGCGATCGACCGCGCTGAGGAAGCCTTCCACCCACTGGTGTTGTTGCCTGGTGGCCACAATATACAGGGTGTTGGCATCCGCGTTGTAGATTACCTGAGCGCCGCCGTCTCCTTTGGCGGATCCGTCCTCACTGAGGCCGCTCCCTGCGAGATTGAGAGACGGTGGCACGTTGAGTGGTCCTGTGCTCTCGACGCTCGTCTCGCCCGCATTAATGCCCGTCATGCCACTGGTGGGAATTCCCAGCAGTTTTTTGATTTCCTCAACAACTTGGGGAGGTTTGATTTCAAAGACGTCGGTTGGTTCCTGCAGGGTGAGGTCGATTCCCGTGAGGCCATCTCCGCCCGTATTTCCGGCACCGCCGCTCTGCTGGGCACCCGTGTAGCGAATGAGGTCCTGGGGATTAAATTTGAGCTTGTAGGTGCGCGCGATCAGTTCCTTCTCGTTGAGGGGACGCATGAACCAGATCCCATTGTCGTAAAACAAGGCGACACTGTTCGCCCTGGCGATCGTCTCCAGCGCCAGGAACGGGCTGGAGCGAAGGGTGAATGTCACCAGCGTATTCTCCACGGCGGAAGATTCCTGCATGGCGACAAAAGGGATTCCGGCATCGTCCGCCAGGAAGCGTAGGACGTCACGCAGCGAGGCGCGGTCGAAATTGTAGAGTTTGGCGGGTGCATTGCGCAGCTTCTTGGCCATCGCATTGCCCCAGTTATAATCCGTGTAAACCTCGAAGGGGGGAGGGGTGACCTGAGAGCCGGTCCCGCCAGCACTGACCGAGCCCACAGGGGAGACGGTCACCGAGGGTTGATTACTCGCCAGGATGGCCTGTTTGGGCGGCAAGGCTGATGCCGAGCTGATTGGCAGGCTTTCCGACGCAGAACGGGGAGTCTGAATGGTAGGTTGCGGCGTTTGAAAGGAAGGCTGGGGAGCTTGGAAAGATGGCTGGTTCTGGGCGGGAGACATCGAAGTTCCCAGAAGGGAAAACACGACCAAGGTCGCCAGGACTTGCGATTCGCTTCGTCTTAAACTTGGTGGGCGCGGGGTTTGATCTGGATCACAATCACGTCTCGATGCGGGCCTCGCCGAGACAGGCGCAGCTTTATTCACAAGGTTCATTTGGTTAAGGCGGATTCGCTTCCTTGGAAGCAGGGCGTTGTTGGAATAGAAAATTTTCGGGTGCGATACCAGCCAAAAATTTGTTTTTTTCAGGACATTTGCGCGACCTGTTGCCATTTTTGAGCTAAAGATTTACCAAGTGTTGCGTATTTTTTTCTTCGTGTTTTCCCTGATTGTGGTATCAGTACACCATGATGAAAACGCAACTCTTGCGGCTTCGAGGTTTCACACTCATCGAAATTCTTATCGTGATCGCCGCGGTTTCGGCACTTACTTCCGTGGGTTATGTGACCGCCACTTCGGTAAAGGACTCGGCGGAGCAGAACAAGCTGACGTCGGATGTTGCCTCGTTAAACTCTGCCGTCCAAATGTATCTGGCCTCTGGGGGATCTCTACCGAATGGTGCGACGTCGCAAAGCGTTCTTGCGAAGTTGAAAACGCGTTCAACGATGGCTGCCAATCAGGGGACGGTGGGATTGGCGGGAAGTTTTGTCGATTCGCGGATTTCCCCGCAGTTTTCTTCCGGCAGCTCCAAGCTGAAGGCTTTTTGGGATCCGACAGCATCCCGGTTTTATACGAGGAAATCGACGGATGATGGAATTGTCGCCTTCGACCTTGATGAGGCGGCCGCTGCTGGTGGAGTCACAACGGAAGCTCGCGCGCAAACCCTCGTCGCTTCGGACGTCAGTAATGGCCAGCCAAAGTGGGTTTGGGATTATTCGGACACCACTCCAGCCCCTTGGACGGGCAATAGTGGCGTCGGCGCGCCATCGGCCCCGTTGGCCGCTTACCTCTCTCAGCAGTTTCAGGGAGGCGGGTTGTCGGTGACATCCCCCGATGGCTCCGTGGACCTGGGTCATCTCTACCGGGATGCCGGTTATGATTCCCGGCTGGGCCTGTTTTCTTTGGAAGGAATGGGGGCGGACGTCTATGACCTCTCCACTGAGGCGGGTGCCAAAGCCTTTTTGGAAGAGGCGATCAGGCGGGTGCTTTCGGATTCGACGGATGGTCGGATTGTGGCCGATGCCTCCCAAGGCGATTCGGTTGGATCCAATGGCCAATTTCAGTTTACCGCGGGTGATATGCTCGCCGCGATCCTGATTCCCAACGGAACATTCGAAGATGCCTTGGCCGGCCTTATTGACGGTTCGATCACTTCGGGAAGTAACCTTTACCCGTTGTTGTCGCTTTCCCTGCCTACAGACCGCGCACCGTTTTTTGAATCTCAAATGGCTTACCTCGGCAACGGAGTTTATGCCATCGAAGATATTACCGGGCTGTCCTCGGATCAGGATTATAACGACTTTCTTTTTAAGACGGCTGATCTCGACCAATTGCCCGATTCTTCGGTGAAAACGATTGATCCGACGACATACTATTTGGATTATCAGTATTGGGATTCGCCCGGCCCTAATGGGAAAAGCCTTAAGGAAACTCTGGTGGCGGCTGGTGTGATTTTTATCAATCCTTCCACGGGTGAGATTACCGCGGCCGGAAGCTAACCGCGCGCGCCATTCGCGATCTACTTTCTTCAATTTTAACCGATAACGCATTCTCTTCCTCCGGGCAATTTTTCCTCCATGTTGCTTCTTGAACTCCCCGAGGACTGTCCGGTTGCTCTCCGAATTCGTGATCTTGCGACCTCGGAAGGGATTAGCGATTTCTATCTCACGCCCGGGGATCCGCTATCGTATAAGTATAATGGGCAGCTGATCTACGATGATTTGATCTTCGAAATGGCCCTGCCGGCCGAGATTCCCCCCGGTCATCACGACTGCGCGATTGACTTGCATCATTATCGATTCCGCGTAAACCAAATGACAACCCAAGGGAGGCTCCGTTGGGTCATGCGGTTGCTGCCGAGTAAGATTCCGCGGCCACAGGATATCAAGGTCCCTGCTTCAGCCTTAAAGGCGTTTCTTGAAGCCAGATATGGCCTTTTCCTCGTCTGCGGTCCCACGGGAAGTGGTAAATCCACGACCATTGCCTCCATGGTGCTGCACCGGGCGAAACGGCGGAGGGAGCATGTTATTTCGTTTGAGGATCCCATCGAGTTTGTGTACCCGGATGGGCTGCCCTCCCTGATCTCGCAACGGGAAATGGGCAGTGATGAGATGGACTTCGGCAAGGCCCTCCGCGCGTCCCTGCGACAAGCTCCCGACGTGATCATCATTGGCGAGATTCGGGATGGCGAAACTGCTGAAATTGCCTTGCAGGCTTCTGAAACCGGCCACGTGGTTGTGGCCTCGCTGCATACGTCGTCAGTGTCCCAGACTGTGCAACGTTTCCTGAAGTTGATCCCCTCGGACCGCCTGGAGAACGCCCAGGAAACCATGGCAGACATGTTGCGTTTGGTTCTCTGCCAGCGCCTCCTGTTGGATCAAAAGCAAAGCAAACGCTTCCCCATTCATGAAGTCATGCTACAATATGACGGAGTGGTGAATATCATACGCCGCGGCGATTTCAAAAAACTCGATCAGGAACTCGAAACCGGATGGAAAAAAGGCATGTTTGATTTTACAAAAAGTGTCGAGATCAGGGGCACGGAAGGCTTCGAATCGTTATCTGGGAGGAAGCTGGCGGGGAACTCCTGGGAAGAGATTGAGGATTATCTTGAAAACCAACCGGAGGTATCGCGATGAAAGGCGAAGACCTTCTTTCCGTTTTAAACTTTTCGGCTTTCCGCCCTGAGCCCGATGATCCCTCTGCGACTTGGCGTAAAAGGTTTCCCGGCCAGCGCACGGTGCTGTTGAATTTGGGCCGTTCCGCGACCGCATGGCGGGGAGTTCAGCGAAATGGAAAACTGGCGGAAGGCGATACCGCGGCGGGCGAGCTTAAGGAGGTGCTTGCTGAACATTCCTTTCAGATCAAAGAATTGTCGGAGCACGGGTGGTGCGTGGTTTCTCTGAACACCCGATATGTGATCAGCTTGGAAGCGAATCTTTCGCGCCGGGTCGGCAGCGAAGATATCATCAAATCCAATCCACGAAGTGTACTCGGTGCACGTTACGAACGCGGGAAACGTTACGCGGTGACCCACAATCCGGAGACGAACTCAAGCATTTTGCTGGCCTGTGACGAAGAGCACGTCCGCAAAATCGAATCGACCCTGAAGGAAGCGGGCTTGCAGATTGGCAGAATTTGCTGCGGGACCTATGTTCTGCTCACCCATGCCTTGGCGCAAACCAACACCACCAAGGGATCCGACAAGCCTTCCAGCCGGTTCTATGTGGTTTGCTGTCAGGGATCCGTCTGCGCGCTGATTCAGGACGGAGATCGATGGACCGAACTTCGTTCCCGTACCGACGTTTACGAAGGAATGGCGAATCCGATCATGGATCTCATCTCCCCCTTCAAGCAGCGCTTGCCCGAAGGGGCGGACATCGTTTTAGCTTGTGACAATCCTGTTCCTCAACTGGCGGATAGCTTGGGTGACCTTTTCGCGGATCGAAAGTTAATTGATTTGACCCAGCCTGACCTGCTGTGGACGCTCCTTACCCAGAACTGAATTGAATGCAAATTCACGCCAGAATCATTGACGACTTTAAGACGGAGCGGAAGGACATCAGTCCTCCTCTTCAGGCCTACCTCCGTCTTGTCCCTGTGTTGCTTTATGCAGCCATAGCCGGGTCCATTCTCCTCAACGCCCTTTTCATTGCCCGATATAGTCAGGCGGGTTCTGCAAGGGATACAGCCGTTCGACAGGATTCCGAACTGAATACCGAATTGGATGGCGTCAAGAGTCGCCGCCAGGCCTTGGAAGATGAGACAAAAAAAGCCAGCGATCTATCGGCTTGGGTTGAGGCGTCCCGCCCCCTGCAGTCGCTCGTCGTTGAAATCGCGCGCAGTATGGGTTCGGATGCGTCCTTGGTGGACTTGTCCTTGGAGCGCGACACCACGAACCCCGCGCAGATTCTCCTCTCGATGCGTCTGCAAAGTGAGAATCCCAAGCAGCTTGATGAAACCGTCCAAACGATTGCTCGAAATCGGTTTAGGACGTTTTCTCCCCAGCAGACTATGGAAAAGGGCGTCGTCGATTACAAAGCCACCCTTCTTTGGCAGAGTTCGGCTCGCGAGCAAACCGCCCCCGCGCAATGAATAAGAAACATCTCGCCTGCGTTGTTATCATAGTGCTCATTGCCTGCATTGTTCAATTCACGCTCTGGATGAACAAGCGTTCGGTGAACATGCGGAATGAGGCTGATGGCGCGAAGGCCAAGGTCTCTAATACCTCCATGCAGTTGCAGATTGAAAAAGGGCAATTGGCAGAACTCGACAAAAACTCCCGGTCCCTGATCGAATATTTAAAATCCTGGCAACCGTATTTTCGGGCGGTGGATTCCGCACAGAATGCGGAACTAAAAATTTCGCTGCGAATCAAAGAGGCCAATCTGGTGAGTCTGAGCCAAAAATATGAAGTGGCGTCGAATCCCGGAAACGCTTTTCTTCCCTCGGTCATGCGTGCGCAACTCACTTTCGAAGACGACTACGTCACGCTCTTGAACTGGCTGGGACAGGTTGAATCGCAGTTGCCGACGCTGAGAACGAGTGGAATTCGATTGAGTCGGGGATCCGGGGCGAACGACCTCAGGATGGAACTCGTTTTGGAACAACCCTTGTTGAAAAAGTGATGAAGACGTCCTTGGTGATTTTTCTTTGCGTGGTTTCCTCCGCTTTTGGTGTTTCCGATGTGGGTCTTCTCCCGGAGGACCGGATTTTCCTTGAGGTGACGGGAACGGAAAGGAACCCGTTTGGGCTGAATCTTCCCAAGGAAGAGATAGCAAAGCCCAAAGTTGAGAACGAAGAAGCACGGATTCGCGCCACCCTGGATTCTTTCACCGTTGGCGGAGTCAGCCGCAGCGAAGCCGGTGTTAAGGTTCTTTTTGGACCGCTTGTGTTGGAAAAAGGCAGAGAGGTCGCACCGGTCATTCCCAATCAGACGGAGGAACTGCAGGTCGTTTCCATTTCCGAGAAGAGCCTGGAGTTGGGTTTTGTGGAGAGCAATGGCGTGGTGGCGCTGCGCAAAGTTTCCATCACCCTGGACCTTGCTCCCGGCGTGCAGTTTAAACTGGGGAAAAAAGCCGACGGGGGCAAGGGCCGCGGCTTTGATGGAGTCATCAGTAAAGATGAACCCGCAACCCAACAATGATTTACGGTGCCGGTGTGCAACACCGATAAACCGAAAATCTCCCGGATTTGGGAGAGGCGGG
This sequence comes from Terrimicrobiaceae bacterium, assembly GCA_041752695.1. GTDB lineage: Bacteria > Verrucomicrobiota > Verrucomicrobiia > Chthoniobacterales > Terrimicrobiaceae > CALCJD01. The sequence continues at coordinate 41,185 of JBGSVZ010000031.1, forward strand.
GGATTCACCTTCGTCGAGTTACTGGTCGCGATTTCCGTGGGGGCTGCTGTTTTGGCCGCGGCCGTGCTTTGTTTTCAGGCGATCGGAGCCTCTCGCGGGCGAGCGGGAACGTATGAGTCGGTGCAGGTGGGGTCGATATCGATCGCCAATTTTTATTATCTAAACACCAACGCGCTCACCGTCTGGTTCGCACCCAATTACGGGCGGATGGCACAGGCGGAGGCGATCAAGGATCAGTTCATCAAGGACTCGCAGAGAACAATGGCCGTTTATTGTCTACCGAGAGTGGGGCCAAGTTCCATCCGGCCGTCCAGCATCAGTCTCTCTGGCACCTACGCCGCCACCAATTTTGACCTCCGGCGTTTGGACACGGGCGAGGCCTTCCGGCAATTCCTCGCCAGCACAGTCACCGCATCCGGATCGGTCTTTACCTCCAATGCGTTTGCTACGGAAGGTGCGGTGCGAGGACAAAACCTTTCGGTCTTTATGGTTTCTTCGGGCGTGTCGGGAAATTCCGCGGCTTTGTTTATCGATGCCGTTTATGAATTGGATTTTGTCCGGGTGACGAACAGCCCCTCGGGAACATTTGCCTCCGTGCGCCGCTATGCGGGGACAAATCGGGTGGCGCCCTCTGATTTTTACGATATTTTTTATCCCGATTACTGGAATGGGACCGATACGACTCTGGTGGACAATTCCCGATTTTACGTGGCGGCCAATTTCGAGCGTTCAGATCGCTCCACGGGGACTACCGTTTCCTCCAATCGGGTTGCTGTGAACCAGCCCTTCTATTTTGTGTGGTGGCCGGATCCGGCGTCGGTGACCCTGCCGACCGGGTCGTCGACGAACTATAAGGCCATGATGCGAGACCAGACGTCTTATCTCATGGTCGTTCCCATGTTTCCCGCCTTATGAAAGTTTCCCAAGGCAGCCCATCCTTTCTCTCCCGTGGCAGGCTTTCCGGTCCGGCCTCCCGCCGCGGAACGATCATGATTTTTGCCCTGATCATCATTGCGGTCGGGGCCATCGCAATCTCCGGCTGGGTTTATCTGATGGGCGGGCTCTCGGAGTATACCGATGCCATGCGGGACGGAATGAGACGCCGGGTGACCCTGGAAAATAGCCGGGCAATGGCCAATCAATATTATCGGGGATATTTGATCTCGGGCGCCGCCCAGGCGGCTTGGACCAACTACGCTTTCGCCTCCGGGGGAAACACTTTGGGGGGAATCGGTGTGGGTGCAGCGGGCGCCAACCCTTTGACCACGGCCAATTCCGGAGACATTCTGGTCAACCTGTTTGGGCCAGCGGGGGCGTCCTACTCGGACGCGACCTATTTTGCCGGATTTTCCACGAACCTTACCGCAAACCTTTCGGATGGGACGACCAATGGGACGATTCCTTGGAGAATCCAAGTGAGGTCGCGCGCTCCCATGTTTGGATACGACGTCCTCAATCCCATCGGGATGTCGAACTTCCCCTCATCCGTTTCCGTGGCAAATCCCTCCGCGTTGGGCACGTCTGAGGGCCCGCGAACGAGCGCGGATTTCCTAAACAGTGCTTTTCCGCCGGAAATTCCGACCACGGTCACCCATGTGGCTTATAGCGGCACGGTGACCCTGGGAGGATCGTCCATTCCGGTGACATCCTTTTCTTCCACGCAGGCGAATGGAAGCCATAGCAGCAATAATAACCGGCAAAGTCGGCTCTGGACAGGAACGACCGGGAATATTGCAGTGATTTATCTGAACCGGGATCCTTCCCCGAACTCACCTTCTGCGAGAATCTATCGCATCACTGGCAACGACGCCCGGCAGTTGGTACTGTCCAGCGATTCCGGAACCAGCACGGTCTCAATTGCCGACCCGTCGAGCGCGCCGCCCATTCTTATTCAGGTCACTTCGGCTCATGGATCTTCCGGCGGCAGCGGAACCAACAATTTTTTTATCACCGTTCCGCAAGGGAATCAGCGCCGGGTTTTCTTGTCAGTTGACAGTAGGCATCGGTTTACCACGACGATATCGGGCGGAGGATCGGGTACCACCCGCCTCGTCGCTAATTTTGGTGGCACGGTCTATGGGGGAACGAGCCGACCAGGGTTCGCCCTGCCCGGTAATCATGTCTTGCAGGGAGGATTTCGGGCGGGTGCTTCGGACGTGTCCGTCTCGGGAGGAACGTTAAGCATTATCCGGGAGACCGCCTCGCTCCCCGTGCTGGAAGCTATGGCCCCGCGTCGTGGCTGGGTGGAGACCTATCGCAATGACTGACGCTTTTCGAAATGGGAAGTCGAAGGCCGGCCCTCAGAAAGTCCCGAGGTCCGGAGGAAGAATGCTTCGTCCGGTTTTTTCCGCCCGGGGTTACACACTGATCGAAGTCCTCATAGCCGCAGTACTCGTGGCGATCGGGGCCGCGGCGGCGGCCATGCTTTCCCTCACCATGGTGTCGCAGCAGTTGACGAGTGTCACGGTTGCCCGGGCTCTTAACTACCAGGAGCAGGCCTGTCGTCTTTATCAGCTCGGATTGGACCAAACCACCATTACGAATATTTTGCCGAGGGAGTCTGGTGTGACTTCCCTCACTTTTAGCACCAGTTCAGTGACCTTAACTAACGTAGGGATCGTCCACTTAGCCGTCTGCACCAACACCTATAACGTCGGTTCGTTGCTGACATCCTCCGGCACAGCCGCCGCCACGCAAACCAATGTGGTGGCTGTTGTCCGTCCGAGTATTCGCTGATCCAGATTGAAATTATGCTGAAGAAAGTCGTCCTTACCAACGTACACACGCTGAAGCCTTTTGAGGTGGTGGTTGATACCGATGACGATGCCAAGGCCATTCTCGGGGCGGGTAAGGCGCCCAATGAAACGGTGGCCGTCACCGATATCACCGGTCTGGATGAGTGGATTCATCGTGCCACCACCCCCCGGCCTTCCGGTGACGAAATGGTCATCTTTTTTGGGGGAATGGCCCGATGCTTGGAGCGAAACATCTCCACCATCAAAAGTCTGGAATTGCTGGCCAGTCGGATGAAGACCCCGCGGTACCGGGGGGCGATTGCGGAAATCTCCCACCAGATTCTCAGCGGGGACAAGCTGAGCGACTGCTTTGCGATGCATCCGGATTTGTTCACGGAGGACATCATTGCATTGGTCCGGGCTGGGGAGGAATCCGGTTTGATTGCCCAGGTTTTTCACCAGATTGCCAACACCTACGGCAAGGCGCAAAAGGTTCTCAAGAAGCTGAAGGCGGGTCTCATTTACCCGGCGATCGTCATGGTTCTGGCTGTGGCGGTGACCATCGTGATGAGTTTTACCCTGGTACCGGCCATCTCCAAACTCTACGGGGCGATGAACGTCGCTTTGCCCTTGCCCACCCAGGTGATGATGAAGTTCTCCGACACGCTGCTCAAACAGCCCTACCTTGCGGCGGTGCCGATCGTGGCCATGATGGCGTTTTTTCGTTATTGGGGAAAATTTTACCGGATTCCGCAGGTTCACGTGACGCTCACCCGCCTGCCGACCGTGGGGAACATCATCCGCAAGTCTGCGGCGATGATCAGTTTTCGCTGTCTGGCCTTGCTCCTCCAGGCGAACGTGAGAGTGAGTTCAGCGCTGGAGATTGCGGCGAAAAGTTCCAGCCACAAAGAATTTGAAGACTTTTATCTGACGGTGCGCCATCACGTGAACGAGGGTCTGTCACTCTCGGAGGCATTCCTGATGGAATCCCATAGATTGGGTCCCGACGGAAGGACGGTTGCGGCTGTCGTGCAGATGGCCGGGGAGACCGGAGGCGTCAACGAGATGTTGGATGAAATCGCCACGGATTACGAAGAGGAGTTGGATCTCATCGCCAGTCACATCGACAAAATCATTGAGCCGATCATGCTCGTGGTCATGGGGGTGATTGTGGGAAGCCTGGTTTATGCAATCTACGGCCCGATCTTCAATTTAAGTAAGGTTATTCTCCCGAAGAAGCCGGGCGGGTCGGTGCCGGTGGCGACCCAGTCTCCGTGAGGTTCCTGACGGGAACGGTTTATTCCAAGGCCTTGGTCATCTTTTTGGCCGCGGCTCTCGGTTTGCTGGGTGCGGTGGCCGCCCTTTCCCAGTTTGTCATTTTGCGGGAGTTGGGCCTGAGCGAAGAACGCGAGATGCGGGCAATGCTGCAGCGCCTGACTCATGTCCTGAATCGGGATTTCCGGCCCTTGGAGACAGGGGTGGCGGAGTGGATGCCTTCTGCTCCCGAGACCTCGGCGGCAAAGGGTGAGTGGCAGATTGACGAGGATCTCCAAAAGTCCGGGATGGATTTTGCGGTGATGTGCGATTTGACCGGCCTGCCGGTGAGTGTGGCCGTTAATCCCGATGCCTCAGACATCCTGCAGGGCGACCAGGCTTTCTTCGGGCGACTGGGACGGGAACTCAGCAGGCTGAATCCTGATTTGACGGGGCATGGCACGGGGTCGGTTTTGGTGAAGGGCCACCTCTGTCAGATTGCTTACCGGTTTCTTCCGGGAGATGAGGGATTTCTGACGAGCGGGAAGATCTATCGGCGGGATTCGTGGGGCTTTTTCGAAGGGCTTTTTTCGGCGGCCGTTGCCTTCCAGCCTTTCGAAAATCCGAGCATCCACGACTCTACGGGCCGCCATCTTTTACAATTATTAGCGACCCAGGTTGCGGTGGTTGATGCCAGTCGGGAAGATCAGATCACGGGCTATAGCTTGATCAAGGGTTTGAACAAACTCCCATTAGGGTACGTCAGCATTTCGCAGCCCCGACCTCTCCGGCAGGAGGGATTGCGCGCCATCCAGGTGTTTCTCACCGGCATTTGTCTGGCGGGGGGAGGTCTGGTGATGGTGGTCTGGTTTTTGCTCGACCGCACGATTCTGGCGCGGATCAAGGATCTGACGCGCAGGCTGGATTCGGAAAAGCGGCTTGGACGCTTGCCGGTAAAGCTGGATTTCCGAGGCGAAGACGAGTTGGGTACCCTTGCGCGGAGCATCGAGGATCTGGCCGGCCTTCTGGAGAGCACGCAATCCTTGCACCGTGCGGTGCTGGAGGATCAAACGGAATTGATCTGCCGGTTCGACGCCGGGTTCCGCCTGTCCTTTGGCAATGCAATTTTTCTCCGGCTTTTCCACATCGAGGCTTCCAGCCTGGTCTCCCGCCATCTTGGTGAGTTCCTTCCGTCGCGGTCGTGGCGGGATTTAAAGGACCAGTTTGAGAAGCTTTCCCGGGAAAAACCGATTGCCAGTTACACGCTGGAAATGCGGCTCGGAGACGGCCAGGTTCCCCAGTGGTTTCGCAGTACCCTGCGGCGGAATTTTGACGATGCGGGCAACTCGCTGGGAGGACAGTGGGTGTTGGCGGAAATCACCGCGCAGGTTGAGGCGCAGAGAAAAATGATCGAGTCCGAAAGGCGGTTTCGCAGGCTTTTCGAGTCGGCGTCGGACGGTCTTTTGCTCATCGAGGGGGCTACTCTGATAATTTCTGACATCAATCCCAGCCTATGCCGAATGTTGATGGTGGCTGGGTCCGAGGTGCTCGGACGCCGGCTAGATCAGATCGAGTCCTTCGTGCCGTGTATGGCCATCGTGGAGGATTTCCGTCGAGGCGAGGTGGGGCGTGGCGCGCCGTTCCGCAGCGAGTGTCGCATGCGGCGCGGCGATGACACCAGTTTGTTTGTGGAATTGCGCTGCGGCCAATACGACGTGGACGATATCGGATTTGTTCAGCTGAGTTTCAGCAACATCAGCGAACGCGTGCTTGGAGAGCAGGAATTGAGAAGGCTTTCCGCGAAATTGCTCCGTATGCAGGATGAGGAACGCCGCCGCATCGCGCGTGAGCTGCACGATTCCACGGCACAAAATCTTTCCGCGCTGGAAATGAACATGAGCCTGCTCGAGCCTTTGCTGGCTGGTGCCGATCCCCGCGCTGCGCGGATCGTCGCCGATACCCGCCAGATTGCCGGGGAATGCTCCCGAGAATTGCGGAACATCTCCTACCTTCTTCACCCCCCATTGATTGATGAGGTGGGTCTGGCCTTTGCCATCCGCTGGTTTGCCGACGGCTTTTCCAAACGCACGGGCATCGAAACCGAGGTGGTGATTGGAGAAGGGTTTCCCCGCTTGGGGCCCGACCTGGAAATGCCCTTGTTCCGCGTGGTCCAGGAAGCGACGACGAATATTTACCGACATTCCGGTGCGGATAAGGCGTGGGTCAAACTGGAGTATCGGGACCGGATTGTGACGATGGAAATCCGGGACAATGGCCGGGGATTCCGGGAGGGGGCGGTGGTCAAGACCGCCGACGAAAAAGAATTGGGTACGGGGGTGGGACTGGCGGGGATGAAGGAGCGGCTGGCCAATGTCGGCGGGAAACTGACCATCGAAAGTTCGCCGTTGGGCTCGACCCTTTCCATCCGCTTGATTCTCAGTCTGCAGGAGGTGGACTACCTCGATCACGCCATCGCACCTTCCCTGGAAGCTTCGTGCCTCACCGAACCATAGCCTGGGTTTCACTCACCAGGTTAAGAAATTTTCGATTTCTTTATCGCACAGCAGACGTGTCTGGGTTGAACTTATAGAAGCAAGCCAAGCGCGTCCTTAACATCATTCGAGACCATGCCGAAGATCCGCATCATTATTGCCGATGACCATGAAATCGTGAGGCAGGGCGTGAGAAACCTCGTGGAAAATGAGCCGGATATGGAGGTCTGTGGCGAGGCGACGATTGGGCGGGACGCTGTGGAATTGGTGGCGCGGTTGCACCCCGATGTCGCGGTGCTTGACATCAGTATGCCGGGACTGAATGGGATTGAAGCGGCGAGGCAGATTGTCAAAAGCGACTCAAAAACCCGGATCCTGATGTTTACGATGCACGAAGCCGAGCAGCTGGTGCACGAGGTCTTCGGTGCCGGTGCGAAAGGTTACCTTCTCAAATCCGACGCGGGTCGGCATCTCGTTCCCGCCATCCGCACGGTGGCTCAAGGTTCCCACTATTTCAGTTCCCGCCTGTCCGAGGTGATTTTCAGCGGGTTTATGAATCGGGACAGCCCGGTGGCACCAGCCCAATCTTCCCCCAAACCCAGCTCGCGAGAACGGGAGATTATCCAGTTGCTGGCGGAGGGAAAAAGTAACAAGGACGTCGCTTCCGTTTTGGGAATCAGTGTAAAAACCGCCGAAACCCACCGTGCAGCGGTAATGCGCAAGCTCGGGCTTCACTCCGTGAGCGAGCTCGTCCGGTATGCCATTCGCAACCACATTATCGAAGCGTAATTGTGCAACGTTGCGTGTTGTTCCTACAGGTTTTCCTTCGATCAATTTACCATATCCCCGGAATTGCCGAATTCTCCCCGGGTCGGTAATTTTCTCTAGAAATGAAAACCAAATCCTTCAGTCTGTCGGTTCAAAAAGGCTTCAGCCTTGTTGAGTTGCTCGTTGTTATCGCGGTCATCGCCATTATTGCGGCGATTGCGATTCCTAACATTGCCGGTATTACCGGAGCGGCCAACACAGCGAAAACTCAGCGCAATGCCCAGAATCTGGCATCAACCTACAATGCGGCGATCGCAGCAGGTTATGCTGGCACAAACTCCGAGGCTGGTGCGATTACCGCTGTGACCAACGGTATCTCCGTGGTCATCGGCAATACCACCAACTCTTTCCGGGTTGACGGCCTTTCCGCCACGGAGTCGACGGCAGCGCAGACCTACCTGAGCCACAACACCACCAACAACACGCTCATCTACACCTCGAGCACCAACTAATCTAGTCAGGCTTTCTGGAGAGACACCCGTGGGGGTGTCTCTCTGTGGCCCGGTGATGTGACTGTTTTCCCCCCGGAAATCCACTGCAACCTTTCGTGAAACTCTGAATCTTCGTGAGGATGAAACGGACTTCCCGCAGCACCAAGCTTACCGGTAGATCCAAGATTCTTTGGTGCCAATTTTCTCCTCTCTATCCGCGGTGCTCCCCTGTCAAAAGTCGGCCGGCAGCCTTTAGTTTGGTCGAGCTCTTGGTGGTTATTGCGGTAATAGCCATCATTGCCGCCATAGCCATCCCCAATGTGGCGAACATCACGCAGTCAGCGGATGCTGCCAAGGCTCGCCGGAACGCGCAAACCGTCGCTGCGACCTACAATGCGGCGATTGCAGCCGGTATGGCGACCACTGCTGCGACCGATTTGTCTGGCGCGATTGACGTCATCACGGCCGGGACAAACATCGGAGTGGGTAATACGACCCATTTTTATTCAGTGGATGGGTTGAGCCCGGAGGAAAGCGTCAAGGCACAAGCCTTTCTCTCTTTTTCCAATGGCTTGGTTGTGCTCCAGCCGTACGAAAACTGACAAGCGCCTCAAGAAAGTCGGGCCGCTCAGCGTCTCAGCGCGAGCGAGTTCGGTCGGAAAACTTTCTCTTTGACTTGCGTTTGCCTGGCGATCTAGTAAAATACCTGAGGTATGAAAAGCACCCGATGGCTTGGCGATTCTTTACGCGCTTTCAAGCGAGCCTCCAAGGGTTTCACGCTTGTGGAGATGCTTCTCGTCATTGCAGTGATCAGCGTCATGAGTGCTTTGGTTATTTCGGCCGTCTCCAATTCTGCAGCGGACACCAGGACGATCGTCGCCAGACAGCAGCAGGCTGTCTTGCAAGAAGCGCTTAACGCCTGGGTCGCATCCGCCTCTGCCGGCAATTTGGGACTGCAAGCCGCGCGATCAGCCTATTCCTCGAATGGGTCTTCCCAGGCCAAGCTGACGCTCATCAGCGGCTACCTGGATTCCGGGACCTACTCGAACTTTACGACAAATGCAGGCGGCGCGATTCAGAGCGATGCCATGTCAAAAATCGGGAAGTCGCTAACGTTTTCAACTTGGACCAGCAATTCCTACCCCCGAGTGGAAATGCAATAATCTGAACGGACTATGAGCGGCACTAACCCTACAAATCAAAAATCCACGCCGTTTGGCTTTTCGTTCGTGGAGGTGCTTGCCGCGATTGCAATCATCGGGATTATCACGTTTTTGGCGATCCCGAATCTGATTCGGATCAAACAGGACGGGGAAAATAATCTGGCGATTGCCCGCGCCGAGGCCCTCAATATGGGAATAGCCGCTTATGTGCAGGCCAATGGCCGGAGTGCCGGCTGGTCTACGAATACCGCCTACACGAGAATCGCGCCTTATTTGGCTTTTGCCCCGACAAATTTCAGCAGCTACATGCCCGGGGGCTACAGCGTCACGTTTCCGGCTAGTATTTCCAACAGTCTTACCAAAGTGGGGTTGACTGACCCTTACGGGGCGGCTGTTTCTGGATACGGTAACTGAATGAGATGGCGCTTTCTCGTCAAAGCCCTTGCTGGATAGCAGGAAGAAAGTTGTCTGGCGGATTCTCGTTGGTTGAGATCCTCGTTGTGGTCGGAGTGATCGCGATCCTTGCGGCAATTTCTATTCCGGTTATAGCGAATGTTACGAGGGGTGCGAATGAGTCAGCTGCCGAGAGCAACCTTGACCACCTCAATCAGGCCGTCCTGAAATACAATAATTCGATTACGGAACTTACTAATGCCGTGGACAGTGGCATAAGCGATGAGCAGGCGGTGTTTGCTTTGCTTCAAGTCCGGGACGCTGCCGTCCCTGGAACGCCATTTTTGCAGGCGGATCTTGGCGCAAACTCCTCTGCTTCGACGAACGTCTACCGTGCCAGATGGAACGGACGCGTGTTTGAGATCATTACGCCCGGAACCGCGGGAACAGGGGTGAATTTGTCGAATTTGTTTTAGACCATGACCGATCGCGAATGGGAGAGATTGACCCGGGATTTTGCCGGGAGTGGATATCGGGTCGAAGGCCAGCCGGAGGCGGGGCAGGAGCTTCATGTCGTGCTCGCGCAGGCCAATAAAATTCCCTCGGATGAAGCGTTGGAGTGGGTGGCTGGGGTCTATCAGATGCTGCCGCTGGATCCGTCACGCACCTCGTGTTCGACGCATGCGGAGGCGCTTTTTCGCAGGATTGCGGTGGACTGTGAGGCGGAGGAGCCTTGGATGCCGCTGGGTAATGTCGGGCCCCTTTTGGTGTTTGCGCATTACAACCCCGCCTGCGTGGAGTTCTGGCAGGTGCCGGTGGATTTTGTCGTCCCCGTTCTGATCCCGAGGGCGAAATATGATCTCCTCAAAAAGGATATCCGGGAGAGGCTGAATTTTAAACCCCTTGAGCCCAAGGAGCCGCACTCCCTCAAGCGCCCTGTCCCCAGGGGGGAGGGACTGCGCAAAGTCCTCGACTGGATGTTGGAAGAGTATCCTTTCGACGACGCCGAAACCAAAGACCGGCTGCAGGCAGAGCGCGACAAAATCAATGCCGACGAGTTGGGAGACTTGATGGCTTTGAAAAAACTGCCTCGGCAGTTGGGCGTCGCCCTCTATCATCTCTGCACGGGAGACCCGTGTTTCAACGCAGAATCCGCCCCCGCCCAGACGCTCTTTCCCGAAACGTTGATGGAGAAACATTTCGTCTACCCCATGTATTGCGGGAAGAAGATTGTTTATCTGCTTTCGACCGAACGGAACAACTTTGCGTTCGAGGACGAATGGCTCTCCAGCGGGCACGACGCGGTGGATTTTCGGACGGTACTGTGCGAGAAAGAATCGATCGTTGCCGCAATCGCTCGCGACCGCGGCCGGGCGGCTTCCGCCACGGTCGCTGCGACGGAGGGGGAACTGACGTTTTCCGATGTTGCGAACATCGTGGAAATCGACCCTCAGGATATCCAGAGGATCAATCCGACCAGCATCAATACGACTCCCGAACAGGTGGTGCATTGGGTGCTCTATCGCGCCATTACGGGGCGCGGGAGCGATCTGCATATTGAGAAATTCTATAACACGGCCCGCTTTCGCGCCCGCATTGACGGGGAACTTAAGGTCATCCATTCCTGCCCCGAGGAAATGTTGGCGCGCTATGTTAGTTTGATCAAAAACTACTCCAACATGGGGCAGCGGCGCCAGGATGCGCAGGACGGTCGTTTTTCCCTCCTCATTGGCAAACGCCGCGTCGATTGTCGTGTGTCGGCCATCCCTTGCCGCAAGGATCTCCAGAAAATCACCATCCGCTTTCTCGACAAACAGGATGGGGTGAAAAAGCTCAGCGAGCTCGCCCTTTCCCCGCGCCAGAGCGGGTTACTGGCCGATGCCATGGGCCGCGACCAGGGACTGATGCTCATCACCGGTCCGACGGGCAGTGGCAAAACGACCACCCTTTACGCTCTGCTCAACAGCATCAATTCCGAAAACATCAACATTCACACCGTTGAGGATCCCATCGAGTACGAGATCGAGGGGATGAATCAGACGCAGACCGACCCGCACAATAACATCAACTTTGCCGAGGGACTGCGTCGACTGATGCGTGCCGACCCTGATGTCATCCTGATCGGGGAGTGTCGTGACGAGGAAACCGCCCTGGCCGCCATCAATGCCGCCCTCACCGGACACCTTGTGCTGACGACCTTGCACGCCAATGACTGTCTGCGTGCCGTGAGTCGGTTGGTGGCCATGAACGTGCCTCCCTATCTGCTGGCGGATTCGCTGGCCCTGACCCAGGCGCAAAGGCTGGTTCGCCGCCTTTGTACGTATTGTAAAAAGCCGGCGCTGATTACGCCGGAAATTCGTGGAATCTTCCGGCGCAACCAAGTCACCATTCCTGCCGAAACGGAGTTTATTTACAATCGGTCCGGTTGTTCGGAGTGCAACGAAGTCGGATATATGGGGCGTCTTGCGTTGATGGAACTTTGCGCGTCCGACAACGAGTTGGCCGATCTCATTGCCCGCAATGCCTCGATCGGCGATCTGCGCCGGAATGCGTTTAGCCGGGGGATGCTCACTCTTTACCAGGAGGGCCTCCAGAAGGTCGCTGGCGGGGGCACTTCGATGGATGAAATCGCCTGCCTCAGCTACACGGCGGTGACACCGGAGTGCACTTCGGATGAAGAGCCGCCGGCCGGAAAAATCGTGGGCATGCCAGTGGATGCCGTCCCCGCCGCGCGGGAGCTCGAGGCCGCCGGCGACCCGAAGTAAGGGTGTTATTTCAGTCCTTCGAGGATCTTCTGCAGCAGAGAATCCGCGGGGTTTTTACTGTCGCTGCTTAGCTCCCAAAACATGACCCCTCCGAGGGAACGGTCCCGTATCATTTGGGTTTTGTGCCCAAGACTTTCCGTGTCCTCGTACGTCACAAATGTGCCCCCGTTTTCCGTGGCCGCGTAGAGCCAGGGGACTTTGGCGGAGCTGTCCCAAAATCGTTGGTACACGCCGGGCCGCGAGGTGAGGCGATTCAGGATGTCCCGGTATTCCCACTCCATATCGGGCGGATAAGTGCCGGGTAAACCTCCACGGGATGGCTGGCGGAGCCCGTTGTTGGTGGGGCCGACGCCTTTCCAGGCTCGCCCGTAAAAGGGAACGCCAATCACAAGCTTGCTGGGAGTGAAGCCGGAGGCCAGGTAGGTCGCCACCGCAGCCTCCACCGAAAGGGGGTTACCGGGCGCGGCTCGGAGGCCGGCGTGGTGACCGGTGGTGTTTTCCCAGTCTCCATGGAGATCGTAGGACATGAGGTTGACCCAATCGCAAACGGCCGAAATGTTTACCAGTTCGAAATTGGCAATATTGCCAGGGCCGGCGGGGGCCGCGATGCTGAGATAATATTTTTTGCCGTCGCTGGCCGCGGCCGCGTCGAGCTGCCGGCGGAGTTCGCGCAGAAGAAGGGTGTAGTTTTGTTTATCCTGCGGCCGTACTTTGTTGGAACCGAGTCCTCCGCCCACCGGGTATTCCCAGTCGATGTCCACGCCGTCAAAGCCGTATTTTTTGACGAAGGCCACGGCGGAACGGGCGAACTTGTCCCGCGAACTTGGAGTAAGGGCAATGTCGGAAAATTCCCCGGAAAGGGTCCACCCGCCGATCGAAATCATCGTGATGAGATGGGGATTGGCCTGTTTCAGTTTCAGGAGCTGATGGAAATTTCCGAGGAGGGGCTGGCTCGTCAGATCTCCCGGGTAGGGCCGCTGCACGGCGGCCCATTCGTCAAACAAGACCACGTCTCCGGCACTGGTGGGTTTTGCGAACGCATAGTTGATCACATTGAGCTTGGACGCGGGAATGTCCGCCACATGGTAGTTTTTCTGGTAGATGCCCCACTCGACGAAATACCCCACGATCTTCTTTCCACTCAACTTTGGGCCTCCGGTTGGGGGAGGAGTTGGGGATGGCGTGGGCATGGGGGGAGTTGGGGATGGCGTGGGCATGGGGGGAGTCGCCGACGGAAGGGGAGTTGCGGTGGGTGTGGGCGTTGAGGAGGGTGTGGGACTTGGAGTCGGAGCACCCTGGACCGTAAGGACGATCTTCTGTGGCGAAACTTTGACATTACCGGGACTGCCGAGAAACCCAAACGACACCGTGGCTCCCGGTGCGATGCCAGAGTTCCACGTCATCGGTGTGGCCGTGTAGCGTCCTCCCTGCCCCTGCACAGAGGCGTCCCAGGCGCTGGAAATGACCGGACCGAAATCGAATTCCAATCGCCAGTTGGTGAGGGTTTGTGAGCCAGTGTTGGTGAGTTTGAACTCACCCTGGAAGCCGGAAATCCAGTCCTGTGTGACCGTGAAGTTGACCCTCACGGAGCCGGATTGCACGGTGACGTTCGGGTTGCCGGAGGGGGTTGGTGCCGGAGTCGGGGACGGGCTTGGAGTAGGAGTAGGGGTTGGAGTAGGGGTTGGGGATTCGGAAGCGTCGCGGAGGACGAAGTCCGTGGGGAGGGTTTTGAGGTTGCCGGGCTGGGCAACAAAGCCGAAGGAGGCTTTCCCTCCAGGCGGGAGAGATCGGTTCCAGGAGGCACCGCGGATGACGTTTTTGGCACCCGTTCGACCAACCACCGAGGCATTCCAGATGCTGGTGATCTGTGGCAGCATGGAAAACTCCAGTCGCCAATCGGTGAGAGTTTTTTCCGACGTGTTTGTGACGACAATCTCGGCTTGAAACCCCGTTTTCCAGTCGCTCGTTACCCGCATGGTTGCCCCCGCATAAATCTCCGGTGAGGAAAGAAGGGCCAGGAGGGTAAGTATCCAAGAAAGTCCTTGATGGCGGAGAGAAGGGGGTCGGCAGGACATGTGGTGAAGGATTTTAGCGAATCTTACCCGAAGCGGTCCGCTTCCTTCCTGGGAAGTCGATGGAACACCCGGATACTCGACGAATCGGCACAGCAACCCGTCGAATGCGCCCTGGTTTTGCTCGCCAGTTCTGCCCCCTATGGCATAACCAGTGGATCCTCGTTAACGATGAAATTTCTCGTGCTTCTTTTCGCTGCCACGGCCCTGGCTTCCGCCGTCGCCCAGGATCAACCTCAGCCCACCGGTTGGCAACCGGGTCCGCCCGATGGGCCAATGGCACCGTCGGATCCCATGGGTGAAGCGCTGGTCGTTCCCCAACCCCAGGGCCCGAATCCGCGGGGTGCAGTGGCCGCGATGTTGGCCATTGACCCCAAATACACGGAAGGGATGGTCGTCGTCACCGCCCGGGGCGGAACGCCGGAGCCGAAGGAGTGGCTGGTTGTGGCCCGCGACACGGACGACCTCGGCACGCTGCACAAAATTACCGTCGTTAATGGCAATGTGATCTCCGACAGTCTTTCCTTGAACACCTACGAATCCTTCCGTCAGGATGTGAACATCGACCCGCAGCAGGTGCAGGTGGACTCGGGTGCGGCCTTCATGATCGCCCAGCCCATTGCCGCGGCTAATGGGCAGATTATTGGAAAGGCCGATTATGCGTTGACCGTCCGGGGCAAGGACTCCGTGCCGATCTGGACGATTAACTGTTTCGGCATGAACGGATTTTTCATGGGAAAAGTTGTTCTCCTCGCCACCGATGGCACCGTGCTGGAGACGCCGGGATTCAAAAATCAGCCCACCGTGCCCGGGCCTTAGCGGTTCCTTTCAGGAAACGAGGATGATCTTCCCCTGGGAATTACCTTCCATCACCAGCCGATGGGCCTGTGCGGCTTCCGGGAGCGGGAGTTGGCGTGCGATCACGGGGCGAATGCGTCCGGCTGCGAGTTCTTCTCCGAGGGCCTGGTAGGTTGCGGCGCGTTCCTCCGGGGTGGCCTGTCCGCTGATGAGTCCGCGAATATCCGCCTCGCGCATCATGAGATCGCGGGGATTGATTTCCACGGGCCCACGACTGCCGATCACCACCACGCGGCCGCGGGGCGCGAGCAGTTTCAAATCCTCGCCGAGATTCACATTGGCCAGCATTTCCAAAATGCAATGCACCCCGCGGCCCGCGGTCGCGTCGAGGATGGCCTGGCGGTAAACCGGGTCCGCATGGTTGAAGGCCCGCTCCGCGCCAGCCTCGCCAATCATGGCCAGGCCCTCGTCCGAGCCGGCCGTGCCGAAGACCCGCAGTCCCGCCGCGTGCGCGAGTTGCACTGCCGCGCTGCCGACCCCGCCGCTCGCACCATGAATGAGGACGGTCTCGCCGGCCTTCACCTCTCCCCGAATAAACAGCCCCCGCCAGGCCGTCGCGTAGGCCACGCCCATTGCCGCGCCGTGCGTGTAGTCCGCCCCGTCCGGCAGTGGGTGGATTTGCCCGGCCGAGCACAAGGCCTGCTCGGCATACGTTCCGGTGAGGGAACCCGAAAGGAAGACGCGATCCCCCAGTTTCACCGAGGCGATGCCTGCACCGACCCTCTCAACTTCGCCGGCTCCCTCTGACCCTGGAGTGTAAGGGAGGATGGGCAGGGCGGGGTATTGGCCGGAGCGGATGTACGTTTCCACCGGATTGACCCCGGTCGCCCGGAGGCGCACCAGCACCTCGTCGTCTCCCGGCTGGAGCGCAGGCCGTTCTTCGAGCCGCAAAACCTCGGGGCCTCCGAATTCTTTGACAACGATCGCCTTCAAAGTGAGCGATTACCCCAGCGCCTGATGAACACCCCACTCGCTGACCAACAGCGGAGGCTGGCCATCGAAAGACGGTTGGTAAAAGAACGCGTAAGGTTGGTTGCCCGGCATCCAGCCCCGGAGCTCTCGCACCACCTTTTCTTTGACCTTCGGGTCTTTTTCGACATAGGAAAAATAGGCTGCCGGCTTTTCCTCGACCTTCGTCTTCCGGCGGGGCTCGGGGGATTTTTTCACCGGGACCTCGGGAACTTCCACGCTCCACAAGCTGGCCGGAGCGTTGAGTGCGAGAGCGCCGGCCAGCTCGGCCGGGGAAAGCGGCGTGTTTGGTCCGCGGCGGCGCTTCACGGCATTGTAGCGGGCGAGGTCGTTGAGAAAACCGACGACCACTTCAAAATCTCCCCACGGATACGAACACGCCTTTTCGCCAGGAAGCGCGAGGACATTTTGCGCCATGACAGGTTTGCCAAGCAGACGATCCAGCTCAGCCTTGGTGGAACCGAGAAGCATTTCGGGAAAGCTAAAAGAAGAAAGGCCCGATAGAAAAGGGGAAAAGTTTCCCCAGTTTCCACGCCTTTTAGAGATGAACTTTTGCCCTCATAGGGCGAAACGGGCGGGGCCGCCCGTTTAGTCGAGGAGATTGGCGGGTACTTTGCCGCCGTTTTCGGAGAACTTTTTGAGCACTTCCTTGTGGAGCCAGACATTCATCGCGGCAGAGTCGCCGGTGTCGCCCGGGTAGCTCAATTCCTTGGCCAGTTCCTTGCGGGAGGTGAGGCTGCTGTCCATGCCGACAAGCTTCATTAAATCGACAATGGAACGTTTCCAGTCGAGGTCTTCCGAGTTTTTGGCGGCAAGGCCATCAAGGACGGCGGCGACGTCCACTTTTCTGACCGGTGTGGGTGGCGCAGCGGCAGGCACCGTAGAGGTGGACACTGGGGAGGACGTGGCCGGGGTGTTCGACACTGAGGGTGAGGCGGTGCCGGTTGAGGATGTGATGATAGGCGTGGAGACGCCGAGGACTTTGTCGAGAAGTTTGGAAAAGAGACTCATGGGTTGTGTGGAGTTATTTAGTCATCGTTCGTGCGAATGGCCGCGGGCGGAACGAAATGGCGATTTAAAATTTTCCGGCAACTGAGCAGGCGTTTCAGCGGCGAGTCGGCCGCGGGCGGTGACGGAAAATGGTCAAAAGGCCGGCTACCGTGAGGAGGGCGACGGTCCCGGGTTCGGGGACCTGCTCGATATTCAGACTTCCATTGAATCCGTAGGATCCCGGGGGAACGGGCAGACCGGGAGAGAACCCTGGACCACCGTTTGAACCCGCAGGTCCGGCCATGCCGTCGCTTGCAGGAGGCACCAGACCAGATCCGCCAGATCCGCTGAATCCGCCCTGCCCTCCGTCACCGCCAAATCCTCCCATCCCGGGCAGGCCGGGCGTGCCGTGAAAGCCACCATAACCACCGGCTCCGCCAAATGTCGAAAAGGCTTGGATATCGTAATCATAGGAATCTTCGAAAAGAAGGGTGATAGATCCCGCATCTCCACCGTTGCCACCCAACCCGCCATCTCCGGCATCTCCGCCTTTGCCGCCGGTTCCGCCTGGAGCGCCAAATCCCCCGGATCCGCCCCGGCCGCCATTGCCATCATCGAAGGTGACGAAGGGATTGCCTCCCAAGCCACCATCTCCACCATCTCCACCAGTGCCCCCCTGGCTGCCGATGCCGCCATCACCACCTCGACCGCCTTCGCCACCGGTGCCACCATCGGAAACGATCTTTCCGTCCAAGGTCACGACCAAACCATGCAGGAGAATATTTCCGCCATTTCCGCCCGTGCCGCCGATTTCTCCCGTAACACCTGTGCCACCAGAATTTCCGGTGAGTCCGAATCCGCCATTGCCTCCGGATCCACCACCACCTCCGCCCCCGCCACCCCCGCCGCCGGTGCCAGACGCTCCATTCCCTCCCGCGCCTCCATCCGGCCCGGAGTTGGGATGTCCGGGATCAACCGATCCTCCATGGTTGCCAGTCAGACCACCGTCACCGCCGGGGCCACCGGGGTAGAACGCACCTGAAATGCCGCTTCCCCCCGCGCCGCCAGCCCCTCCGGTGTCTCCCGAGTTATTGCTGCCATTGCCGCCAGCTTGTCCATTGGCTCCGGTTCCAGCTTGGGCTACGATTGCACCGGTGGTTCCGGTCGCTCCCGTCACGCCGATCGTTCCGGTCGCGCCTTTGCTGATAATCGTTCCGCTGGTGGTGACGAACAATGTTCCATTCGAACCGACTTCGATGTTGCCACCATGGAGTTGGGAGGTCGTTCCGCTAAAATTAATCGTGCCGGCAATCGTGGCGTCGCCGGCGGAAAGAAAGGCAAACGAGGCCGATCCTGTGACAAAAATATTGTAGCCGGTGGAGAGCTGGATGCTGTCGAAGGTGAAGACTGTCGATCCCCCGGAGGAAATTCCCGAAAATGTCGCACCGCCCGTAATGGTCATGGCGTCGGTGTTCACGAAGACATCCCCGGTGGCGTTGAACGAACCCAACGAGGTAAAATTATCTGGGTTGAGGTAATCCGCCGCCCGAGTCGAACCCAGCGAACCGGCCAGGAGAAGAATCGCCGACATGGCCGCGGCTCGTAGGTTTGTGCGCATGGGTGGTTATTGGGGTGGTTGGCCTGTTTGGAAAGAGAAATCTGGGCAACCGGTTGACGGAATGCCTAGTGGGCTCAAATGCAAAAAGCGGTCCCGCTTTCACGGGACCGCTTTTTAGCGTTAAGCGATGGCAGGGAGGCGAGGCCCCGGCTTATTTGTACGAAGCCTGCTGGCCTTTGATGTCGCGCTTTTTGATCCAAGGCATCAAACCGCGGAGACGGGCGCCGGTTTTTTCGATGGGGTGATTTTCCCCGGCTTTCAGAAGGGCATTGTACTTTTTGTATCCACCTTCGTATTCCTTGACCCATTCCTTGGCAAATTTGCCGTTCTGAATGTCTTTGAGGGCGGCCTTCATGCGTTTTTTCACCCCGGAATCGATGATCTTCGGTCCCACGCTCACGTCGCCCCACTTGGCAGTTTCGCTGATCGAGAAACGCATGCCGGCGATGCCCGCTTCGTTCATCAGATCGACGATGAGCTTGAGTTCGTGGAGGCATTCAAAATAGGCCATTTCGGGAGCGTAGCCCGCTTCGACGAGGGTCTCAAAACCGGCCTGCACCAGGGCGGAGGCCCCGCCGCAAAGAACCGTCTGTTCCCCGAAGAGGTCGGTTTCGGTTTCTTCCTTAAAGGTGGTTTCAATCACACCGCCGCGGGTTCCGCCGACGCCCTTAGCCCAGGCGAGGGCGATCTTTTTGGCGTCCTTGCCGGGGTTCTGGTAGACGGCGATGATGGCGGGCACGCCTTTGCCTTCGGTGAACTGGCGGCGGACGATGTGGCCGGGGCCTTTCGGGGCCACCATGATGATGTTCACGTTTTTCGGCGGAACGATGGTCTTGTAGTGAATGGAAAAGCCGTGGCTGAAGAGGAGGGTTTTGCCCTTGGTGAGATTGGGCTCAATGTCCTTCTTGTAGGCAGCGGGCTGCTTGGTGTCGGGCAGGGCGACCATGATGACGTCGGCGAGTTTCACGGCTTCGGCGGTGTCATAAACCTTGAAGCCATAGTCTTCGGCAACCTTGCGGGATTTGCTGCCGGGGTAGAGACCAATGATGACCTTGGCGCCGCTCTCCTTGAGGTTGAGGGCGTGGGCGTGACCCTGCGAGCCGAAGCCAAGCACGGCGAGGGTTTTGCCTTTGAGAACTTTGAGGTCTGCGTCTTTGTCGGTGTAGATTTTAGCGGGCATGGTTTGGAAAAGTGTAAGGTGGAAGGTGAAGGGGTTTAGTTACTGCGGGGGAGGGCGACTTTGCCGGTGCGGGTGAGCGCCGTGATGCCGAAGCGTTCCATCAGCATGATAAACTTGCTGATCTTTCCGTCGGTGCCGGTCATTTCGATGGCCAGGGTGTCCTGCTGCACATCAATGATCTTGGCGCGGAAAATGTCGCAAATCTGCATCACCTCGGGGCGGGTCTTGGAGGTGGCGGAAACGCGGAGAAGGACGAGTTCGCGGTCCACGTATTCCTCGTCGCGGAAATCCTGCACGTCGATCACGTCGACGAGTTTATCAAGTTGCTTGGAAACCTGCTCAAGCACCTTGTCGTCGCCGCGGACGACGATCGTCATGCGCGAGGCGGTGGGATCGAGGGTTGGCCCGACGTTGAGCGAATCGATGTTAAAGCCGCGTCCGCTGAACATGCCGGCGATGCGCGTGAGCGCTCCGGATTTGTTTTCGACGAGGATGGAGATGGTATGGCGCATGGATCAGGAGAATTGGGGATAGTGGCGGGTCCTAAGGGGTGCGTCAAACAGGAAAGAGCGGCCTTTCGCAGGCGCTGCGATGAGCGGGGCGAGGACTCGCCCCACGTTTTCCTCTCGCCGTTCGGGCGGGTCAGGCCCGCCGTTGGTTCCATTTTCGAAGTCACCACATCACGCCGCAGATTACGACTATCCGAGCAACTTGCCGGACGTGGAAGGCGCCGTATAATTTTTGGTGGGAGAAGACAGGCCTGCCGCTTGGTGGTTGATAGCCAGCGTAGGCCTGCCCCTAACCGGGCCACTCGTTCACGTGCCGCAAAAGGTCTGACGCACAATCTCCTGCTCCTGTGGTGGTTGGAGGTAGCGGGCAAAGTCCGGCTGGTCATCGTAGGGTCTTGCGAGCACGGACATGAATTCGTGAAAGGGCGCGAAATCTGCGCGATCCACGGCCGCCCGGATCACGGCTTCCATGCGATGATTGCGCGGGATGAACGCGGGATTCACCGCCCGCATCGCCGCCCGGCGCTCAGCGGGATCTCCCGGCTCCATCGACAAGCGGGTCCGCCAGCGGGCGAGCCACTCCTGCAATTTTCCGTCGTCCGCAAACATTGTGTGCAAACTGGTTTTCTGTCCCGCCTCTCCACTCACTTCGCAGAGCCCCCGGAAGGTGAGGGTGAAATCCGCCTGATGGGCTTCCATCAAATCCAGCAAGTCGCGGCAGAGCTCTTCGTCTCCCCCGTCCGCCGTCGAGAGGCCGAGCTTTTTGCGGAATTCCTCCAGATGGACTCCGGCGAACAATTCAGGAAATTTCGCGAGCGATTCTTCGGCCTGCGCGATCGCGGTCGGCTCATCGTCGGATAGTAGTGGAAGAAAACACTCGGCGAGTCGGGTCAGGTTCCAATGGGCAATGCTGGGCTGATTGGCGTAGGCGTAACGACCATTCTGGTCGATGGCACTATAAACCGTGGCGGGATCGAAAGCGTCAAGGAAGGCGCAGGGTCCATAATCGATGGTCTCGCCGGCGATGGACATGTTGTCCGTATTCATCACGCCATGGATAAAGCCGACGAGCAGCCAGCGCGGAATGAGCCTGGCTTGCGCGTGGATCACGCTGTCGAGGAGTGCGCGATAGGGGTGGGCGTTCTCGGTCGCGGCGGGATAATGTCTGGCTATGACATAGTCGGCGAGGAGGCGAAGCCCTTCGATATCGTTGCGGGCGGCGAAAAACTGGAACGTCCCGACGCGAATGTGGCTGGCGGCAACCCGCGCAATCACTCCCCCCGGGAGCAGCGTCTCCCGGACGACATTTTCGCCCGACGTCACCGCGGCGAGAGCTCGGGTGGTCGGAATGCCGAGCGCCGCCATCGCCTCACTCACGGCATATTCGCGGAGCACTGGGCCCAGGGCTGCGCGGCCATCCCCGCGTCGGGAAAAGGGCGTCGGGCCGGCGCCTTTTAACTGCACGTCCCGCCGGGCACCGTCTCGTCCGATCATTTCCCCGAGAAGGATGGCGCGGCCGTCGCCAAGTTGCGGTACGAATCCGCCGAATTGATGTCCGGCATAAGCGGTGGAGATCGGCTCAGCGCCGATGGGCAGCCTGTTCCCCGCCAGCATGGCTACGCCTTCCTCTCCTGCCAGCCACGCCGGGTCGATTCCGAGTTGCCGCGCCAACGGTTCGTTGATCCGGATCAAACCCGGGGCTGATACGGGAGTAGGCGTCGTCCGCGTAAAAAAGCGTTCGGGAAGCCGGGCATAGGTGTTGTCGAAAGGGATCGGTCGATTCATGGAAACCACGCTACCACCTAGAAGGATCTGTGGCGGAACGGAATCTGGCCCGTGTGTGATCCGCGCGTCTCCTCGGCCGTTCTTCGGCCGCCGACACCAGCGAGCATCGGGCGGACACCGGCTAATCGATCACTTCGCCATCGCGTGAGTCTGTACCAACCTCCCTTCCTACGTTATATCCTGGGAGAGGAGCGGTACCGCGACTACGTCGAGGCCATGGGAACGCCGCTTTTCAGCAGCTTCTCGACAAATCCCGTGTCGTATTTGCCGCGGCGGAAGTCGCCGTTTTGCATGATGATCTGCTGAAAGGGGATCGTCGTTTTGATCCCTGTGATCAAATATTCGCCAAGGGCGCGGTGCATGCGATTGATGCAGGCTTCGCGACTGGAGGCGGTGGTGATCACCTTGGCGATCATGGAATCGTAATTCGGCGGGATGGTGTAGCCGGCGCAGGCGTGGGAGTCGATGCGCACGCCGCGGCCGCCGGGAGCGTAATAATCGGCGATGAGGCCGGGGCTGGGCTGGAAATTTTTCGCGGGATCCTCCGCGTTGATCCGGCACTCAATAGCGTGGTGACGCGGTTGGGCGTTGACCACATAATCGGAAAGGTGTTCACCGGCGGCTACCTGAAGCTGCTGCTTCACGAGGTCGCAGCCATAAACTTCCTCGGTGATGGGATGTTCCACCTGGATGCGGGTGTTCATCTCCATGAAATAGAATTCGCCGTAATCATCCACCAGGAACTCCATGGTGCCGGCATTGGTGTAGCCAACGCATTCGGCGAGCTTGATCGAGGCGTCGCCCATCTTTTTGCGCAGCTCGGGCGTCATGAGCGGCGATGGGCATTCTTCGACGATCTTTTGATTACGGCGTTGGATCGAGCAGTCGCGCTCGCCCAGGTGAACAATGCGGCCGTGTTCGTCGCCGAAGATCTGGAATTCGATGTGGTGGGGGTTGACGATGAACTTCTCGATGTAGACCGCCGGGTTGCCGAACGCCTTGTCGGCTTCCATGCGGGCCGAGTGGTAGCCCTGGACGAGGCTCCCTTCATTGCTGGCGATGCGCATACCGCGTCCGCCACCGCCGGCCACGGCCTTGATCATGACGGGAAAGCCGATTTTCCGGGCGATCTTGAGGGCCTCAGCCTCAGTGTCGACAGTGCCTTCGCTGCCGGGAGAGGTGGGCACCCCGGCTTTGCGGGCGCACTCGCGGGCGGAGTTTTTGTCCCCCATCAGGCGGATCGCATTCGCGGGCGGCCCGATGAACTTGATGTTACAGCTCGCGCAGACTTCGGCGAAATGGGCGTTCTCGGCAAGAAATCCGTAGCCGGGATGGATGGCATCGACGTCGGCGATCTCTGCGGCGCTGATGATCCGGTCGATCTTGAGGTAACTGTCCGCGCTGGCGGGCGCGCCGATGCAGACGGATTCATCCGCGAGTTGCACATGCAGGCTCTCGGCGTCGGCTTCCGAATAGACGGCCACGCTCTGGATGCCGAGTTCCTTGCAGGCGCGGATGATGCGCAGGGCGATCTCGCCGCGATTGGCGATGAGGATTTTCTTGAACATGGTAATTACAAACGGCGCGGCGGCCGCGGGAGAAGGCTACTTGACGCGGAACAGGGCCTGGGCGAACTGCACAGGCTTGCCGTTTTCGGCGCAAACCTCGGCAACCGTTCCGGCGACCTCGGCCTTGATTTCGTTCATCACCTTCATGGCTTCGATGATGCAAACGACCGTATCGGGTGTCACGGCCTGACCGGCGCTGACGAACGGAGGAGAATCGGGAGAAGGAGAGGCGTAAAAGGTGCCGACCATGGGCGATTTGATCTCCTTAAGATTGGATACGTCTTTGGCGGGAGCGGCGGTGGGAGCAGTCACTGCCGGGGTGGCACTGGGGGCCGGGGCAGTGGCTGGAGCGGGGCCGGAGGTGAAAACCTGGGTGGTTCCATCCGCGTCGGCAGTTTTTAGGGTGATTTTGAATCCCTCCCGTTCCATTTTGAAGACGGCCAGGCCGTTCTTCTTCATTAGGTCGATCAGTGTTCGAATCTCTTTTAAGTCCACAGGCAGCAATTTTTGAGGAAGGTGAAGAATCTCAGGTTGGCCGCTTGCGGTCAAGAGTTTCGCGGGAACGCCCTTTACAAAACGTTTCGAATGGCCCATTTTCCCCGGTTCTCGCTTATGTGGTTGCTCATTCCCGCTCTCCTTACCATTCATGTGGCCATCTGCCTTTTGCTCGTGCTTGTCGTGCTCATGCAGCTTCCGCGCAGTGAGGGCCTTGGTGCGGCTTTTGGTGGTACGGTGACAGAAAACATTTTCGGGGCCCAGACGACCCACGTGCTGGCGCGCTTCACCGTTTGGTTGGGCGTGGCGTTTTTTGTGGTGACCCTTGCGCTCGCGATGGCCTACGCGAAACGGAATACGGCCAATGCAAGCGCGATCCAGCGCGAATTGCAAAGTGCTCCGGCGGTTCCGGCCGCTCTTCCTTCCGCTTCTCCTGCTGCGACCCCGGCAACGGCGCCTGCGGCTCTGGAAAGTTCCGCTGCTCCGGCGACCCCCGCTCCCACTGAGCCTGCTCCGGTCGTTCCCGCGCCATCGCCGGCCGCTCCCTAGTTCTTTTCCGTGGTGTGAAAATCGCCCGGACGCTGGCCGTCGCCCGAAAGTTCTGCTCCGCATCGCTGCGCCCGTTGGTCTTGGTGCCAACCATGGGGGCGCTCCATGAGGGCCATGCGGCACTCATTCTCCACGCCCGCAAGCTGGCCGGCCGGAAGGGCTCCGTAGTGGTCTCGATCTTTGTGAATCCGATCCAGTTCGGTCCCCAGGAAGACCTCGCGAAGTATCCGCGTCCCTGGAAAAACGATCTCGCGGTGAGCCGGGTTTGCGGGGCGGACTTGGTATTTGCCCCATCGGTAGGCGAAGTCTATGCGGCCGACCGTTCGGTTTTTGTAGACGAGACTTCCCTCTCCGCGCATTTGTGCGGGGCGTCGCGCCCGGGGCATTTCCGCGGGGTCTGCACGGTGGTGGCCAAACTTTTTTTGATGTTGCAGCCCGACGTGGCCGTCTTCGGAGAGAAAGATTGGCAGCAGCTGGCGATCATCCGGCGGATGGTGCGCGACCTGAATTTTCCCGTCCGCATCGCCGGCCACGAAACCGTGCGGGAGCCGGACGGGCTGGCGAAAAGCTCGCGGAACGCCTACCTCACGCCGGAAGAGCGGGCGGTCGCCCCTGGAATCCTGGAGGCCCTGCGCGGCGCGGCCGCGAAAAAAAGCCCGGCCGCCATCACCTCCTCGGCGCGCCGTGCGATGGCAAAGATCCCTGGCGCTCGCCTGGACTATGTCGAACTCGTTGATGCGGAAACGCTGGAGTCCGCCCGCAATCTGCGCCGACCCATGCGTCTGGCTGCGGCGGTTTTCCTCGGCAAGGCGCGTTTGATTGATAACATCGGACTGGGTCCCCTTTCATGAAGGAATTTGATTTTGTTGTTTTGGGCAGCGGCATTGCCGGTCTGTCTTTCGCTCTGAAGGCGGCCGAAAAAGGCACCGTGGCGGTCGTGACCAAACGGCGGCTGGCGGATTCGAATACGGCGTGGGCCCAGGGCGGCGTGGCCTGCGTGGTAAGCGAAGAAGATTCGTTCGACCTCCATATCCGCGACACCCTGGTGGCAGGGGCGGATCTCTGTCAGGAAGATGCCGTGCGCGCGGTGGTGACGGAGGGGCCCGTGCGCATCCAGGAGTTGATCAACCTCGGGATGCATTTCGACGAACGGGAGGCGGCCAATGGCGAACGGGAACTCGACCTTGGCCGGGAAGGCGGACACTCGAAACGCCGGGTCCTGCATTTTCAGGATTCCACCGGATCCGAAATCGAGCGCACCCTGGTGGAACGGATTGCGGATCATCCGGCGATCACGGTTTTCGAAAATCACATGGCGGTGGATTTTCTCACCACCGGCAAGCTGGGCTACGCGATGCAGGACTCCTGTGTGGGCGTGTATGTGTTGGATGAGGCGACGGGTGAGGTGGAAACACTGCGCAGCGATGTGAACGTGCTCGCCACCGGCGGCTGCGGAAAAGTGTATCTTTATACGACAAATCCGGATGTCGCCACCGGTGATGGAGTGGCCATGGCTTGGCGGGCGGGGGCGGTGATCGCCAATATGGAATTCGTCCAGTTTCATCCGACTTGCCTCTACCACCCCGAGGCGAAGTCTTTTCTGATTTCCGAGGCGGTGCGCGGCGAAGGGGCCATTTTGCGGGATCCCAAGGGACGGCGCTTCATGGAAGCTCATCATCCGCTGAAGGAATTGGCGCCCCGTGACATTGTGGCCCGGGCGATTGACGCCGAGATGAAGCGTACGGGCAGCAAATGTGTCTTCCTCGACATCACCCACAAGGATGCGGAGTTTATCAAATCGCGCTTTCCCACCATTTACGAGACCTGCCTGCGCTTTGGCATCGACATCACAACCCAGCCGATTCCTGTCGTGCCTGCCGCGCATTACCAGTGCGGCGGGGTGAAGACCGATCTGAATGGCGAAACCAGCCTCCGGGGACTTTATGCCATCGGGGAGGTGGCCTGCACTGGGCTGCACGGGGCCAACCGCCTCGCCAGCAATTCCCTGCTGGAGGGGCTCGTGCTGGCCCACCGGGCGTATGAGAAATCCACCCGTCACCGTCCGCCCCGCGTCGATCATGACTTGCCGGAATGGCGGCCGGGTGAGGTGCAGGACTTGGACGAGCTTGTCGTAATTTACCACAACTGGGATGAAATCCGCCGCCTGATGTGGGACTACGTCGGCATCGTGCGGACGGACAAAAGGCTCCAGCGCGCCGCAACCCGACTGCGCAATTTGCACGCCGAGGTGCAGGAGTTTTATTGGAATTTCCGGGTCACGACGGATTCCCTGGAGTTGCGCAATCTGGTGACCGTGGCCTCCCTGATCGTGGATTGTGCCATCAGCCGACGGGAAAGCCGGGGCCTGCATTACACCCTGGATTATCCCGAGCCGGACGATGGGAAGTTTCTCCGCGAGACGACGATGCGGCGGGTGTAGGCTGTTTTTGTTTGCCGCAGGGGGTGTTTTGGGCGATCATTTGCTTTCCCGAAATTGTTCATGAAACCCGTCACAGCGATCCTAGGGATGGTATTGGTCACGACCGCCGTGTGGGCGAGCGAGCCGCAGTCATCGATCACCGCCAGCACTGATTTTCAAAAATTTGCCCAGAAGTTGCGCGAGAGCGCGCTTCTCAAGGTCGAGCCGCAGGTGATTGCACCCTCTTCGATGCGGGCGGGCTTCAATCGGTATCCGTGGAAACGCCAGATTGTCACCACGGTCTTTTGGGTGGGGGAAACCCCAACGCAAAATAATCCCACGCCCAACCACAAAAGTTCCTGGGATCCACAATGGGCGCAGAATTATGGGGGTTTCGACGATCCTGAGGCCTCGCGTCGGCGCAATTTTCTCCCCGCCCGGTTTGTTCCCCGGCAGAACCCTTTTTACGTCGCGCTTCCGTTCAATGATGTGACACGAGGAACGACCAAACCCGAATCGCGCAAAGCCATTCCCTGGTTCAAACAGGCCTTTGAGCGTCCCGGAAAAAGTGTCTGCAAAGGGCGGTGGATCGCCGTCAAACACGGCAGCCGCATCGCCTACGCGCAGTGGGAGGACTGCGGTCCTTTCCGTACGGACCACTGGGAATACGTCTTTGGCAATGATCGTCCGAAACCGAATCTCAACCAGGGAGCGGGCCTCGATATCTCCCCGGCCGTGCGCGACTACCTGGGCATGAGCAACAAGGACGTCTGCGATTGGAAGTTTGTCGAGGCGCGGGATGTGCCGCCCGGACCCTGGACCAAATACGGGGATAACAACACCTTTGTCCTGCAACGCCGGGGCGCGAATCTTTTTCTGGTGGATCGCAACAACGCCTACGGCATCAAGCGGTAACCCGCCAAATGGACGAAGGCGGCCTCCTTTCGGAAACCGCCCTCGTTTTTTGATGGCTGTAAGCCGGATTTTGTCTCCCGAGCCTTGCGACCCGGCAGGACGGCCATTTATCTCGCCCGTCTTCTTGCGAAGACGAAACGCCCTCCCGAAGGAGGATGCGACTATTACCCGGAGGGGTATCCGGCTTGCGCCGAATAGGACAGGCCATCCGTTCCTCCTGTTCTGTCTTGCACCGCAGGGGGTTTATCATGCGCCAGGAATTACTTCCACGGCCGGTGGGCTCTTACCCCGCCTTTTCACCCTTGCCCTTTGGAGTGGTCAGTGAAAGGGCCTAGGGCCAAGGGTTTCCCCTTTGCACTCTCACTTTTCACTTGGCACTCCGTCAGGCGGTATCTTCTCTGTGACACTTTCCGTCGCCGGAAGGTTTCCCTTCCAGCTCCCCCGCTTTCGCAGGGCCCGCTGCCTTGTGGTGTCCGGACTTTCCTCTCCGGCTCCTCGGGGAACCGAAGCGGCCGTCCGCCATCAGGAAAAGAATAAGCGTTCCGGTGGTGCGATCAAGGGGCGATTTTTTGGAGTTTTTGGCGCTCTGCCAGCGCTTGTGGGATTCCAAGCGGGAGCATGCCCGACTCCGCCACAACTTTTTGACCGGCACCACTGAGGAGAAAGAGCAAATATTCCCGGAAGGCGCGGTCAATCGTTCCGTCGGGCCCTGGGGCGGCGTAAAGGTAAAGCAAACGCCGGAGCGAGTAAGAGCCGTTTTGCACGTTTTCCGGGGTGCAGGCGACAAAGGGGGCTGAGATATTCTCCGCGACGGGCACGGTGCGGGTGCCGTCCTGGGGTGGGCCGAGGCAGGTGTAGCCAATGGCGCCCAAGTTGGCCGCGACGGCCTGCGGCACTCCGCTTTCGATGTTGAGCGGCCGGACGGACGCTTTGCTGAGTGCTCCCCAGGAAACCAGCCCTTCAAAGGTCAGGGTCGTTCCCCATCCGGGCGAGCCGCCATACGGTTCCACAGGTTCATTCACCCAAGCGCCCGGCAGGCCGAGGTCCCCCCAGGTCGTAACCGGCAGACCTCCGCGCAGGCCGACAGACGAATAGATCGCGTCGAGTTGGTCGAGGGTGAGTCCGGGGATGGGGTTGTGACGATGAACCAGAACCTGCAAGGCATCCTGGGCGACGCAAATTTCGAGAATTTCGTGACCGTATTTCCGGGCGAACGATTTTTTTTCCAGATCTCCCATCGGCCGGCTCATCGCGCCGAACGTGACCGATCCGTTGATGAGCCCATCCAACACTCCGGCGCTGCTGGGGAAGGAAAGTTCGACGGTGGTATCCGGGTGGACGGCGACGAATTCCTTCGTGGCCTTCTCGAGGAGGTTGGCCATCACGCCGGAACCGTAAATTTTAAAACTTTGCGTGATGGGCGCGGAGGGTTGGTAGTCCGGGAGACGGGAACCCGATTTCGCGGGGGATTCGGCCCAGCATTCCACAAGGAGGAGGCCCAAATATAAGCCGCCCGCCACCGAGATTTTCCCCGTCCTCGACCGTTGCATGGATCGGCCTTATCTGCGATGGGCGGGCGGTGTGGCAATGACAAACCGTCCGGCCGGTTCATCGGGTCCGAATGTCCCGCATGCCGCGATTCCTTCCTCGCCAGTTGGAGGGGGAAATTGTCATTTATCCACCATGACTTCACCGCCTCTCCGCGTCGCCATCATTGGCTGCGGGACGGCGGGACCGGCGGCGGCGACCCTGCTGGCGCGGCAGGGTCATGAGGTCGTGCTTTTCGAGCGGGCGCCCGAGTGTCGGGCGGTGGGCGCTGGGTTTTTGCTGCAGCCCTCTGGGATGGGAGTGCTGCGTGAACTGGGTATCCTGGACGATGTGCTGGCTCATGCGGCGAGAGTGCAGAGGCTGCATATTCTGGAACCTGGCGAGAAAACCCTGCTCAGTCTCCGCTACGAAGAACTCGGGGTGGGGCGGTTCGGGGCGGGGTTGCACCGGCCGGTCTTATTGCATCATCTGATCCGCGCGATGGAAATGGCCGGGGTTGAAGTCCGGTGGGGTTGGGAGGTCAACGAGGCGGCCCGCGGGGAGGAGGGATGGTCCGTGCGTTCTTTGGAAAACGGGGAGTGTGGGGGATTTGATTTGCTGGTGGTCGCCGACGGGGCGCGTTCCCGCTGGAGGCAGCTGGCGGGTCGTGGCGGAGTGGATCGCGGCTACGCCTGGGGAGCCCATTGGTTCATCGGCAAAAACAACGGAGTCTTTCCCGAGGACGAACTTTATCAGGTGGTTCGCGGCACGCGACGCCTCGGAGGGTTTCTGGCGACCGGGCGTGATCTGGAGGGAGACGACGCCCTGGTGAGTCTTTTTTGGAGCATCAAGATCGCCGATGACGAGGCCTGGCGCGCACGTCCTCTGGAGGAGTGGAAGGGTCAGGTCCTGGATCTCTGTCCCAAGGCCGCCCGCTTGCTCGAGCAAATTCATTCCTGGGACCAGATCGTCACCGCCCGTTATGGCGATGTTCGGATGCGGCGCTGGTATGCGGACGGGGTGGTGGTTTTGGGTGACGCCGCTCATGCCATGAGCCCCCAGCTTGGGCAGGGGGTGAACCTGGCTTTGCAGGACGCGTCCTGTCTGGCGCAGTGCCTGAAACACACGTCTCTCTCCCGAGCGCTCGCGCGCTACCAGCGCCGTCGCCGATGGACGTTGCTTTATTATCAGTTTGCCACCCGCTGGCTGACGCCTTGGTTTCAGTCCGACTTCGAGAGGATCGCCCCTTTTCGGCGGGTCTTTTTTCAGGTGGCGCAGCGGATTCCCTGGGCGAGACGCTTGATGACCCTCTCGATGGCCGGGATGATCGGGCCGTCGGACGACGTCAAATCTCCACCACCTGGCTGACCTCGTAAACGCGGTCGGGAGGGAGTTGGAAAAAGTCCGCGGCATTCTCGGAATGTTTGCTGAGGAAAACGAAGATGTGTTCGCGCCACTCGGCCATGCCGCCCTTGCCGGTCACGACAATGCGTTCCCTGCCCACAAAAAACGTCGTCCGCTCGGCCTGGAGCGGCAGGCCGGCCACGTCCGCCGCGCGAATGACCTCGTCGATGTGGGGGGTTTCCATGAACCCGAAACTGGCGGTGACGCGAAAAAATCCCTCCGTGCGGTCGTCGATCTGCACGCGCTCGTCCGGCGGCACGTGGGGCCGACTATAATCCGTGGTGATGGTGAGCAGGATGTTGCGCTGATGGAGGATCTGGTTGTGTTTGATGTTTTTGACCAGCGCGTTCGGGGTGCCCTCCGGATTGCCGGCGAGGAAGATGGCCGTTCCGTGGCTGCGGTGGAGCTTGTTTTGCTCGTCGAGCGCGCCGGCGATGTTGATCGAGGCAATGAAGTCGTCCAGGGCCATACCAGTGGGAAGTTGTTTCCGGAGCAGGGTACGGCCGTCTTTCCAGGTGATCATTACGACGAAGACGACCGCACCAAACACGAGCGGAAACCAACCTCCGTTAAGAATCTTGAGAGAATTCGCAGCGAAAAAGATGGCCTCGACTGAACCGAACGCCAAACAAATCGCGCCCGCACGAAGGCGGCTCCAATTCCACAATCGCCGCGCGGCAAAGTAAAAAATGAAAGTGGTCGAAAGCATCGTCAACGTCACCGCGATCCCATACGCGCTGGCCAGTGCCGAGCTGCTGCCAAAGCCGATCACGAGAGCCGCACACCCGAGGCCAAGCATGACGTTGATCTTCGGGATATAAATCTGACCACGCTCGTTCTGCGAGGTGTGACGGATCTCCATTCGCGGGATGTAGCCCATCTGAATGCCTTGCATCGTCAACGAGAAAACACCGGAAATGAGCGCTTGTGAGGCGATCACCGTCGCGGCCATCGCGAGAAAAACTAGTGGGTAAAGCATCCAGTCGGGTCCCATGTTAAAGAACGGATTTTTGCGAGCCTCTGGATGAGACAGTACGAGAGCTCCCTGACCCAGGTAGTTGAGCATCAGCGCGGGACACACCAAAAAACTCCATGCACGCACCATGGCCGGGCGGCCAAAGTGCCCAAGGTCTGCATAGAGCGCCTCTCCTCCCGTCACGACAAGAAAAACACTCCCCATGATCACAAGGCTCATGACGCCGTGGTGGGTCAGGAAGTGAATTGCCTCAAGGGGATTTAACGCCCACATCACCGTCGGATTGTGTGCAATCTGGTAAATTCCGAGCACCGCCAAAACGCTGAACCACACAAGCATGATTCTCCCAAACCATTTTCCAACTTCCCCTGTTCCCTTGGATTGCACCGCAAAGAGGCCGGCGAGGATTCCCAGGGTAAGAGGAATGATGAATGGCTTGACCTTGTCCGTCGCGATGAGAAGGCCCTCAACGGCAGAGATCACCGAAATCGCTGGCGTGATTACGCCATCCCCATAAAGCAGCGCGGCACCGGCGATTCCGACCGCGATCATCCCGGTGGCGGAAAGGCCCGCGCCCTTCGCGTTCTTCGGGAAGGCCAGCGAAAGAAGCGCGAGGATGCCCCCCTCCCCCTGGTTGTCGGCCCGCGTGACAATCGCAATGTACTTGATCGAGACGAGTAGAGTCAGACTCCAGATGATGAGCGAGAGAACCCCGACAATCTCCTTGTCCGTGTCCAGACCATGGTGCAGGCATTCTTTGAACGCGTAGAGCACACTCGTTCCGATATCGCCATAGACGACACCGAGAGCGCCAATGGAAAGGGCAATGGAGGAGGACTTTTGGGTCTCTTGCATGTGTGGGCGGTAGGCTGAAGGAAGGGAATGGTGCCCGCAACTCTTTCGTTTGCGAATGGCAGGGAGATTTGTCCTCGATCCTCCCACAGTTCCCGTTGAAGACAACACGCCCTACCTGCGGGTCAGGGTCAGCCGGGGGAGTTCGCTCGCAAAAATCTCGGCGAGCAGGGTGGCGGTTTCGCGGACGCGCACCGGTTTGCCGATCTCCTGTTCGAGGCAGGTCATTTCGACGCCGGCGATGCCACAGGGCGTGATGTGGGAGAACGCTGCGAGCGAGGTGCTCTCCACATTCAGGGCGAGCCCGTGCATGGCGACCCACCGGCGCACTCCGACCCCGAGGGATGCGAGTTTTTTTTCCCCAACCCAGACTCCCGTAAGTCCCTCCCGGCGCGCGGCGGTGACATCGTGGCGCTGGCAGGTCAGGATGATCACCTCCTCCAGAAATCGCATATAAGCGTGCAGGTCGCGTCCGCGGTTTTGCAGATCCAAAATGGGATAAACCACGAGCTGTCCCGGACCATGCCAGGTGGCCTGACCGCCCCGGTTGGTTTCCACGACGGGATGGGGGAGGGTGTCCGGTTCGCGGAGGCTGGATTGGTCGCGGGTGCGGCCGATGGTATAGACCGGTTCGTGTTCCAGGAGAAGGATGCGCTCCGTGCCCGTTCCCGCGAGGTATTCCGCGACGAGGCGATTTTGTTTTTCCAGCCCTGCTTCGTAAGAAATGCGGCCCAGCCATTCGGTTTCGATCATCGGCTAGATGGGCTCGAGAGGGACACGCTTGAGCCTGGCGGCGTCGGCGGATTGAAAATGGGTGAGGCCAATGGCGATGGCGTCGGCGGCGTCGGCGGGTGGGGTTTCCGTGAGTCCGAGCAGCGCGCGAACCATGAAAGCCACCTGGGTTTTATCGGCCGCGCCCCGGCCCACCACAGCCTGTTTGACCCGGCGGGGCGCGTATTCATAGACAGGAAGACCGGATTCGGCGGCGGCGAGAATGGCGGCGCCCCGCGCCGCTCCGAGGGTGATGGCCGTCTGGTAACTTTGCACAAAAATCACTCCTTCCACCGCCATGCTCTGCGGTTCGTATTTTTGAATGAGAGAACGGAGATGATCACGAACGGCCAATAGGCACGACGAGGGACGCAGGGCGGGTTTGTTTCGGATGGCGCCGTATTCGCGGCAAATCACCTTGCCACCCTGCCGCGACAACACGGCGTATCCGGTGCTGCGGAGAGAGGGATCGACGGCGACAAGTGTTTCAAGCGACATGCAACTCCCCCACCTTGGCCAAAACTTCCCCGACTTCCAAACGCGAAAGATCGCCTTCGGGCGCACGGAGGACTGTGGTCTGCGGGTTCGCCGGCGCCCAAACATCGGGATCGGTCGGCCCGAAAAGCAGCAAACACCGGGCTCCCGAAGCGGCGGCGAGGTGGGAGATCCCGCTGTCGTGCCCAATAAAAAGATCACACAGGGAAAGGACCGCGCCGAGTTCGGGCAGGGGCAGGCTTTCCAGAAATGATGTTCTTTCACCGGCTATGTCACGAAAGGCCGCCAGTGGTGTCGAATCACTTTCGCCTCCGACGATGAGGAAATGCGCGGTCGGATATTGCGTCTGTAAGGCCTGGAAAAGCTCCGCCCAAGATTCCAGGGGCCAGTTCTTCCGCTCTCCGCCGCTGCCCGGATGCAGAGCCAGCCGGGGCCCGGATTGGTTGCCAACATGGCGTTGGGCGGCTTCCTGATCCTCCGGGGACGGAAAAAACGCCGCCGCCGGATCCTCCAGCCAGAGAGCCAGTTGCTCCAGGGGACGGGCTAGTTGTTTCGCGGCGTGGGTGTCGTCGTGGAGCTTCGGCGATCCCATGATGAGGTTTTTTACCCCGGCCTTGCGCAGACAGGTTTCGAACAGCCCGTCCGGGTCGTAGATGTAGCTGATCACCTGTTGAAACCCGGCGAAATAGGCGCTCAGCTCGCGGTCCAGGTCCGCTTTTGGATTAAAAAACCCCGCCAGGGGCCCGTATTCAATGGAACGGGTGGCGTCCGCGTAAAACCGGCCTTCCGCCAAGGCCGTTATGTGGCGATACCCCAGAATCTCCAGATGGCAGTCGGGAAAATTCTCCCGGACGAGACGGATAGCCGGAAGAGTCAGAATAAAATCCCCGATGGCACCCCCGCGGATGATCAGGATGCGGGACATGGGGAGATGGAAGATGGAAGATGTTTGATGTGCGATGTCGAAAGTTTCCCGCGCTGCGCGCGACATTCTTTTAAATCTTACATCTCAAATCAAACATCAAACATCCCTAGTATCCCCCTTGAGCGGAAGACATCTGGGAGCCGAGGACGCCTGGGCCTTCCCACTTTTCCGGACGGTTCCAGGGAACGGTGCCGCCCGCTTCGTGCGTGGTGCGAGCCTCTTCGGTATTCTCCGCGCAGGAGCCAAGGAAAGTCACGCAGAGCGCGCCGATGGAAAGGAAAACCAGTCGGCGCATGAGAGGATTATTCCTCGTTACCTTGGAAGATAACATTGTCGCCGGGAGTGATCGTCGTGCCCTGTGGCATGCTGTTGGCGACGATGTCGGCGATCGAGGTCGAAGGTTCGACCGAAGTGACACGGACCTTGCCGAGGTACCGGGTGCCGCGTTTGACGAGGAGCTCAGCGTTGTTGACGACGCCCTGCTTATCACCGAGGTTCAAGACCACAAAATTCCAAGCGGGATTCACCGCGAGCACGCGGCCTTCCGTGCCTTTTTTCATCGTCTTTTCGAGACGCATCTTTTTCTCGTCATCCGCCTGCTTCACCGCAACCTTGGTGGAATCGAGCTGGGATTGGAGGCTTTGGATGAGCGTTTCCTGTTCCTGCAACTTAGCGAGAGTTTCGGCATCAGGTCCGGCGGCCGGTGCTGTCCCCGGAGTTGCACTGGCGTCGGCAACTTGCTTCTTCAAAGTCTCATTTTCCGCCTGAGCCTGGGCCAGAGCGGATTCTGCGGTGGTCGCCTTTGTGGTGGCTTCCGAGAGGGATGCCGTGGCCTTATCGAGATCAGATTTGGCTTGGGAAGCTTGAGCGACAGCCTGCTCCTTTTCCGCAACGGCAGTGGTCAGTTCGTCCGATTTGGTTTTGAGAGATTTTTCCGCAACGGAGGCTTTTTGCTCGGCGGCTTGCTTGCCGGATTCGGCAGTGGCGAGACTTTCTTTCGTCTCTCCCAGCTTACCTTTGTTGACAAATCCCAGACCTGCGGTGGCAAGGCTGATGGCGACTGAAGCGAAAACAAGAATTTTTCCCATATCTGGAGGCGGTGGTTAATGCAGCGAGGAAGTTGTTAACAAACGTCAGGCGGTTCCGCAAGGGGCAAAATGAGAATTATTTCCGTTTGCCAGCCCCGTCGGGACGTATAGTTTCCTCCTTGCCAGGGACTATGGACTGCGAACGGGAGAACCCCGCCAGGGCAGGAATGCAGCAACGGTATCTTGCTTTGCTTTGCCGTAGCTCTCTGGCACTTTTTTTGCCCTGACGGGCAAAATATGTAGGATGTTCGATGTCAGATGTTTGATTTGGAAAAACGCCGCGCGGAGCGCGGGTAGCTGGAAATCGCACATCGCACTTCTTACATCATACATCCGCGGCGGCTCCGCCCGCCGCCTTGACTCTCCGGCTTGGGGATTTACTCTCGTGGCCGATGGAAGCCAATGTATTGGAACGTGTGCGGGACAGCCTGCAGGAATTTCTCTCCGGGAGGGGACTGCGGCGGACCGTTCAGCGTGAGGCCATCATTGAAGCGGCCTTTGGCACCAACGAACATTTTTCCGCGGAAGAGCTTCTTCTCATGGCCCGGAAAATCGAGCGCTCGGTCTCGCGGGCAACGGTTTATCGAACCCTGCCTCTGCTCGTGGAAAGCGGCCTGCTGCGGGAATTGGATCTCGGATCGGATACCAAGGTGTATGACCCGAACTTCGTCGAACACCCCACGCACAACCATCTGATTTGCGTGGACTGCAACAAGATCATCGAATTTGAGGATATTAACATGGAACTGCTGGAAAATTGCATCACCCGCCGCCTCGGGTTTTCCCCCGCGAGCAAGGCGGTGACGATCGAAGGTCACTGCGACGAGTTGAAGGCCAAGGGGACGTGTGACCGCAAAAAATTGACGAAGGAATAACGATGACGCCCGAATTCCTCAGTCTCTCCCTTCGTCCTTTTTAACATGTGGAAGGGCCGATTTAAGCAGGCGCAATCCGACCTGCTCAAAAGCTACAGCGAATCCGTCTCCTTCGACTGGCGGATGTACCGTCAGGATATTCGCGGCAGCATCGCTCATGCCCGCGCGCTGAAATTGGCGGGGATTCTCACGGCCGTGGAGTTTTCCAAGATCCAGCGTGGGCTAACCGCGATTGAGAAAGAAATCACGGCCGGCGAATTCGTCTGGGATCCCGATTTGGAGGATGTTCACATGAACATCGAGGCGGAATTGACCCGCCGCATCGGAGCTCCTGGCGCCCGGCTGCACACGGCACGGAGCCGGAACGATCAGGTGGCACTCGATTTGCGGCTGTATTTGCGGGATGAAATTGACGCCCTTGGTGGTCTGGTGCGCGGCTTTCAGAAGGCGCTTACCGGGCTTGCCGCGCGGCATCAGGACGCGGTGATGCCGGGCTACACGCACCTGCAACGGGCGCAGCCGGTTTTTGTCGCCCACCACCTGCTCGCCTATGTGGAAATGGCCGATCGCGATTATGGCCGGTTGATGGACTGCCGGAAGCGGTTCGACGAATGTCCGCTGGGATCGGGGGCCATTGCGGGGTCCACCATCGTTCTGGACCGCGTCGCCATTGCGAAGGAACTCGGGTTTTCCCGGGTGACCCAAAATAGCATGGACGCTGTGTCGGACCGGGATTTTGCCATCGAATTGCTTTCCGCTCTGGCCGTGCTCGGCATGCACCTTTCGCGGCTGAGCGAGGACATTATCTTGTGGGCCTCGGCGGAGTTCGGGTTCATCGAGTTGAGCGACCGGCACACCACCGGGTCGAGCCTGATGCCGCAGAAAAAAAACCCCGACATCGCCGAACTCACCCGCGGGAAAACCGGCCGCCTCTACGGCAACCTCACCACGCTGCTCACGCTGATGAAGGGTCTGCCGCTGACCTACAATCGCGACATGCAGGAGGACAAGGAGGCGATTTTCGATTCGGTGGACACTGCCAAGGCCGCGCTGGCTATTTTTGCGGAAATGATGGACGCCGCGGCGTTCCGGGAAAGTGTGACCGCCAAGGCCACAACCGATCCCAATCTTCTCGCCACCGACCTCGCCGACCGGTTGGTGCTAGGCGGAGTGCCGTTTCGTCAGGCCCATGAAATCGTGGGTAAACTGGTCGCCCTGGCGGCAAAACGAGGCGTTCCCTTGCACCGACTCGAGCCGGAGGAATACCGCGATGCCTCGCCAGTTTTGCAGCCGGCGGTGATCACGGCCACCTTCAATGTGGCGACCGGCCTTGCGGCGCGTCAGGCTCCGGGGGCCCCCTCGGCGAAAAACGTGGCCCGACGCCTCGCCTACTGGAAAAAGCGCCTGGCATGAGCGAACAGGAACCGCCGGGCTGGCGGGTGCTCGGCCGCGAAATGCTTTGCTCGAAAACGTAGGTTTTACCTGGGCAATTGACATTTTACCCCTCTGGGTGTCAAATGGGTGTCAGAAATCGAGGCTAAAACATGAAATCCGGGCTGAAAAGTGATAATGAACGTGGTCCAGTGGAGGTGGTGGAAAGCCGGGGGGTCAGGATCCCGATCTATCTCAATCCCCGCCGTGGCAAGGACAGTTATCTGGTCACCTATTTCGCCAAAGGCGCGCGAAAAAGAGAGCGGGTTTCCAATCTCACCGACGCTCGGAAAAGGGCGAAAGCCCTGGTCCCCGAACTTCTGGACGGCAAGGTGCATGTGGCTTCATTTTCGCTCAAGCAGACGACGGCCATCATGGATGCCGTGGAAATCATCCGGCCCTACAACGTCAGTATCACCGAGGCGGCGCGGCAGTTCGCCGAGGCTCGCCGAATTTTGGGCGACGATTCGCTGCTTCAGGCCGCCGAGTTTTTCGCGAAACATCGGGCACAGGAACAACGTCGTGGCGCTCTCCAATCAGCCGCCTTTCCCGACTTGGTGACAAAATACCTGGAGGCCATCGAGGGGAAGAAATCCAAGCGCTACGTGGAGGATATGACCTCGCGCCTGAAACGCGCCGCCAAGGCGTTTCGCGGCCAGATCCGGGATATCCGGGCTGAAGACATCGACACATGGATCTGCGGTATGGACGACACCGGCAATCGGACCCGGAACAATTACCGGATGGCCATGGTAACGCTATTTTCCTACGCCCGGGACAAAAACTACCTTCCACGGGGAGAACAGACCGAGGCGGAGTTTGTCACTCGGTATGACGACAAGCGGGCTGGTGTCATTGGCATCTACACTCCGAACGAGTTCGCGGCGTTGCTGAAATATGTCGATCAGCGGTTCCTGCCCTTCGTGGCACTCGGCGGCCTTGCTGGCCTGCGGAGCATCGAGATTCTGCGCCTGGAATGGAAAGACGTCTGGTTCGCCAAAGGCTACATCGAGGTGGGGAAGGACAAATCCAAGACCGCCACAAGGCGATTGGCACCGATTTGCCCCGCCCTGCAG
Organism: Terrimicrobiaceae bacterium; assembly: GCA_041752695.1. Taxonomy (GTDB): domain Bacteria; phylum Verrucomicrobiota; class Verrucomicrobiia; order Chthoniobacterales; family Terrimicrobiaceae; genus CALCJD01. The sequence continues at coordinate 80,593 of JBGSVZ010000031.1, forward strand.
GAATGGCTCAAACCGTTCGCCAAGGAGGAGGGGCCGGTCCTGCCGGGGATTCGTGACGAAATCCATTTCGGAAAGCTTTTCCGCGCCTCCAAGCACGCTTTGAATGACGCAAAGGGGAAACCTCGTGTAAAAGTCGTCCACAACGGGCTGCGGCACTCGTTCTGCTCCTATCGGATGGCGGAAACGAAAAGTGCGGCCCAAGTCGCTCTCGAAGCCGGAAACAGCCCCAAGATGTTGTTCGAGCACTACCGCGAACTGGTCACCGCGGAGGAAGCCTCTGAGTGGTTTTCGCTCACGCCAGCCGCGGTGGGTCGCGTTCTCTCGCCTTGAGACGTTCGAACGTTCTCTCTAGGCGGCCTGCTTTAAGGAAAATATAATTGTCATTATATGCCGGAAAATGGTAGGAAGGAGAAATATGATTTCTGTTCTTGGAGAAACAGAGGCGATGAAAAAGCTCGGTTCTCGTCTCCGAGGGGAGCGACTGCGCCGTAATCTGACGCAAGATTATCTTGCTGAGATGGTCGGCGTCACCCTGCCGACGTATCGGAAGATCGAGAAAGGTGACGGAACGGTGGAATTCCGGCACGTGGCCCGTGCCCTCGGAGTCTTGGGATACAGCGACGCCCTCGGGGAAATCATCGCAGAGTCCCAGCCTGAAGTCCGGCTCAAGGACCTCCTGGCGGCCGAACGAAAACACGCTTCGCCCCGCCAAAATCGATAAATGGAAAAGAAGCTTCGGGTCTGCTGGTGGGACGGTTCGACCGTGGGACACCTCGTCCACCGCGGGACGATCTATTTTGTGTATGGTCCGGAGTGGCTGCGCCGGGGCCTCGATCTTTCCCCGATCAGTCTTCCCTTCACTGATGTGGCGTTCAACGGAGCCAAGGGGATCAGCGGCTTGCCGGGGTTGATTGCCGACTGCCTGCCGGACGCCTGGGGTCAGAAGGTGGCGCGAACCGTTTTTGCGAAAAACAAATGGGGGGAACCCAGCACCATGACCTTGTTGGCCTGGCGTGGAGTCCGGGGATTGGGCGCCCTCAACTTTCAACCCGTCCTTGAAACCGGGGAAACGAAGCTGGAGGTCATCAGCGCGGCGGCTCTGGCGCGTGGAGCCGCCGAAATCGCACGTGGCGAACCATCTGAGGTTCTTCCCCAACTGGCTCGTGGCGGCACGGCCGGTGGCGTCTGCCCCAAGGCCCTCGTTCTGGCCTATGACGACGGCACGTTAAGGGTGGGGGAACCGGACGGTGTCGGGCAACCTTGCCTGCTTAAATTTGACCCCTCGGAAACCGGCGAGAATGCCCGCAGCGAACACGCCTATGCGCAGATGGCTCGCGCTGCAGGGATTCGCATGACGGAAAGCCGTCTCATCGCAGAATCACCGGATTCGACCCGGCGTCATTTGCTCCTAGCCCGATTCGATGTTCCGTCAACGGTCCAGCCCGGCAAGCGAATCCATTTTCACTCCGCCAGCGGCCTGCTGCACAAAGAGCCCGATGCGTTGGATTATCGGGACCTGTTCCGAACGGCCATTCGCCTGCACGTTCCGCGGGAGGAGCTTTGCGAACTGGCCAGACGCATGGTCTTCAATGTCCTGACCTCCAATCACGACGATCACGGAAAAAATCATGCATTTCTCCTCAATGAAGAGAGCGGCCAATGGACTTTGACCCCGGCCTATGATCTCACTTACAGCAGCGGGCTCATTCAGAGGGGAACGCAGGTTGCAGGCGAAGTCTGGCCGAAATTGGCCACCATGGAACTGCTTTGCCGTGATGCCAGTGTCAGTAAGGACGAGTTTGCTTCGGTCATCGAAAATGTGCAGTCATCGGTGAGTCGATGGCGGTTTTGGGCCGATGAAAGCGGGTTGCCTGCGGCCAAAACCGAGGAGATTCAGGGCCGACTCGACCGGATTCGAGGAGAGGTCTTAGGCTGAGAAAAGTCGGTCGATAATCGTGACGGACCTCACCTCAGAATTTCGTCGAGGGTGGCTTTGGTGGACTGGCGGAGGGCCTCGAGGAGTTCGTGTTTCCGGAAGAGACGGTGGCGGCCGAGTTTATACGAAGGCAGCAGTCCTCGGGAGACGTACTGACGCAGAGAGGAAAACGGCACCCCCAGCCATTCTGCGGCTTCCCGAATGGCGATGAATTCGGCGTTTTCTGGATTCTTCGGTTTTGGTGGCATGCTTTGAAAGACATTGGGAAGTTTGGGGATCCGGCAGAGAAGGCCCGTGCGCTGGGGATTTCCCCAGCACACGGACCAAGGTTTCAGCCGAGTTTGATGCCGCTGTTGCGGATGTGGTTCTTGGCTCCGATGACGAGGGCGGATTCCTGCCGCTCGGGGCTCATGTTCGGGCTGATGGTGCTCTTGATGCTCTGCACCAGGTCTTCTTGTTCCGGCTTGGCCAGCCAGGCTTTCACCTTGGCGGTGTAGCCTTCCTTCTGGTCTTGGTCCTTCATCTTGCGCAGGAGGAACTTGCGCTCCAACTGCTCACGGGGCAGGTCCTTGACGTATTGCACCAAGTCGGGTTCGGCCTTCATGAAGGTCTCCAGCTTGGCGTTGACTTCGGGGTTGATTTTGAACTGGCTGGTCTGTTCGGATTTTTTCTTAGGTGATGCGATTGCCATGGGTTATTGCGGTTTTGGCGCACGGCGTTTCGGTCCCTGTGGACCCCGTAGCCGGGCTGGTTGACGGGTTCGTGTGGAAGGGCGTCAGGCCTTGGCGGTTTTAACTTCGGGAAGTTTTTCGTCGTCCTCGTCGTCCAGGGCGCTGCCTCGCAGGCCGCCGATTTGTTCCGTCAGGGATTTGAGGAAACGCTGGGCGATTTTGCGCGAGCTCAGGCGCTGGCTTTCGGCGTTGAGCATGGTTTGAACGAGCTGGCTGGTCGGAACGCGGATGCCGGCCCGCTCGACGATGTCGGACGCCTCCTTGTAGATCGCGAAGGTATCTTCATCGAGGGTCACGTTGACGGTGGCGGATTTGGGTGTGGTCATGGTGTTTTTGGGTTGAGAAAGGCGAGTTCCCGGCGGCGCAGGACCGGGGCGGTGACACGAGAGGCGCGCTGGCGCTGTTCGGCTTTTTCCAATTCCGCCGTGAATTGGTCGTTGAGCCGCATCTGGGACAGAAGGAAGTCCTGATTTTGCGCGTCCGACTCGGGGAAGAGCGTGATCGCGCCCGGATCGGTGAATTCATCAGCCACGGGCAAATCTGGATTCACCGCTGAGAAGACGTCTTTTTCCTCCCCGCTTTCCGATGTGGGCGGGTTAGCCGGTTCCGAGGGAGGCGGGGTTTGACGGATTTGCTTTTTGAGCTGGTCGATTTCCTGTTCCGGAACGGGAACCCGGCTGGCGTCCTGCTGGAGGGAGTCGAGACGCTGTTTCATCGCCCGGTTCTGTTCCTGCAACGCCTCGGCATAAATCCGCTGCCGGGGATCTCCGCCGTGGTAGGACGGCGACGGATTGGAACTCGCAGAAGACGGCAGGGAAACGGGCGGGTCGGGCAGGAAGTTCCAGTCCGGGCCTTGTTCCCGGCGATAAACGGTGTGCCGTTCGTGCATCGTATCCGGGTTGTCCGGGTCCGCGTAACGCCCGACGGAGTAGGATTTGACGACTTCGGGAGTTCGCACCGTGGCCATGCGTTTTTGGGGAACGGTGGTGCCGGATACGGTGGGAGTGCGGTTGAGGTCCGCCTGTTTTCGTGTGGCGCAGGCTGAGCAAAGAGACACGAGGAGGATGGAGATGAGGTATTTCATGGGTTGGATTGTTGGGTGGAGGAAACCCCAGCGTTGGCTTGGGCCATGTCCACGGTTTGGGTGACGTAGAGGTAGAAGAGCGTCCCGGCGGGAACACGGACGTAGGTGGGATCCTTTTCGAGGCCCTCCAGGAGGCGCTGGGAGTAAATCTGCCCACCCGCCTGGATGCCGGCCGCGATGGCGTCCTGATACCCTCCGCCCTGCACCTGGGTAACGCCGCCGGTCAATGGCGAGATGATGTTGGTCATTTGCGGAAACGCCCCGGCGCCCGCCGAAATCATGGCGGCGAGAATCGCCTTGGCCTCAGCGTATCTGTCGGTGGCGATCAGGTAACCGCGCAGGCCCGCCGATCCGTCCGTTTCGTCCCAGGCGTCGGGTTTCGCTCCGTCCGGTGCGTAGTCGAGAACCGTGCCGGAGAGCGGGAGTTCTCGCCCGTCCTGAAAAACGAGCATCCATTTCCGTTCGGAACCGATTCGTTCCCGCGCGGCGGTCTTTTGGGCGATGCCGTGAACTTCCGTTCCGGCGGGAAGCACCAGCCGTCCGCCGTGCCACACATCCTCGGTGATTAGGCCAATGATGGGCGTCTCGATGTTGGTGGAATCCACCGTATTGACCAACTCGCAACGAAGTACGCGCGAAGCGTTTCGCAGAAGGTGATTCTCATAGACGGTGACCGGTTGGCCGAACTGATGATCGAGCACAACATCGGTGTCACCACGACCCGCACGATCTCCCTCAAACGCATCGATTCGGATTACTTTGAAGAAAATTGAAACCGTCTGGTTCAATTTCTGAGGAGACCCCTACCATCTTGAATCTGATGGTTGTTCTTTTCGCGACGCAATCAAACCGTCGGCACCTAATCTCGTCAGTCATTAAAAGCTAATTGCTCTCATGTCGTTCCACGCTCGCTCCCGCTCAATACGGGGTGTTCAGTGAATGGCATTACTTTGAAAATCGTTCGGCAACCTGTTCGGTAAGGTCATTTCTCAAAGCTGAAAAGTTTGGCGTATTGTGATTTCTCTTCGCCTCCCGAAATTGAACGGCCTGAGGCGAGAATATCGCGTCCATTGCCAACTCTTCCCCGCAGGCGTTCAGAAAAAAAGCCTGCAAATCGAAACAGTGAATGGGCATCGGATGCCCTGTTCCTATAACTAGTGTGGCTCGCCACTGGAGGCCGGAAAGCAGCTCTCCAAGGCCCTGGTCAAAGGTTAGAAGATGGGGCAATCGGAATCCACCGACCAGCGAATTTGCGCCCGCGTCGATTCGTCGAGGGTGTGCAGGAATTGCCGGACGGCAGCATAAAATCCATCGAGCGCCTGATCGCTGGCATGGCGCAGGTCGGGAACGTCCAGCGTGAATGCCTTGGTGAGGCAACCGCGGGAGTCGAGATCGTTCCAGACGATCATGTCGTGAGAAAACCAACCGTTAGGCGCTTGCATGGGATCGGAGAGGGTTGCTGCGATTGTGATGGGACGGCGTCCAGGCGGATCCGGCTGCGAGGGTTTCCAGAAGGTCGCTGTCGAAGGATTTGGGTCGGCCCTGACGGAGGCCGAACACGTAGAGGGTGATGAGGGCGAGGGGAGTCAGGCCGATAATCAGGCTTGGTCCCAGAGCGTGGAGGCGGGAAACCGCCAGGGTGAGCCCGACGCTGACAAGAAGCCCGGCGAGGAGGAACAGAATGTTTGTTCCCTCGATGCCCCAGATTTTCCCGTCGCTGTCGTCGCCCGCGTGGGTGTGAACGATGCCCTTGCTCATTATTGCGAGATGCTGATGGTGGGCATGCCGCCTGCGTTGAAGAGGGCCTCGGCGATGACGACGGCCAGACCGAGCATGAGTCCGCCGACAATCGACATCTTGCCCTGGTCGGCGTTGCCGGAGCGAACCTGCCAGCCGCCATGGGCGATGACGATGACCGCGATGATGAAGAGGAACTTGGCGATGATTCCGAGACCTTCGGAAAGAGCCCCGTCGAGTGATGCTTGAGCGAGAAGTAGGGTGTTCATACGGTCGCCAGGATTGCGGAAATTTTGGAGGCAGCTGTTCCCGCGCCGGAACAACATAAAAAGCCGATAACGAACGAGCCGAAGCGGGAGGCTTTGGACTGGCAGATCGCCTGATAAAGCTGCTTTGCCGAGAGGATGAAGTCCGGGTAAAGGTCGGCGGGCGAAACGGCCAAAGCCCGGGCGAGGAAGATCAGGTCTTCGTCGGCGACGAAGACGAGACGGGATTCAATCTTGGCGACCTTGACGCGGGTCGCGTTTTCCATGCCGAGAAGTTGAAGTTTGATCGCGAGCTGATTTTGCGACCATTCCCGGCGGCTGCGAAGGCGGCGGACCTGTGGTCCAACAACATTTAGGTTTCTCATGGTGGAGAAACCCGTTCACCTGAACCCTGGCTATTTCAGAGGGTCTGTGACGAACGTGCCGGAAAAAGTGACGAAGTTGCCATTAGGCACCCTTCGTCACAGCAAGTTTGGTTGTCCGAATTCCTTGCGGATCAAAAATGCAGCCCTGCGGCCGAGGTGAACAGTGGTCGGAAATCCCACGATTTTGATATCCATTTCGTCCCTGCCAGCAAAAGAAACCCGTTCGATTTTTTCCAAATTGACGATGAGGGATCGGTTCAGCTTGATGAACAACTGTCTCGGGAGATTCTTCTCCCAGTCCGTCAAGCTTCCACGGACCATTTTGGCCTCCCCGCTGGCGAGGTGAACAATCGAGTAATTTTGCTCAGCAACGATGCCGGAAATTTGTGAGACAAACGCGAGGGTAATCCCGTCGCTCGTACGCAGATAAATCCTGTCGTCCCTCTTGTACGGACCCGTGCCGGTATCCGGCGGTTGGTGAAGGATACGTTCGAGCGCGTTGGCGAGTCTCGTGGGGTGGGGTGGCTTGAGCAGGTAATCCAGGGCATTGGCCTCGAAGGCCCGGAAAGCAAAATGGTCGTAGGCCGTGACGAAGATGATCGCTGGAACTGGCGCGAGCTTGGGCAGGACGTCAAATCCTTCGCCGTCACCGAGTTGAACATCCAGAAATACCAAGTTGGGCCGTAATTCCTGACAGATTGCGATCGCGTTTGCGACGGAATCGGCTTCGCCAATGACCTTCACATTCGAGTGGGCTGAGAGGAGGTCACAGAGAACCTCCCGAGCGGGAGCTTCATCGTCCACAATCACAGCGCGTAATTCAGGTGGTTTCATGGGTTCAAAGGAATTTCCACCCGCACGCGAACCCAGCCGCTCTCCTCGGAGGCTTTGATGGTGTGTTTTTCTCCATAGATTGCGCTGAGCCGCTGGCGGAGATTGGCCATGCCGATTCCCCCGGCTTCGTCGGGAATGGTTTCTGTCACCCATCGCCCCGTGTTTGAAACATCGAGTCGAAGACTTCCGGCACTCGCGCGGGTAACGGCCAGGCAGATTCTGAGGGGGCGGGGCGAGGTTTTTTTCCCGTACTTGATGGCATTTTCGATCAGAGGCTGGATCAATACCCCCGGGACGAGAAGTTCGTGTGCCAAGGGATCTACAGAGCTTTCGATTTCGAGATCATCCCGGTGCCGAGCCTTCTCCACGGTTAGGTAACCCTCGATGGCTTCCAATTCTTCCCGCAGGGGAACGAGTGTGCTGTCCCGGTTTTTGAGGGAATAGCGCAAATACTCAGCGAATGCCTGGACGAGTTCTTTGGCGTGTTGGCCGGGCTTTCCGATGGCGGCGATGATCGTGTTTAGCGCGTTGAACAGAAAGTGAGGATTGATTTGCGCCCGGAGCATCTGGATTTCCAATCGCTGCCGTTCGGTTTCCTTTCGCGCGAGCTCCACATCTCGGGTCATGCTGTCGCGCATGAATTTGAGCCCGAAATAGAGGAGACTCCAGGCGGCGCACAGTCCCGTGCGAAAATAGAAAATCGCGAAGATCATGTCCGGCGAGAGGATCTTCTTTTCCTCCAAGTCCAGCATGTCGTGGAAACCCACGTAGAGCAGAGTCAAGATGGCTCCGCCAATCATGGACACACTGGCGAGGACAACGGCCATGAGCATCGGACTGGGCTGGGTTTCATAAACCCTCCGATAGATCTCCCTCATTCCGAGAGTGATGAAAAATCCCAAACCGTCTCGGTAGGCGGAAACGAACAGTGAACCAGGGACATCCTCAAGCACGACCCACTTGAGGGGGAAGGAAAAGACGATAAACGCCAGCCACCCGGTGATCTGGAATCGCCAAAAAAGCGGCAGTTGCTGGAAGAATCGAAAGAGAACTGGTGCGCCCAAATTAGCGTTTTTCCAAACCGCCTTGTTCCCTTCGCAGCCCATGAAAATTTACTCGCTTACCGTTTTCTCACTGTAATCCTCACGATTAAAAGTGTCTTAAAATCAGCGGCAAGCCCAGTACTTTCAAAATACTACCGAAGGCCTGAGTAGTAACCTGCGGTCGACCATCAGATCCGGGTGCGACTTGGAGGCGCACGCATTTAGCGCTGCGCGAACCGGACCCGTCCGGTCAGTCCGTCGGTAAAAACATCAATCCAATTTTCCTTAGCGGTGGATTGAACGGTTCCTCCACTGGCCACACCGGGAATGAGTCGCATCTGGAGTTGCTTGAGCGGTGTGGCTGCCGCCGGGGCGGTTGAGTCCACGATGGCTGCTCCGAGCGAATTAAACCGGATCTCGAGGACCTGGGCGGTGCCTCCGCTGACGGCCACTCCCTTGGAGTTGGCAAGGTTGGCAGAGTCCACCACGAAATATTCTCCCCCCCCGGAGGTGCTGCCTGAGGGGACTACATCCTGCACAATGATTCCGGTGGGAAGACGCTCCCATTTTGTCAGGGCTTTCCAAGCTGCGCTGTTGGCGTCCCAGTACCACACGGCTGCCACCCGGCTGGCATCATCGGGACGCCCGGGCCAGTCGGTGCAAAGATAAACCGCCGTCTGGGTGTTGTTGGCGATGGCGTAAACCCGCGCCTGATTCATCAGCCCGCTCAGGATGTTTGCGCCATTGACCAGGCTGTTGGACGAACTGATGTTGCGGAACGCGGGAGCCACGGCCGTCATCAGAAGCCCCATGATGGCCACTACGGTCAGGAGTTCCACGAGGGAGAAGGCTTTGGTGTTCGATGTGCTGGGGCTACTCATTGAAGGCATTCTATTCCAGGATGGGAAGATCGCCAAGGGAGGGATTGCTTTAAATATTAAGCAAGATCGCCGGGAAGAGTTCCAAATCCCTCGCAAAGCTGCTTAATAGTTTCAGTCAACTCGATTTTTTTCAAGGTGAATTTTGGCACTGGCTGGGAGAGGGTGTTGGGGTTCGCTTTACTGAAAGTTCTCCCATGAAAATACCACAGATCTCCCTTCTTGCCGTCATTCTTTTTGGTTCCCTCCCGCTTCGGGCGGCCGGACCTGCCCCGGAGTCCGAGGTTAAGATTCTCAAAGCCGCGACGGACTTCGGTCTTTCCTCCACCGGGGTGGTCTGGATGGCGGATCCCGCGGATGAGGTTTTATGGAAATTCCCGGGTTTCGACTATGATGGAAAATCCGAGTTGCTCCCGGCCGCCGGTTCCGAGCCGTTTGCGAAATTCCGCCGGGTTACTTTGCCCAAGGAGACGGACGTCTCATGGTCGCACAAGATTCTCTTTAAGGTGCCGAAAGCGTTTCAATCAGGGGACTTGCTGCATCTGGTGTATTGGGTTCGGGCGGGAAAAAGCGAAACTGCTGGACGCACATTCCCGGTGGATATCTCCAGCCGGCCGGTTCAAGATAAAGTCCGAAGTGAAATCATCAAGACGGAGCTGGTCGAGGACTGGCAGATTGTGCATATCGAAATACCCGTCCTGGACGAACTCACCGAGGGCGAATTGAATATCTCGTTTCAGGTGGGTGGTTCCTCCCATGTCACCGATATTGGCGGCGTGGCGCTGCTCAAGGAGTAGGCTAAATGCGGCGGGAACCGGCCACGGATTCCACGGATGGGCAAGGATGAGAGTTTTCAACCTAAGACCGGGAAGGGAGCCACAGAGATCACAGGGAGCACGGAGCGGAAAGGGATGGGGTAGAGTCGCTCAGTTTTTTGCAAGCCTTCTCCTCCGTTTTCTCCGTTCCCTCCTGTAAAACCGAGGTCGACTTAGGGATCGAGGTATTCGAAGTAGGACGTTTCGGTGGTCAGGTACGGTTTGAGCGGATTGAACGCCGCACGGACTGTTTGGGTGGATGAGGTTTCATCCGGCGTCGGGACCGAGGCCGGAGAGGGGACCGGCACGGCGTCGGGTCCGTCGAAGGTGTCGCGCATCAGACCAAAAAGCGGACCGACAAAACCGCCGCCCCCCCTAATCGTTTCGGTGAAGGTTCCAACCGCATCGCTTTTGGCGTTGCCATAAACTCCGTCCACGCCGGTGTAAGGCCGACGGCGGATAACTCCGAAGAAACGTTTCTCGCCCGTGACCACGATGGCACCATTCGTTGACTGCTGGACCGTTTGGGCCACGCCCCAGATGCCAAAGGCGCTGGCCTGGGTGGTCAGGCGGCCCGCCAGGGCGCTGATCAGCGCCTGCTTTTCCCATTTTGTGGCCGTGCCGCCCAGCACGCCACCCCCGGTTTCCAGCAATGGGATCAACTCACCGCGGTATTTGTAACCGTCCGCCGGCATGGTCGAGGCAATGCTGGCCGCCAGGGCGGTGGAGTTGACGTTGGTTCCTCCGATCCGCCAGCGGCGGAAGAGGGCGTCGAGGGCTTTAGTGCGCGAGGGGATGCCCCAACTCGTGGGATGGATGCGCGTGTTGGGATTGATCGTGCCCTGATTGGATCCCAGCGCCATACCCGGCTCGGAGTTGATCAGTTCGAGGGCCAGGTGGTCGGGGATGCCGGTGTCGCTGGAGGTGAGGTTTAAGTAGAGGTCTCCGGTCGCCGGGATAATGTAAGGAGGAGCGGTCCAGAGATTGGCGAGCTGGCCGGGGGAATAAACGGTGCCTTGTTCGCCGGGGTTTGTTGTGTAATAGCCCGTGGCTGAGGGGTTTCCGCCGAGTGTGACGAAGGAAAGGGCGCGGATTTCAGGCGAAATGGCAGGCCAGTTAGAGTTTTTTGCGCCAAGGGTATTTGTCCCCGGGAAGGTTGTTCCTGCAGTCGTGCAGACGGTCCAGGCGTCGGAAAGGGCGCAGCGCCTCGGGTCATCGACCTCTACGGTGAAGGCGCGATTGGTTTGTCCATCAGCAACCGTCAGGTTCCCGAGGACGATGAGGGGATTTTGCGGATTTACGGTCAGGAGATTTCCTGCGGTTAAAGCGGTGTCCTGGAGCGGGCAGTATTGGAAGATTTTGTATTGGTCAATATTGGACGGCTCTTTGACCGCGATCACTTTCAACTGGACGTTGGACAAAGTGATCGTGGTGGTGGATGCGGTGAGGGGAATCAAGAAACTCGGATTGATGGCCGAGGGAGTGGTGACATCCTCCGAACGAAATGCCTGATAACTATTGGCAGGCAGACGAAGGGTGGAGGTCGCGAGTGGCGTGGGTTCCGCGCTGAGACGCCCGTTTCTTCCTGCGGGTGTCCAATTTGCAGATCCAAGAAGCGGATTGGGATTGGAGAGGGTAAAGACAAGATTTGCGCCACTGGCAGTGATGGTCCAACCGGGAAAGGCGGTTGATCCGGCGGTCACCGTGGTGGCAGCGGAGGGAATTTCAAAACTTGCGGCGGTGGGGATGAGATAGACGCCCGTGGTCGGTGAGGCAGAGTCCCGCAGGAGAATTCCAGCGTCTGTTCCCGTGAGAGTGGACACATCCGCGATATTCACTTGGGAGCCGGTGAAGAGTTCGCCCACCAATCTCACGCGAACGTTTTTGTTCGTTCCCGCCGTTTCCCAATTGAGTTCCAAACCCAATTCGCTGACGTAGGGATTTCCGCTTTGCGCGAGGTAGCGTCCGCCCGTGCTGGAGGTGGAAACTGAGGGGAAGAGGTCGCTTTTCGCCTGGGGTTCGCCGGTTGTTCCCGCCCCGGTGCGGCCATAGTTTCCGAGGCCGAAAACCTCGTTTCTGATGGAGCCTCCCCGCATCAGAAAGGCATGTGCCGTCAGCATATTCCAGGCAACCTGCTCGGCGAGTTTGGCGCTGTCGGCGGCAGGAAGACCGGCGCGGGCGGCCCATTTTGCGGCCAGACTCGATCCGCTGTAACCGGGCCATTGTGTGCTTTGAAAAGCGTCCGCCAGTGCCTGGACTGAGTTTTTGTAGTAGGCGAACTCGTTGACGGCGGGGCCTGTTCCGGGAGGGTAACTGCCTCCTCCCATCGTCATCGGTTCTGCCATAATTTGGTTGGGATCGTCCAGATCCCAGTAGAATTGAAATCCCGGCAGTGTCTTGTTGCGAAACTGCACGCTCGACATCCGGTTTTTGGCCAAGGCATTAAATTCCGGCGACTCTCCCCAGACGGAGAGATCAAATTGGTTGGCGTTGAAAAATGCATTCCAGGTGGAGTCGGACGCGAAAAATTGCCGGTACTCCCGCGGGTTGGAGATTTGCATGGTGCCAGTCGGATCGGGCAGGCCGGTTGCATTCGAGCCACCGGTCAATCCACTGATATCCACCACGCCGGGGCTGCCGGGGGCGAGGCCGCCAAAGACACTGCCGGCCGGGGTGAACGCGGTGTTGCGATTGACGGCGGGCACATAGGATGTGCCGGACAGAGCCAGTTCGCTGCGGGTCCCATTTCCCAGTCTCGCGGTGCGCAGATTGATGCGGGTATTTTCCACATCGATCCAATATGCGAACCTTGCGACCATGGGGTTGGCCGTGCTGACAGGGAGCGATGGATCCTTCCCCACGGGAATCCAGGCGACGCGCATTGGGGTTCCGGTTGGCTCGATGGGATAGGTTCCATCGATGCGTTGGCGGTTGAGATTTGGGTCGTTCGCGTTGGTCGAATCGCCGCTGTAGAGGTTGACCGCAGTGGGCGGGGTGTTGCCCGCTTGGGTCCAGAGGCGGCCGGGGGCGACCCACCAATGGGTCGGGGTGGCCGGGGCGTTGGGGCCCACGTCGGGGATGTTGCTGGCCAGCAAAGCCTGGGCATGGTTCATGGCGGATTGGGCCACGAGTTCCGCACGGTCGGCTTTGGAATAGCCCGAGGAAAGCGTTCGATCAAACCGCGCGGTCACGGTGAAACCCAGCACCAGCACGGAAAGCAGCACGATGAGCGACAGGGTAATGACCAGCGCCATGCCTCCGGGACGCGAACGGCGAGGAATGCAGGGACAGTTATTCATTAGCGGGAACCTCTCAAGATGGGGAAACGCCGGGTCACGATCACGTATTGTTTCACCTTCCCGCCCAAGGTGTCTTTCAATTCCGTGAGTGCGTTCTGGAAGGCGGCATCGGAGTTGTCGGCCGGCATGGTGATGGCGGGCACGGCGTTTTGTTCTTTCAAACGACGAAACGCATTGGCTTCGCAGGCCACAAGAGTCACTTCGATTTCCGAGGGCAATCCATCCGCCACCGGCCACCAGGATGAATTGTAGGCGCGGATCGTGTTGACACCTGATGTGCTGGTCGGCGCGGTTGATTGAAGCAAAGGTGAGGGCAGGGGAGTCCCGTCCCTGCCGATGGGCCGAACAACGAATCCGATGACCCGTTCGGCCACGGTGGAGGTGACGTTCGCGTCTGTCGAGGCCGCCGCAAATCCGCTGCCGCTGGCAGGATTTAGCCACGATACCGGTTGGATGAAGTTGGCCAGCTTCGCATCGCGACCAGGAGGGTTGTTGGAGACTGAAGTGTGCCACATTGAATAGACAGGAAGATTGGCCGCCGCCATCGCGGGATACGTCGTGTCCGCCGATGTCACGGCCACGCGCCGGAGGGTGTTGTCGTTGGCTGTGAAATATCCGACGCAAACCAGCGGCCCTTTGGCAGTGCTGCGGAGAGGAGCAAAGAAGAAAAGGGAGTCCATGGGCACGTCGTCGGCGTCCTTCAGCATCGTGGTGTAACCAGCCAGCGGAGGATTCACGACCAGCGGGGAACTGGCATAACTTTTAAAATTCCCCTGCATCCCCGCCGGCAGCGCCTCTGCGACGCTCAATTCCCGCCCGATCATCTCCACGACCGCGCGGGCGGTCTGGGAGAGCTCCGCGCGCTGATTGCCCGCCGACCAGACCTGCGAGACGTTGCCCAGCAGTCCCACGACAAGGACGACGATCAGGGCAAGGATCGCCATGGACACCAGCAGTTCGATCAGGGTGAACGCCTGGCGGAATGGTTTCATCGGTCGCCCTCCAGACTTTTTCGATAGATTTTTTTTCCCAGCAGGAATCCAAAGTTGGATGTTCGTGCGCCTGTCGGAACGGCACCCGTGGCGGAGTCAACCGGCCAGCTAATGGTCAGACTGACGGCCCGCAGTTCCTTAGGTGAAACGCCCTGACTGGAAACGCCCGATGCCAGCGGGGCGGCGGGGGGCTTCGCGACGGCTTCGGCCAGAAAAAACGGGGTTCTTGCGGGGTCGGGCGTGGCCGGGACCGTATAACCAAGAAAGATCCCCTCCTGGGTGAAATAATAGCGCTTCGTGACCCCGGTGGAGAGGTTGGCGGGATTGAAGGGGGATACCACCGTGGCGGAGGGATCCTCCGCGGAAAAGGCGTCCGTCTCCAAGTCGGAGAAAACGAAGCGGGCGACCAGACCGCAGGCCGTTTCTTCCTTGGCTTCGCGGGCCGCTCCCAAGCCCACTCCCATTAGTCCAAGCAAGGCCAAGCCGGCCACGGCGATGACGCCGATGGCAATGACGATTTCCACCAGGGTAAATCCCCGGGATGGTGGGCGGGAGAGGCGGCTCATGCAAAAACTTAGCGGATCTGTCCTCCAAAGGTTCGCGCATTGGCGGACAATACATGCCGGTTTGCACGGAAGACAGCAGGTCGCTCCTGGGGGTTGAACATGTATTTACATTATATACTCTTCCCGGGTCTTAAAGGTTCGCTTTGCTTAAACTATCTAGCGATTTTGCGTTCGGCTTTGGCTGGTCGGGTTTTGCGGGATCCGAGGGACTGTCCTTCCCGCCAGGTCGGCGGAATATACGTGGCTTGCGACCGTTCGGATGGTCCAGTGACGTTGGCGAGAATCAACTTGTGAAGATTTTCCATGGCCACGCTGCCGACGCCGTGCCGGTCTTGCAGAATTCCGCTCACCGTGTGATCCTCAGGCACGGCGTCGAGCGTGCAGACATCGGTTTTTTTGACCAGAGCCGGGTAGTCTTTTGCGAGCCACTGAAACAGGGAGCTCGCGCGCCCCGCCGAGATAAGCACATCCGGCTTGTGCGTTTTCAAAAAAGAGGCGATTTCCTCCCGCCAGGGGGCCTGTGGCGAAAAATTCACCTCGAAATCGCAAGGTTCGGGGTTGCCCTGGCATTGTCGCAGCCCAACCAGATACCCGCCGAGAATTTCATGTTGCAGAAAAGCCGGGAACGAGGCGGGCATGAGCAGCGCCGGGCGCTTGTATCCCTTGCGCCCAATCTGCCGCATCGCCTCCCAAGAGCTGTGAAAGTGATCGCCGCAGACAATCGGGAGGGGAAGTTTCGAATCCCGCGAGACAATGCCAAGTCCGACGGCGGGAACGAACCCCCAGTCCGCTTTCAGCTGCGAGGGTTCGGAGTCGAGAAACTGAAAAATGATTCCCCGGATGCCCCGGTTCTTGATCACGCGCATCACCCGCGCCTGGTCCGCTTCCTGGAAGTTCGTAGAGAATGTGTCCAACCCATATCCGAGCCTCTCCGCCGTCTCACGGATCCCCGACAGTTCCTCCCGCGTTTCCCGCTCCGGCACTGCGAACTCCTCCGGCTTGACGTACACCACGGCGATGACACTGCCGGCCGGACGCACCCGTGAGTCCTGCCGGTAGGCGACAAGCGCAGAAAGTGCGGGATCCGGTTGGTAGCCCATGCTAGCCGCAAGTTTTTGCACGCGCATGCAGGTAGCCTTTCCGATCCGGGGATGGTCGCGCAGCGCCATGGAGACGGCGGCAATGCTCAGTTTTGCTTCCTGGGCGATACGTTTTAGGGTCACACGCGGAGAGGGGTTCATCGGAAAAATCTATGAATGACCATCTCACGTCTGGCAATGGTGAATAATGTAAGCGGAAATAGCGCGTTCTCCTCAGCCGCCAGGGACGCTTTCCACTTGGTGACTAAAACCACCTATTCCGTTGAGTCAGCGCTACGTGCGCAACAACTAGCTGGTCACTGATCAGTGAGGAATCGTGCCATCCGTGGCTCTAATGAACTCTCTCCCTCACCTCGTTGCGCTTAATAGTTTCATCACAAAAAGCGTGGTGTTCTTTTCCGACAGTGCCAGATTTGCAGAAGTTCAGAAGTGAACTGCTTCACCCCGCAATCCCATCCACCCAGAAAGTCATGATTATGAAACCCACCCTGAAATTAACCTCGATCGCAGCTGCTACAGGTTTAGCAGGCCTACTGCTTGCTGGAAATCTTCACGCCGTCGCTTATGCTTGGGATGGTAATGGGAGTCCAAACACAGGAGGTGACTGGACCACTGTCAATTTGTGGAATCCTGATGGTATTCCTGGAACGCTCGCAGCAGATACGGCCACGCTCGGCGATGTCACCGCTGGCACTCGCAATGTCACGCTGAGTACGCCGCAAACAATTGCGGCATTTAATCTAACGCAAACGACTGCGGGCGTCGTGAACAAGTTCACTTTGACGAGCACTCTGACGACAGCAGCTCACACATTTTCCAACGTCACTGCTGCAAATGTCGGCACGCTTGTCATGGAGTTGGGCACGAACGGAGTTTTTATATCAAATTCAAGCAACTATACAGGAACTATCGATTTTCTTGGCAACGGTAGCAGCATCACTAAAGTCGCTGGTGGCACCGTCAACTTGGGCAATGGACAAAACGGTGCTGTCACCGTTGACGTTGGTGCCGGAAATCAGGCCTCGATTGCGAGGTCACTCGCAGCCGCTAACGTCAACCATACCGTCCAGGTGATTGGCAATACGGCAGGATCACGAGTTGCAACACTTGATGTCAAAACAGGTTCGCTTTTGATTGTAGGAACGACCTCGTCCAACTTCGGGGGATCGTCCGTATCTTTAATCACTGGTGACAATGCGACGACGACGGTTCGCGCTGGAGCTGAAATAAAAGTGGAATCAGGGGCTGCTGCGGGAGCGACAAACTCGACAACAGTCGGTTCTACTGTTAACGCTGGTGGAACTTTCATCCACAGCGGCACGGTCTCGTTCAGAAACCAGAATAACATTGCCGCCGGAACGATGATTATCGCGAACAACGCGCTTTACACGGTCGGAAGCAATTCAGCGGCATTCATTCGCAGTGCCGGATCGAATACCAACGCGGCGGGTGCCTTGACCTTCAACAACAGCGTGACCGGAACTTTCACGAGCGCAGGAGGCGGCGCGGCCAGTGCTTTGAGCTACACCAATAACGGAAGTGTTGGTTCTGCCTTTACAAATCTCACTTTCAACAACCTGGGAACGATTGCGGTTGGGGGAACGAGCACTTCGGGTCTCGCAGGTGTAGGATCACTTGCTCTCACGAATGTGGCCATGTCCACCAGCGCAGCCAATGCCAACACAATGGCCTTTCAGGTTGGAGGCAGCACGGCGGGAACATTTGACGCCATCACCTTCTCCGGTGGTTCGCTCGGGTTGGCGAGCTCGGCAGACACGTTGACGCTTTCCCTGGTCAATAGCTTCTCGCCGGTTAGCAACTTCAGCATCTCGCTCCTCGACTTTTCTGGCGGTGCGACTTCAACCGGCGCATTTGATTCCATCACCGGCATAGGAGCGGTTTCAGCTTCATCAGCCGTTGATGTGACGGCGGCTCTTGGGAGCTTCACCGCAGGGGATTCATGGACCTTCAATAATAACTCGGCGACTGCGGATTTCGGAACTCTGACCTATGCGGTTCCCGAGCCAACCACCTGGGTGCTCCTGACTGGCGGATTGACCACAATGGTGGTCCTCCGCCGTCGCCGCAACAGCTGAGCTTCACTAAATAATTCATGTGGGGGGAGTCCTCTGGTTGAGGAACCACAGGACAACGAAGACCCGGTCTGCTGAAAGGCTGGCCGGGTTTTTCTGTAAAACGCAAAGTTAAAAAAGTGGAGCAGACGTTTCGCCTGCCCGCGGCAACATTTAGAGTTATCCAAATGATGGCAGCTAAACCCCTGGCGGTCAGAATGTCGTCCCGTTTCTCCGGGATCTTCCCGATGCCCAATATAGTGAAGCACTCGCCCCGGTTCTCGTCCGTTCTTATTCTTTTGGTAGTCTCTGTCTGGGGGTTGACCCTCCCTGACAGTTTTGCCGGGGTCCTTTTTTCCTCGGAATTTGATACGGCGGCCGAACGGTGGGCAGCAATTTCCGCGACCGGCACCGGAGCCTCGGTCACCACCGCATGGGTCGTCGATGCCGGAACTTCTGATCCTTCTGGCGGGAACGAGTTTGTTGGCATTTCCTCCTCCGCTCTGGTTGTTCGTGCCGTCCCTTCCGGCAACCCTCCTGATTGGAATGCCGTGGTTGCCAGTGGTCCGCTCCAGATTGGCAATACGGAACAGGATCTCCGCAAGCTCACCCTGAGTTTTGACCTGAAGCCGAGCTCCGTGAAGCCGGTGAGGGTGGAAATTCGCTCCCTCGGCAGCTCGAATGAAGTGTTGGGCTCCCGGTCCTGGGAAGTCATCCCGCAGGTTGCGAATGGTTTTTTTCGATACTCCCTCGATCTGAGTGATTCGGTTCTTTCCGGGACATTTTCTCCGACAAATGGGCGGGTTGAAGTGGCTATCAGCTTCGGTAGTGGGATGGGATGGAACAAACAAGGCGAGCAAACCCTCGCCATCGATAATATCTCCTACACGTCGCCAACGTTTTATGTGAGTCCGAC
Organism: Terrimicrobiaceae bacterium; assembly: GCA_041752695.1. GTDB lineage: Bacteria > Verrucomicrobiota > Verrucomicrobiia > Chthoniobacterales > Terrimicrobiaceae > CALCJD01. The sequence continues at coordinate 99,227 of JBGSVZ010000031.1, forward strand.
ACTCGGTTCGGATTCTCTCCCAAACGGTCTGGGACTTTCCGAAGCCAGGCCTTTCCGGAGCCTGGGATTCACCCGACAGCAATTGGCGGCTGGTGATGTGGTCTGCCTGATGAACGGTGACTACACCGGCGCTTATGTGGCTCTGGAGCTGATCTCGGAGAAAGGCACTCCGGCCAAATGGATCGTGCTGCGTTCATCTCCCGGTCATACCCCGAAAATCAAATCAACAGGATGGCATGGGTTTCAAATCACGGCTCCCTCTTGCTACGTGGAGATTCGTGATCTCACCTTTGAGGGAAATGTGCCGGATATTGGTTCGAGTGAATGGGCTGACATGCTGGAGGCGGCGACAACCGATGGCCGGATCCTGAGCGGCGGACAACGAAACCGCAGCTTCAACACCAATGCGATCACGATCAACGGACGATTGAATGACCAGGCGAAGGGAGCGCACCACGTGCGGATCATGAGAAATCGGATCAGCCGTTACCCGGGTGCCGGCGTGGGGGTTTTGAATGCCGATTATGTGACCATTGAAAACAACATCATCAGGGACACCAACTGGCTGAGTTCGTTCGGGGGCAGTGGCATCAGCCTGCTGCATTCCTGGAATTTTGATCAGCTGGGAAATCACAAAAGTTTCATCGTGGGAAATGAATGCAGTAACAATCGGTGTTACGTCCCTTGGAACAACAACGGGAGTATCCGTTTTTCCGACGGAAACGGGATCATTATTGATACCAACTCGCGCGGCCAATACAGCAAAGCCTCGCTGGACGGGTACTCCGGTCGCACCTTGATGGCAAATAACCTTGTTTATGGCAGCGGTGGGGCAGGAATCGCAATCACCAGCAGTTGGAAAATCGACATCATCAACAATACCGTTTATCACAACGTTCAGACTGAGGGGCTCAAGCGGGACTTGGCGGCCATTCCGCCTCGCTATGATTGGGGCGATTTGCAAATCTCCGCTGTCAATGACGGGAATCCCGCGACTGCGGCGGACAATAATCTCTTTTCGCGGGATGTTCGAGTCCGGAACAATATTTTCTGGGGAGATGAGGATCGTTCGCGGGTCGTGGTTCAGGGTAGTGTCGCCCGGGGCACGACGGATGTGTCTTACAACTCCAATATCTTTTACGGTGACCTCGGGACAGCGAGTATCCCGAGCAGCCTTGGGGATGGAACGTATACGAACAATCTCAAGACGAATCCTCTCCTCAAAAATCCGCAGTTGGATTCTGCCATCGCGGACTTTACCCCTCAACCCACCAGTCCTGCGATTGATTTTGCCACCACCTGGCCGGAGGCTCCGGGTTTGGATTTTGTCAGAAATCGCCGTCCTTCCGGCGTGGCGTCCGACGTTGGGGCTTATGAAGTGTCACTGGCCGGGCCGGGTCTTTCCGCGCTCCAAGTCTGGCGGGAACTCTATTTCTCTGCTTCGGTCGTGGCGGACTCCGGCCAGGAACGGACGGTTTGGGGCGACGCAGCGGATCCGGATGGAGATGGCCTGGGAAATCTGTTGGAGTTTGCCATCGATACGGACCCATTGGTGTTTTCTCCCGGTCCTTCGATTTCTGGAAAGGCGGACGGAAAATTGAAGCTCACTTTCGCGCGGCTAAATCCTGCGCCGGTGCGCTACATGGTGAGTGCTTCGGAAAACCTGGTGACCTGGAGCCCGATTGCCACGCTGGAGCCGGACACCGTGAGTTGGAATACGGTTGGTAGTGCCACGGCGAGCGGCACCAATGGTCGCTTGGGTGTGGGCGGAGCCGTGTTGACTCGGATTATTACGATTTCCGACGGGGTTTCTTTTTCGGAAACTCCCAGACGCTTCCTACGGCTTGGCGTGGAAAAGGTTGCCAGAGAATAGGAATTAGAGCGGAGTCGGCCTCATCCACATGTCCGAACTCATCTTCGATGATCTGATCTAGGCGTTTGAGCTCGGCACGCCTTTCCGGATCGTTGGCCATGCAGCCATAATCTGGGAGGTGGTTTTTAAGGCGCGATCTGACGGAGAGCGCCGATGGCCCAGGGGGCGAGTTGGCGCTGGTAGCGGAGAACCCCCGTTTGATCGGCGTGCAGCGTGAGCCGCTCAGTCGCTCGCGCCGTGGCATGGAGCGCGGCGGTTTGCTCGCGCGTTGGCGGTTCGGGTGAACCCATGCGTTCCCAGGCATGCAGCGCATGGCCGTGCGCGGAGTCGCAGACTTCCAGCTCGAAGGCGGTGCCGGGCGCGAGGCCGGAGAGTTCGATTTTCAACTCGCCGGGCGTGCCGGCGTCAAAGTCCGCGCGCGAACGATCGCGGGTGTAGCTCACGTTGGGAGTTTTCAAGAAGCCGTCGGCATAATTCCAGATGACGGCGGCTAGGCGACCGTCCGCATGGCGGCTAAGCAGCCAGCCTTCTTCGGCGGCGAGGCGCTCAGTGCCAAGAGCGTGGAGAAAGCGGTAGGCGTGATAGGCCGGCTTGGGTAAGCCGTGGAAGTTCACGAGGCCGAAGCCGCCGTGAAAGGTGGCGGGGCCGGCACCGCTTTCTTCGAAGATGTCGCTGAAGACCCAGTAGCTCAGTGAGTCGCAGAGACCGGAAGCCTGGAGATTGGCACGGAGGAGCCAGCAGGCGGCGGGCAACTCGTCGTGGCCGTGGTCGCGGGACGTGGGCGACGTGCTCCATTCCGTGCAATGGATTTTCGCGGCAGGATAGGCACTCGCCCGAACCAGAGCCTGAAGGTGGGTGAGGTCGTGGATGGTCGCGTCCCGGTGCCGGGTGAAGTGGATGGAGCTGCCGTCGAGATCCAGCGCGCCTTCCGTCGGATACGGATGCATGGAGATGAAATCGACGGGGAGTTTTCGCGCCGCGCAATCGCGGAGGAAACGCTCGATCCAGACCGGACGCCACGGGAGAGTCTCGTCGGGCACGTCGGTGGGCGTGAGGAACGACATATCCCAGCGCTCGCCGTCGGAGCGCTCATCGGGCACGAAGTTGCTGGTCGAGGGACCGCCGACCTGGATGGAGGCGTCCACGCCTTTTACGGCGGTGACGGAGGCGGCGTAGAGATCGACGTATTCGGAGTAGGTGCCGTCGAAGAAGGCATCGAGGTTGGGCTCGTTCCAGACCTCGAAGGGCCAGGTGCGGACTTCGTCGATGCCGTAGCGATCCACCAAGTGTTGGGTGAAGGCAGTGATGAGGGCTCTCCAGCGGCCCATGTCGGTGGGCGGGGAGCCGTTGCCCTTCCACCAGAAGACGGTGGCGGTTTTGCGCGCGAGGCTCTTCGGCATGAAGGCGAGCTCGACGAAGGGCTTTACGCCGAGTTCGAGCAGGCGGTCGTAGAGGGCGTCCACGTAGTGCCAGAGATACTGGTCTTTGCCGTCCTTTTGGCGGAGCACGAACATGTCGTCGTGGAAAATGCCGTGGAAACGGATGGACTCGAAACCGCAGTCGCGTTTTGCGGTGGCGAGCTGCTCCTGCCAGTCGGCGCGCAGGCCCTCGTTGGCGCGGCCGGCGCCCACACAGACGCTCCAGACGTGGGGCAGGGGAGTGCCGACAGCGGCAGGGGAGGCGGAGGCGTGGAGGTGAAGTTGGCTCATGGAAGTATCAAGTGATTAGCAAAACGGGGTAAGCATGACAGCCCACCTTGCAGTGTCTTTTCGGATCGGCGGGTCTTAAAGTTGGTCGGTCTGCACATACCAGATGCCTAGGCCGGGCGTGCCGAGGTAGAGGCGGCCGAAGGTTTGCCGGTCGGCCATGAGCATATAGCTGCCGAGATTTTCAAAACCGATGCGCGGGAGGGTCTGCCACGTTTTGCCGGCGTCGAGCGAGCGGTGGAGGCCATCGGCAAGGCCATCCGCACCTTTGCCATAGACATAGACGGCTGGCTCACTGCCGGGCTTCGTCGGGTCGCCCACGCCCGCGCTCACGAGCAGCGGACGACTGCCGGGGAACTCCGGGGATTTCGTAAAAGTCGCCCCGAAATCCGTGCTGTGCCAAAGGCCGCCGCCGCCAAGCGCGAGCCACAGCTCGCCGGCGCGACCGGGCGTCGCCGAGAGTTGCACGGGCGAGACGCTGTCATGGATATTCGCCCCAGGCAGGTCGCTTTTGGTAGCGGTCCATGTCTCGCCTCCATCGCGGCTCACCCAGAAGACGCCGGGCTGTTCTTTGCCGCGATACTGGTAGGCGTAAAAGGTCTTGCCGTCCACGCGGTCGGAGCCGGTGGCGAGGGCAAAGTTGTAGCCGCTGTTTTTGTTGTAAATGTGCGGCATCGGTTCACCGGTGCCCGCGACTTTTGCGGGCTTCCAAGTGCTGCCACCATCGGTGGTGAAAAACGGCGATTGCGAGTTGCCGGGGAAATAGACCGCGCGTCCGGGCTCGGTGGCGGAGACGGCGACTTTGCTACCCGCCTGCTCCTGGCCGGGCAGCGGGTTGGCGGTTTCCACCCACGTTTTGCCGTTGTTGGTCGAGCGCAGGAGTTTGGCCTGATTGGACCCCTGATGGCCCGGCTGAAAGGATTTCGCGGCGTAAACGATGTTCGGGTCGGCTTCGCAGAAGTCCACGTTCGTGACGTAGGTGGACCAATCGCCCGGTGCCATGATGTAGGAATTCCCTTTTTGCCCCAGCCCCGGGGCCGTGAAGATATCCGTGTGGCGGAAGCCGCGAATGTCCGAGACGCCAGTGAACATCACCGCGGAATCGGTCATCCCCTCGACCTCGGGCAGCGTGGCCATCGAGAAGGTGAGCGTGATCTCCGCGCCGTCGAGCTGGGTTTCAAAAACGACCGGATCGGCCCACGCATCCTGGGTGCGCCAGACGGAAAAAACATCGGTGACATAAGCCCCCTTGGGGTTTGTGGGATCAAAATCGATGCTGGTCGCCGCGAGCATGGCCGCGACGCCGGGATCCCAGGGCTGCGCGACGCTGCGCTCCTGCTTGGATGGCTGAGTCCACGTTTTGCCGCCATCGGTGCTGCGGAAGAGTTCGCCGTTGGGCGATTTCAGGGGCTGGCGAATGGCGAGCACGCGATTGGAGTCGTTCGCATCCACGGCCACGGTCTTGTAAAGGCCTTCGCCGGCCGGAGTCACGTCGTGCCAGCCTGTGGCATCGCGTCGTGCCAGTTTGGTATCGTGTGCCGCATAGACCACACCGTCCCGCGCGCTCCGCATCCACCGGATCGAAGGCTTTTCCACCGCCAGCGGTTTGAAGCCTTCGTCAAAGGCAAAGGTGTCACCGCCATCGGTGCTGACATAGACGCCTTTTTCAAAGACGCCGACGTAGATGTTTTTCGAGCGTCCGTTGATTTTCTCGTTGGGAGCAATCACGACATTGCGGCAGCCCTCGGGAATATTGAGCACTTGCGTCCAGTTTTTGCCGCCATCGAGTGTGCGCCAGACGCCGTCCTTACGCGTGCCCCAATAAATGACTTCAGGATCGTTGGGATCCACCGCCAGACCCGGCCCCCACTGGCGAGCACCGCCCCCTTTGAAGTCCTGATTGCTGTTGGAGTATTTTTGCAAAACCTGCTTCCACGTTTTGCCGCCGTCCTCGGTTTTCCAAAGGCCGGTGGGGGCATTTTCGTGGCCGCCGTTGCCGAGATCCGCATAGGCAATCAACGCATTGGTCGGATGCAGAGCCATGCTGCTATTGCCAAAGCCGGGGCGTGGATTGAGCTCACTGACCACGGGAAGCAACTCCCACGGGGTTTCGGCGGAAGGGCGGTGCCACGGCCCGACCATGTCGCCCGTGAGATAGGCTTCGCCGGGTTTGGCCGGGCTGAAGTAGATGCCGGTGAACGTGCCGCCGCCGCCGATGACGACCTGGCCCATCGGCAGATCGAGCTTGGCCGAGATTTTCGCCGAGAGCTGCTTTTTCGGGGTGGGAATGTCGGTGAGCGGCGCGATGGTGGTATTGACCACGGGCTTGGGCGTGACCGCGGGCGGGATCGGCGAATGAATCCCGGCGGGCGAAGAAATCGTGAAGGTATCGAAGGTGTGGGTGGTCGTGCGTTTGGGCGCGTAGAGACCAAAGGCCACCAGCGGGCCAGCGGGCAGGGCGGACGGTGCGGCGGCGGAATCCAAAGCCAGCGCGCCGCCGGCGGCACCCGCGACGGGTTTGTAGTTGAGCGGTCGCCATTGGGCGCCGGCAAATTTCAGCTCCTGCGCGCTGCTTTTGTTGATGCTGAGTTTGGCCGCCGCTTCATCTTGCGTGAAGCCTTGTGCGGAAACGAACCAGGGATCGCTTGCATCGCGTCCATTGCCGTTGGCATCCACCTGCACGGCGACGTGTACGGCGTCCGTCGCATTGCTGAGGGATTGATGCCAGGAGATTGCGGTGACGGCATCTTTGGCCACGTATTCGGAGGTCCAGAAAAGATACGTGTCGCCCTGCGGCAAATAGACAAACCCCTGCCAAAACGCATCGCTGGAGGGCGCGGAATTCACCGCCGCCGCAGCTGTGGCACCGGGCGCACCGCCCCAGATCGGCTGCGTGCTGGCATCCCACGCTTTGTCGCTGATGTGATAGTTCCAGCCGCTCGCACTGGCACCCGGGCCGGAAAGAAAAGTCTCCCGGTAAAGCACGCCCTCGGCAAAAGCGGACGTGGCAAGGCCGAGTGAAATGAACAGCGTGGAGAATGAAGTCGGGCAGAATTTCATGGAATCTTGGAGGGTGTAAAAATGAGCAATCCATTTCGGAAAGCTCGGACACAACCAATGTAGTTTGGATTTTCGACCTGTCCCTCACAATGCCGCTTAAATTATCAAGCAATCTTAGGAGAAAGTGAAAAACTAGCTGCTCGTCGATGAGTTTAGGATGTTGCGGATCGTGGCGTATCGCATTTCATGGCTTCGCCAGGCTGGAGTTTGTAGGAGGTGATGGATCCCGACTTCCACTGCACGCGGTATTTGGCGGGGTAATCGGTGGGATTGGTGATGGTTAGACTTCCTGCTGCGTTCAGTGCTGCTGTGATGTGATCGAATCGCCAGACTTTGTCGCCATCGACATAGACGGAGGGCAGGTCGAGTTCACTGAGGAGCATGGCGTTGGCGGGCCAGACAGCGCTGATGCAGTAGGCCGTGCCGAAGTCGGCCAGGGCGTCGTTGAAGGACGCGCTCTCGGTCATTTGGCCAACCTGCAGTTCGCCCCAATGTTGACCGGGGCGAATGATCATTTGCATCGACATCCGGGTGAGGTCGGAGAGGAAATCCAGGAGACGGGTGAGGCCGGTGTGTTCGTAGAGGTCGAGGAGGAAACGTCCGCTGTTGACGCAGAGGCCGGGAGTCCCGCAGGCGTTTTGAGTCGAGGCAACCATAGCTCCGAAGGCGTGGAAGCCGTTGCGTCCGTGCATGCTTTCGGGGGGAAATTCGATGTGTTCATCGAGTGCCCACGTCGCAAGAAGATCGGCGGCTTGAACGGCCCACTGTAGATGTTGGGGGTCTTGGGTCACGGAGTGGAGATGCGTCAGCCCCTCGGCCAGGGCGGTCAGGCTTTCGTTGTCGGTCGTGCCCTGCATCACGTCGGAGGGACCGCCCCAGACATCACCGCGATTCAATCCTTCGCGAACGCATAGCTCCGCGAGGTTGGTGGCGACGGTGAGCCATTCGGGCTGATTCCAACGCACCGAACCCCGTGCTAGCAAACCGATGGCACGTGATCCGCCGAAGCCTCCCGGCCAGGCCGCGCGTTCGGTGAGGGGATCGAGCAGGAACGGGAGATTGCCGTCGCGCCGCACGATTCGCACCAGGGCTTCGCACGCTCTGCGGAGAGCGTCATCCAAGCGATTCGCCAGCGCCACGTCGTCGTTGTTTCCGCCGTTACCCAAGGCATCCACCAGTTCCAATCCGTGCGGGATGGTGTCGGTGGTGCGCCGCACGGTCATGGCTCCCATGGTGTGAAACGTTTCCAGATTGCCATCGCTGCCGAGCCACTTTTCATTAAGGCGAACTCCGTAAAACAAGCCGCCCGGTGCCTGGGCTTCGTCGAGGAGGAGGCGGATCATTTGGCGGATGCGTTGGCGCACTTGTTCGCTGCCTTGGCCATACATTCCCATCATCATGGAAGTGCCGTGACCCCAGCCCAAGACGAGTTCGCGCGGGTTTTCCAGTTCGCCGTTGCGATAGAATCCCGCGTCGTTCCAGCGATGATCGTCGAGCCACTGAATAAGATGCGCTGTGGCGTGACTGCGCGGCATGACATCGGGAATACCCGGAGCCACGCCCGTCTGGCCGGGAGCTTTTCCTTGCCGGCGCAACTCCCGTTCTCCCTGCCACGAGGTGACGAATTCGGGGATGGATGGAGCTGAGACAGGAGCCAGGCGCAGATCGACGTGGGCGCTTTCTCCATCGGTAAAAAGATGCGGACGATCCGGAGCTAAATCCCAATAACAAAGGCGATAGCGGCGATTGCGCACGCAGGGATTTTCGACGGTGACTTGATGGAAATCCGCATCAGGGTCGGCCGTATGGATGACGCCGAGCACACGTCCACTTTCCGCGCGTGCGTAGCCGAGATGAATGCCGCTTTGGTTCTCAGGATCATAGGCGCTGACCGAGGCCGAGGAGGCTTGATAACCCCAGATGTGCGCTGTCCACCAGGTCGAAGCATCCTGCCGGGGAATGTCGGCGATGACTCGGCGCGAAAGGGATTGTTCGCGTGTCCTCAGTTCATAATCCGTCGGCAAAGGACAATAGGTGCGCGGCACCACGATATTGGCCCGGTTGCCATTGTAAATCGAGCCGGGAATGAGCGTGTAAGCCCGCCGGGGCGGAGCGGCAAACTGGGTGTGCACCCGCACCGAAGCCGCGCGCGGTTCGCCTCGACGGGTAAAGCGGGTGTTCAGCCGGAAGCCTTCGCCATCGACCGAAACCCGTGTTTCCGCCAACCACGCTCCGTTTTGCGTGTCCAATATTTCGCCCTGCAAAATCCAAGTCGCGTCTTCGGAAAGATCCACTTGCGACCACGCTGCCCGACGTTCTCCATCAGGGAGATTGTTCCCCTTTTGATACCAGCAAACTCCGAGTGGCTGACGAAACGAAGCACAGGTCTCGATGCCGGTACCAGCGTGGATTTCATATCGATTGTCAGCGATTATTAGCCGCAGCCAACGATCTCCGGTTCTAAGTTCAGCGAGGGGATCCATAATTTATGGTTTCGCCGGAACGCCGTAAACGATCCCGCTGGCGCCTTCGCCGAGATAGACGCGCCCGTAAACCTGACGGTCGGCGGCGAGCACGCGTATGCCGGTGCCGATGTAGCCATCTAACTTGGTCCAAGTGGTTCCGAGGTCGGTGGAACGATAAACGCCCGTTCCTTCCGAACCTTTGCCATAGACGTAGACCGTAGGGTTACTGCTGCCAGGGGCTTCTTTGCCGAAGGCGACCATTTGGCTAAGATCGACTTCGCCCGTGAATTCCGGCACTTTCGTAAAGGTTTCACCGAAGTCGCTGCTCCGCCAAATGCCATTGTCATTCAAGCCCATCCAGATCTCGCCGGCTTTTCCTGGGCAGACCGCCATCGTGATCGGAGCGGTTGCCGGACCTTTGCCACCGCGACCCAACATGGGTTTGCCATCGGGTTTATTCCACTCCTTCTGCGTCCAGGTGGCACCGCCATCGGTGCTCACGAAAAAGCCGGGGTTTTTCCACGTCGAGTAGGCGTAAAAAACGCCATCTTTGACCCGATCCGCCCGCACGGTGGCGTCCCAATCGTAAGCGTCAATCGAGCCGCTCACGTAAAACGGCGCGTCCGTTCCTGCGATTTTGCACTCCTCCCACGTATTGCCTCCATCTTTGGAGTAGCGGGCGATTTGTCCGTTGGCCGGACCGAAGACGACGTTGGAGCCATCCGGAGACATCGCAACGTCGCCGCCGATGCTGCCTTTGTCGGCTATGGGGCGGTTCATCAGTTCCCACGTCATCCCGCCGTCCTCCGAACGCAGCACGTTACTGATGGAGTTGCGCCAATCCTTACACGCCATCATCACCAGCGGATTGCTTTCGGCGTAGTCGTAGCCAGTGACGTAAGAGTGACCGTAGTCGTTGAAATCCTTGCGTTCGCGGCCCTCTACCCAGCTGCCGATGGGCGACTGGTCAAGGTCGGTGTGGCGAAATCCGCGCACGTCCGAGACGCCGGAGTAAAGCGGAGCGGTTTTGCCCGTAGGCTCGGCAGGCGGGGTGCAGAGGTTGAGCGTGATGACGTCCTCGGCGTTACGGTTGTCCAACTCCCACGTGATCTCGTCACTCCAGATGTTTTCGGTGCGGTAGTTTTGGAAGACGCCGAACATGTAGCCGCGGTTCGGGGTGTGGGGATCGATGGCGAGGCCGCCACTGTTGATAAGGTGACGGAGCCCGAGCTTATCCTTGGCCCAGCCGGTGACGCTTTCGCCGAGTTTATGGGTGGTGACAGTCCAGGTCGCGCCCGCGTCGTTGCTTTTCCAGATTTCCCAGTTTCCCACCACGCGAGGCGGCTTGCCCTCGATCGGGGTAACCTTGGCCGACATGCCGGTGATGATGACTTGATCCGAGTTACCCGGATCGACCGCGAGGCCCCAAGTGCCGCGACTTTTCATGCTCTCGGGGAAGTCGGGATACATGCCGGGGGCTCCTTCCGGTTGAACATTCACGCCGGTTTTCGGGCTGATGTCGGTCCAGTTATCCGGCGTTCTTCGGGGGTCGTCATTGCGAAACACACCCATCGTTCCCGTGGCGTAGAGTCGTCCGTTGCCGCCCATCCGCATCCAACGCACATTGGTCGGGCTGCCGGCCATGAGGGTGAACGTGTCGCCGCCGTTATCCGAACGAAACACGCCCAAACCCGCCACTGCGACATAAACAAAGCGAGAACGATTCTGAAATTTTTCTACCGGATCGACCACCACACTGCGGCTGAAGAAATCAATTTCACCCGGCTGTTGAGGAAGAACATTTGTAAAAACGGGCTCCGCTTCGTCGGCATTAATCGAACGATAAAGTCCGTCGGTTTTGGTGCGGAAATAGACGACATTGGCGTTCTTGGGATCGATCACCACGTTCGGCCCGAATTGACGTCCTTTGTTGAGAGAAAACGCGTTCGACTCGACATCCTTCACGCGCACCCAATTTCTTCCAGCGTTAGTGGTTTTATAAAGATCATCCCGCTTGGTGTAGTCCTGCGTGAAGTTGGAATAGGCAATATCGGGATTGGTCGGATGCACGGCCAGACCGGCACTCGACCCGTTGAGGAATGGCTCGGTGTAGCTCCGATCAAAATTGCAGGAGAGCCACGGCTCAGTGATGGCATCCCGCCGCCAGGGACCGGCCACGTCGGAGCGGAGGTAGGCCCGATCTTTCTGGGAAGGGGCGAATTCCACGCCGATGTAATAACCTCCGCCTCCGATCACGACCGGTTTCCATTGGTAGGCTTCCGTGGGTTGTGCGATGGCGGAAATGCCGGGCAATACCGTCAGGCCAACCAGTAACGATGCGGAAGCGATTCGAGATAGGGAGACCGGCTGAAGGAATGTTTTCATAGGATTCAGGGAAGAGAGGGGTTGACGCTGGCAAGACGCATTTGTGCGATACGATCAGCGACTAAAACCTTACACTTCGGAGGGGCGATGATAAATGGATGTTCTGTTCAAAAATTTATGTAATTTAATCACGATGAATACTCCGTTTACCTTTCGGCATCACAATCATTTACCCGGATTTCAAAATTGGGTGGATCGCACATTCCCCGGCATCCATGCCCTGAACTACGCCCACAGCGGACGCGTTCTTTGGGGCATCGACGGAAGTCCTTTGCGGGAACTCCACGGCCCGGTCGCGTGGTGGACCTGGCCGGGGCCGCGCTTTACCTACGGGTGGCGCGAATCTCCGACCTGGGATCATCGCTATTTGACTTTTCACGGACGCTGGGCCGAAGACCTGGCGGAATTGGGATGGTTTCCGACGCAGGCGGCGACGGCGTTTTGTCCCATCTCCGATGCGGATTCGTTTCGGTTGCGGATGGATCGTTTGTTTATGCACATCGAAGATCAGCAAACCGACCGTGCGTGGGCGATCCTGCTCGATTTATTCCAAACCATTCGCGACGAACAATCGCAGCAACAACAACTCGAGCCGCGCGTCAAAGCGCTGCGGGCCCTGATGACCGCCATTCACGAACGGCCCGCCGATAATTGGCGGGAAAACACCGCCGCCCAATCGTGTGGCATCTCCCCACCACATTTCCGGCGTCTGTTTCGAGCCGAAGCCGGGCTGCCTTTTTGGAAATATGTCTGCGCGGAACGCATGGCCCTCGCTGCATCCTGCCTGCGGCGTGGTTCACCGGAAATCAAAGAAATCGCCGAGCTCTGCCGTATGCCGGACGTCTATCATTTCTCCCGAATGTTCCGCGCCCACTACGGCCAACCCCCCGCCCGCTACCGGCAGGAATTAAGGAATCCTTAGTGGCAGCCAATGGCGATTTTCCTCACAAAAGCAGCGCTGGATGACCTGGCCGCACGGCCTTGATAGGGGATCGTTTGTAATCCGAAAGGTTGCGGGTGACGATCACTTGCGCCCCGAAGAGTAAAGCGGACGAAGCTTGCATGGCGTCCTCCAAGTCCCCGAACCCGAGTTCCAATGCCCTTTTCATCTCCGAAGTACCCGTTCCGCGAATCACACAAAAGTCGGTGAGTTCTTCGATGAACTTCCAGGCTCCGTCCTCGCTCAGGTAATGAATATTGGCCATGCCATGCCAGGAGACTGCGCATTGTCCGGGATGCGTTTCCGCCCAGTCAAGCACCGCCGCGCTCTCCTCAAAGTGGCCATTTCGTTCCAGCAACACATCCAAGAGGATATCCGTGTCAATGAAGATGCGCATCCTACTTGGTCAGTTTGTATTTGGCCTGCAGCCGTGCGGCACGCTCGTCGAGAGGTGCGGAAAGCTGCATCTTACCCTTCCAGCGTTGGGAGAAAGAACGGCTGCGTTCCTTTTGAGGCGGGCCGGAAGCCTCAACCAGAAGTTTTTCCACCAGTGCGGACAGGCTGATTCCCTGGCGGCGAGCCACATCTTTGGCCCGGTGGGAAACTGTCATGCGGAATTTTACCTGTCCCTCCAACTGGCCTATTCTTCTCGGAATGTTGTGCGGCCTTACCCCTTTTCATCCGCCCGATTTGCAGGTGATTGCACCGTGAAGTTATAGAAATAGAACTCCCGATCCCTTTGCCAGCCTTCGCGTTCGTAGAGTCGCTGTGCGGCCACGTTGGTGATGGCAGTGCTTAGTTGGAGTTGGACGGCATGATTAGCCTGGGCAAAATCCGTCGTCGCTCTCAAAAGTTCAGCCCCAACGCCCCGCCCCCGGCTCTCCGGGCCCACAAATAGATCGTCAAGAATATAAACCGGTCCCGCCGCCAATGAGCAAAAGCTCGGGTACATTTGCACAAAACCAAGCGCCTGCCGCTCCTCGCCCAGCGCCAAAAAGACGACCGACTGTCCGAGTACCAGCCGTTCCTCCAAAAATGTCCGCGCCAGAACCAGATCAGACACGTACCCGTAAAACTGCCGATACCCATCGAAGAGCGGCACCAGTGCCTCTAGATCATTCAAAGTGGCTTGGCGGATATTCATGTAAAGCGGAAAATTATCTTCCCGAAAATCATTTACCCATTCCTCTGACGTCCGCGAACCTCAGTCATTCGCACGCGGTTCTGCGGGTTACCACGGCAGGCAATTCCCTAAATGATAGAATCCACCCGTTGGACCATCGGCCGGGAGGGTAGCCAGCTGCACGGCTGTCTTGGCTCCCTCTTCTACCGTCAGCGTGCCGGCGGGATTGGCATCGGTCGCCACTGCGCCAGGATGTGCCGAATTCACCTTGATCGTCGTGTCTTTGAGTGCGTCGGCGAGATGCACCGTGAAGGCATTGACCACCGTTTTGCTGGAGTTGTAGGCCAGCGGCTTAAATCCTTCCATCCCGGCTCCCGGCGTGGAATGCAGGGTGAGCGAACCCAGCGCACTGGATTGGTTGACGATACGACCTGCCGTACTTTTTCGTAACAACGGCAGGAGTTGCTGCGTGAGATCCACTAACGCAAAAAAGTTCGCCTCGAACGTATCGCGCAGCATTTGCATCGGCACATTGGCTGCGGTGTAAGCCCAATCATTTGCAAAACCCGCATTATTTACGAGCACATCGAGTCGTCCATACTCGGCTGCAATCAGATCGTGCAGCTTCGAAAACGTTTTGGCGTCATTCATATCCACGAGCACCGCCTGCACATCGAGCCCTTCCGCTTGCAACTTCGCCGCCGCCTCCGCCCCGCGCGATGGCTCCCGCGCACCGAGCAGGACCGTGTATCCCAGCGCCCCCAGTTGACGACAAATTTCCAGACCAATGCCTTTGTTGGCCCCGGTCACAAGTGCGATGTTTTTCATGTGGTTTTAAGGTTTGCTGGAACCACGCAAGCATAGTGCAGCGTGTTTTCAAGTTCGTTCGAGAGGAGGTGATGCCCAAAACACAGGCTCGCATGACAGCGATTAATCTACCTGTCCCTTGTTTGCATGTATCATTCCCGGAAGCTGCGAACCATGTTCAAGTAGTCGCCGGCCCCCGTCGCAAACTGGGTGAAACCGAAAGCATGGTAAAGCCGCAGAGCCACGTGGTTGGCGGGGTGGACGCCTAGGGAAATAGCAGGACAAAGGGGTGCGACTGTCTCAAGATGCTGATCGAGTAGCTTTGTGCCGACGCCCTGGCCTTGGAAATTCTCAAAAACGGCGATACCCAACTGGGGTGTGCGCAAGTCGTAAAACGCACCGCCTGGCTGGGGCGGTAGGAGGAGACGCTGCCAGACCACCCCGAGACAGACGCCATCCTCGGCAACGGCTACAAAGCCCATGTCGAGGGGTTGGGATGACCAATCCTCGACATAACAGGCAATCTGCGGAAGTGACAGAACGCTGCGGGGACGTCGCAGTGATTCCGGCGGATCCCACAGTGCCACGTAGAGGGCGTCCCAAAGAAGATCCTGGTCTGCCTTCGTCAAACGGCGGAGCGCTATTGAGGAGTTTGGCGTCATAACCCGGACCTGCTGGTAGATAGCACGGCTCATAGCCAAGGTGATGCCGCGGCAGCCAACTGTAGTCCCCACGTAGGAATGGCAATCGACTTTTCGAGCCGGCGGAGACAGTTCATGATCATAGATTGAGCGAAAACTACTACAACACACGCCCGGCTTTGATGACCTCGGCGTAGTATTTTCCGCTCAGTTTTACCGTGCGCTCCATGGTGCGGTAGTTGGTGCGGACGAGGCCGAAGCGTGCGGAGAAGCCTTCCATCCACTCGAAGTTGTCCATGAAGGACCAGTGGAAATAGCCTTTGATCGGCAGGCCGTCGGCATGGGCACGTTGGACGTGGGCGAGGTGTTCGCGGAGGAATTCGATGCGGTCGATGTCGAGCACCTCGCCGTTGCGCTGTTCTTTGTCGTTGGCAGTCATTCCGTTTTCCGTGATGTAAACCGGAACGTCGCCGAAGTGATCCTGACTGTGTTTGATGAGGGAATAAATCGAGCGGGGAGCGATGTTCCAGCCGAGCTGGTTTTTCGGATAGCTGGCGGGGAAATCAATGACCTCATAACCACGGGCGTTGTCGGCGGCGCGGACGACAGAGCCAGAGTAGATGTTGTAGCCGGCGAAGTCCACGGGGGTACCGATGACTTTCATTTCTTCGTCGGTAGTTTCGGGGAGGTTCTCTTTGTATTGCTCGAAATATTCGTCGCTGTATTTGCCCTCGAAAATGGGGAACGTGATCCGCGCGTTGCTATATTTGAAGGCGCGGCTGGCGGCGGCGATGTGTTCCGGTGTGTCATAGACGGGATGTTCAGACCAGAGGGCTTCGGCGAAGCCGGCGTTGAGTGGTTGTTTTGCCCCGGCCCGCAACCCTGCGAGGGCGTGACCGTGGCCGAGGAGGGCGTTGTGCACGATTTGCAGGGGCTGGCCCATGGTGAAGACGTGGATTTCGTTGGTGGTGATCCAGTTTTTTACCCGGTCGGAATAAAGCTCCGCGACGCGTTGGGCGAAGTCGCCGAGGCGCTTGGAGACTTCCTTGCTCTTCCATCCGCCGTATTTGTCTTCGAGCGCCTGGGGTAAATCCCAGTGGTAGCAAGTCACCCAGGGCGTAATGCCGTTGGCAAGAAGTTCATCAATCAGGCGATCGTAAAAATCCACACCCTTGGGATTTAGGCCGCCTTCGCCATCGGGAAGGATACGCGACCACGAAAGTGAGAAGCGGTAGGCATTGAGGTGGAGCGAACGCATGATGGCGACGTCCTCTTTGTAACGATGATAGTGATCGCAGGCGCGTTCGCCCGAGTCGTTGTTTTTGATGAAACCGGGCTTCAGGCAGTTGGTATCCCAGATGGAAGGAGCGCGTCCGTCTTCGGCGACGGCTCCCTCGATTTGATAAGCGGCGGTGGCGGTGCCCCAGACGAAGTCGGCGGGGAAATGGGTGGAGGTCGTGATTTGCATAAAGGCTAAAGAGATGATGTGAGGTCAGGCGGAGGTGTTAAGTTTTGATTCGGCAACGGTGGAGTTGACGAGAGGTTCGAGGTCGTCGATGAGGGCGGCAAGGGTCGCGGCTTGACGGCTGAAAGCGTCGGCGTGGCCGCTGGGGTAGAGGGCGGCGGTTATGCGCGGAGCGAGATCGGCCGGTTGGAGGGCAAAGTCCTCGACGTAAAGGAGATTGGCACCGTCGCCGACGTAATAGGTGCGGTTGAGGGCAAAGAGAACCTGAAGGATGTCGTGGACGAGGCGGGCGCTCAAACCGGCGAGGAACACCACATCACGGCGCGCGATCTTGTGGCGGTAATGGTAGTCGTTTCGCCAATAGCGCAACGAGCCGAAGTGCTTGCGGATGAGCTCGGTTTGCAGGGCTCGCGGATAGTCGGCGAGGCGCGCCTGCCACGCGGTGATCAGGCCGTCGGGGTCGTCGATGACGAGCTGGTTGGCCAGATCGGTGAGCAGGTGGTAGCCCCAGATACTCCACTCCCGCTCGACCGGACGACCTTTGCCGGCCAGCCAGGCGTCCAGCTCTTCATTGATCTCATGCACACTGCGCACCCAACAGTAGTCAATGTCGATCCCAAGAGCTCGCCAATGGTCCACCGCCCGGGAAAACGATTTCCACTCTTCGCATTCCCAGAAATGCGGAGCGCCGGCCAATTCGTCGCAGAAGACGCGAAAATCGACGTCGGATTGTTCGTCGAAGGTGCCTTTGCCGTGGGAGCCGCCGATGGTGACGGCGCAGCGGCCCCGGCCGAGGGCACGCAGATAGGGCAGGCAATCGTCGATCACCGCCTGGATGCGGGGAATGGGCGGGACGGCACTCATCGGGATAAGATGGAAAGGGTGAGAAAGTCGAGACCTTGTCCGTCGGGGCAGAATTCGTGGCCGCCGTCGAATTCGCGGCAGACGAGGCTTTCGCCGGAGCCTGCCGCTTTCCGGCGTTCGACGATGCTGCACAGGACGGGACGGGCGGTTTTCACGTCGAAGACCTCATCGCGGGTGCCCACTTCGATCCAGAGCGGACGCGGATGGATGAGCTGGGCAAGGAGGACATCATCAAGATGCCGCGCGCTGTCGAACCAGATCCAGTCGCCCCAATTGTAGCGATAGCGGTCATTGACGTAGCAGGAACTGAGCACGGCGCGAAAACGTTGATCCAGCGCGCCGGCGAGCAGGGCGTAAAACCCTCCATAGGACAGGCCTGCGACGGCCCAGCAATTCTCCTGCACCGGGAAATGCGCGGCAGTCTCCTCTGCCGCACGTTGCAGGGTGCGCAGATCAAGAGCGACGCGGGAACCGCCGAGTTGCTTAAGGTCGCGGTCGATGGCGAACTGGTCGATGGGAGGCTGAAACTCTTTCTGCCAGAGGAGCAATTGGGGGAGGACCACAGTCCAGCCCCGTTCCACGGCCTGACGCACAGCCTGATGATAGCTGGAGTCTCCCTGAAGGTTGAGGACTTGCGCCGGTGTTCCTTCGCCTCCGTGCTGGAAGACCAGGAGCGGACGCGGGCTGTCGGTTGGAGTGTTCGGTGAACAAACGAGAGCGTAACTGTGGAATCCCTCCGTGACTTCAAAGGTGATTCTGCTGACGTTCGCCCAGTCGACCACGTGTCCCAACGACTCCACCGTGCTGGCGGCGAGAACGGGTTGTTCGTCCCGCGGGGTCACATCCAGCGGCCAGCCGAGCATGGCTCTCAGCTGTCGCCGCAAGACTTCGTGCGCAGCTGGTTCCGCTGCCAGGCTCTCCTCCTCCGCATGGCGATCGGCGTCGGCTTGAAGGCGGCGGCGTGCTATCAAGGCTCCCAGGGAATTGCAAACGGCATCCCGCCAGGGCTGATCGCAAATGGGGCTGTTCATCATGCAGTACTTAAAGTCAACGAGTCGTGAACTTACGAGTAGGTTCCCGCGGAGTCTGTCTCCAAGGTGCTTAAACTATAAGACGCCCACGGATGCTGAATAATTAAAGCCTTTTGCGGTTTTGCAGAAGCGCAAACGGACGCTACGGTCTCGGAATGGTTAAAGGTTCCGACCCGTAACCATCAATCGTCCCCTCCAACTTTATGAAAAAGACCCGCCTTCCCCAGCTTCTGACCCTTTCGATCCTCGCGCTCGCGTCATTCACCCAAGCGGCTGACCTCGCTGATATTCAGGCCATTGACGTCAAGGCCTTCAAGATTCCCGTGGTGGAGGGCAAACAAAATTGGACTTCGCTGCCGCCAGAGGGCATCGGCATCAATGTCTGGGCACCGGAAGGAGCTGGCGAAATTTCGGTTGAGGATTTCCAGGGTGAGCAGGCCTTTGTTCTCCGGAATACCGGAGCGAAACCGAGTGTCTTTCTTACCGTGAAGGACCCGTTTCTCAAGGTCGAGCTGGCGGCTGGTAAATCCTACGAGGTGTCTATTTCTTATGCGGTGGACGGCGACCCGGGTGCCAATGTCGTCCTGGCTGCCACCAGTTCTGACGGATCAATTGTCGCGGACACGGATGCACCGCAAGTGCCTGACAAACAGGCTTGGAAGGTGGAGCTTCCCCCGGAATCGGGAAAATGGAGCACGGTCAAAGAAACCCTGAAAGTCAAGGAGGGCACGGGGCTCTTGGAGCTACAGTTCCATGCGACGAAGTCTGGCGAGGACAATCTGCTGGCCGTTCGTTCGATCCAGGTGACGGAAGTCGCAAAATGAATCTACGGTTATGATTTCCTTCCCCCTTCAGCAACGAAGGCGCCGAGGTTTCACCCTGATTGAGCTTCTTACCATCATCGGAATTATTGGTGTTCTCGCGGCCCTCGTTTTTCCGGCAGTGGGCCAGATGCGCGGCTCGGCCAACCGGACGAAAGTACTTTCCAACCTCCGGAAACTTCAATCCGCCAATGTTATGTATGCCCAGGAAAACGATGGGCGATATGTGCCAGTCTGGGACAATGTGCCGGAAGGCTACCGGCTGCAATGGTATGCCGACTACCGCTTTACCCAGGCCATGTTGGGTAATGCCAGCGGACAATGGGGTCTGCCGGACAAAATGACCGATCCCCGCGTGGCGAAACGGGCCGATGGTACCGTCAACACCGCCATTCAGTATGCGATGAACACGCAGCAGATTGGCGGGGGTTGGAGTGCGGCCGGGCCAACCGGATACAGGGTTTCCGACATCGCGACTCCGTCCAGCACGATCGTTTTTATCACCGCCAACAACTGGCTGTTCGACGCCTCACCGTCCAGCATCAACCGGGTCGAATACCGAAATGGCGATGGCAAAGCGGAGGCCGTGCGTTTCGATGGCAGCGTGATCCTGGTGACAAAGGCGCAACTTTCTGACGGCAGTGCCACCAATCGGTCCCTTTTGAATCCGAAGGAATAGGCCTGGCTCCCGGTTTGGGAGTGCGTTGAGGACGCTGTGTGCGACATTTCACGAATCACCCGCTCAGATCTTATCCCGGATCAATGACCAGCGGGTAGGGAAACTGACAGTGTGCGGGAATGAAACGTCCCACCACTCGTTCCTTCGAAGTTAATGCCAGCCTTTTGGGCGCAAGCTTCCTCTTCGCGCAATTCATTCTGATCTGGACCACCTTTTTTATCCTGTCCGTCACGATTAACTGGCCGGCCAGTCTGGATGATCCGGCGGATATCTCCCTGCCGCGTCTGTTGGCCAATGAGGGAGCGGTCCTGGCGGGCTATGGCTGTTATTTTTTGGCGGCTCTCCTGCTGGTTCCGGCCACAGCGGCTCTGAATGCCAGACTGTCGGTTTCAGGGCCGATGTCCTGCTTCACCATGGCGTTGGCCACATTGGCTGCCCTGGCGAAAGCGATCGGAATTTCCCGATGGCTCTTTGTCATGCCTGATCTGGCCCGTGCTTATGCTGCAGATCAGGGAGACCGGCCGAATATCGTATTGGCTTTTGACATTCTCAACGACTACGCCGGCGGAGTGGGTGAAGTTTTGGGTGTCGGTTTGATGGGGGGAGTCTGGACGATCCTCATGGCCGGGTTAGTTCTGCGCAGTGGAGAGCGCCGCCGGGGCTGGGTTGGCTGGTTTGCCGTCATCGCGGGGGCCTCGCTTTTTTTGGCGATTCCCGCCGGTTTCGGCGTGGACCTGGGCCCCGTTCTGACCTTCAGCAACATCGCGTGGCAATTTTCACTTCTTGGAATCGCCATCTGGGTCTGGCGTTTGTCTCCCTCCTCTTCCGACAGTGGACAGATTTAAAATCCGCGCTATGTGTGGCTTCGAATTTCATGAGCAAGAGTTCGGAGAAAGTTTCTTTTGATAAACTCACGGGGGAGATCCTCACGCTTTCCCACCCACTGGTGCCCTCTGAGGCGGCACTCCGGGCATTTTTGCGGGGAATCTCGCAAAAAAATTATGCTCGGGGCGAGCCTCTTTGCCGGACGGGGCATCGGGTAGAAACGTTATACTTTATTCAACGGGGGCTCATTCGATATTTTTATCTGGGCGATGGAACAGAGTATACGGGCCAGTTTTTCGGCGAGGGTGATTTTGTGGCCGACGTGTATGCCCTGACGACAGGTGCCCCGGCTTTGCAGAATTTTGATGCCTTGGTGGACTCGGTGATTTCTGGCATCCCGAGAAAGAGTCTTTGGCAAGCATACGTCTCAGACCATGCCTTTGAGCGTTTTGGACGGCGTTTGTTGGAGGGGGCCATGGCGAGTTCCCAAAAGCGCAGTGCTGCTTTGCTGATGCAGTCGCCGGAAGAGCGTTATGAAGATTTTGTGCGAACGAGGCCGGAAGTGATCGATCAGGTGCCACAATACATCATTGCCTCGTATCTCGGCGTGACCCCCGAATCCTTGAGCCGTATTCGGCGCCGGAGGACGTAGTTACAACGTTCCGGCCAACTCTTCATCAAGCACGCAAAATGAAAAACAGTGTGATAGAACTCCCGTTTAACCGTTTCCTTGGCATTGAAACGGCATCCGAACCCACGAAGCTTCTTCGGCTTCCGGCTGGGACGAAATATCTCAACCACCTGGGAACCGTCCATGCCAGTGCTCAGCTTGCGCTTGCCGAGGCTTCAAGCGGAGAGTTTTTGCTGCGCGAATTTGGATCGACTTCCGGCGTTGTTCCGATTGTTCGCCGGCTCGAATCAAAGTTTCGAAAACCCGCGAAAGGCGTCATTACCTCCACCATTTCCCCATCTCCGGAGATGATGGAGAGATTACGAGCCGATCTTCACGCCAGGGGCCGGGCGGTAGTCCGTGTTGACGTTGAACTTTACGATGAGTCTGGTGCCCACACCCTTTCAGCCACCGTCGAGTGGTTTATCGCACAAAATCCGGCGGAGACCCCGACCGATTATTCGGGGCGTGAATGGGAGGGTGTCAGTTGATCAAAACACGGAAACCGACCCAGGTGGTCCGGCGTAGAGCCTTGGTGAAAATCATCCCATTTCTTTTCCTGACCACCGTCTTGCCAGTCATCAAGGCCGGGGAGCTGATCGACCACGATCATCCGACCATCGTCGCCACGGCGGCGACGATTTGCCGGGGACTCGACAGGCCAAGGACCCGGGCCGTCGCCATTCACGATTTTGTGCGCGATGAGATCGCGTTTGGCTGGACGGGTCGTTTTTACGACATGAAAGCTTCGGAGGTGCTCCGGGCGAAGATCGGGTATTGCAACACCAAGTCCACTCTCTTCGTCGCTCTGCTGCGGGCTGCCGGTATCCCGGCGCGGATCCGTTATGTGGGCCTGAATGCGGAGATCCTCCACGGCCTCGTAGATGCGGGGCGGCCCTATGTGGATCATTCCTACGTCGAAGTGGAATTGGATGGTCGCTGGGTCCGGACCGATAGCTATATCGTGGATGAGCGGCTCTTTTGGGCGGCTCGCTCCCGTTTGCAAAAGGAAAAGCGAAAGTTGGGCTATGGGATTCACCTTAATGGTCGGATCGACTGGGATGGTGGGAGCGATTGTTTTGCTCAATTTGTGGACGATGGTGCAGTTACGAATTTATCTGATCAGGATTACGGGATCCATGAGGATATCGGGCGATTCTACGCCACGGGGCAGGGGCGGGATCAACTGATGGGCGTGGTTAAATGGCTTTTTCCGACCCTGATAAAATCGGCCACCCAACGTGCGGAAGTCCTGCGAAGCGAGTCGCAGACCGAATAAAGCATATGGCAAACAAGGCATCCCTCGCTTTTCGAAAAATCCGCAGTGATGTCTTGGGTGCGACGCAGGCGGTCCCCGAGGGACGCATCACTACATATGGGATCGTGGGCGACTATCTGGAGGTGATGGCCCGTCATGTTTCCTACATCCTGGCTATGCTCTCGGAAGAGGAGCGGGCGGGGGTCCTGTGGTATCGGGTGGTCGGTGCAGAGGGCCGGTTATCCACCAAAAACCGGGCGCGTCTGGACGTGCAAATAGCGGCATTGCTTCGGGAAGGTCACGTGGTGAAGGCGAACCGGGTGGAAGACTTCGAGGATAAAGTTTTCGGATGGCCGCAGAGAAAGCTGGTCCCAGGTCAAGTCCTGCGCCAGGCCTACAGCGACCCGGCTACTCCGCTGCTCTTCCCGCCAAAAGGGTGAATGCGTGAGTATCCCTCGTCGCGCGTAAAGCTTTTGGCCATCTTTCATTTATGAATAGTTTAAGCAGTCTGGGTGCTGGGTTTTATTCTGGGAGTGGAGCAAAGTCCCGCCTGCAATTTCCCCTGTTTTCCAATGAACGATTTTAATTCCGACGATCCGCAGTTTCAACTCATGCAGCGAAAGCTCGCTAGCTATGATTGGCGACGCCTGCTGCGCCATGTGCTTTGCCCGGCGCAAGTGCATGTAAAAGAGGCGGCACCGACGGATTTTGCGGCGATGTTTTTTCATGAGATGAACCCGGAGGACATCGCGCGGTATCAGGGCGCGTGTGAGATTCCGGGTTTGCTCTGCGGAGACTTTGAGTCGGGGACCGGATTTCCCTCCATGTTTGGGATGGGGATGGCGGGTGATGCGGACTTGGCCTATACGATGGGCAAGGGCGTCGCGCTTCAGAAGCGGAGGCTTGGCTTTAACTGGACGCTGGCGCCGGTCTGCGACATCGCGCTGGATATCGACAGTCCGATGGTGGGCTTGCGGGCGGCTGGTGAGACGGCGGATCAGGTCATTCCCGTGACGACGGGGTACCTGCGGGGCTTGCAGGATCATGGGATGGCGGCGACGGCCAAACATTTCCCCGGTGATGGGTTTAATTCTTTGGATCAGCATGTGACCACGCCGGTCAATCGGATGACGGAGCCGGAATGGCGGGCAACGTATGGGCGGACGTTTGGTGCCGCGATTGAGGCGGGTGTCGCCTGCATCATGCCTGGGCATCTTGGTTTAGCCTGGGCGGAAAAGCCCGATTCCCGCAACGGGGTTCATCCTCCGGCGACGGTGTCAAAACGTCTCCTCACCGGATTGGTCCGCGAGGAAATGGGGTTTTCTGGGGTGATCGTTTCCGATGCGATGGGGATGGGCGGGGTGGCGGGATTTATGAATCCTTATGATTCCTATGCCGCTTTTCTGGAAGCTGGTGGGGATATTCTGCTCTTTGCCAGGTATGACGGTTTTTTGGAAAACGAGATCGAGCGCTGTCTGCGCGAGGGGAAATTAAAAGAGGAGACACTCTATCTGCGGGCCCTGAATGTTTTGCGCTTGAAGCAGAGCTTCGGCTTGTTCGAGGAAAAATCCGAGGCTGTCCCGGAGGTGGCCACGGAGGAGTGGGATGCGGCGGGCCTGGCCGCGACGGCGAAGGCGGTGAGGGTCGTGCGGGACTTGCCGAAGCTGCTCCCGCTCGCCCCGAAGCCGGGAGGAAAGATTCTGCATTTGTATATCGGGAACCATCCAGACGATGCGGCGAAAAGACTGGAGGACTTTTCCGATCTGTTGGCGGCGGAGTCAGGTGGGGAGGTGACGTTCTGGTGCGATCCCGGTCCGGAAAAACTCTTTTTTGCCCTACGCGAGAAGCCCTTTGATCTGGTGGTGGCGTCCCTCTGGAATCAGCCCGACTACGGGGCCAATGTTCTTCGCCTGCACGGGCCGGTGGCGCGCAACATGATGGATGGCTGGATGCATCTCGGCACGCCGGTGGTCTTTGTGCAGCACGGGTATCCGTTTCATTACCGGCATTATCCGGCGGCGATGGAGACGGTGATCAGCACGTATGGTTTCAACAAGGATTCGCTGCCGCTGGTGACGGAGCTGATCTTTAAGAAGAAAATCTTGCTCTGAACCGGCGTCGAATCAGATGGCTGGTTTTATCCTGCGCCGTGCCGTTTTCAGGGCAGGCATTTGCGGTGCCGGTGCTGCTGTTGGCTCCCAATCCGGATGATCTCGGGTAGATTCGCACTTGGAAAGTCCTGTCGGCATCATTTTAGCTTATTGGAAAGACTCGCTCGCGGCCCGTGGCCGTAGGCCTGGCTGAAGACTTTGTAGAATTGCGCGTAGCTGCCAAACCCGGCGGCGAAGACGGCTTCGGATAAATTTTTCTGGGTCGGCTGACGGTATTCCTCCCAGAAACGGGCTAGTCGCAGAGAGTTGCGATAGCGGTTGAGTGGGACACCGATTTGCCTGCAAAACGTGCGGCTAAGGTAGGCATCGCTCACGCCGCAGGCCTGCGCCAGTTGCGCGAAATCCTTTTCCCATGCGCCTTCGCTGAGCAATTGGATCGCCCGTTGCACCGCCGGATGCAGGGACACCGGATCATCCAGGATTTTCCCCGTGCGTTGGCTCCGCCAGCAAAGCAGCAGGAGATGATGCAGTCCTGCGTTTAAGCCATCGGGGTCGCCGTGCTCGAAACGAAAATTCGAGCCGACTCCAAAACCTCCCTCGCGATTCAGCACATCGGGATCGAGCGAGTCCTGCATGAGGGAATCCATCGTCTTGCGGATGAGATCGAAGGACTCGGGCGGCAGCAGCGTTTGTAAAACTCCCTGGTGGGCGTTTTTCCGTCGCTTCAATCCCTCATAAGCTGGTGTGTGGCAGGACCGGGCGATCAGCGCGGGATTGAAGACGGCGACGTAATATTGGGCGTCGTCGGAGCGGTCCACCAACTGATGTTCCTGCGCCGGATACAACCAAAGCAAGGTGCGTGTGGAGAAGGTAAAGCGCTGCCCGCCGACGATGTAAGTAATCGAACCACGCACTACGAGATTCAGCTCCAGCTCGACGTGGTGATGGCTCTTCAAAATCGGCGGATTGCGCGAGGACTCGGCCAGAAAAAGAAAGCCGTCGTAGCGCTTCCCGATCTTCAAATTTTCCAGCATTTGGACAAAATACGATCACTTTTGGTCAGGTGTCGAGAGGACGCTCTTGCGGGGGGTCGGTAAGTTCGGGATGAACATTACTCTTTCCCCAAAACATGAGCCACGAATCCGCTGTTCTGACCAAACCCCCGACGCAACTCGATTACAGCCTCACCGGCCTGAACTCCACGCTCGCCATCGAACGCGGTCTGGCCGAGGCGGAATGGTATCAGACCCCTGTGCCGCGCGAGACGATGCGCAAGCTGCTTGAACGCCGCGACGGCCCGGCCTTGCGGGACACGATTTTGTGGTTCGCGCTGATCCTCGGCTCCGGCTACGCCACCTATGCCTCATGGGGTTCGTGGTGGGCGGCCCTGCCTTACATGGTTTATGCGGTGCTCTATGCCTCGACTTCGGATTCGCGCTGGCATGAGTCGGGCCACGGCACGGCGTTCAAGACCGATTGGATGAACAACGTGCTCTACGAGATTGCCTCTTTCATGGTCATGCGCGAATCGACGGTCTGGCGTTGGAGTCACACCCGGCATCACAGCGATACCATCATCGTCGGACGTGATCCGGAAATCGTGGTGCCGCGTCCGCCGAACGTTAGGAACCTGATTCTCGGATTTTTCGTGCTGACGGTTTATCCCAGTTATTTCAAACACATCGTGCTGCACGCCCTTGGCCGCATGACGCCGGATGAGAAGACTTACATTCCCGAAAGTGAGTTCCCGAAGATTTATTTCAAGGCTCGGATCTATCTGGCCATCTATCTTGGCGTCATCGCCCTGGCGATGGCGACGGGCAGCATTCTCCCGCTGCTCTTCGTCGGGTTGGTGAACATTTTCGGTTCCTGGCTGATGAGTGTCTATGGCCTGACGCAACATGCCGGCCTTGCGGAAAACGTGCTCGATCATCGGCTGAACTGCCGCACGGTTTATATGAATCCGATCAACCGTTACCTCTATTGGAACATGAACTACCACGTGGAGCATCACATGTTTCCCTTGGTGCCGTATCATGCCCTGCCGCAGTTGCACGAGGCGGTGAAAGCGGATATGCCAGAGCCGTATCCGAACCTGCTTGCCGCCTGGAGTGAGATCATTCCTGCGGTGTTGCGTCAGGTTAACGACCCGGCCTATTACGTGAAACGCAAGCTGCCCGATCCCGTCGTCAAATCGCCCGAAGGCCTGCAAGTCTCTGAAGTAAAGGCGGACGCCGGAGGCTGGATCGAAATCTGCGCCGCCGCCGACCTCGGTCGTGCTGATGTGCTCCGTTTCGATCATGGGAAAAAAACCTACGCCCTTTACCGCGATGAAAATGGCCAGCTTTACGCCACCGACGGCATCTGCACCCATGGAAACACCCACCTCGCCGATGGCCTCGTCAAGGGCGACATCATCGAATGTCCGAAACACAACGGGCGATTCCATCTCGCCGATGGTTCACCCGCCCGTCCGCCGATCTGTCGTGGCCTCGCCACCTATCCGCTGGAGGAACGCAACGGACGGCTTCACCTGAATATTGTCCGTGCTGGTGGAGCCGCCGTTCGCACCCAAAAGACCTACCAACTCCGCGCTGTGAGCAATCGCAACGTCGCCACTTTCATCAAGGAGCTTGTCCTCGAACCTGCCGACCCATTGGAAAAAATCACCTTCACCCCCGGCGATTATTTGCAAATCGACATCCCCGCCTACGACGAAATTCGTTTCCGCGATTTCGATATTCCCGAACCCTACGCCACCGTCTGGGAAAACCAGCACGTCTTCGATCTCGTCGCCTGCAACCCCGCCGCCGGTCGCCGCAATAATTACTCACTCGCCAGCAATCAACAGACCGAACGCACCCTGCGTTTCAACGTCCGCATTGCCACGCCGCCGCCCGGTCAGGATTGTCCGCCCGGCGTAGGCTCCAGCTATGTTTTCAACCTGAAACCCGGCGATCCCGTCACCGCCATTGGTTCCTTCGGCGATTTCCACATCAAGCCCACCCAGCGGGAAATGCTCTACATCGGGGGTGGCGCGGGCATGGCACCCTTGCGCTCGCACCTCTCGCATTTGTTCGAGACCGAGAAGACCGCCCGGAAGGTCAGCTTCTGGTACGGTGCCCGCTCAAAGCAGGAGATTTTTTACGAAGACTACTTTCAGCAACTGGCAGCGGAATATCCGAATTTCGCCTTTCATTTGGCCCTCTCCTCGCCGTTGCCGGAGGACACCTGGAGCGGTCTCCAAGGTTTCATTCACGAAGTCGTTTTGGAAAAATATCTCGCCTCGCATTCCAATCCCAAAGCGGTGGAATACTATCTCTGCGGCCCGCCCATGATGATCAAGGCTTGCACCAAAATGCTCGCCAATCTTGGAGTTCCGGCCAATCAAATCGCTTACGACGAATTTTAAGCCGTGGCCTTTCTCCTCAACGACGGTTCCGGCGCACCGCCGAAACTCCGGGTTTATCTCAATCTGGACAACCTCGTCGATCTCCGCCCTGACTCCCGTTGGCGCGGTTGGGAAGGTCGGGAGCAGGACGAACATCTGTTCGCTGACGGGTTTGAAGGCGTGCAACTCACCAACAACGAACCGCCATCCGCAGATGGCTTTTTGCCGCATTGCGGACTGGACCGCATCAACACGCCTGCGGAGGCCGATTCCATCGCCGCCCGGCATGCGGCGAGGGGCGATCAATGCCTCACCGTTCATGCGGGCTGGGGTTTGGAAGAGGACGCGGAAATGTTTGCCATCGTCGAAGCCATCCTCGCCGCTTCGGACAAACAGCGGATTCCCATTTTTATCGAAACTCATCGGGCCACGATCACGCAGGATTTGTGGCGCACCGTGGAGATCACCAAAAAGTTTCCGGGAGTGCGCTTCAATGGGGACTTCAGCCATTATTATTGCGGGCAGGAAATGGTTTATGGCGGATTGGAAATGAAGCTCGCCTTCATGCAACCGATCTTCGACCGCATCGGATTCCTCCACGGACGGATCGCGAGCCCAGGTTCGATGCAAGTGCCCATCGACTCAGACCTCCACGCGCGCCCCGCCCAGGCGCATGGGGTGGTGGATTATCTGGCGCATTTCCGCGAAATCTGGACTTTGGCCATGCAGGGATTTCTTTCCACGGCGGGGCCGGGTGACGTACTCATTTTCGCCCCGGAACTCCTCGCTGGCACGAATTATTACGCCCGGTTGTTTCCCGCTGCTTCGGGAAAAATGGAAGAGGAGTCGGATCGTTACGAGCAGGCTTTGCTTTACGGGAAGCTGGCCCGATCCTGTTTTGCCGAAGCTCAAAAACGCTTAATTGTTTAAGTTGAAAAAATGGATTTTCGGTCGAAAGCCTTCTCAAACGCATCAAAATCCCCGTCTTGAAAAGTTCCAATCCTGTCGTCGTTGAAAATCCGGTTCCTACTGCCCAAGTCCAATCGTTGGTTTGGGAAGTGGGTTTTCATCAAGAGCTGAATCAAGTTCCCTCGGAGTGGGTGCCTGCGACCGTGCCGGGTGCGGTGCAACTTGATTACGCCAAAGCTCATCAATGGCCTCCGCATTGGATCGCCGACAATTTTCGCGACTACGCCTGGATGGAGGATGTTTTCTGGACCTATCGGGCGTCGGTGACGACACCGGTCGGCGGCAAGGAAAACGACCGACTTTTTCTCGTAATCGGCGGGGTGGATTATCGGTTTCAAATTTCCATCAATGGCGTGGTGTTGTTGGAGCAGGAAGGGATGTTTACGCCGGTGGAATGGGATGTCACGGAACGGCCCGGCGAATTGACGGTGACGATCTGGCCGGTGCCAAAATCCCATGCACAGCCAGCGGATCGCGGGCAGGCGGATCGCTCCTGCAAACCGGCGGTGAGTTATGGATGGGATTTTCACGCCCGCTTGATTCCAACCGGGATCTGGAAAGCCGCGCGACTGGAATGGCGTGCGCCGGTGCGGATTTTACATGCGCAAGTTTTTTATGATCTGGCCCCGGATTTTTCCACCGCAGAAGTTCGGGTGGAAGTCCGAGTTTCCGAAGGCGATTCAAGGCGAAAGCTGGTTGCGAGCTCCTTTGGCCCGGATGGAAGGCTTCTTAGTCGGACGGAAACGCCTGCCGAGGAATTCCTCAACAGCCACCAATCACCAATCACCAATCCCGCGCTCTGGTGGCCGCACACTCATGGCCAACCCGCGCTGTATCGCGTGGTGGTTGATCTGCTTGACGCTGAAGGGACGGTGCTCGATTCCCGCGAGATCGTCTTTGGTTTGCGCCGCGTCCGCTTGGTGATGGCGCAGGGGATTTGGAAGGAGCCGGGTGAGGGCTTCCCGAAGACACGCTGCAATCCTCCGATGACGCTGGAAATCAATGGGCGTGAGATTTTTGCGAAAGGCTCCAATGTCGTCGCGTCGGATATCTTCCCCGGCACAATCACGGACGAAGATCATGCCACGCTGGTGGGTTTGGCAAAGGACGCGAACTTCAACCTTCTGCGTTTGTGGGGAGGAGCGGCTACGCCAACGGATGCATTCTTCGCGTGCTGCGACAGGCTGGGGATCATGGTCTGGGCGGAGTTTCCGCTCTCCTGCAATGCGTATGGCGACGAGCCGGAGTATTTGCGCGTGCTCGATCAGGAATCGCGCAGCATCATCCAAGCGCTGCGTCCGCATCCCTCCGTGGTGCTGTGGTGCGGGGGGAATGAGCTGTTTAACTCGTGGTCCCGCATGACCGATCAGTCCCTGGCATTGCGTTTGTTGAATCGGAACTGCTATGACCTCGATCGAGGGCGGCCGTTTCTCCCGACCTCGCCTGTCATGGGGGTGGGACATGGAGCTTACACCTTTATTGATCCTGCCAGTGGCCGTGAGATCTGGCACGCCTATCAACACGCGGAGCATACCGCCTACACCGAGTTCGGGTGCCCGGGACCGATTGATGCCGCACGATTACGCGAGATTATTCCCCACGAGCAACTGCTGCCGCCCCGTGCGGGCACGGCTTGGGAGACTCACCATGGCTTTGGCTCCTGGGACATGGATCCGGCCACCTGGCTGCAATTGCCAACTATCGAGCGGTATTTTCCCGAAACCACGTCCCTGGAGGAGATCGTCGAACGCGGTCAGTTTTTGCAAGCCGAGGGCTTGCGCGGAGTCTATGAGGAGATTCGGCGGCAAGCACCCTTTGCGAGCATGGCTTTGAGTTGGTGCTTCAACGAGCCATGGCCCTGCGCGGCCAATTGCAGCCTGCTCGGCTGGCCTTTCGTTCCGAAAAAAGCCTACATCGCCGTCACCGAGGCGTGCCGCCCGATGCTGGCGAGTGCGAAGATTCCGAAGTTTGGCTGGCGAGGTGGGGAGGTTTTCTTCGCAGAGCTTTGGGTGCTCAATGATAGTTTCGACGAAACTCCGGGACTGGTGGTTGAGCCCTTTTTGCATGTCGGCGAGGAGTCCATTCCGTTGGAGATTTGGGAGGCCGAAGCCACCGCGCCACAGACTAACCGCCAGGGGCCGTGCGTCCGTGCCTCCTTGCCGGAGGGCATCGGCGGTGTGTTTGCTTTGGAGCTTAAAGTCCAGGGCCTGCCTTCGCTCAGCAGCCGGTATGGCCTTTGTTTCCTGCCATAGATGGCGGACAGTTTGACGCTTAACTGTTAAAGCAAAATAGTCCGCCGTCTGGAATGGGTTTTGGATATCGTAAACGACATCTGCTCCATGACCAATTCCTCTCTTGTTTCAAATGGTGCCGAGACTTTTTTCCGTGCACGTAAAGAGTTCGGCGAACAGCCTGTTTTTAGGGTTCGGATCAACGGCCAATTGGAGGAGATCATTGAAACGCCGTCGGCGGCGGTGGTGCGTCCGCTGGTGACTGAGCCGCTGGAGATCCTGGTTCAATATAAAGCGCCGGTTCGTGATGTGGTGGTTCGGCCCTTGCGGCTGGGGATCGTTCCAGAAATCGAGGGGAATACGCTGCGATTTTTTCTGAACGAGCCGTGCGGGGTGAGCGTGGAAATCAATGGTGATTTGGATTTTCCGCTGCTCGTTTTGGCGGAGGAAGAGATTTTTCCGCCGGAGTTGGCCCCGAACACAATCATTCTCGGCAAGGGCAATCACGACGCTTCCGAGATCACATTAGCGGATGACAGTGTGCTCTTTTTGGATCATGGAGCACGCCTCTCTGGGCCGTTGCACCTGCGGGGGTTGAAAAACGTTCGAATATTTGGTTTGGGGATTATTGATGCCACCAACGCTGATCCTGCGAAAAACAAGACGGCGATTCTTCTCGATCGCTGCGAGAATGTGACGATTTCCGGGCCGCTGGGGTTCATGTGCGGACAGTGGGGCTGCATCATCCGGAGCAGTCGCCAGATTGAGGTTCGCAATCTGAAACTCCTCGGGCATGAAAAGTGCAGCGACGGAATCGATGTGGACGGAAGCCACCATGTCCGCGTGTCAGGGTGCTTCATCAAAAACAACGACGACTGCCTCTGCATCAAATCCTCGCCGCTGGCGGAAGGGGCGTCAGTGGAGGATGTGGAGTTTTCCAACTGCACGCTGTGGAATGGACCTGCGGGCAACGGCATCGAACTGGGCTACGAATCGCAGACCCACGCCTTCCGCGACATCACTTTTCGCAATATCGACATCATCCATGTACAGACCGAGGAGGGGGGTGGTTGGGTCGATCGTATGGCGGCGATTTCCATGCACATCACCCACGATGCCCACGTGCAGAATGTGCTGTTCGAAAACATCACCATCGAAGATGTGCAGACTCCGAAGATGATCCAGTTGACGACATTCCACTACTACCGCGACCACGGCTGGTTCAGTCCTGCGGATCGCCTAGCGAAGGGAAAAATCAGTAATGTGCGATTAAAGAATGTTCATTTTCTGAAGGCGTTTGAATGCCGGGTGCACGTGGAGGGATTTAATGGCCCGGACGATATCGAGAATGTCAGCTTTGAAAATGTGACGTTGGAGGGTGTCAATCTTGGGAACCGTCCCGATCTCGCGCTGGAGGTGGTGAATACCAAAAACTTCAGCATCACTTAGTCGGCTTAGCTTTCATGTCTGACAGTCCCCCTCAGCCGGCCGCTCCGTCGGCTCCCAAAAAGTCGGTCCATCAAGCCAGCAACCGTGAGATTTTCGCTTGGTCCACGGGTGCGGTGACCAACAGTTTTTTCCAAAGTCTGAATGCGAATCTGACGCCGTTTTTTAATACGACGTTGGGGATGAACGCCGGACTGATTGGCATTGCCACGGCCATTCCGCGGCTGTTCGATGCGTTCACCGACCCTGTCATGGGGCACATTTCAGACAATACGCACACGCGGTGGGGACGCCGCCGTCCCTTTATCTTTTTGGGTGCCATCCTGTGCGCTTTGTTCGTGGCGCTGCTTTGGTGGGCACAGCCGGGCTGGTCACAGTCGGCGATGTTCATCTGGCTGATGGCATTGATGATTCTCCTTAGCATCGGCACCACAATTTACAGCATCCCGATGGAGGCCCTTGGTTACGAGCTCACGGATGATTACAATCAGCGGACGAAGATTCAGACCGTAAAGTTCTTCTTTGCCGCGGTCGTGGGCCTCGGTGTGCCTTGGATCTATTGGCTGACTTTACGCCCGGTTTGGGGCGGGGAGGTTGCGGGATTTCGCTGGGTCTATTTTATCGTGGCTCTCTTGATCATCGTCTTTGGGATCATTCCGGCGGTTTTTTGCAAAGAACGGTTTCAACGATCGAACAAGACGAAAGAGAATATCCGTGAAGGACTCATGGAAACGCTGCGGAATCCCTATTTTCGCCAGATTATTTACATTCGACTGTCAAACGTCCTGGGCTTCACGGTTTTCAGCGGGATGGGTTTTTACATCAACTATTATTACATCTGTCAGGGCGACAAGGATCTCGCCACCAAGATCGGGGGCATCAATGGTACCTTTTACGGCGTGCTCTCCTTCGGGTTCTTGTTTTTGATTCCCTGGATCGGCCGCACGATCGGAAAACGCACTTCCATGCTCACCGGGCTGGCCTTACAGTTCCTTGGAGCGCTTTTAAATCCCATCATCCAGACGCCTGCTTTGCCTTATTTGCAATTGATTGGAACCGCACTGGCGGTTCCGTCGGGTTTGATGACTAATATTTTCGTCTCGTCGTTCATGCCTGATGTCTGCGATCTTGGAGAGCGTCAAACGGGCAGGCGCATGGAAGGTACCTATAGTGCTGTAGCGGGTTTTTTGAGTAAAATCGAATACACAGCGCTTGCCGTCGTCGTGGGGTTTCTCATCAGTTTTTCCGGGGTTGTTCCGGGGGCCGTCGTCCAGACAGAAGAGGTGCAAAACAACATTCGCTGGCTGGCCTACGTGCCCAGCATATTCTTCGGCGCGGTCACCCTCTGGCTGGGCTTTAGATTCAAGGTCGATCAAAAACTGATGGAAGAGACCCGAGCCATCCTTGATGCCCGTCGCACCGATGGTGGCGAAATCATTTGAATGCCCTAACAATTTGGAAACCATGCGTCCGATGACCATTCCCAAACCGCTTCCCCGCATTGCCCGATTTGAAAGCCTCGCCTACGGGATGTTTCTCCACTGGGGCCTCTATTCGCAGCTTGGTGCCGGCGAGTGGGTGATGCTGAATCGGGCGATCCGTCCGAAGGACTACAACAAACTCCAGCAAGCTTTCACCGCCGCCGACTTCGATGCACGCGCCTGGGCTCGTCTCGCCAAGAGCGCCGGGATGCGCTATCTCACGCTGACCACGCGCCACCATGAAGGATTCTCGCTCTACGATACATGCGGCCTGTCCACCTTCGACGCGCCCCATTCTCCGGCAGGCCGCGACCTCGTTGCCGAGTTCGCCGATGCCTGCCGTGCCGAGGGGCTGATTCCGTTTTTTTATCACACGACGATTGACTGGCAGTGGTGGAAAAAACTCGTCCATCCTCCGGCTGCGGATGGTGGGCCTGATTTTGAAACCTATCTTGACTACCTCCACGCCTCCGTGGAAATCCTCTGCAAGAACTACGGCAAGATCGGCGGCCTGTGGTTTGATGGCAACTGGGCTCATCCACAAGCCGATTGGAAGGAAGACCGGCTCTACAAATTGATTCGCAAACACCAACCCGAGGCGCTTATCATCAATAATACCGGCCTCGATTTTCGTGGCGCCAAAGGTCATCCCGAGCTTGATAGCACCACCTTCGAGCAGGGGCTTCCCACGCGCCCCGACCGCCGGGGCTGGCCAAAATATCTCGCCGGGGAAATGTGTCAGACGATGAACGCGCATTGGGGGGTGGGAGAGCGGGATTTTAATTACCTCTCGCCCGTTCAGATCATCGAAAACCTCGCGCTCTCTCGCAAAGCGGGTGCGAACTATCTGCTCAACGTCGGTCCGACGGCTCAGGGAGGCATCCCGGATTATGAGGCGGGGGCGTTGCGCCGCGCCGGTGAGTGGGTTGCGCTATATGCTGACATTCTGCGTGACGGTCGCCCGGTGGACAATGTGCGCTGTACGGGCCGAGATTTTCTGCTCAAAGCCGGGCGTAAGTTTTACTATTTCGCATTCAATCTGCCGATCCGCGGCAACGACCACGTCACTGTGACCAGTGGCGCATCCGGTCCCCGCACTTTGAGTGGCCTGAAACCAAGCATCCGTGCCGTCCACTGGCTGGACAACGACGAAAGACTCACCTTTACACAGGATTCGAAAGCCGGCTTTTTCGCTTTGGAGTGCACACCGTATCCTTATGGCACACAGCTTGTCGTGCGCGTCGCCGAGTTGGAGACTTGAATCGACTTAGTCGCTAAATTTCCGGGGTCATTGAAACAAGCACGACGCCGTGCGCGTTCACTTTGGCGGAAAAACTATCCGCGCAGAAGCCGATGTCCTGCTGACGCCAGAGGTCGCGCACGCGCTGGGGGCCGCTGATTCCGAGTTCGCGCCAGGTCACGGTCACGGTTTGCGCCTCGGGGGCGACGCAGAATAGACCCACCGTTTTCGATCCGTCCTCCATGTCTTTCACAAGGACTTCGCCACCCTCGGTAGCAAAATCCCTGGCCTGCTGTCCGAGCGGATCCTGGTCCACGGCGATGACTTCGTCGTTGGCCAGCAGACCAAGCGTGAAGGCATCGAGCCGTTCCACCGGGCAACCGATTATGAGCGGCGCTGCCCAGAGTGCCCAAAGGCTGATGTGGGAAAACTGCTCGTCCACTGTCATCCGCGTGGGGCGCAGCGGTTTTAGATCCCAGCCCCCCAATACGCCCACCCTTAGTGGACAGGGCATGTTCCAATGTCCTGGCCGGTTAAATTGTTCCCAAAGCCTATGTTGCAGCCAGATGTCGCGCACCCCATGCGCCCAGAGCTGCTTTTCCGCTTCGATCTGCGTGCGCTCCCACACGTCCACGATATCGCCGGTAGTGCGGCACATTTGCGCGAGCGCGGTGTAGGATGCGGCGTGGGCAAGTGGGGCATCGTTGGAGAGCTCGAGCAGAATGTCGCGAGGCTGGGCTTTCAGCGCGTCGGCCATGCAGGTGGCAAGCTCCACCGAGTTGATGGCCCAGTCGTATTTGATGTAGTCGAAACCCCACTCCGCCCACTGACGCGCATCGGCTTCCTCCCAGCGGAACTGGCCGAAAAGATTTGTCCCGCTGCGGGGCGGATCAGGCGGGGTCCACGAGCCGTCCTTGAATTGCGAACTGCCACCGATGAAACCTTCGTAGGTATTCAGCCAAGGGGTCGAGTAGATGCCGGTTTTGAAACCGAGAGCGTGCATGTCGTCGCAAAACGCCCGCAGATCGCCGAATTTTTCATTGGGCTGGATGGCGTGGAAGGGACCGCCCCGCCTGCCCTGCCAGCCATCGTCGATATTGACATAATGATAGCCATGATCGGCGAGGCCGCTGGTGATCAGCGCCTCGGCACCCGCGCGGACTTGCGTCTCCGTGACAAACGGACCCCAGCCGCCGTAGGTGTTGAATCCCATTGGCGGGGTAAGCGAAAACTCGTCACCGATGACGATGCGCAGTTCGCGTTCGGTCGTGCCGTAGGCATTGCTCGCGCGCAGCATCACGCGGTGCGTCCCCGTTTTTTCCAGGAAGCCACTGATCACGCCGGTTTGCGGATTCAAGGAAAGCCCGGCAGGCAAATCCGAGATGGCAAATACCATCGGACGCGCACCGGTCACCGCCATGCGATAGAGCAGCATGCTGCCGGGGCGGGCGCCGGTCACCCGTGCCCCATTGATGCGCGGGGCGGCCGGAGGAGGTGGGGTGAAGATGGGCGCGTCAGGCGTGCCCCAGTTTGGCGCAGGGGGAAGATAGGTCATGGAATAAAGTCCGGTCGGCATTCAGGGGTTGGCGGGGACGCCGTAAAGGATGCCACTGGCCCCTTCGCCTAGATAGACGCGTCCAAAAACTTGACGGTCGGCGGCCAGCACCCGCACGCCCGTGCCCTGAAATCCCGTCAGGATTGTCCATGTTTCGCCCAGATCCGTGGATTGATAAACACCCCAGCCCTGCGACCCCTTTCCGTGAACATAGACGGTGCCATGGTCCTTACCGGGTGCGGCCTTTCCGAAAGCGACCATTTGAGGACGGGTCAGGTCTTTGGTGAACTCCTCCACTTTGGTGAAAGTCTCGCCGAAGTCGCTGCTCCGCCAGATCCCGGCGAAATTCAGACCCAGCCAGACTTCCCCGGCTTTGCCCGGGCAGGCAGCGAGGGTGACAGGAGCAACGGTCGGATGCGCTCCACCACGGCCTTTCAGCTCGGTGCCATCCGCCGTCGCGCCCTTCTTTGTCCAGGTCGCTCCGGCGTCGGTACTGACATGGAAGCCAGGAGTTTTCCAAGTGGAGTAGGCGTAAAACACGCCATCCTTCACGCGATCAGAACGCACGGAGGCATCAAAATCATAAGCGTCAATCGAGCCGCTGACCAAAAATGGATCCTCCGAACCGGCGAGTTTGGACGGCGTCCAGGTGGTGCCTCCGTCTTTGGAAAAATGCACGACCATTCCATTGGCCGGACCGAAGACCACGTTCGAACCATCCAACGAAAGCGCAACGTCTCCGCCGATGGAGCTCTTGCCAGGGATGGGCCGAGGCATGATTTCCCAGGAGAGGCCGCCGTCCGTGGACTTCAGGATATTGCTGGGCGAAAACCGGAAATCTTTGCATGCCATCATTAGCAGCGGGTTGCTTTCCGCGTGATCGTAACCAGTGACATAGGAATGCGCGTAGTCGTTGCCAGTCTTCGTCTCGGGCGCAGTCACCCAGGCATCAGGAGGCTGACCGAGGTTGATGTGACGGAACCCGCGCACATCCGAGACGCCCGAGTAAAGTGGCGCTGTTACTCCCGTGGCCTCGGAGGGCGGGGTGGCCAGGGTCAGCGGGATCACGTTCTCCGCGTCCCGGTTGTCTAATTCCCAAGCGATCTCATCGTCCCAGATATTCTCGGTGCGGTAAATTTGATAGACCGTAAAAAGATACGCCCGGTTGGTCGTGAAGGGATCAATGGCCAGTCCGCCGTTGTTGAGCAACAGCTTTAAGCCGAGATTTTTTTCCACCCACGCGGTGACGCTGTCGCCGAGTTTGTGTGTGGTGCAGACCCAGGAATCTCCCGCATCGGAGCTGCGCCAGAGTTCCCACTTGGGAATGACCCGCTCGGGTTTGTCCGCAGTGGGGGCGGGTGACGCAGAAAGCCCGGTGATGACTATTCGATCGGTTTTTCCCGGATCGCTGGCCAAGCCCCAGGCCCCGCGGCCCACCGTAGTCTCCGGGAAATCGGGATGGATGCCAAGTGCTCCCGATGCGACATTCCCATCTGTTTTTGGTGTGATGTCTTTCCACTTGTCCGGGGCGGTGCGCGGGTCATCGCAACGATAGACCCCGGTGTTTCCCGCGATGTATAATTTGCCGTTCCCGCCAAGCCGCATCCAGCGGACATTCGTCGGGCTGCCCGGCATGAGGCTGAACGTGTCGCCACCATTTTCCGAAAGATAGACGCCGAGTCCGGCGACAGTCACATAGACATACTTCGAGCGGCCCTCGTGATTGACCTTGGGGTCCACCACAACACTGCGGCTGTAAAAATTGACCTCACCGGGCTGCTGAGGAAGCACGGCGGCAAACTCCGGCGCGGGGTCCTCGGCATTGA
The DNA here is from genome assembly GCA_041752695.1 of Terrimicrobiaceae bacterium. Lineage (GTDB taxonomy): Bacteria > Verrucomicrobiota > Verrucomicrobiia > Chthoniobacterales > Terrimicrobiaceae > CALCJD01. The sequence continues at coordinate 138,090 of JBGSVZ010000031.1, forward strand.
TCGTACGATAGAGTCCGTCGGTCTTTGTGCGGAAATACACGACATTTGGGTTGAGCGGATCCACTGCGACGTTGGGACCGAATTGGCGTCCGGCATTTTTGGAAAACTCCACCGCCTGCACCTCCTTGACGCGTTTCCAATACCGCCCGCCGTCGGTGGTTTTGTAAAGGTCGTCCGCCTTGGAGTAGTCCATCGTGAAGTTGGCATAGGCGACGTCGGCATTGGTTTGATGCACAGCGAGGCCCGCAGCGGGCGCGCTGATGAAGGGATCGGTTTGGTCGCGCTCGAAGTTGCAGGAGATCCAGGGTGTCCCAACAGTGTCCCGCCGCCAGGGACCGGCCACATCCGAGCGCAGATAGACCCGGTCCTTTTGCGACGGCGCAAACTCGACACCCGTGAAATACCCGCCGCCGCCGATGGCCACGGGTTTCCAAAGGTATGCTTCCGCATTTTGGGCATTCGCGGAGGTCAAGGCCGACCACGCGAGCAAGGAAAAGAACAACGTTCTCAAGGGAAGTAAGGCCGGGGACTTCATTCGGAGGGAAATCTTGGAATTTAGAGTGGATCGCGGCGTTTGCGTAGCAGAGTATTGCTTAAACTATCCAGCAGCCGTCGCGAATGTTGGACAAATAGTCACCCGCCAGCGTTTTGTATCGTTGGCTTCGATGAATAGGGCAGGTGTGGGGGAATCGAGGGCGTCGGAGAGTTTGTCGAACGGGGCGTTCGTCGGCTCGATGGCGGCGTGGTGAAAACCGCTCCAGGCACCGCGGGAGATCCAGATGCCGAGGAAGGGATTTTCGATTTTCGACCAGCGGAAATCCAGGCGGTCGCCGGTCGTGGGGTTTTCGATCGAGGCCCATCCTTCATCGAAAGGACCTGCGAAAAATTTGGCGGCAGCGCGGTCGCTTTCGAGGCGCAAGGCACTGAGATCGACTTCAGGGGCGGGAGACGGCCAGGGCCAGATTTTGCCAGGAAAAGAAGCCAATTCGACCCGTACAGATTGCACACTCGAAGGCAGGTGCAGTCTGTCACCTTCAATGAAGGTCAACAGCGGATGCAGTGCCCAGAGGAACGGCTCCTGCGCGGCTGAATGATTAAGGATTTCGTAGGTCAACACCACAGAGTCGCGGTCCAGACTCACCGTGCGGGTGATTGTGAAGGGCGAGATCGGCAGGCGTAGTGAGGTGCGAATGACATCCGTTGGCGTTTCATCAAGCACCCACGGCAAATTCCAAACCTCGCCGTGGCCCGGCAGATCACGTCCGCCCACCCGGCAATCCCGGACGGTGGGAAAACACTCGTCCGCTCCGATGAGCGTGCTCTTGGCAAAGTCCGCAGACGGGCAGTCGAATAGCCGCAGCGGGCCCGGCGGACGCCACATCCATTCGCGGCCATCGGGGAGGGCGCGCAGCGAGGAAATCTTGGCCCCGAGTGCGGGAATCACGGCAACTTCGACCTCGGTGTTGCCAAGCCGGGCGATGGTGAAACCCTGTTCGGTCGTGAGATGAAGATGCGCGATCACTTCAACGCGGCCAGCAAGTCGCTGGCCAAGGCCCGGGCGGGATCGCGTTTGAGCACGGCCTGCAGCAGTTTTTTCGCAGAGGCTTTCTCACCGAGCCCAATTTCCGCCTGTGCCCGGATGAGGAGTGCGGTGGTTTCCTGACGACGCTGCAAGTTGTCAAAAAGCAGACGCGCGGGAAGCGAGGTGGCAAAATAATAGACCTTGGCCTCTTCCTTGAAAAGTTGCTTGGAATAGGCCTTAAGTCCCTTGAAAAGTTTTTTCGCCTCAGCGCGTTTGCCCAGTTTTTGCAGCGAGAGCGCGGAGAAATACGTCATTTCCGAATACTGGCGCACGGCGCGTTCCTGGAAATCACCGCGGAAACTTGCCGCGTTCGTCCAGACTTCACGGGCCCGGCTTTTTTCGCCGAGCGCCTCCAGCGCACAGCCGAGCCAGTAGTCGATATCGCTGCGGTTGGCCAGCAGGTGCTTGGTCTCACCGAGATTGGGTGGTGCGATGAGCGCCGTCTCAAAATGGGTGAGGGCGGATTTTGCTTCGCCAGCCGCGAGGGCCTTTCGACCCAGGGCAAGATGCGTGCGTTCGTGCTGGGTGCGGGCGAGACCTTCGCCGCCTTCCCACGGCTGGAAACGGCGCGAGCCGAGATAAGCCAGCGCGTCCTCATGACGGCCCACTTGGTTGAGCAGGTCGGCGTATTCCACGGAGAGATCGTCGCGCAGGCGTACCTGCGGGAGATGCTTTTCGAGTGCAGCGAGTCGCTTCGCGGCCGCCGTGCCGATGCGTTTCCAGAGCAGGTCGCGCTCGAAGAGTAGGCGGGCGTCGGTGGGAGCGAGTTGGTAAGCTTTCTCGTAGGCGCGTTTCGATTTCTCCGGCTGCTCGAGGATGTTGTAATATCCGATCCCGAGGTTGCGCCAGACGATGGAAAAGTCTGGTTCCAGCTTGGCCGATTTTTCCCAAAGCGCGATGGCTTCCTGATGGCGTTTGCGATCGTAAAAAAGGTTCCCGAGGTAATAGAGTGCGCGGGCGTCCTGTGCATCCTTGCTGATGGCCCATTCGAGAATCACGACTTCCTCCACGCGGTGCGGGAAGCAGTAGTCGCGGGCGGCCTGACGGGCGGCTTTGAGCGCAGAGGCCATCGCCTTTTCGTCGCCGAGGAGCTGAAGCAGCCAGGCGCGGGTGTAATGCAGGGTGGGGCCATTGCCTGCGGTGGGTTCGGGTTTAGCGGGTGCCAGGACGGCGAGCGCGTCCGCAAAAAATCCCGCGCGAGCAAAGTCGTGCGCGAGGTCGAGACGGGTCTGCGAATCGCAGCGGATGTTTTCTCCCAAAAGATGCCGCGCCCACCAGTCGAGCGGATCAAGGGCTAGCGTGGTGCGGAGGGCTTTGTCGGCCTCGGCATTGCGACCGAGTGCGCGCAAGACAAGCGCCTGCAAATCACGGGCTTTGAGGTTGTCGGTGTTGACGCGGAGCGAGCGGTCGAGGTGATCGAGCGCGGCAGTCCAATCGTGGCGGCGGCAGTCAATTTCCGCTAGCGCATGGTAACCCGCCGCCTGCCAGGCCTGATTCCAGGTGGCTTTGTAGAGCGCGGCATAGGCGTCGGCGAGCAGCTCCTCATGTGGCTCACCGGCGCCCTGGGCGGCATCGGCGCGGTAACGGAGCGTGAGGCCGAGGAGGTAATAGGGTTCGCCGTCGTAGGGATTCGGATTGCGAAAAGTCAGGCGCGCAATGGCCGTGCGGAAATGCTTTTCGGCGGAGATGAAGTCACCATTGATCAGTCGCAGACTGCCCAGCGCGATATTGCATCGCGCATCGGAGGGATCGCGTCGCAGTGCCTCCTCGAAGTAGGGCTCCGACATGCGGGTGGGATGCCGATACTGGGAGAGGTGGAGGCCATTAATGTAAAGTTCTTCAATCGTCTCGACGAGTGCAGGAAGGGGAGGCTCGGTGGCCACAGGCGGTTCGTTGAGTTTGGGCGCTTCGGGTTGATAGATGAGCAACTCGCGTTGATCGACAAGAAGCGTGAGCCTCAGGTCGGTAAGCGCGGTTTGCGGCGGAAGTTTTTGTGCAGCCACAAGCGGTTGATCGGGTCCGAGGGTCAGCTTTTTTTCAAAGAGCACCTTGCGATGACGGGTGAGGCGGACGGTGGCCTTTTCCTTGCGCGTGGTGATGGCGCCGAACTTCGCCACGCCGTCTTTGATCGTAAGGCTGAGGGCGGCATCGACGCTCGCTTTCTGCGACGGGCCGATGCCCTGAATTGGATACCAAAACTGGCTCCACGTCTTGGTTTCGCCGGGCTGGAGAAAGGAAAAGTCGGGCTGGTTATCCGTATAGACACCCGCCATGAGCTCGATGTAGGGCGGGTATTCGCCGCTGGGTTCTGCATCGGTCAGATTGCGATCCCAGGCATAACCGAAGGCGTGATTGCCCCAGGTCCACTGCTTTTTGCCGGGCGAAATGTGGTGATTGGCCACGTGAATGAGACCGGCTTTTTTGAAATGATCGTAGCCGCCGAACGAGTCTTCCTTGGAGCCAATGCACATGTAGGAAGTCGGCACGGGGATGTTCGCGTACCATGTCAGATCGTTTGGTGCGTAATCCAGATCGGCCAGATCGGCGTTTGAGTGGTTCCCGCAATGCGGCGGAATAAACGCGGGCGGCACTTCATTTGCAGGCACACCATTTTTCGCCCGTTCTCCATAGTTCACTCCGTAGTAAACGCCATCAGCCAGGGGAAATGTGCTCGTCGAACCCTTCGCATGATCGGCCACGTGGGTGACGTCGGGCGGGAGAAAGGACTGATAACCTTCATGCACGCGCGTCGCGACATTGGCCCACCAAAGGAAGGTTTGCACGAAAGGGGTGCGATTGTAGGCGCGCACCTTGAGCTCGATCACGGAACGGCCCGGATGCAGGCAGACGCCGTGCATTCCCTTCATGCGGCAAAGAGGATCGTGCTCGCTCATCCAGATTGTTTTTGAGCCATCCGCATGTTCCTCGATCTCGACATCCGTGGGCATGAACGTGGACGGGCGATGGTGCTGCGGCCAGTTGAACTCAATCCCACCCGAAGCCCAAGAACCGGCCAGACCGATGAGCGCCGGTTTGATGACTTCGTTGCGATACAGAAAATCGTAGCCGTTGGTCTTGTCCTTCGCCGCGTGGATGCGTCCACCCAACTCCGGCAGGATCATCACCTCAATGAATCCGTTTTCAATGGTGAGCGTGTCGTAAGCACGGTCGGTCTTTTTTTCGTCAAATCGATCCACACAGGGCAGGGGATACACGCGCCCGCTGCTGCCCTGATATACGCGACGTTCGAGAAACATCGGATTTTTGTCCGGGGATTGCGGTTGGTAGGTGGGAATGACGGTGGACTCGCGACGGATGGAGACAGACATAATAAGGGCGGGAATAGACTTGTAATTACAAGTGGTGGGTGCTGAAACTCAAGGCCGAGCAGGCTTAATCTATTAAGCATATCCCGGCAAAGCAGAGGTCGCAAAAAATTGAAATTCGAAAAAGAAACCCGGCGAGACCGACTCTTCCAAAGTTTGCGGGCGGAGATCCTGGCTGGCAAATATCCGCCGGATCGGCCGATGCCAAGTGAGCACGAATTGTGCGCTCGTTTTTCGGTGAGCCGGACAACCGTGCGCCATGCGCTGGCGGACCTGGCCCACATGGGCTTGATTTACAAGCGGCACGGCAGCGGAACCTACGCGCATCGGGTTCAGCCGAGCCCGATCAAGCCGCTGGGTTTGCTGATTCGAGAGCCACAAAAACTATCCAATCCCTACTTTGTGGATTTAATCCGAGGGGCCAACACCTACCTCATGTCGCTGGGCTCCCATATTGCGGTAATCAACCAGGCTCCAGGAGAATGGCCTGCTCATTTGGTCGCATCCCTTGCGGGGGTCATCGTCATACCGACTCCTCTGGAGCAAGGCGATATTGATGTCCTGAAAACCCGGAAAATTCCATTTGTGATCTGCACCGACGCGCTGCTCGACGGGCCCATCGTCAGTTACGGTGTGGAAACGGCCGCGCGGAATCTGACGGAGTGTTTGCTCGCACTCGGGCATCGACAGTTCGGATTGATCAGCGGCCACAGGCAACATGCGGATCAAATGAAAAAGACCGGGGTCCGCTCCGCTTTGGAGGCTGCGGGAATTGATTTTTCGACCGTTCCGGATTTCCTCACCAATTTTGACGAGAATAAGGGGCGGCGTGCGGCGGAGGTTTTGCTAAAAAAACATCCGGAGGTTACTGCCATTATTGCGACCGATGATCTGCTGGCATTGATTGCCATTCAGGTTGCCCGCCATCAAGGCAGACGAGTGCCTGGCGATCTGAGCGTCGTGGGTTTCAACGACCTGGCGGTCAGCGCACTTTTCGAGCCGTCTCTGACCACGGTCAAATTTCCGGTTGTCGAGGCCGGGAGAAGAGCCGCGGAACTGATTTGTTTAAATGTTCTTAAATCCGAGGTAATTTGTTCGTCGGAGCTCGGCCACCACATCGTTTGGCGACAATCAGCAGCGTCGGTTGTTTCCTTTGGGACGTTGCCCGGCGACGTTGGTGCAAGGGAAGTTCAGAGAGATTGATGAACTATGGTCAAGGAATGGGGAGGGTTCGAGACGTTGAGTGTGCCGGTAGGGGAATGGCCTGATTTGAGGGCACAGCGAACTGCGTCTCCGATGAATTTCTGAACCGTTTCTTTCATAGGTCGTGCTCCGAGCGTCTTGTGGATGCCACGGCGGACGAGAAATTCAAAGGCATGCTCCGATACGGACAGATCGAATTCGTGTTTCCGTAAGCGGGCGACCTCAACGGAAATGGCGTGACTGCCGATTTCGCGTTGAACTTCAGGGGAAAGCGGTTTGAAAACTATTTTTTCGTCAAAACGGCCGATGAGTTCCGGTCGAAAGGTTCGATGGACTTCTGCATAAACTGCCCTTTCCAAAGTGGCAAACGGTAGCCGGGTAGGGCGGAGGAGTTGCTGCGAGCCGATGTTGCTCGTGCAGATGATATAGAAATTCGAGAGATCGTAGGTCTGGTGGTCGTTCAGTGTGATTCTGGCGGCATCGAGAATTTGAAGAAATAGATCCCAGATCAGGCGATGTGCCTTTTCAATTTCATCAAACAGCAGAATCCCGCCGGTGCCACAGGTGAGAACTTTTCCCAAACGGCCGGGAAGTCCCGATTCGTCTCCGAGGAAAAGTTTTACGCTGTCAAGGTGCTGAAACTCCGACATGTCGAAACGAAAGACAGAGTCCGGGCCGAAAAGGTAGCGGGAAGCCTCCAGCGTCAACTCGGTTTTGCCGACTCCCGTGGGGCCGAGAAATAGGAACGATCCGAGAGGTTTGTCCGTGGGCTGCAAACCCAACTGGCCACGCTCCAGAACAGAACAGATTCGGCCGATAGCGTGATCTTGGCCTTTGATTTTTCTGCGTAGATGCGGTTCGAGGCCGTTGAGGTTTTCGATGTCTGTCTTGGATTTCATGGTTTTGCTGTGGGTTGTCTGCGGAGCCATTGGAGTACGGCGAAATCGGGTCGAATGGCAGTGAACCAAGACGGGTAGGCTCCGTCCGGGGTGATTGGCGCGATCAGGCGTCTGCGGAACGGCTTTTCGCAATGGCGGATGATCGCGGTAAATTTTGGCAGCTTCCGCAGTTGGAACGGCTCGAAGAACGGTTTGATCTTTCGTTGATAATTGTACGACTGCTTTCCCCCCGAGTGCCCCCAGGATTTTTCGACTACTTCCCGTTCGCCGATGTTTTTTGAAGCGATGTTTGCGGAATCGTGGTTCGCGACGGTGAAAATCAATTCGTTGCTCAGATTGAGCATTAGGACATCGGCGTAGCGCTTTTCGAGCGCGCCGAGCAGGGAGGTGTAGGCCTGGGTGGCGAGGACAATGGTCGCGCGGGCCTCGCGGATGACGCCAGCGGCGCGGTGGTCGGCGAAGGCGGATTCGGCGCCGGTGATGATTTCCTGCCCTTCATCCGCGAAAAGGACGATGAGATTGTCGCGCTGGCGCTCTTCCGCCGATTTGTCGAATCGACTCAAGGCGTGGAAATAGTATGACAATTTCAGGATCGTATTGATGTAGAGGCGTTCGCTTTGAAATTTCTGCGGCATGGCGAGGCAGACGATTTTTCCCCGGTCGATGGCCGCAATGGAAAATGTGGGTTCGTTGGCGCAGAAAACTTCCGAAATTTCCGGGTTGAGGAAAAAGTCGAGATAGGTGGTCAGGGTGCCCTGGACCCCGCCGAGTTGCTCCGGCGGCTGGTCGAGGTAACTGCGAAAAGCGCCTGCGAGTTCGTGCGAACGCTGATCGCCTTGATTCATCAGGGCTTGGAGTGTCGCGGTTGAGTCTTCAGGGTTGAGAAGCAGGCGGTGGACATTCGGAATTGTCACGTAGGCTTCCAGGTGCCGGAGGATCTCGAAGGCGGTTTGGATGGCGAGCTGGGCCTTGGTGGGAAAGAACGGATTGTTGCCGCGTCCGCCCGTCAACGAAATGGCAGTGTCCACGATGACCTTTGCATAGGTGGAGGCAGGAACGCCGGGATTGCCTGTGATATTGATCGTGTGCGGCGGCCGCCAGAGCATGTTTTTTCCTGGAGGCCGGGTTTGGAGGAGAACGAGGTCGGACTGGCGGTCGAAATGGGCCGCCATTTGGGTGAGAATTTCCCAATAGAGGCCCTTCTGGTCGAGGCAGATGCCGCCCCAGTTTTTCACATTTTGGAAAATCTGGAACGTGATTGCGTTGATGGCGGATTGGGTTTTTCCCGAGCCAGTGCGCCCTGTGATGAGCCAGCCGCGAACAAAATCCTCCATGGTCCAGGAAACACCTCCAAGTCGAAGGACAATTTTTCCCGAGTTGTCCGAGGATACCATTGCCCACGCTGCGAAGCAGAGGCACAGACCGATGACGGTATAAGAAAGCGGCGGACCAAGCAGGAGATACCCTACGAATGATCCGAGGATGCAGAAAAAATAGAGAAGCAAATCAGCAATTTTCATCGACGGGTTTCGGATTGAGTTTCGAGAGGAGGAAGTCGAACAGGCGACGGTCCGGGTCGGGAATACTCTGCGTGTAGGACTTGAAGTTGACCGTTGTGATGGCGGATCCATCCGCGAAGGCTTCGTGGGAACAGCCGTCCACGTTTGCCGGCCGGAAGACAAAATTCTGGCAGACGGCGAACTCAGAGTTGCTGGCCCGAGTGGTGTTGGGTGTACGCGTGGGCGTTTCGATTGGCATAGGAAGTAAATCCGTGGGTTTTGGAGTAGCGGGTGTGAGCGGAGCGGTACTCGCGCTTGATCTTGAAAAGGAGATTTTGCATTTCGCGGAGCGAGCGGCGGTCGATCGTCGCGCCGAGTTTTTCCGCCGTTCGGGTGAGCGGTGTTTTTTTTCGTCCGAGCAAACGCGTGACAAAATTTGCGTTTCTCTGCGCTGCGAGAACTTGCCTCCGGCCCGCGATGGAAGTTTCGAGATTGCGAATGCTTTGGTACAAATGCTGCAGGCGGATGGCTTCGGCGGTCTGAGTATTCCGCAGGGCTTCCCTATGAGCGGCCGTGAGTCGGGGGGCGAACGTGATTTTTTCGGAATCGAGTCGCCGGGACATCAGTTCGTACAATTTCTCGGGGGAGTCGAGAATTTGGTCCCACCGCCTGTTCTCCTGCTCAAAACATTTCATCAAATACGCCATCTGGTTTTTGTTCCCGGAGGTTTCAGAGCGCGACATACTGCATCCCACATACGCGCCTTTCGCGGAGCGGGGACACAGCGCGACATGAACGTGGAGATTGTCGGTGTCGTGATGAATGCCGTAGGCGTAACCGACGGCGTCATCGGGATGAAAACGCTCGGCAAATTGGCGCATGATTTTTTTCATGGTCGTCTGCAAGACCCGGTCGGGATTGATGCCGGCGTTGACGAGCTTGTCGTGAAAAGGTTTCGACATGCTGAAAACAAGACGATGTTGAATGACTGGATTCTCGGACGACGTGGGAAACTTGTGAACGTGGTGGAACCACGCCGCCGAAATTCGCCGTTTACGCTCCGAATTGCTCAGCTGGGATGGTGAGGAACGCGTCCCGTCCGGGTTGACGAGGATCAATTGATGGAAAAATCCACCGGCGTGAACCTGCCCGAATGTTTCTTTCGAGGCGTAGTCCGCAAATTGTTTGAGTTTTTTGCCGATGCCGGAGGATTCTTGCTCCTCGCCGTAGTGGCGGCGGGCGGAATGTTTCCGGTCGGAATTCTCGTCGAGGTATTCAAGGTCGAGGCGCGAGCGCCACGTCTTCTTGAACGGAAAAATGATTCCGTTTGTCACGCGAGGCCGTCCAAGGTTTCGGTGATATTGTCGAGTTTGCGCTCGATCCTCTCGATGGTGCGAGGGTGGACAATGTCCTTCGTGGTCGCGTTATAGACAAGTGCTTCGAAGGTTTCGGTTTTTGTTTTGAAACCAAGAGCGTCGTGGATTGCGGCAAAGCGCAATTTCGCTTCGATGGCGATGTCCAAGTCAATTCGGGCCGATCCGGGTTTTGATTTGCGTGGCATATTATTTAATGAGGTTAACTATTGTTGGTTTTGGTGAAAAATGGGGTGATTTCGGAGCGTGCCTGACACGCGGAGAACGAAGATTTTTTGCGCGTCAAAAAAGCTGCGGTGATTTCCCCCGGGGAAATCACTTTCCTGCATTACATCTGGAAGGGGAAATTTGCCGGTGGGGTGGATGCCAGGCAAAGTCCAGCGGTGGGTATAGCCAGCCTTTGGACCAGGTGTGAGCCCGCCGTTTCGTTCCGCCCGCAGCCGGGGCTTTGAGGAGAGCGAGGACGGAAGGAATGGGCGGGCAGATATGAGGAAGTCGAAACGGGTGTGCTGATTTGCGGGTTCTGCGAGGGCGGTTCGGGCGAGAGGTCGAAGCACGAGCCAGACTTCGCGGACGCCGAAAATGAGCGGACATCCTGCCGGGATCGGCATCGGTAAGAGAGAAAGAGCCGGTCGTTCACAGTTGGAGGCGCCGAATCGTTCCGTCCGCCGCCGGGTGTCGGGGCGGAAGGGCAAGGACGGATCGAATGGGCGCGCGCCGCCAAGCGCGTCGGAAAGGTGGCGCTGATGAGAAGCCCCGGTGAGGAAGGGCGGGGCAAGAGGTCGCAGCCCGTACCTCCCGGAACCGGGGAAACCCATGAGCGCGCTTCGTTCCGGGATCGGCAGAAGGAAAACAGCCGGTCGGCGAAAGATGCTGCCGCCGATTTGGCGGGAGGCGTATAGCGAAGCAGAAGCCTCCCGAAAATGGGCGGCGAGGGTGGTTGTCATCCCTGCAAGTGAGCCGATTTGCGCGCAGCGGCCGGGGTGGGCGGGGAACCCGCTGGCGCCGGCTGCGGAGTGACAAATGGGCGAAAGGATGGCGCAAATGCGGGGGCTCCAAATCCAAGAGCCTTCGCAATTTCTGCGAAAAGCTGGTCGAAGCCGGGTGCCGGCGCCGAGTTGAGAAGGCACGGAAGCGGAGCGGACGGCTCTCTTAATTCGGAGGCGCAGGCGCGAGTGGCCGTGACGGATGAGCTGATTGTCCCCGCACGGCAGGCATCCGGGGCAAGCCTGCGCCGCCCCCGGTGCCGTCGCCGGAGGACGACAATGAGCGGCGGAAGGACGCGCATGCGTGACGGTCACGGATTTCACAACTTAAGGCCGGATTGTTTGAGCGGGCTCGCTTGAATCGGCACACTGCAAGTCCCGGTGAGTGGTCCCCGAGGGGTCTGGATACCCGTCACGATCTTGGGTGTTATGGGTGCGTTGGGCGTCTCCGACGGAGGTTTAACTTGCTCGGTTTCTTCCTCGGATTGCCTGGGCTGGGGCACGAGAAAGAAGCCCCGGGGTTGTTCTCCCACCACAAGGCCGGCCTGCCGCGCGGCCTCAACTTCGGCCCGATTCATGACCGCTTTGAGTTTGTGAAACGGAATCGTCCGGGTGAAATCTGCTCCGCCATTGCCCCAATTGTCCAATAAGGTCACGGAGACTTTGTTTACCTTCTGAATGAGGGACCATCCTCCGCGTGGGGAAGCCCAGCACTGGCAGGCCCCACCAACTTCGGGGGTGGTTCTGGTGGCAACAATTCCTCCGTCCTGGGCAAGCATGGTGCGCTCGTAGGCCAGCCGGTTGGCAAAATGGGTCAGCCAACGGTCTGCCCACGCGACGGTTGCTTCATGGTTCTTGATCGCTCTGGCCGCAATGTCTTCCACGGACGGCCGCGGTTCGCAACTGCCCTGGGTCGCGTCCCAATACGACGCCGGCCAGGATTTTCCATCTTTCCGCTCACCCGTCGTGATGAAATATCCATGGTCGTGACTGGCAATTCCCGCCGCCCGTTCCATGGTCAGCCGTTCACTGCTCCACGCCTTGAGGAATCGCTCTGATTCCGCCTTCGTGCGTTGTTTTTTTCGCTGCTCGGCTTCGAGCTTTTTGATGCGCCGGGCGCGGACATCCGGGCCTTCCTTATAGCGGGCGATCCGGATTGCTGCTTCCGCACGACGCGTCCAATACTCCGACGTGTCCCACATTTTGATCGACTTGCGCATCCCGTCGTCGATGCGTTGAGCGTCCTTCCGGGCGTGGCGTTCGCTGTGATGTCCGACCAAGATGGGTTGTCCGAAGGGGATGTGCTCGACAATGGCATCCACTCGTTTGCGGGCGGCAGCGGCATCCGCAGCGCGGTGGTCGCGGTAGGTTTCGAAGCGGTCGGCCCGTTCTTCCGAACGCTGGACAAGGGATTTGTCCTCGTCGTCAATCCTTCCGCAAAGGCGGATCAGGAGATCCTCCCGCGAGGGCGTCCACATCGGCGCAACAAACAGGTCTTGTTTGGGAGCCCATTTGAAGCCTGCGGCTTTCAATTCGGAGTAGATTTCGGAATCGAGTCGAGTGACGGAATAGAGCCGGAGCTTGTTGTCTTCCGGGGAATAAGTGGCGGTCATGTCCATAGGAAAAATCGGAAAAAAAGAATTTGAGGTGGGGGCTGGCGGAGATTTACACACCCAGACTTTGGGTGGATGGCCTGTTCGTCAGGGAAGGGGAGGGCGTTCGTCTTTGCGCGAACGCTCGGAGATCATCATTCCAGTCCTTGCTTTGAGGACATTCTGACCTGAGATCGAACCCGGTCCATTCGGTCGTCTCATCCCACGCGCGTTGCCACCCGCGCTCGCCGGCAGCGTCGTTGTCGAGCGCGACAACAAATCGCTTCTTTCGCTCGTAGGCATCGAACATCAGGTCGTTTGAGACACTGGATCCGCTGCAGCTCACTACCGCTGTCGGATCGTTGCGGCTGAGAAAAAGCGAGTGGTAACTCAGGGCGTCGATGGGGGATTCGACCGCGACGATCGTTTCTGCGTTGGCCAAATCGCCGACGCAGAACCAGGCATTAAGTTTGTTTCCGAGAGTCGGGCGGAAGGATGAGTCGTGCCGGGTATCCCGCAAAGTAGCGCCCTCGACCTTCCCCTGAAGCGAGCGGTGCAGAAAGACGATGCCCGGATTGGGATAGTGGGTGTTGGCGTAGATCGCGCCTACCTCGTGCAAGTTATCCACCAGCGGGGCGTCGATTTTGCGGGTCTCGACGAGGTAGTCGCGGGCCGTGGGCCAGTTCATACTGCTTGGCACAGCATATTTTGCCGCCAGTTCCTCGAACGTGGCCCTTGGCGGTTCGCTTCGGGTGCGCCTTTCCGGAGGGAACTCCAGCCGCCCGACCAGTGGTCGAAAATCCTGGGCGAGAACAAGGCAAGTCGTCTGAAAATCGCCGCCACAGAGGTGCATTTGGAGGTCAATGGCCCCGGCTCCGCCGACCCCGACCTTGTTGTCGAACCACTTCTGCCCGGTGATGACAATATTGTGGCGGTCGGTCTTCGCTCGGAAACTGAGCCCCTCCCGCCGCAACTTGAATCCATGCCAAGCCAGCAAATCCGCCAAGGAAATCCCGCGGACCTCGTCCACGACCCTCTGCAAAGGCACGTTCATTACCAGCCGATGCTGTGGCAGAAGTCGGAGACCAGTTCGTCCACCACGGCTTGAGGCATTCCGACCTTCGCGCCGAGTTGCTCCAGCGTGGAGGAACCGAGCAAGTCGGCCCGCACGCAATACAGCACAACGGACGCCCGAAGGCCCTTTTGCTCGACGGTTTCTGCCTCGGCGACCCAGCCGAAAGTCCGGCTCAGGACTTCGCAGACGCGTTCGAGCTGGTCTTCGGGTGCGGGGAGGGGCTCGAGAAAGTCAACCGGATGGCGGCGGTCGGCGTGGCGGATATCGTTTTCGGGAACAGGGATTGTTTTCATCCCCGCCACTCTGACAGCGAAAATCAGGCCCCCTGTTCCGGCTTGGGAACAGCTTTCAAAACATCAGCCGCAGTCCATTGGGAACCGACTATCGGTGGAGTGCCGGTGGGCCGGGGTATCGCGAGCAACTCGGTTCCAATTCCTGAAACGCCAGGGTGATGTCGTTGGCGTGAGAGGAATGACGTTCCTTCTCTCGCACCGCTGTGGCCGTCCAGCCAATTTCCCCATCATGCATGGCCTCGGTCCAGCGAACCTCCCAGTCGGAGGCTTTGAGCTTTTCAACGATGGATTCCCAGTATTTCACGACCGTCCCATTGATTGGAATTTCTTGGATTCCTGCAACTCTGAAGGAATGCAGGCTGCGCTGCCGGGAGGGATCAGTCTTGATTTTTCGATTTAACCGACACGCCTAAAATATATGGGTGTCAGTGGGTGTCTGGAAAATCAGCTTTTTCCATCATTTGCCATCACCAATGATTTTCAGCGAAAAACCCCGCAGAGCTTGTGTTTATCATGGGTTTTGCCCTTCTCCGCCACTCGATAAGAGTGGCGGAGTCTACGGGGCGACACCCCGTATCTGCGCGTTTACCGCGAACACGTGGCCACGCCGTCCCGTCCCGCAGGGGTCACCTGGATGGTGGCCCGTCGCCGCACGGCTGCGGTGGTGGCGCCCCGCACGCCGGAGGGAAAATTTCTCCTCATCCGACAGGAGCGCGTGGCGGTGCGTAAGGTGCTGTGGGAGTTTCCCGCCGGGCAGGTGGATGACGACGTGAGCGAGGCCAGCATTCGGAAGACGGCGCTTCGGGAACTGGGCGAGGAGGCGGGAGTGGATTGCCGGGGCGGGCTCACTGCCCTGGGGTATTTTTACTCTTCGGTGGGATTCACCGACGAGTGCTGCCATTTGTTTTTGGCCAGCGACGTGGTGCCCCGGGAGGCTGGGGCCGCGCCAGACGAACAGGAGGCCATTTTGGAAGTGCGGGCGTTTTCCGCCGAGGAAATCCGCGCCATGGTCGTGGCGTCCGAAATTGTCGATTCGAATACGCTCGCGATGTATGCCAGATTGCAGGCCAACCGACTCCTTCCATGAAGTGGCAGAGATTTTTTGATTTTCGCGAACTCGATGACGAGCCGAAGCCGTTCCTCGATCATATCGAGGACCTGCGGAGGATGCTCATCAAGATGATCGTCGTGCTGGTCGCCATGATGGGCGTGTCGTTTCTCTTCCAGGGAACCATTGTGAATTTTATCCAGCGTCCGCTGCTGGCCATTGATCCCGAGATGAAAAGTCTGACAAACTTCGGCATCGCGGACCCGCTCACCATTGCCATCGAGTTGTCGTTTTATTCCGGTCTGGTGCTGGCGTTTCCGTTCCTCATTCTTTTCCTGGCGGAGTTCATTTTGCCCGCTCTCACCGGTCCCGAAAAACGCATGCTCTATCCCGCTGCGGGGGTTTCGCTCGGTCTTTTCCTGGGCGGTGTGGCCTTTGCCTACTTCCTCGTTCTGCCGCCGGCGCTGGACTATTTTTTTAATTACTCCAAGTCCCTCAACTGGAATCCCCAGTGGAGCGTGCGGGAGTATTTTTCCTTCACCACGCAGTTCATCATTTCCTTTGGCCTGGCTTTTGAATTGCCCCTAGCGGTACTGATTCTGGTCAAGCTCGGCATCCTGAGTCACGAGATCCTGCAGCGCACCCGGGCCTTCGCGGTCGTGATCATCCTGGTTCTGGCGGCGATCATCACACCGACGACCGACGTCTTTACCCTCCTGCTCATGGCTGGGCCAATGTATCTGCTCTATGAAGGCTGTATTGTGATTGCCAAGGTCATGGAGCGGAAAGGGTTGAGCCGCACCCTGGCGGCTCCGGCTCCCGAGGAATGACACGCCCGGGGCTTCTCGCGGTCGTTCTGATGGTTTCCAGCGCGGGCGGAGCGGAACCACCGCGAGGATGGAGAACGGCCGACGGTCGGGCCTTTCAAGCGGAGATTGCGGGAGTCGAGGGAGCGAAGGTCATTTTCCGGGCCTCCGACGGCCGACGTTCCTCATTTCCCCTGGAGCAACTGGCATCGGAGGATCAGCTCGTTGTGGAGGAGTGGCGGAGGAAGCGGCCTGCCAAAGGGGAGATGCCGGAGGTCGTCGGCGTGGAGACGGCCGACATCCGCGCGGAAGTGGTGAGCGAGGATCAACGCAACGAGAAATTTGTTTACCGCACCCAGCATTTCGAATTTGAGTCGCAGGGGAAATTCACCCAGAGCCTACTGCGCGAGGTGGCGAGGAATTTCGAGGCGACCTTTGAATTGCTCAAAGTGTTGCCGTGGGGGATTGATCCCCAGCCGGATTCGGAGGGATATTTTCGGGCGCGGCTTCTGCGCACGCGTTTGGTTTATGAGGCGGAGGGAGGGCCGAAGAACAGCGGTGGGGTGTATCTCCGGCAGAAGAAGGTTTTTATGGTCCCGTTCGACAGCATTGGATTGAAGCTCGTCGGCAAGAGCTACGCCAAGGATCTGGACTTCGACACGTCCACCCTGGTGCACGAGCTGACCCATCAAATGATGCACTCCTGGTTGGGCCTCCTGCCCCAGTGGGTCATAGAAGGCACAGCCGAGTACACCGGGGCATTGCCGCTCAAACTGGGGCGCTTCCGGGTGTCTTCCGCCAAGACCGGCCTGCGCGATTACCTGGAGGCTTTCAAGCGGCGTCGGGGGGTGCCACTGGCATACCCTCTGGAAGATTTGTTTCCCATCACGAACGAGACATGGAATGCGATTCTGGAAAAGGAACCGCTGGTCGCCGGACGACTCTATTTCACGTCGTTCCTCCTGGTCTATTATTTCATGCACCTCGACGGAGCCGGAGACGGTGAGCTTTTTCAGCGGTATTTCCGTGAAGTGGACACGACTCGCCGCGAGTTGGAGGCCTACTTCAAGGCGTGGGAGGAGTTTAAAAAACTGCCCGGCGTAGTCGAGCGGGAGGATGGCGGGTATTCCTGGAAGGCTGGCCTTACGCCTCCCGAACAGCCTGCGATTCTTGCCTCCGAGGGGGCCCGGGAGGACTTCCAAAAACGGACCCTGCAGATCCTACTGAACGGGCGCAGCGAGGAGGAGTTGATGCGGGAAATCCGCTCTGCCTACACGCGACTCGGCGTGCGACTTTAAGCGATTTCAGGACGAAAAGGCGACGCGTGGGTAGGTCTCCAAATGGCCTGCCACCACGGCGGCGAAAACGGTCCCGAACTCCTCGAGTTTTTTCTCGCCCACGCCGGTGACGCCGCGCATCGCCTCCTTTGTGGTGGGATAAACCCGCGCCATGTCGCGCAAGGTGGCGTCGCCAAAAATGATATAAGCCGGCACGCCCCGTTCGTCGGCCAGGCGTTTGCGCAGGTCGCGCAGCCGGCCAAAAAGGACCTCGTCGCATTCAATCTCGCCGGTGCGGCGGGTGGGACGTTTCGCTTTTGGCAGCGACATCGGTTTGGTCAGCATGATCACCCGTCGGGTCTTCAACGCCTCAAGGCCGTCTTCGGTGATTTCGATGGTCGGAAATTCTCCCGCCGCTTGGGCGATGAGGCCGAGCCGCATCAGCTCGCGACCGATGGCGGACCATTCGGGCCGCGAAATGTCCTTCCCGATCCCGTAGGTCGTCAGGGTGTCGTGGTTCCAGCGACGGATCTTTTCCGTCTCCGCGCCGGTGAGAACTTCGACGATATGATTCATACCCACACCAAACCGGCTGGCCTGGCGAACGCGGTACACGCAGGAGAGAAATTTTTGCGCGCTGGTCGTGCCGTCGTAGGTGGCGCGGGGTTCCTGGCAGTTGTCGCAGGCGGCGCAGTTTTCCGCGGAAAATTTTTCGCCGAAATATTCCAGCAGTTCGACGCGACGACAGGACGGGCATTCCGCGTAGTGCAACATCTGACGCAGTTGGGTGCGGGCCGCCTGTTGTTCCTGCGGGTTCGACATTTCGTCGATGAAAAACGTCTGCTTCGCCACGTCGCCCGCGCTGAAAAGCAGGAGGCAGTCCGAGGGCAGTCCATCGCGCCCGGCCCGGCCGGTTTCCTGGTAATAACCTTCGATGTTTTTCGGTAGATCATGATGGATCACCCAGCGCACGTTGGGTTTGTTGATCCCCATGCCAAAGGCAATGGTCGCGCAGATGATCCGGACTTCGTCGCGCAGGAAGAGTTCCTGATTCTCCGCGCGGGTGGCGGCGTCGAGTCCCGCATGATAGGGCCGGGCGGAAAAACCGCGATCCGTCAGGGACTCCGCCACGCGGTCCACCGTGGCCCGCGTCGCGCAGTAGATGATCCCGCTGTCCTCTTTGCGTTTGCCCGCAAAGTCGAGGATCTGCTTCATCGGCTGATCTTTCGGGGTCACGCGGTAGGAAAGGTTCGGCCGGTTGAAGCTCGCGACAAAAATCTCCGGTTCGCGCAGCCGCAGGTGTTTGATGATGTCGAGGCGGACCCTGGCGGTGGCGGTGGCGGTGAGAGCAATGACCGGAGCGTCCGGCAACAGTTCGCGCAGCTGGGCCATTTGACGGTATTCCGGCCGAAAATCGTGGCCCCATTCCGAAATGCAATGCGCCTCGTCGATGGCGAGTGCTGCGACATTCCAGGAGCGGAGATTTTCTTTCCAGTTGTCCAGCATCAGGCGTTCCGGTGCTGCATAAAGCAGGCGGTATTCGCCATTGTGCAAGCCGCGCAGACGGGCCTTGGATTCGGCCACACTGAGGGACGAATTCAAAAAGGTCGCCGCCACGCCGGCGGCCTGGAGTTGGTCCACCTGATCTTTCATCAGGGCGATGAGCGGTGAGACCACGACGGTGAGACCCGGACGGTGCAGGGCGGGCAGTTGAAAACAAAGCGACTTTCCGCCCCCGGTGGGCAGCAGGGCAAAGACATCCCGCCCGGCCATGCTGGTGTCGATGATCTCGCGCTGCAGGGGACGGAATTCAGAGTAGCCGAAGGTTGTCTTCAGCGTGCGGAGCAGGTCGGGCATGGAAGGTTATTGGGGACGGACGAAGGGATTTAGCTGAAGATTTCCGACCTTTACCAGAGGTTCAAAGTGATCGTCGAAGGTGGCCAAACTGACATCATGATGGATGCAGATGGCAGCGATCATGAGGTCCATTGGCGGAATCCGCAGGCCCGCATCATTTAACTTCGCGCCCAGCACCGCTGCCTGCTGCCAAAGATCGGTCGGAGTAGGAAGCAGGGGCATGGTTTCGAGACGTTTGAGGAGGGCGGGACGATCCTGTTTTGAGGCCGCGTAGAGAAGTTCAAAACGCACGGGCTCGCAGAGCAGGGCCTCGGCGTCATTGAGCAGTGTATCGGCGAGATTCCGGGTGGCTTGGGGAGTTTTTACCCGCAGATGGTCCACCCAGATGCAGGTGTCGATTATCTGTCCCACGGGCTGATCGCATCCAGTTTTTGAATTTCCTCATGGTGGGGAAATTCCACCCGGAATTCCCCCGACATGACTTCATCGGAAAGCTCCCGTCTCCGGCGTAGCATCAACCCGCTGGCCAGAAATTTGACAATTGCGGGGCCTTTCTTCTTTTCGCCGGAAAATCGTATGATATCGGCCAGATCGTTTTCCGGAATATCGACCGTTATTTTCATAAAAAAAGGATACCGTAATCCGATTTTCTTGCAATCAAATCGCATGGTTTGGTTCTGAAAACGAAAAAGCCCCGGGGTCGAAACCTCGGGGCTCTTTACGCGGGAGGGAAACTCCTGGGGTGAAGCCTCGTTCAGGGCGACACCGCGCTTTTACAATCGAACATTGATCATGGCGGCGTGTTCTTCATCGGAACACGGGGCATTGAGCGGAACGTTGACCGCTTTCTCGCTGGATCCCACGAGGCTGTTCGCCAGCAAATACGCTTCCACTTCCTCGCCGCTGATGTCGGGAAGCATGGTCCCGTTCACCACGACGCAGGGAGACAAGGGCTGGCCGCTCACCTGCTCCATCTCGAATCGGTATTCCGGATTCTGAATGATGTCCTTTTCCGTGTAGGGGAGGTCATATTTCGCGAGGACGGCACGGACACCTTTGCTCCATCCGCAATGTGTCTTCAAGTAGGCTGTGATTTCGGGTTTTTCCATTATTGAGACACACTAGCACCGATGCACCCGGTTCCAAGGGCAAATTTCCGCGCGCGTTCGCGGATCAATAGGTACTGATCGTCCGGGTTTCGGAAACACCGACAGCCGCCGGACGGAGGGTGGAAGTTTCTTCCGTGGTGGTGGTGGTTGTGGTGGTTTCGCAGCCGGTGAGCGCGCAGAGGGCAGCGATGGCGAGGAAGGAAAAGAGTGCAGTTTTCATAGTGTGGTGCCGCGGAGCTCCGGATCGGGTTGAACCGGAGCACCTGCAGCTGGCAGGATTAGTCTTTGGTTTCCGTCGTGGTTGTCGTGGTCCGTCGTTCTTCGATCACGGGGACGACTGGCGCGGCGACGGTTTTTTGAACGATGACTTTCGAGGCCACCATCTGGCCGCCGACTGTCGTGTAATAAACCGTGACGGGGGCGCCGGAACGCACAACTTCCATGGAAACAGGAGCACCGGTCTCGTCCACGTAAGTGGTGGACTTGCTGTAGCTGTAGCGGACAGGTTCAGGTGACGTTGTCGAGCGGATCAGCATCGTGTCCGGGCCAAATTCGCTGATCGTGCCGGCGGAGGTGGTTGTGGTGACTTCCGTGGCCACGGTTTGGGCCAGGGAGAGGGAAGTCGCGGAGAGGCTCAGTCCCAGGACTGCGGCGCCGATAAGTGTGCGTGTGTGAGGTTTCATCACCTACTGATCGCGGCTGCGGCTGCGGCGGCTGTATTTCTTTTCGCGCGCGACGCCTTTGCTGGGCAGTGGGAGGAAACACGGCGACGTCCAAGACCAAAAAGCCTGTCCGTCGCGGGAACAGGCTTTTGGCAAACGTTATTTGCTAAGGAAACTCCCGGGTAAGGTCAGGAGGCGGTCGTCTCTTCGCTTTGGGATGCTTGCTGGCCGTCGCTTTTGAGATTTTCCGTAATCTCGGTGGCGCGTCGGGCAATTTCCGCCCGGATCTCCCCGAGATTGAGGGCAAAACCTTCTTCCTCGGCATCTTCGAGGAGTTCGTCGATATAGTCGTCAATCTCCACCAGGTTTTCCAAGGCGTCGGAAGCATCTTTCATTGCGTGTTTGAAGTCCGCCGCAGCGCTTTCCAGATGGTCGCCGAGCCGGGTGTCCTCCTCCTCTTCCTCTTCGCCTTCCCATTCTTCAAAAGTCTCGTCTTCCGCGTCTTCCTCCTCCTCCAGAGCCTCGGCTCCGCTGTGGGCCTTCACCCATTCGGTCAGATACTGTTTCGTATCCTCGAGACAATTTTCGTAAGCCTCAATGGTGTGGAGGCAATCCTCCTTGGCGTGGGCGATGTCGCACTCTGCGTGGACCAGATCTTTCGACGCATGGCGGAAAAGTTTCACCGAACGTCTGACCAACTTGGCGGCCCGTTTCGGATTGGCAGTTTTTTCGAGGTATTGGGAGAGAGTCAGAGTTTCCATGGCTTTGGGTAACAGGGGAGGGTTCCGCTATCGGCGGGAAGGTTGCAAGCATATGGCGAAATTGTTGCCTGCGGCCTAACGCAAAAAAAACGCCGCCGGGGTGACCGGCGGCGTTTTTGGAACGGTGAGAAACCGTGAATTACTTTTTCTTCTTGGCGTCGCCGGGACGATACTCCTCCTCGGCGATCTCGAAGGCGGCAGCCAGACCGACCATATCCTCGCCGGGGCGCAGGGTATCGAGGGTTTCGGCTTCGCGCTTGAGCGCTTCGGCGTCGTAGTGGGCGGCCTTGATGGAAAGACCGATGCGGCGCTCGGCTTTGTCCACCTTGATGACGCGGGCTTCGACTTCCTGGCCGACTTTGAGCGCGTCTTTGACTTTTTCCACCCGGTCTTCGCTGATTTGCGAGATGTGGACGAGGCCGTCGATGTCGCCTTCGAGCTGCACAAAGGCCCCGAAGTTCGTGATCTTGGTGACAGTCCCCTTGACCAGATCGCCCATTTTGAAGCGGACGTCGATTTCCTTCCACGGATCGTTCTCGAGCTGTTTGATGCCCAGGCTGATCCGTTGGTTGACTTTGTCGATGTCGATGACCACCGCTTCGAGTTCGTCGCCCTTTTTCAGGATTTCGCTCGGGTGGTTGATCTTGCGGGTCCAGGAAAGATCGGACACGTGAATCATGCCGTCGATGCCTTCTTCGAGTTCGACGAAAGCGCCGTAGGCGGTCATGTTGCGGACCTTGCCCTTGACCTGTTTGCCGATCATGTAGCGGACTTCGATTTCGTCCCAAGGATTCTGCTCAAGCTGGCGGACGCCAAGCGAGATCTTCTGCTCGTCTTTGTTGACGCCAAGCACTTCGGCTTCGATTTCCTGACCGAGGGTGAGGACGTCCGACGGACGCGCAATGCGCTTGGTCCAGGAGAGCTCGGAGACGTGGATGAGGCCTTCGACGCCTTCCTCGATCTGCACAAACGCGCCGTAAGGCATGAGGCTGGTGACCTTGCCCTGGACTTTCTTGCCCACGGGGAAGCGGTCTTCGATTTTGTCCCAAGGGTTGGACTGCATTTGCTTGATGCCAAGCGAGACGCGTTCCTTGTCCTTGTTGATGTCGAGCACCTGCACTTCGAGTTGCTGGCCGACCTTGAGCAATTCGCCCGGGTGGCTGAGGCGGGCCCAGGACATGTCCGTGACATGGAGGAGGCCGTCGATGCCGTCGAGGTCGATGAAGGCTCCGAAGTCGGTGATGTTTTTCACCGTGCCAAGGACCTTGTCGCCAATCTTTACGCTGCCGAGGAACGCCTGACGTTTCTGCGAACGCTCCGCTTCGATGATCTCGCGGCGGCTCAGAACGACGTTCTTCCGGTCGTCGTTGATCTTGACGATCTTGAAGTCGTAAATGTTGTTCACGAATTGCTGAAGATCCTTGGGAGGGATGATGTCAATCTGCGAGGCGGGAAGGAAGGCTTCCACGCCGACGTTGACCATGAGGCCGCCTTTGACGACGGACTTGACGCGGCCCTTGATGAGACCTTCGCCTTTGAAGACCTGGACGATTTTCTCCCAGTTCTGACGGGCGGCCGCTTTTTCTTTCGAGAGGACAACCATGCCCTCGTCGTTTTCAAGGCGCTCGAGGAGCACCTCCACTTCGTCCCCGATTTCGACGTCCTGGGGATCTTCAAATTCGCTGGCGGGGATGACGCCTTCGCTCTTGTATCCGATGTCGACGAGAAACTCGCGCGGGCGGATTTCGAGGATGTGTCCTTTGATGATGGAGCCTTCGCGATAGTTCTTCACGGAAGCTGCAATCAACTCTTGCAGTTCTGCCATTATGGCCATGATGTTGTTGGTTTTGGTTTAACGTGTTCAACCCGCACTGTTGCTAAAAAACAGGGCGGCCGAATGCGTCATCCGGCCGTTTACGGGTTTGTCCAGAGTAGGGGGTTTCGGCTGTAAGGCAAATGAAATCGCTTGTGGCGACTTAAAGCACCCGCCGCACGGCGTTGGTCCAGCCCTCGTGCCATTGCGTCACAAGGACCGGATCTCTTTGCGGCCGATAGGTGGTGGTTTCCCTTGCGGCATGCCGAAGGTCGCTCACTTCCCGAAGACCCAGACCGAGCAGGCCATTCATGGCGGCACCCCAGGCGGAACTTTCCGCAACCTCGGAAACGATGATTTCCGCCCCGGTGATGTCGGCGGTGAACTGCATGAGAAAGCGATTTTTGGTGGGTCCTCCGTCGGACTGCAGGGAGCGCAGTTCGACTCCGGTTCCGGTGCGAATCATGTCGAGCACGTCCCGGATTTGGTAGGAAATGGATTCAAGCCCCGCGCGAACGACATGGGCCTTGGTGGTGTGGGCGGTCATCCCGTGGATGGCCGCGCGGGCGGAGGCGCTCCAATGCGGCGCTCCCAGGCCGGCAAACGCCGGTACCAGATACACGCCCCCATTGTCGGGCACGGATCGCACGATCTGCTCCACGTCGTCCTCTTCGCGGATCAGGCCCAGTTGATTTTTTAGCCAGGAGATTGTGGCGGCGGAAAAGTTGATCAGCCCTTCCCAAGCGTAGATGGGATTTTGCTGGCGGACCCAGGCGAGGGCGGTGACGGCTCCCCGTGGCGCCAGGAGAAACTTTTCGCCGACATTCAGCATCACGCTGGTACCCGTGCCAAAGGTCGCTTTCGCGCAACCAGGGTCGAAACACCTCTGCGCAAAGAGGGACGCCTGGGAGTCTCCCATCACGCCGGTGAGGGGGATTTCTTTTCCGGTGATGGTTGTCGTCCCAAAAATTGCCGAGCTTTCCCGCACCTCCGGCAAGGCCCGCATTGGCACATGAAAAAGCCCGCACAGTTCCGCGTCCCAACGCAACGTGCTGATGTCAAAAAGCAGCGTGCGGCTGGCATTGGTGAAGTCCGTGGCGAAAACCTCGCCATTGGTCAAACGATGCAGCAGGAAGGTGTCGATGGTGCCGATGACCGCTTCGCCCGAATGCAATTTCGCGGCAATGTCCGGCCGCTTTTCCATCAACCAGCGGATTTTGGAGGCCGAGAAATAGGTGTCGATCGGAAGCCCGGTTTTTCGGCGGACGGAGGTGTCATGGCCGGCTTCCCGCAGGCTCCGGCAAATGCTCTCTCCCCGACCGCACTGCCAGACCATGGCATGGTGGAGAGGTTTCCCCGTCGCCCGCTCGAACACCAGGATGGTCTCGCGTTGGTTGGTGAGACTCAGAGCGTCGATGTCCGCTTGGCAGGCCGCGATCTCGCCGACCACGGTCTGGACGTTCTGCCAGATTTCTTCGGCATCATGTTCGACCCAGCCCGGTTGCGGATAGATCTGGCGATGCTCACGCGTCGCTTTGGCGAGCACGCGGCCTTTTTCGTCAAAGAGCACCGCCTTGGTGGCGGAAGTGCTCTGGTCGAGGGAGAGAATGGCCATGGACTACAAGGTGTTGATGGGATCGAGGAGGTCCAAGGCCAATCCCGCGAGGCCTTCCATCGAGATTCCATAATGCCGAAAAATATCCGCCTGGGAGCCGGTGACCGTGTCTTCGTCGGGTATGCCCACAATGCGAAACGGCACGCTGACCCCCGCTTGCAGGATGCTGGCGGCGCACGCTTCGCCGAGTCCGCCGTGGACGAGATGTTCCTCCACGGTGATGACGGCCCGGCACTCACGCGCCGCGGCGACGACCGCCGTCTGGTCAAGTGGCCTCAGGGTGGGCACGCTGATGACGCGGGTGGAAAGGTCCTGCTCCTCCAAAAATCCGGCCGCAAGCAAGGCATGTACGACGGTCTCGCCGGTGGCGAGAAAGGCGACGTCTGTCCCGGCGCGGAGGGTGAGGCTTTTGCCGACCTCGAAGGTTGTGCCGGGCGCATGCAAATCGTACATCGCGGCTTTGCCGAAACGCACGTACACCGGCCGCTCGGCCGTCGCGGCGAACTGGATGGCTTCGCGGGTTTCGAAGTTATCGGCCGGAACGAGGAGGGTAAGGTTGGGGATGGCGCGGAGGGCGGCAAGATCGTGCAGGGAATGGTGGGTGCTGCCGAGCGCACCGTAGCTTACTCCGGCGCTGATGCCGACGACCACGGCGGGAACATCCGAGTAGCAAATGTCGTTTTTGATCTGCTCCAGCGACCGCGCGGTGAGAAAGCAGGCTGGCGACACCCCGAAGGCCTTCTTGCCGCTGGCCGCCAGTCCGGCCGTGACGCCGACCAGGTTTTGCTCGGCAATGCCCACTTCCACCATCTGCCCCGGCAGGGCCTGGCCAAACGGAGCAAGCTTGCCGGATCCGCGGGAGTCGCTGGTGACAACCACGATGTTCGGGTCCGCCACGGCCAGCCGCTGCAGCGTGTCGGCAAATTCCTCCAGGTTGGCCCGGCCTTTTTTTAACCCGAGCTTTTTCAGCATCGCCGCTGCGGCGGGGGAAAAGAGGGATGGAGCGGCAGCACTCATTCGCCGAGTTCCTCGAGGGCCTGGTTGAGTTCCGACTCGCTCGGCACGCCGTGATGCCATTTTCCGACGTTTTCCATAAAGCTGACGCCCTTGCCTTTGATGGTGTGGGCCAGGACAAAAAGAGGTTTTCCCGCGGGTGGTGGGGCGCTGAGTGCGGCGGTGAGTTCTGCGTAATCGTGACCGTTGACGGAACGCACTTCCCAGCCGAAGGCGCGCCATTTCTCTTCCAGGGGGGCGTTGTTCATCACCTCCTGTGTCGGCCCGGTAATCTGGAGGGTGTTGTGGTCAAGAATGGCAACGAGGTTGTCGAGTCGGTAGTGGGCTGCAGCCATGGCGGCCTCCCAGTTTGACCCTTCCGCGAGTTCCCCGTCGCCCAGCAGGGTGAAAACGCGGGATGTGGTGCCGTCCATCTTCGCGGCGAGCGCCATGCCGAGACATATGGGAAGACCGTGGCCTAGAGCACCGGTGTTCATTTCGATGCCGGGAATTTTGCGGGTGGGGTGGCCGACGTAGGGGCTCTGGAACTGACAGACCGTGTCGAGATGAGCATCCGGAAAAAAACCCCGGTCGGCCAGGACCGTGTAGAGGGCCTCCACGCAGTGACCCTTGCTTTGCACGTAACGGTCGCGCCGGGGATCGTTAACTGTCTCGGGAGAAATGCGCAGGACGCGATTGTAGAGCACATTCAGGATGTCCAGGCAGGAAAGCCCTCCCCCCGTATGGCCGGCTCCCGCCCGGGCGATGAGCCGCAGCATGCGCCGGCGCAATTGGACGGCTTTGCGCGTGAGTTCGTGATCCGTCATTGCGGATTGTGCTGATAGACCTCCCATCCGAGGTAGTTTCCGAGGGCTTCGGTGAGAATTTCCGCGCTGTGCGAAACGGTCATGACCACATGGTGTTCGAACCCTTCGTTGCAGACATGGTGCATGAGCTTTTGCAATTGGGGAACATGGGCGACCGCGCGATTGCCGAACGTTTCCAGCGGGTCGTCGGTGAGACGGCCTTCGCCGACATAGACCCGAATTTTTCCCTCGGTGTCAGCGGTGGTGATGCGGCCGTAGGTGAGCGGACCGGCGGGCGTGCGACCGTCAAGGGCCCCGTACGTGTTTTCCACTCCGACACTGGTGCCGAGAATCGGCGCCGTCGCAATTTTGATGTCCGGCAGAAACGATTTGGCCCAGTTGCCGCAGTGAAAAAGGACACACTTGTCATCGTCGCCGGCGTAGTTGTTGTTCCAATCCACCAAGGCGGCCGGGGTGTTGCCGGCGAGTTGCATGGCGTACATGGTGAGTACGCCGGTCACATCCACCTCGCAGGCGCTCGGGAGAAATTTTTCACTCATCATACTCATGAGGGTGCAGACGTTGCATCCGTAGTTTTCCTGCACCGAGGTCCAGCATTGCAGGGCGGTGGCGTCGAGGGCGTTGGCCGCAATCCACTCTTCGAGGGCGACGCCCATTTTGGCCATCTGCACGAGCTTTTCCCCCGGGACCCCCGGCGCGGGCGCGTAGCCTTTGATCTCGGCAAGCTTGGCGGCCACGGCGGGCACGGAGAGGTCGAGTTTGTTGGCTTTGCCGATCATCTCGGAGAGGTCCACGGTGGTGACGCTGATGCCGTGGCGCTCGAGAAGTTTTTCGGAATATCGCACGGTATTAAATGCGCCAGGGCGCGCCCCGACCGCTCCCAGCCGCACGCCGCGCAGCCCGTTGACCACACGGCAGACGCCGAGAAATTTGGACAGGTCGGCGCGGAATGACGCCGAGTCCGGGTGGCTGACGTGTTTGGTCGTGAGCGTAAACGGAATGCCGGCCTGCTTCAGGTTGTTGCAGACCGAGATCTTGCCGCAAAACGCATCGCGGCGGCGCTCGACGTGAAGTTTGTTGAGATCGTCGGGGTACCCCTGGATGAGGATGGGTTTGTTCAACCCGGCCATCTTCAAGGTATCGGCCACCCCCTTCTCATCGCCGAAGTTCGGCAGGCAGACGAGGATACCGTCGATTTCCGCCGCGTGGTTCCGGAAAAGTTCGGCGCACTTGCGGGCGTCGGCATGCGTCTCGACGCCGCCGAGTTTCGAATCGGTTTCGGCCAGTTGAATGGCCTTGATGCCGTTTTCGTGGAAAAGCGCGGCGATGTCGGCGCGGGCTTCGGTGATCAGGTGGTCGGGAAAAAAATCACGGTTCCCGTAGAGGACAGCAAGAGTGGGCGATGGGGGAGGCATGGTGGTGGCTGGACATTTGTCTTACCCGGGTTCGTCGGGTTTGGCGAGACTGAGGCCGCGGAATTTGTCTTCGCGGCCGCACGCTGGGCAGGTTGGGGAGGCGGGGTGGAACGGGAGACCGGGATGTCAGTCCGCCGCAAATGCCCGGCGGGCCAGGTCTTCGAATTTTGTGTCAATCGTGGTGCCGTCCGGGAGTTTCCGCGAGGGGATTCCGGAACGGAGGTTGTTCGCCCAACCGAGACTGTCCTTCATGGTGTAAAACGCCCAGCCAAGGCCGAGGTCCTGCCACACCGTGAGGCAGTCGGAAAGGTAGGCGAGCGAGGCCTCGTGGGGAGTTTGGTTATGGCAGCCAAACTCCTGCACCATCACGGGCGTGCCTTTTTCCAGCAGCGGTTTCCAAGCGTGAGCAATCCGGTTGTGCAGCCACTGGCGGTCGAACTGCCGGTCGGCGAAAAGACCTCGCGCCGCGTCAAATTGGAGGACGGCCGACTGCGGCTCCCACTCGGTGGAGCCGGGGATGATTTTCCAGGTCTGGGTGGGGGTCGCGAGGGCGATCTCCCGCATCGTGAGGCGTTCCCCATCGGTCACCATCAGCCGGAGTTCCTGAACGCCGGCCGGAATCGGCAAGCGGATTTCCTGGTCAAGCCAGCCTTCGGAGAATTCCAGCCGGCAAAGTTCGCGGCCGTCTCCGGTCACTCTGAGCCCAATGCGGCCCGGCCCGGCCTCGCCGAGGCGAACGACCAATTGGGAGTCGGGCGGAAACGGTCCCCGGATCACCAGGGGGGAATGAGGCGCCTGGCTGGGGCCGAAGAGTTTTTCGGTAAATCCTGGAGCTGGCCAGCCGGTGGGTCGCGGAAGTCGATAGCCGCCATGCTCCAGCCAGGAGGCACCATAGTGCGTGAAGGCGGAGGGTTCGTAGCAGTGGAGGGCCTGGGCCACCTTGGGCAGGTCGGCCAGACTCATCACGGGCTGCGTGCCGCATTTTAGGCCATCGACAAAAATCCAGCGATCCGGGCTGGTGGCGTGAATCGCAGCGATGGCGCGCCGCATGAGCGGGGCGTATTCGTCCTCGGTCACGTCCCAGGCGGGCTCGTTGAGGAGGTTAAAGCTGAGCGCTTCGGGAGGGGTGCCGCGGTACCGCTCAGCGAGCATTTGCCAGAGAGCGATGAAATTCTTCTGCATGGATTCATCTGTCCAAAGCCCCGGCGACTGTTTCGGCTCGGCAATGGTGTAGCCTGGCGTGGCAAACAGGTTCAGGCAGATGTGCAGCCCGTATAAACGTCCCCACGCGACCGCTTCGTCGATCTCCCGGAGTTTTGTTTCGTCGACCTGGGAAGGGTCGCCGTCCTTCGTGAGAAAGACATACGAGACGGGCAAGCGGACGAAGTTGGCGCCAAGGCTGGCCAGATATCGGAAATCGCTCTCGCGATATTTGCCGGAATTGTAGGTCCCCTGTTTGTCGGTAAGTCCCGCCCCGCGCAGTGCGGATATTTTGAGTTCTGCAAAGGCGGCGGGCAGACCGACAATCAGTCCGAGCAGCGCAGCGAGAGCCCGTGAGGAGGAGAAGCAGGAGAGTTTCATGCGGAGTTCCTGGCACGGACGGCGG
Source organism: Terrimicrobiaceae bacterium (assembly GCA_041752695.1). GTDB lineage: Bacteria > Verrucomicrobiota > Verrucomicrobiia > Chthoniobacterales > Terrimicrobiaceae > CALCJD01. The sequence goes on from JBGSVZ010000031.1 coordinate 167,707, forward strand.
GGCGCGGCAGTCCCCCGCATTTAGCGGGCCGGTTCGATCACCACGGCCGTTCCGTAGCAGAGAACTTCCGTGGCGGAGTCCTGGCTGCCGACTTCGGACGCGTCGTAGCGCACGCCGACGATGGCATTGGCACCGAGTTGCTCCGCGTGCTGCAACATTGCGTCGTAGGCGTGCTGGCGGGCCTGCTCACACATTTCTGCGTAAGCGCCGATCTTGCCGCCAATGATGCTTTTCAGGCCGCCCAGTAAACCCTGCGCAATGGTGGGTGAGCGGACGGTGATCCCGCGGACCAGGCCTTTGTATTCCGCGATCCGGTATCCTTCGACGTCGAGGGTGGTGGTGACGATCATAGTTTTTCCTGGGCGGCCGTCAGTCGGTCGTACAAGGGCCGCAGGCCCTCGGGAATGACGCGGACTCCACTGGTGACCGTCATAAAATTGGCATCACCGGCCCAGCGCGGCACGATGTGCAGGTGCAGGTAGTCCTCGACTCCCGCCCCCGCGGCTTTGCCGATGTTCCAGCCGATATTAAATCCCTGGGCCTTCACGCATTCCCGGAGGAGCCGTTGGGCGTGGATGCAAAGCTGCCAGATTTCCAGGATTTCGGATTCCAAGAGGTCCGCCATGTCGGCGACTTTTCGGTAGGGCACCGCCATGAGATGGCCCGCGGAATACGGGAATTTGTTCATGATGAGGAAGGCGCATTTTTTCCGGGTGACAACGAGGTGCTCGGCGTCGTTGCTGGCCTGCGCGGCCTCCGTCAAAAAATCCGTTCCGGTCGTGGGTTGGGCCTGAAAATATTCCACGCGCCAGGGGGCCCAGAGGGATTCAAGGTGGGCTTTGGGAAAATCTTCGCTCATGTCGTGGTCTCGATGGTGTAGGTGCGCACTGTTTGGGCTTTGCCCTTGACGGAGATTTCGCCGCAGGGGCGGAAGGGGAACTGGCTGCGGGCGGCCACAAAAGTGTACTCACTGACGAGAATATCCACGTCGTGATCCCGGGTGGCGTGTTCCAGCCGTGAGGCCAGATTCACGGAGTCACCGATGGCCGTGTATTCCATGCGTTGTTTCGAACCAATGTTTCCGACAATGGCAAGGCCTGTGTTGATACCAATGCCGATCCGGAGTTCGATGAGACCATGACGGGATTTGTCCTGGGAGGCGGACCATTTCTTTTGCAGGTCATGAAGAACATTTCGCATGTCGAGTGCAGCCTGGATGGCGTGCTCTTCCTGATAGTCGTCGTCGCGCAGGGCCCCAAAAAGGGCCATCAGGCCGTCGCCCATAAATTTGTTGAGGTGGCCGTTGTTCTTGAAGACCGCTTCGATCATTTTTTCAAAATAATCGTTAAGTAGTGAAACGGTTTCCTCCGGACTGAGTTGCTCGGAGAGGCTGGTAAACCCGCGCACGTCCGCGAAAAGGATCGTCACCTTTTTCCGGTTGCTGAAAAGGTCGCCGGATTTTCCCGCGTAAATCACTTCGTGAAGGATGTCTTCCGAAACATACTTGGTCAGGGCACTTTTCAGGTCCTCCCTCTGCTGGAGGCCCACCGCCATCTTGTCCAGAGCGCTGGCCACCTCGCCGAATTCATCGCGGGAAGCGACCTCCACTTTGCGGGAAAAGTCTCCCGCGGAGATTCGTTCAACGGCGCTGCGGATGGCATCGAGGGGACGGGAGATGCGATTGGCGGCGATGCTGGCAAGAATGTAAGCGGCAATGAGGGAAATCGCCAGTGCCAGCGCACCGCGATAGAGCAACCCCTGCAGCCGCCCGAGGGCTTCCGTGGCACTCACATCCACGCCGACGGCGCCAATCACATCGCCCTCGGTAGTGCGGATGGGAGCATTGGCGGTGAGCCAGGTGCCCCACTGGTCGGTCACAAATCCCTCGTCCGCCTGATAGTCATTAAATCGGACGCGGTAGTTCGGGTTGTCGGTTTTGTAAATGTCGCCCACGTTCGATTTGTCGACGCCATCCTCTTCCGCATCCACGACGAATTCCGCGATCTTGGGATCTTTTGCGTAGGGGCGCATCGAGTAGATAAACTTCACATCAATGTCCCGGCGGCGGTTGGCATCGCGGGCTCGGCGTAGTTGCTGTTCAAGGTCCCGGTAAGCCTGGCTTTCCTGATCGGCCCGGGTTTTCACGTCATTGTGTTTGGCCGGATCAATCATCGCTCCGGCCGTGGCCGCGACGGAAAGGACGTTGGTCTGCATCAGATCGAGAAACAGCGTTCGGGTGGGCCAGTACATAAACGCCACGACCAGAGAGCTGCTCAGAATCGCGAGCAGCAGGAAGAGGGTGAAAACCTTGGTTCGGAAACGCACCGGCAAGGCTGGAAGTCAGGAAATCAGGCCAGATTGTCAAGCACAGCCTGTGCGGCGCGGCGGCTGGCGCCCTCGCCGTCGAGGGCGGCGACGATGGATTGGACCTGGGAGATCAGTGCCAGTTGGGCCGGCTCGTCATCGAGAAGGCGGAGCGATTCTTCGGCCAGGGCCTCCGGGGTGGCGGCGTGCTGGATGAATTCGCGGATAATGTGCGGCGCGGCCGCGGCAGGCAGTCGGGGATCGGGCGGCGGGTTTTTGCGGTAGTTGTTCAGGATGTTGATGATGCCCAGACAGTCCACATCCACCAGCCGTTTTCCGACCTCGAAGGTCAGCCAGGCGACTTTGTAAATCAGGCAGTAGGGCAGGCCAAAATAAGCCGCTTCCAATGTCGCCGTGCCCGAGCAGACGACGCCGGCGGTCGCCCGCTGCATCAGTTCGTGAGCGGTGCCGCAGCGGATGGTGATGGGCAGCCCGGCGGCCATCTCCCGCATGCGGGCGGCGTGTTCCTCGCTGGCCGCGGCGGCTTCGAACCGGGTTTCCGGCCGTTTCGCCTGGATGATCCGGACGGCGGCAACCATGGTGGGAAAAATGCGGTTCACCTCGCGCGAGCGGCTGCCGGGGAAAAGCCCGAGGAGATTGTCCTCGCGGTTCGCGGTCGTTTTGTCCCGGGCGAGAGATTCCAGCAGCGGGTGGCCCGTGAAAATGGTGTGCATTCCGCTGGCCTCGTACATCGGCTGCTCAAAGGGAAAGACACAGAGCATGAGGTCCAGGATCCGCGCCATTTTTTTAATCCGACCGCGGTTCCAAGCCCAGACCTGTGGACTTACATAATAGAGAGTCTTGCCCCGATACCCCTGACCGCGCAGGGACTTGGCGAGGCGCAAATTAAATCCGGGGTAATCCACGAAAAGCACGGCGTCGGGCTTTTCGAGTGCGATGTCCGCCAGCATGCGATGAAACTTGCGGCGGAAATAGGCGTAGTTTTTCAGCACGTCCCAGAGTCCAAGCACGCCGGCCTCCGCGATCCAGTTGTCGAAGGGTTTTTCCGCAAGAGCCTGCATCTTGGGACCACCCGCGCCGATGAATCTCGCCGCGGGGTTGATTTCCTGGATGCCGCGCATCAACTCGGCTCCCCGCGAATCGCCGCTGGCCTCGCCGGCGACCATCCAGATTTTGCGCGGCAGCTTCATTTCCGCCGCGGATCGGCCTCTTCGATCCGGCGAGTGATTTCGAGGGCGATGTCGAGGGCTTCGGCGGCCTGGTGACCCGAAACTTTGGGTTTCGCCCCTTCCCGGGCACATTCCAGAAACGACTCGAGCTCGATTTTGAGCGGCTCGCCTTTTGCGATCTCGACGGGTTCGCGTACGATGCGCCGGCCGCTGAATTCCGTGACGATGGAAGCGTCGGTGGCCAGGCCGACTAGCTTGCCGAGGATGGAGCTTTCGGCTTCGCCTTCGTGGGCGAGGCGGAGTAGGTAGCCGGATTGATTCTGATAATCCAGCGAGAGATACGCATTCTCTTGAAAGACGCGGATCTTGCGGATTTTGTCCTGGCTGATGCGGCTGGCAGTGACGTTGGCCACGCAGCCGTTTTCGAAACGGAAGCGCACGTTTGCAATGTCCTCGCCTTTGCTCAGGACGGATATGCCCACGGGGTCGATGCTGACCAGCGGAGATCGCACGATGTGCAGGATGATCTCGATGTCATGAATCATCAAATCGAGCACGACGCCAATGTCCGTGCTGCGGTTTGGGTAAGGTGACAGACGGGTGACTTCGAGGAAGCGCGGGTTCTGCAGTTTTGATTCCAGCGCGGCGAGGACGGGGTTGAAACGTTCGATGTGCCCGACCTGCAGCACGCAGCCGCGGGTGGCGGCCAGTTCCGCCAGCGCCCGGGCGGATTCCGGGGTGTCGGCGATGGGTTTTTCGATGAGGAGGTGTTTGCCGCGCTCAAGGAGAAATTTTCCGATTTCGTAGTGGGTGAGGGTGGGAGTGCAAATGGTGGCGGCGTCCACCAGTTCGGCAAATTCTTCCAGGGATGTCGCGGCGTGCGTGCGGAACTTTTTGGCGACGCGCGCGGCCGTTTCGGGGTCGTTGTCGAAGACGGCGGTGAGGGTTGAACCGGGAACTTCGGAATAGACGCGGGCGTGGTTGAGGCCCATGTGGCCGACGCCGACGACTCCGGTGCGGAGAGGCTGGGACGAGGGGCGGAGGGCAGGGGTCGGGGTGTGGGTCATTCGGAAATTCCGTAAAGGGTGATGCCGGCGGCAGCGGCGGCTGCGGCCACGCGCGGGCGGTCGAGAAAGAGGGTGCAAAGTGCCTCGACGGCGATGATTTTCACCTTCGCCTCGTGGGCGGTTTTAATAGTTTGTTCGCCGATCACAGGAACGTCGAACCGCATGTCCTGGTTGGGTTTGGTCACCTTGACCATGATGGCGCCTTCCTTCCCCAGCGCGCCGCCGCGGCGGATGCATTCGTTGGTGCCTTCGAAGGCCTCTACGGCGAGTACTGTGCCATGGCGAACGATGACGGTCTGGCCGATGTCCAGCAGGCTGGTTTGTTTGGCGATGCCGAACCCGAAGCGGATATCCTCAATCTGGCGGGTCTTCAGTTTCGGACCCGCGATGTGGCCGGAGGGTGCGAGGTGAGCGTCGAGAAACGTGGTAGCATTGAGCAGTTCCACCCCGGCTCTCGAAAGTTGATTCGAGACCTCGCCGAAAAGCGTTTCCGCATTGCGGCGCTTCAGGCGGGCCAGGATCACTAGGGCCTGCCAGTCGGGGCGGAGATGAAAAAGATTTTTCGGCGCGATCTGGCCGGCCATCATGGCGTGGCGGGCACCGGAACTTTTGGCGGCGGAAAGGAGCTTTCCAAGCTGACCGACCTTCATCCAGTGGACCTGATCTGCCGCCGCCGCGGTGGATTCCGGGGTTTCTCCCTCGAAGGCGGCAAGGGCGATGGATCTCACCCCGGCGGCGCGGGCGGACTCAATGACCAGAGTCGGATAAACCCCGCTGCCCGCGATGAGAAAGAGAGATTCCGGTATGCTCAAGCCTATCCTTTAGCGGGGATGGCCTCTGGCTGACAAGCGCGGCTCAAAAGGAATCCTCGAAGCGGTTGACGCGAAAGTTGGGGGACTTTTTGGGGGATGCCGTTGGGGCGGCGGCGCCACGACTGTTTTTCACCGACCGCATCTGGGCTTCATCGGCAGGGGGACCTCCTCGGCCGACGTCAAAGGTATTGATCGCAACCATGGCGCTGCGGCCGGCCCCGGGAAGTTTGCGCCGGGGCTCGATGAAAGCCACCGGCGAATAATAATTCGTGTAGTCCTTGGCGAATCCCCGCTGGTTAAAGCCAATGTGAATGTTTTTACGGATCTCGAAATGGAGGTGAGCCGGGTACATTCCCCGATTGGTGCCAATGGTCCCCACCTGCTGCCCCCGCACGATCTGCTGATTTTCCCGGACGAGAATTTTATCGAGGTGGGCATAGACGGAATCGACCGTCTTCATCTGCTGGTCTTCGAGAAAGGTGTGACGAATGATCACGAGGTTACCCCAGCCCATGCGCATGTCGCGGGCGAGGACAACCAAGCCGTTGGCGGTCGAATAAACGGGCTTGCCCAGGTCGGAGTTTCCTCCTTCGAGGCCGTTCCAATCGTCTCCCATGTGGTAGTTGGGGCGGAAACCCCGCGCCCGATAATATCCCTCGGCGTCCGGCTTGCCGACCGGTTGGTCAAAACCGTCTGCCAGGCGCGTGCGGGCCGTCGAAGGCGACGGCGCGCTCACCAGTCCGGCCAGGAGGCCGAAAAGAAAAAGCCAGAAGAGGTGTTTGCGGAGGAAACGCATCGGGAGGGGAAGTTTACGGTTGGAAGGGGCCATGGCGCAACTTTTTCGCGCCTTAAACTTGCCCCATCCCCTCCCGCCGAACCCCACGTTCCCCAAAAAGTTGGCACCCCTTCCCCGCAATCCTGTTAACAATAAATGTCCCACCTGCGACATTTATTGTTAATGACGGGGAGTCGATTTTGGCAGAGGCAGGGTTCCGCAGATGCGCCCTTGCCTGGGCGGGGTCGGGGTTCTAGCTTTGTCTGGTAATGGCTTCCGTGACTTTTCTTGGGACAGGGCCGGGCAACGCGATGCCTGGTCGGTTTCAGTCGAGTATCGTTTTCGAATCGCAGGATCGTTTGGTCCTGCTCGACGCGGGCGAACCCTGCACGGCGCAACTGCTTAACCTGGGATATTCATTGGCGGATCTCGATGCGATCTGGATCACCCACGCTCACTCCGACCATGTGGGCGGCCTTCCTCTCTTGCTTCAGGCCAGCTGGCTCCATGGGCGAACCCGGGCGCTGCCACTGGGGCTTCCCGCGCACCTGGTGGAGCCCCTGAAGAGTTGGCTGGGAGCGGTATTTTTGCCGGAACTTCCCTACGGGTTGGAAATGTTTTCGTGGGAGGTGCTGTCCTCGCAGGAGTGTCTGGGTTTTTCTGTCACTCCTCATTACACCACCCATCTGGCCCGTCTGCGTGAGGTCTCCGGGTATCAGGAGGTCGAGTCCTTTCTTTTGGACATTTGCGACGCCGGGAGGCGTCTGGTTTATACGGGAGATCTCGGGGCCGCCTCGGACCTTGTCCCGGTGTTATCCGAACCGATCGATCTCCTAATTTGTGAGCTTGCCCATCTGTCTGTCGGCGAACTCGTCGCAGTTCTGGCGGATGCGAAAGTCGGCACCCTTTGCCTGACGCATGTCTCGAGCGAACTTGATGAGGGGGCGCGAGGTGAAATCAAACTGAGGTTGGAACGAGAGTTGTCGGGGGTGGACGCGATCTATCTCCCCGAAGACGGCGAGCGGGTGGAATTTTAGCCTTTGCCAATAATGGTCGATCTGTTCGGAAGATGATTGCGAGAGTGACGATGGCGGAAGTGGCGGCGGCGGCTGGAGTGTCAGCGTCGACGGTCTGCCGGGCGCTGAGTTCCCATCCGCAAATTCCACCGGAAACGCGGGACAGAGTGCGCGCTGTGGCGACCCGGATGGGATACAAAGTGGATCCCCTACTTTCCGCTTTGGCGTCGAGGCGGCGGGGCAAGGTCGAGGGGTCGGAGGCGACCACCATTGCTTACGTCACTAAGTTCGACACGGCACTGGGCTGGCGGAAGAATCCCTATTATCGGCGACTTTTTGACGGAGCTGGCGCCAGGGCGGATCATTTGGGGTATCGCTTGGAACATTTTTGGTTGAAGCAACCGGGGATGGATGGCCGCCGCCTTAGTCGGATTCTCTACAATCGTGGCATCTCGGTGGTTTTCGTGCCGCCAATTCCGGGGGTGCGCGGACATTTGACCTTGGACTGGCCGCGGTTCAGCAGCATTGCCATTGCGTACTCCCTGCTGCGCCCCAACCTGCACAGGGCTTCCACACACCATTTTCACGGTATTCTGACAATCGTCCGCCAACTCCGGCGGATGGGGTATCGGAAAATTGGGTTTTGTGTTTATAAAGACACGAGTAAACGGGTGGACGGACAGTGGATGGCGGGATTTCTCCTGTGTCAGCACCTTCTGGAAGATATCAATCTGGTTCACTTTGTCTTTGATGACCGCAGTGCTTCTCGGATTCCAAGTTGGTGCCGGAAGGAGAAACTGGAGGTGGTCATCGGCGGGGAACCCAGTGTGCTGGCGAAATTAAGGCAAAGCGGGATGTTTCCTGGCGAAATCGATTATGCCTCCGGAAGTTGGGATGACACCGAACCGGACATCGCCGGTCTCGACCAAAGGCCGGAAGAAATCGGTGCTGTGGCGGTGGATCTGGTCATTGCCCAATTGCAACGGGGTGAGCGGGGAGCGCCCGCGGTTCCGTTCACGACAATGGTCGAACCCTTGTGGCGCGACGGGTCCAGTCTGCGCCGGGAGACGAAGGGATAGGCTCTACGCAATCTATTGCGAAATCAGTCCCTTGTCGAAGCAGCACTGCAACTACATCGTATGGACCATGTCCATCCCCTCCCGTGTCTTTCCTCGTTGCGATTTTAGGGCTCCGTCCGACCGTCGTGCCGCTTTCACGCTGGTGGAGTTGCTGACAGTGATGGGGTTCATGTCGCTGCTGGTTGCGGTGACGGTGCCTGCGGTCAACGGTCTGAAGGGCAGCGGGGATTTGAATCGTGCGGTGGATGAGGTGTCGTTGACATTCAACCGCGCCCGGACCCATGCCATGACGCAAAACACCTACGTTTGGGTGGGAATTTTGGAGGAGTCCGCGCTGTCTCCATCGGCCTCGGTGCCTCCCTACACGGGTCAGGGAACGCTTGTGCTGGGGGTGGCTGCCTCGGCGGATGGCACGGCAATTTATGATGCAGGGGCGCTCGCGGCGGCGATACCCGAGACGCGTTTGAAGCCTCTGGGAAGGGTTCTCAAAGTGACGAACGTGCATGCCACGGATTTGGGTAGTCCCAGCGGAGCCGGCGGTGCCCATCAACTCGATGCCCGTCCCGCCGGACCCTACACGGATGACGACCCCGAGGGGTGCCGGATCAGCAGCGACAGTGGGCAGCAGACGCCTTATCCCTTTGCCATGGGAGGGTACATCTTTTACAAGACGGTTCGTTTCAGCCCAAGTGGCGAAGTGACCATCAATGGTTCCTCCGTCCCCAAGCGGCTCGCGGAAATCGGGTTGGTTCCGGCCCAGGGTGACCGGGTCTCGCCCAACCCCGCGAACATGGCCGCGATCCAAATTTCCGGCATCGGTGGAAATGTGCGGGTGTATCGCAAGTAGGAATGGCTCGCAGAATCATTCGGGGATTTTCGCTGGTGGAGATTTCACTGGCGCTGGGCGTGGCGGCCTTTTGTCTGGTCGCAATCTTTGCACTTTTGCCCATCGGGTTGAAGGGGAATCTGGAATCTAGTGAGGAGACCATCGCGACAGGCGTGCTTTCCCAGGTGGTGGCAGATCTTTTCGCGAGCCCTGTGACCAATCCTCCTGGAGCGGCCACGAACTCCCTGCAATTTGCCATTCCTATCCCTGCCAATCCCGTGACCGCGGTGACGGCAGTTCCGTCGCGCTATTTCAGTGAGTCGGGCTATGACGGAACCTCTCGTCTGGCCAGTTCTCAATTTCGTTTGGACGTGACGTTTCTGCCTGCGGGGGCGGCGAAATCGGCCACGATGGCGCGGGTAATAGCCAGTTGGCCCGCCGCCGCGCCTAATCCCTCTGGCAAGGTCGAAACATTGGTCGCGCTGGACCGAAATTAGCGCGCCATGAAAGTTCCCCCTTCCATCGTGCGTCGTAGGCCGGCGTGTGGCGCCCGGGCGTTTTCCCTGATCGAGCTTGTCACGGCGGCAGTGGTTTTTATCATTCTCGGTCTCATCATTGCGCAGCTCCTGTCGAGCGCCACCAAGGTGACGGGACTTAGCAACAAAAAGCAGGAGGCTGACGTCCAGGCGCGGTTGGTCTTTAGCCGCATGGGCCTCGATTTTGCCAAGATGCTTAAGCGTGATGATGTGAAATATTATCTCCATCGTGAGCCGGGGAACGGCAATGACCGGATCGCCTTTTTGAGCGAAGTGACCGGATATTATCCGTCCGCAGCCAACCCGGGAGCTATCTCTGTGGTGGCCTATCGTGTGGGGGAGAGCGCGATGGAGTTTAAAGGCCTGGAACGGCTGAGCAAGGGCCTTTCGTGGATTGGTGACGCCACCGGGGAGAGTCCGGCGATCTTTCATCAGGATATCGGCACAATCGTTCCTGCGGCAGTCGGAACAGCAGCGGCTCCGGAATACGAAGATATTGGTCCTGGCGTGTTGCGACTGGAGTATTTTTACGTGTTGAAAAACGGCAGGCTGAGTGAGAATCCGTGGGATGTGGAGCAGGGACATTCCACCGTGGAGGGCTTCCGGGATGTCGAGGCGATTTGCGTCGTTATCGCAGTGGTGGATCCCGCGGTGTTCTCCCGCGTGAGCCCCGCAGAAATGCGGGCGCTGGCCGCGAAATTGCCGGATTTTTCCGCGACGGGAATGGCGGTGATGGGCGAATTGGAAAGGGCCTGGCAGATGGCTGTTAATCAGGATTCGTTTTCGCAAAAAAGCGGGGGAACGGTGCGCATCCACACGCGGTGTTTTCCGCTGAAGTCATGAAAGAATCTTATCCTCCAACGCCCACCGCGCGAGGAACCGCTCTTATCGTGGTCCTGATGTTTGTCGTCCTCATGACGGTGGTCGTCCTGGCATTTTTTATGAAAGCGACCGCCTTCCGGGGCCTTTCGCAAAGTGCAGTCAGTGAATTTAAAGCGGAGACGCTGGCGCGAAGCGCTCTGGCGATTACCGTCGCCGACCTTCGGCAGGAAATTAAAAATGGCTCCACGCAAAAGACCCTTGGAAATACGTCTCTTTTTTACCCGACGAGCGCTGCCAATGCCATTCCCATGCGGAGTGGAAATCCGGCCCCGGAGCCCGACGGCTCGGACCCGATTCCTAACCTTATCCGTCGCAGTGTCCGGGCCGACAGCATTGCCAGTCCCGGGGTTGTCAGTCGGGCCTCGGCCGCCAGTTCTGTCACCCCGTCGGGGAATGGTCGCTTCATCAGCCCAGCTCGTTGGAACAAACACTACCTCATTCCTCGTGATCCCGCACTCTATGGCGGGGCGAATGCCGGCATAGTTGGCACGGATCCCATACCGGGTTTTGTGCCGCCGGATTGGGTCTATGTGACAGACAACGGTCCGGAAGTCCTCGCCGCTTCGAAAAGAAGCGTCATTGGACGTTACGCCTTCGCGATTTATGATGAAGGCGGTTTGCTCGATATCAATGTGGCGGGCTATCCGACGAACACCCCGGTCGAAACCAAACCGCATCCCAACCCAAATCCGAACCATCGGCCAAGCTGGGGATCAGGGAAAAAAGAGGCGCTCACCTTTGCGGATCTAACGGTGTTGGGATTGACGCAGAACGAGGTGGATCAGGTGGTGGGCTGGAGAAACTTCGCGACGGCGCAGCCCACCGGCCAATTCCCGACCTTTGCGTTTGATGCCGCGGCCGCCCTCCGGGTGCATGAGCAAGCGGTGGGAAATGACTCGGGATTTTTGAAGGTTTCCGAGACGACCTGGCTCTCTGGGGGCCAGACGAAGACAGATCAGATGTTCACCAGCCGCCAGCAGCTTCTCAAATTCCGTAATCAGGTGGGATTTTCCCAGGATGCCTTGCAATATTTGGGGACCTTCTCACGCTCGCTAGAGGAGCCGTCTTATGTTCCGAATGCCGCGCGGCCAAGGATTCACGCCAATCAGAACACGAACAATGCGAGCTACGGGCGAGGCAATGATGCGTTCTCACTTGATCGTGATCTGGCGAATCCCTCGACGGATATCAACCCGCCGGTACCGGAAGTTCGTGTGAAAACACCCGGATTTACCCGCCCTGATGGAACGGCCGCAACAGTGGGAGACCCTCTGCTTAAACATAAATTCCCTCTTTTCCGGCTGAAAAAAGTTGTTCGAACGGCGACCGCACTGAAGAGTGAGAGTGATCCGATCTATCGCGAGTTCGGAATCTACCGAACCAGTGCTTCTGATCCCTGGCTATATGATCATGGCAACGGCACGGGCATCCTGCGGCTGGACGAGGTGGCCGCCCTGGGTCGAGAGCCGGACTTTTTTGAAATATTGAACGCGGGCATTGATATTGGAAGTCTGGGCAAGCCGGTGGCATTTTCTAATTTCGATACCCCCGGCGGATATGGGAATATCATTTTCCAACGAGCTGCGCTGACCGGACTTCATACTCTCCAAATTGGTGCCAATATTCTTGATCAGTCAGACGAGGATGGGTTTCCCTCGCGCATTGCGTTTTCGGGAAGTCCGGACCGCATGGTGTCGGGAATCGAGGATCTTCCCTATATCTACCACTTGCGGAACCGCATCTCCTTCCCTTCTGTCGGAGTGGGTCGGTTCTTGATCCAGCCAGTGGTGTGGAATCCTCATGATCCCGCGGGGAAAGACCCCGTCGATGCTCCTGGCTCATTTCGTATCCGGGCTGTTCCACAGGATCCGGCGCAGATGGCTGAATTCAAGGTAGAATATTACCAGGGAAACCCTTTGCAAAATTTTGAGTTGGAGTGGGACCGTCCGACGAGTGGCTATGGCCCGGTCACTTTCAATGCAGGAGAAAGCAACGGTTACCATGGATTCCGTCAGCCCGCCCTCCTGGGTGAGGCGAATCTTCCCGCCGGGAGTAACACGGCGGGTAACGGTTTCAACCAGGACGACTTCGATCCTACGACGACTTTGGTGGGAGTTGTGGCTGCGGATTTTTTGGTTCGCGTTCCCAGAGTTTCCAATCCCGCCTTATTCGCCTATGCCAACAAGCTGAGTATTTCGGGGCCGACACCCGGGGTGAATTTTGTTTTGGAGTATCGGGAGGGATCAAACTGGATTCCCTACAACACAATACCCTATTGGTCCGTCGGCGCATCTCTTGGGTTGGGTCACACCGGAATTGACACCGCTGCCGAACAGAAGACGCACTTCATGACTCATTTTACCAATGGCGGCGGGCTCAAGGCGATCGATTTCGAATCCAGTGGCAATGAGCGGTGGAGAGGGGTCACGCGCACGGACCCGAGAAACGAACGCCTCGCGCCGTCCTTTGCCCAATACATTCACAAACCAGCGGTGCTCGATGCGTCGCAAAACATTTACGAGACCTATCGAGGCGGCACGGGCTTGTCGTTTGCTGACCACCATACAGGCGTTTCAGACAACGGCTTTGTGGGCGGCTGGGTGGGCCTAACTCCAAATTGGCATCGGGGACACCAGCATGGGCTGTGGGCAGAAAATAGCGTGAGAGCGACCCGGCAGACCGATCTAAGTGTGGCGGAAACCCGTCGCTTTAATCGAGATCCCGATGGCATTGTCCGCCGCGCCATGGGCGGGTATGCCACGGACTCGACCAGCGGGGGAGACTTCGACAATATCCATGGCCTTCCACTGGCCACTCATAATTTTTCCAGCCGTCCAGTCATTTTGAACAGGCCATTTTTATCCGTGGCTGAGTTGGGTCACGTGCATCGGGGGGAGACATGGAAAAACCTTTCCTTTGGGTTTCCCGAGAGCGGAGACAAAGCCCTGCTGGATCTCTTCTGCATCGAAGAACCGGCCACGGTCGAAGGGTTGGTGGCAGGAAAAGTGAATCTGAACACGAGGCAAGCGTCGGTACTCGCCGCCGTCCTCGCGGGGGCGACGGTTGATGAGACGGATTCCACACTGGTTTATTCCGGCACTGAGGCGGGTCAACTGGCGGACGCTTTGGTGAAACGTACGACCAGTACCGATCTTGCTGGTGGCAAAGGACCATTGGTCAACACTTCCGATTTAGTCGGTCGTTGGAAGGGGCCAGGCCTCGCAGCGACGATAACTGACCCTGAAACTTGGTTTTCAGGATTTTCTTCCGATATCGGTGCGGCTGCCAATCTGTTAGGCACACCGAAATCTCTCATCCCGCGTCAGCGTGAGACCGCCATCCGTGTCCTTGCGGCGAACGGCGGCGTGCGTACCTGGAACCTCTTGATCGACGTCTTGGCGCAGAGTGGGAAATTTGCGGCGGACAACGGGTCCCTCGATAAGTTTGTGGTGGAAGGTGAAAAACGCTACTGGCTGCATATCGCCATTGACCGACTCACAGGAAACGTCCTGGATCAGTATTGGGAGGTGGTAACTGAATGAAACGAGACTGGATGACATGGGCTGTCGCTTGTCTTCTGGCCTTGTCCATGCCGATGGCCACCGCCGGGGACGTGCCAGAGTTGGCACCGGAATTTGTCTTTAAGAACCAGGCCCCGGAGTTCAGTTCATGGACCATAACCTGCATTCATGCTGGCACGGAAAATGACCTTGCTGCTCAAAAGGAGGCCTATGCGGCTGCGATGCAAAGGATGGCTGAGGATAATCCCGGCATTGCCAAATTTCTCTCGGCCAATCCGTCTTTTGGCACCCTCAGGCCACGGGTTGAAAGAATCGAGGTGACCAGAACCGGAAAGATTCGCAGGGAGGACATCTATTATTCTGGGGGCAAAATGGAACAACGCTGGTGGTTGCCCGGCACGTATCTTCAGAAGGACGCGTTCTCGGGGCGCGTGTTTTTTGAAAGTGGCGTGACCGATACGGCCTTGCCCCCATTTCCTGAACTTGGTTGGATAGCGGAAGGCAAATTCCGTGGCCTTGAGAAAATGGAGGGCCGGGAAGTCTTGGTCTTTGAAAGCCGGGAACAGAGACTCTCTCTAGAGGATCCTCGGGCCTTTCGCCGGAGCGAGGGAACGGACGACGAGGAGGCAATCGTCGTTGTGAAAGCGAGGGTCGACCCGGAAACCCTAATGCCTATTTCTGTGGAGTGGGACGGCCAGGTGCGTACCTACCGTTTCGGTCCAGCGCCGACCTCTCTGCAAACCCTGCCCGCAGACTTGACGGCCATCGTTGATAGATCCGCCAAGCGCGCTGCCGCCGCCACCCGCCCCTTGTCCCCTCCCTGAATCGGGGGGAATGAGGCGGTTTTGACCGCGGACGAAACGGATCGGGCGGATGCAAATGCCATCAATCTCCTTCGACTGTCCAATCGCGGTTGAAGTTTTTTGTTCCCGTATATTGGCGAGTCGCTAAACCCGATAGCTTGGTCTTCTCACGGTTTGTCAGGGGCTTTTTTCTGCGTGAATAGCCACTGCAACACTTCGGCGTTGGCAAAGGTCTGCGTCCAGGAATTGTGTCCCACGCCGGGGTATTCCGTATATTTCGGATTTCCTCCTCCTGCCTTCACGGCTTCGATCATGTCCCGCGAGCGGCTGGTTTTTACGGTCTGGTCCTGGTCGCCATGGAAGGTCCAGATCGGCAGTTCTTTTAATTTTGGGGCTTCTGCAGTGTCGCCTCCGCCGCAGACCGGAAGCGCGGCCGCGAAAGTTTCGGGTTCCCGCTGCACGATATCCCACGTGCCGAATCCGCCCATGGAGATTCCGCATACATAAATCCTGCTGTCGTCGACGGGCAGGGATTTCAGGCAGTCCTGCAGAAGTGCCATCGCGGCGTGCATAGGTTTGGAGGGTTTGGGCGGCATGGTGTGGGACAGACCACCCCAGGGGACATCGACCCACTGCATCCCGCTCGGACACTGC
The DNA here is from genome assembly GCA_041752695.1 of Terrimicrobiaceae bacterium. GTDB lineage: Bacteria > Verrucomicrobiota > Verrucomicrobiia > Chthoniobacterales > Terrimicrobiaceae > CALCJD01. The sequence goes on from JBGSVZ010000031.1 coordinate 183,172, forward strand.
GGGGCGACGATGATGGCCGGGATGGCGTTCTTTTTGACGAAGGAAAACAGCCCCGGGATGGCATGATGAAGCTGCCGGATATTGTTGTCCCCGCGTTCCCCGGCCCCGTGGAAAAAGAGAACCAGTGGAATTTTTTCCCCGGGCTTCAAATCGGGAGGGATATAAATTCGGTAATTAAGGGCAAAATCGCCATCTTGGAACGTGTGCGTCTCAAAGGCCTCCTCCGGCTTCTCCGCACGCAGGGGGGAAAGCAACAGTGCACAGAGAATGAATAGGTGGAAGCGCGAAGACAATGTCATACGGCAGCGTCTATCACAGGCAGTCGTGCCAACTCAACCGGGCAAAAACCGGAATTACGCAATCTATTGCGCAAGGGGCGGCTTGCGCTGTCGGAGCGGTTGCTTACGTTTTCCATTCTTCAGGTCGGTAAATTCCATCGCTATCCCCCAATCTCTCATGAAAAGTCTCACAAAAATTTCCCTCCTCACTGCCCTTCTGGCGGCCCATGTCTCGCTTCACGCTCAGACGACCGGTTTTAATCAATCGGCGGCCGGCCCTTGGGACTATAACGACGGCGGGAATTGGGTGGGTAGCTCCATCAACGGCATCTGGGATTCCTCGCTAACCTTGGCGGCGGCTCAGACGGTGACGTTTGGAGCGGACACTCCCCTTGGAACGGGGCTCAATTTTCTCTATACGGGCGCTCAGAATTTGACCCTGCGGGGAACGGGAACGAATGCGACGCTCACATTGGGCGGTGATATCTTGCACAATACGGTGAGCGCTAATCGTACGATCACGATCGGGAGCACAACGGCGCTTCAAGGGCTCAATGTCGATTTAGGTGGGACCGCCCGCACCTTCACGATCAACGGGACGGCCGGCGCGAACAACATACGCTTTCTGAATTTCGCGAATAATGTCACGAATGGCAGCCTTACGCTGAACGGTGGCGGATTTGTCAGTTTGGATGGTACAGCTAACAGCCTCACCACGTTGAGGCTGCAGAATACGAACCTCCGCCTCAACGGAGTGAGTGGCGCCAATTCGCTGACGACCGTCAGTGGGTCCCTGGTCATTGATGGGAATTCCACCAATGGGGGCGCTTCTCTCATTACCATCACTCCGAATGCGGCCCGGAACACGACGCTCACCGCCAACAGTTTGTCCAGAGATAACAGTGGCGTTGCCTTTTTCCGCGGCAACAATCTCGGCGGCACGCTGGGGGCCAATGGGGTTTCCAATATCACCTTCTCCACGGCCCCGACTGCACAGCTTGTCGGAGGTAATGGCCTTGCTGGATCAAAAAATATCAGCGTTCTCCCCTGGGCTGTGGGCAGCACAACGGCAGCAGGCTCGGCTGAGACATTCATCACTTATGACGCCAACGGGATCCGCCCCCTGGCGGCTTCGGAGTTCGAGGTGTATGTTAATGGGTTTAGCGGGACAGCGACTGGCACCGATTTGAATACGCGTATTGCCTCCACTGGCACGGTCACGTTTACAGGGAACAATACGGTCAATTCGCTCTTTGTCGGGGATGGCTCGACCGCTGCCGCGACTGTTCTCAATGGTGACGGTGGGGTTCTGACGGTAACGAGCGGTGCGGTCTTTTTTCAACGGGCGACCGTTTCGCAGAATCTCAATTTTGGGTCCCGAGAGGGTGTGATCGGATATACCCAGGGACAAGGTTCGACCTTTTCTGGCGGAATTGCCGGCTCTGGTGGCGTGACTCTCTATCAGCCAGCGACCAATTCGAATTCCTTTTCAGCCGGCAACGGTCTGACAATTTCAGGCTCCGCCAGTTATACAGGGGACACCAATATTCTCGGGCGGGTGCAGATTACGAACGCAAATTTTCTGCCTAATGCCAGCCGGACGGGAAATGTGATTGTTGAAGGCCGGCTCGAATTGACCACCTCAACCGCAATCAACGGTCTGTCGGGAGGCGGGGAAGTGAGAAAGGAATTCAGCGGGGCTGGAATCAATTTTACCGTGGGGGGTAATGACGCTGACGGAAACTTTACGGGCGTGATCAGTAATAACTCCGCGCTTACACTCATTAAGACCGGCACAGGGACACAGATCCTAGCCGGGGCAAACATCTACACGGGCGGCACGACCGTTAACGCCGGGACCCTGCTCATCAACGGAAGCGTGGTGGCAACGGGGAATGTCAACGTCACCGCAGGCACCCTCGGCGGGGCGGGCAATGGCACGACCACCGGAATCATCGGCGGTGCGGCTACGTTGTCCGCCGGCGCCAGGCTGGCACCAGGCGCGGCAGCGGGGCTGGCGGGGAATCTGACCTTCTCGAACGGGCTCAATCTCTCGGCGTCGAGCAACAACACAGGTGCCTACCTCTTCAATCTGGGTTCGGTGGGATCGAGCGACAAAGTCACGTTGACCACAGGCACGGTGAACGCGCTCAATGTGGGAACTCTGGATACGACGGACTTCACCTTCACGACGGGTGTGGGTTTTGGAGCGGGAACCTACGTTTTGTTCGATGCGAATTCCGCCATCGCAGGAAGCATTGGAACTGCGTCGGTTGATTTCGGCGGAGGGATTACAGGCACACTTTCAATTGATAACATCAATAATGATGTTTTGCTCACCGTAGTGCCGGAGCCTGCGTCTACGCTTCTGGTCGGCGTGGGTCTGGTGCTCGTGCTCTGGAGGTCCGGACGCCGGGTCCGCGACTAGTCGGCAATGGCTAAGTGGTTAACGTTCTCTCTGCTCCTGGCGTTCGCCTCGGCGGGCGCACAGGAGTTTCCGAACGGCGGTTTCGAACAGGATCTGACCGACTGGAACACCGGGGGAGACAGGGATATGACTATGGCGATCAAGGAAGCCGCGCGCACTGGTCAGTTGGGCGTCCGGGTTACGGATGAAAGCGACGGCCAGGGCAGTTCTGTGACTTCGCTACCGATGGAGGCTCTGCCCGGAACTGAGTATGAGCTGACCTGGTGGGGGCGGGGTGGCTCTGGTAGCGGCGGTGTGGGAGTCTATCTGCGTTTTCTCAACGAAGCCGGCAAAGGGACCGGAAAGGATCGTGTGGTGACGGTCCCCGCCGAAGCCAAGGAGTGGAAGGCGTATTCGGTGAAGGGCACCGCCCCGGAGAGCGCGGTCAGTGTGGTGGTTTGGATCCACTCCTACGCCAAAGATACGCCAGTAGTTGATCTGGATGATTTTGTCCTGAAGGCCGTCCCGACGAATTGAGATCCATGCCCTTGAGAGCAGAAAACCGATTTATGCTTGGGGTGGCTGCTCGCCTGCCCGAGTTGACTGAACGCGATCTCTTTTTGATGAAAGAAGCAGGAATTGGGTGGCTGCGCTGCGGTGATGTTCATTTCGACGCGGAGGCTTTTCATAAGGGCGAACTGCAGGGGCCTGCTTTTCAGGCGGCGAAGAAGCGGGCGGAACATTTCCGCGCGGAGGGGTTCCAGATTATGGGACTGACCCCGACGCCACGGGATCTCGGCCAGCGGATTGGAGCGCAGGGCTCACCGGAGTATTTTGACAACTACCGCCGAATCTGCGCGTTTATCGCGGAGGAGTTCCGGGACTCCATCGGGTGGTGGCAGGTAGGCAACGAACTGGATATCTGGATTTTCCGGGAGACCCTTAGCCTGGAGCAGTCGGCGTATTTTCTCCAGCAAGGCATCCTCGGCGTGAAAGAAGGCGCGCCCGACTGCAAGGTGGGCATCAATATCACCCTGTTTCCTTCTTTGCCGGGAGAGGTGGATGGGAATACCGAGGCGCACGAAGGGGTGGTGTTGGCCGAGGCCATCTATGGCGATCCTGATGTGCCGGTGGATTACGCCGGACTTGACAGCTACCCAGGCACTTGGCGCCGGGGCGGGCCGGAGAGCTGGGACGAATATCTCGAAGGATTTTATGCTCTTACCCGTAAACCCATTGTGGTGCAGGAGTTCGGGTATTCCGGCGCAGGGGAGATGATGACCCCTGCCGAGGCAGCGAGCGGGATTTATCCGTGTGAGGCTAAAAAATGGCGCTTTGGGTGGGGTGGGGGCCATAGTCCGGAAACGCAATCCGAATACATCCAGGAGGCCTTCAAGATCTTTGCTTCCAAACCTTATGTTCTTGGAGCGACCTATTACAATTGGCGGGATGCGCTGAAGTGCTGGCAGTGCCTGGAGCCAGACTGTCCCGCCGAAACCGCCTGGGGTTTGCTGGACCGGGAGGGCAATCCGAAAGTTTCTTATCGTGCATTCAAGGGCCATGCCGCGGAAATCTTCGGCGGCGCGGCCATGGCCTGATTCATCTTATGAGAACGGATTTTTGTCTCGGAAAAAACATTGCTTCATTTGGTGTTGCGGTTCTGGCGGTGGTCGTGGGATTGGGGGGCTTTTCCTCGTTTGCCCAAGAGGCGGCCCCCATTTCCCAAGTTGCCGCGGAAGCAAACGGTGTGGCGGACGAGGCCGCCAGGTTGGCTGGTCGCCAGGCCAAAGCCGCCCAGGTTCTGGCCACGAACGGCTCTCTTATTCCGGGTGGGGATTTCGAGGGTGCTGCCGGAAAAAAACGCGTTATGATGGAGAACGGAAATCATTTTCTGCGGCTGGAAACCAAGGAACCGGGCAAGTTGGAAGTGGACTACCGGCTGATTGATATTCCAATGGATGCAAGAGCTTTGGAGTTGACTTGGAAACAGCGCGTCACCGGGCTCAAAAAAGGGGAAAAGCCTTGGTTCGACGCCCGCATCCTCATGGAATGGAGGGATGCCGCTGGAAGGACGATGTCCGAAAAGCCGTCTCCCGCCTATACGCAAAAAGACACCGCAGGGTGGGTGGAGAAAAGCACGAGTTTTCTCGTTCCCGAAGGAGCGGTGACTCTGGTTTTGATGCCCAGTCTCTTTCAGGTGAGGGCCGGGACTTTTGATCTCGATAACCTGGTTCTTAAGCCAGCCGACCCAGCTCCGATTCTGGCTCGCCGGGCCGACGCGCAACGTCAGGCGGCCGCGCGACAGGTGCCCGACGAAGCGCCGAATCCAGCCAATTGGCCCAAGATGTTGCAGGTGGTTGGCAATCGCCTCCACGACACGGACGGCAAGGAAGTGTGGCTTCAGGGTGTGAATGCGGGTGGTCTGGAAACTTTGCCCCAGGACGAACAGCCGGTGAAGTCCCTCGTCGTCGCTATTGATGACTGGAAGGCCAACTGCGTGCGTGTGCCGATGAAAGAGGAGTTTTGGTGGGGCAAGAGCCCTTATCAGAACGATGGCGGCGAGGCCTTCCGCCAGAAGATCGACAAGATGATCACGCTGGCGGCCAACCGTGGCGCTTATGTTGTCGTGGATTTGCATCGCTACCGCGCTCCGAAGCAGGAACATGCCGATTTCTGGAAGGAATTTGCCACGAAATACAAAGATCACCCGGCCGTCCTTTTCGATCTGCTCAATGAGCCTCACGGCATCTCCTGGGAAGTCTGGCGCAATGGGGGTTTTGTCGGTGAAAAGACCGGAGTGGACGAGTCCGCTTTTCTCACCGCGGAAGAGAAAAAAAAGAATCAGGGCTTCGAATCTATTGGGATGCAGGGGCTGGTGGATGCCGTGCGCTCAACGGGTGCGAAAAATATCGTCATTGCCGGCGGGGTTTTCTGGTGCAACGACCTCTCAGGGGTTGTCAACGGCTTCGCTCTTGATGACAAAGGAGGGAACGGGGTGATGTATTCGTGGCACACCTATAATTGGCATAAGGGCTGGGAGCAAAAGGTGCTGCCCGCCGCAGAAAAATATCCGATCTTTCTTGGAGAGGTTGGGGCTGACGAAAAAAAGATGGATTTTATTCCGGCTCACGAACAGGAAGACCCTCATACTTGGGTGCCCGACATGCTGGGCTTCATCCAGAAATACAAAATCAACTGGACCGGCTGGTGTTTTCATCCCAAAGCCACGCCGGCAACGGTGTTGAAAGAAGAAGCTAAATGGAAGCATAAGAATGCCTAAGGGAAGCGATAAGAGTGAGCCAGGGAGCCTCGCGGGTGAGCGAGGCGCGCAACCAGCGCAAGAATTTGACGGTGCGCTGGGTGAGGCGGAGA
>JBGSVZ010000032.1:0-33795 GCA_041752695.1 Terrimicrobiaceae bacterium
CTCCGCCTCACCCAGCGCACCGTCAAATTCTTGCGCTGGTTGCGCGCCTCGCTCACCCGCGAGGCTCCCTGGCTCACTCTTATCGCTTCCCTTAGGCATTCTTATGCTTCCATTTAGCTTCTTCTTTCAACACCGTTGAAAGAACGCCTAGCACAAAATCTTCTTTCCTCTTGCTGGGATCCTCGGGTTTTATGGATAACGAATGCTTAGTTGGCAAACCGCAGCACATGCAAATCGGGGGCAAGTCCAGTAACTTAACTGTGTCGATGGCTAAAGGTTTTGAGTTCATGGTTGCTATCAGCTAAGGATGTTTGCTCTCGGGAACCCTGGCTGTGGCGACGTGCAGGAGGTTTACTCGACTAGGAGTTAGGCGCTTTTGCCTTCCGACTTGTCTCTCTGATTGCGTAGCTTCTGCCAGTAGTCGTGGGGACCAAAAAACAGCGCTAGTCCCATCAAAATATTCAACAGTGGAATAAGGTATAGTAAAAAAGTAATTGTGGGCAACCCGAAATCCCTTATGCGCGGAATTACGACAAATGCAAAAAAGTAGCCTAAAACTAGCATAACCCAGGCAAGCATTATCCAGGCGGAAAACCATGTGTTAGAAAATATATACATAATCAGTTTCCCTACAACGACGTATGAAAAAATAACGAGCACAAAACGGAAAAAGTATGCCAATCTTCCAAGTGTATATGGAAAACATAAAGATTTATAATCGGCGGCTGTCATATTTGTGGTTTTTGAGCTAGACTGTAAATTTTAGTGTATGCGTAGCGATATGCAATTAAAATGAAGTCCTGCATCTTAGCAGTCCGCAAGGCTCTATCGCCACAAGATTTCCAAACTGCCTTATCAGGCAACGTTTTGGATCATCGTGCTCGCGTATCAGTTCGCAGCGATCGATTTTCTGGTCGATGGGCGATTGTCACACGGTGTCGCCTCGGGAATTCAGGAGCTGCAAAAATCCGTCCGGGAAAAATGGCGATGACCCGGTTTTTTTCCCGTCTCGACGTTCCGTAGTATTGCTCATTTCCCGAGGGTCGGCCTGATGGGAATGCCGTGGTGTGCCCCGAATGACCCCGGGCACGCAGGATGCGACAGTTCAACGATTCATCCGCATGACTGCTCGATTTCTTTTCTCACTGGTTTGTGCCGCGTTTGTGACCCTCACTTCGCTCCGGGCGGAAATCCATGTTGATGATCCCGTGATGGTCGCCGCGCTGAAAGATTATGCAGAATTCGCAGGCGAGCGGCCCCAGGCCAATAAGTCCAAGGTAAAAGCTTCTCCCGTTATTCTGGCGGTTTCGGATTTTTTGGGGCTCAACAAGCAGATTGCTGCCTCCGACCCTGGAAAGGCTGAAGAGTAGAATCGGCCGAAGGACCTAGTTATCCGGCGGAAACTCCGGCGCCCAGCGGAGCCATTCGCGACGCGGTTCCGGAAAAAGCGGGAACTCGTGCCCGCGCCGCACGGGAGTCCCCATCGCATCCGGGGTGGCAAAGGAGATCCCCCCGTGCGCGAGGGCGTCCAGGGAAGCGCTCTGCACCTTGATGGCAAGGAATCCAAGGGACACTTTCACGCCGCCGGAATCCCAGAACTTCGTGTTTTCCCGAATCAGACGGTCGTAGGGTTTCTCAATAATAACACTCAAACCCACGCTGCGGCCGTCCGATGCCAGAACCTTGCGGCCTACCTTGCCAACGACCAGTCCGCGGTAGGAAACCGGCGCGTCCACGCTGATATTCGTTTGTGAGGTGGTGACCACCACTTCAAATCCGCGTTCCTCCTCCTGTTGGAATTCCGCCTTGGCGGGCGAAACGCCGCGGAACGTGTCGGTCAGTTTCCCGCCCTCGGACGGAACGCATTCAATGTAAATCCCGCTCACCAGGGTTTCCAAACCGCTCACGCCGTTGAGCGAGACATTCAGGCGGACGATGGAAAAATCGGAGCCTTCGCGGCGCAGGTGGTCGGTGCCGGGATTCAGGCGGACGACCGCCTCGACGGTGTTCTGTGTTGTCGTGACCGATTCCACCAGGCCGACGGGCACCCCGAGGTGGCGCACCTGGGTTTGCCCCGCGAGCAGTCCCTGACCATTTTCAAAGCTGATGCGGATGGGAGGAGAGGTTGCGCGCGCGGCAGTCTCATTGGCGAAGAGGGCAAATTTCGCGCCTGGGGCCGAGGGGGCCTCCGGTGCGCCCATCACATCAAAGGCGATCCCTCCCTGCACCAGCGTTTCGAGGTTGGCGACATCGATGTTCAGCAGCCCCGGCCCAGCCTGGACCGAGGTGGCCGGCACGTTCCAAAACCGGGCGTTGGCCACGACGGCGGGCACAAATTCCTTGCGGATTACCACGTCGAGATAGGGTTCGTTGCTGGCATCGAGCGCGCGGCTTTTCACCCGCCCGGCGATGAGTCCGCGATACAGGATGGGGGCGTGCTCGCCGAGCGCGGGCAGATTTTTGGCATGAAGGGTGAGACGGATTCCGTCGCGTTCCGCCAGCGCAGTGACGAGGTCCTCGTCGGCGAGGGCCCGTCCGGCAAAATTTCGCGCCAGCTCCGTCCCACTGCCCGGTGCGCAGTCGATGTAAACGCCGGTGACCAGAGTTTCGAGACCCGAAATGCCTTCCAGCGAAACCCGGGGACGCACCAGGGTGAAAACCGCTCCGGCCGTGTGGAGGTGCTCGAACTCGGGTTGGAACCGCACCACCGTGTCCACCGTTGCTTCCGCCACGTTCAGAGTGGCAGATTCGACAAATCCCACCGGCACTCCGAGATAGCGCACTTCAGTCTGCCCAGCCTCGATGCCTTGGCCATTGCGGAAGGAAATTTGGACAGGCTCGCCGGTGGCCCGGGCCGTGGCCGGATCGGGGTAGAGGGTAAACTCCGCCTCGTCGCGCGTGGGTTCGCCCGGCGCTCCGAAGGTGTCGAACTCCACTCCTCCAAGCAAAATCGTTTTGAGGCCCATCAAGTCAAGTTTCACGCCCCCCTGGCTCACTTTGAGCGACGCGGCCGGCACGGGCCAGAACCGGGCATTGCTGCGCACCGTGGCGGCAAATTCCTGGTCCACCACGACGTTCAGATACGGACGTCCCGTGTCGTCGAGCGCCTTATCTTCCACGGCGCCAACTTGCACCCCGCGGTAAAACACGGCGGCGCCGCGGTCGAGAAACGGGATGTTGGCCGCCCGCAATCTCAGGGTGAGGGCGGGCGATTCGAGGGGGGTTAGCGGCACGCGATCGCGCCCAACGAACTTCGTTGCGGGCGGGCCTCCGCCCGAGCGAGCCTGGAGGGAGTTTCCCTGAATCAGGGCGTCGAGACCGGATGTTTCCGCGAGTCCGAGCACCGGCTGATCAATCCAGAAAATCGTCCCCTGCCGCGCCAGCTCCGCGGCAAAGGCCTTGAGCCGCACTACCACAACCACCTTGTCCAACTCCGCGTCGAGCCGCACGCCCGTGACGATCCCCGCCGTCACCCCGCGGTAAAAGAGTGGCGTCTTGCCCGCCTGAATGCCTGGCGCGGATTCGAACTGCACCTCGATCACCGGGCCGTTCGATTTCCAGTCCGACCAAAATAGCCAGACGGTGGCCGCCGCCGCGATCACCGGAAAAAGCCACGCCCACGAGATGCGCAGGCCGGGGCGGTTCACGACTTCGCCGTGGTCTTCGGGGTCCGGGGTTTCCGGGATTTTTTCGTCGCTCATGCTGCCCTCTTGGTCTGCCAGATCATCCGCGAGTTGTAACTCTCCGAAGCAAAGAGGGTGCAAACCAGCACCGCGGCGAAAAAGAGCGCCCCCGGCTGCGCCTGCACGCTGGCCAGCACCCCGAGCTGTCCGACCGCCACCAGAATCGAAAGGAGAAAAATATCCACCATCGACCAGCTTCCCACCGTGTGAACGATGCGGCGCAGGGCCCCCCGCTGACGCTGCCCGACCGGCCTGCCATGCATCAGCAACAGCCAGCTCAGCGCGGCAAGTTTGCAAAAGGGCACCACGATGCTGGCGAGAAAGACAATCCCCGCAACCGGCGCGAGACCCGAATCATACAATTCCTGCACGCCGCCCATCACAGTGAGCGGCTCAACGTCGCCCACCACCGTCATGGTCATCACCGGGAGAATGTTGGCCGGCACGTAAAGAATCAGCCCTGCCACCACCAAGGCCTGCGCCGTTTGCAACCGCCGGGAGTCCTCGGTCATGCCAGATCCTCCAGGTGCTTTTCCACCAGTCCGCGGTCAAAAAATTGCACCGCGAGCAGCGAACACAGTGACAGCGCCAACACCCAGCCGGCACCCACCTGCCAGGCCACGGTGCCCAGCATGTCGAGTTTGACCACTGCCACCACCGTTGCGACGGCGTAGACCGGCACGAGATTCCACGACTCCATCACTTCGGCCAACCGCACCGCGCGGGGCAACCCCGGCCAGCGCCGCCTGAGACAACAGGCCGCCGCCACATACCAGACCGCCGCCAGGTGGAGCACCGGCCCTGCGATGCCCGCAAAAAAAACCAGCATCGCCACCGGCCAATACCCTTGGCCGAAGAGATTGAGTACGCCGGAAATGATGAGATTAGACTGTGTGTTTCCCGCCACATCGAAAGTCAGGATCGGGTTCACATTGGCGAGGAGAATGAGCAGCAGTCCCGTGGATGCCATGGCCCAGGCGGGCTGTAGGGATTTTGTTCCCGTCTCCCGCCGCACCACCACCCCACATCGTTTGCAGCGCAGCGACGCCTTCGCCGGAAGCTCGCGATGACGGCACGACGCCTCACATTCCGGACAGGAAACCCACCGAGGGGACTCCACGGCGATTGGGTGGTGAACAGACATGCGGACTGGGTTCTACCCTGATTCCCCCGGCCGCGCGAGCTGACATTTTTCCAAAACCGCGGGTCCTCGCTTTTTACAATAAATGTCCCACCTGCGACATTTATTGTTAACGGCGAAACGCCTAAAAACTTGTCGGTGGGCTGGGGAGGCTTGCTCCGCGGGAGCCGTTGGGGGGGGCGGGGGATGTCCGGTTTTTCGGAGGGCTACACTTTTAACCCAAAAAACCGCAGGATCTGGTCGCCGAGGAAAATGACGACGGCGCAATTTGCTCCGGCGCCGATGGCCACGCCGAGCATGGTTTTTTTGAAGTCCACGCGAAGGACACCGCAGACATAGACCATGAGGTCGGTGGGAGTGACAGGAAAAAGACACCACGCGATGATGACCGGGAGTTCGCGTTGGTGGAGCAGGGTGTTCACACGCTCCATCATCTGGGCGTAGCGTTTGCTGAAAACTTCCTCGAGGTGTAGCGAACCCGAGAACCAGTAGATGATGGCGGAGGATACCAGAATTCCGGCCAGGGTGAGGACGAAAAGCGGGACCGGTGGAAAAAAGGCGATGCCTAGGAGAAGGAGCGGGGCCGCGGGCATGAAGGTGAACCCGCGCAGGCTGCTGAGGAGCAGGTACAGAAAGCCGGCGGCAAACATCGAGACCGACATGGCTTCGCGGAGTTCCTCCTGCACAGCTTCACGCCGGAAGAAAAACACCCAGGCGGTGGCACCTGCCACGACGGCCCAGACCGTGAGGAGAATGATGCGATTTCGGCGATGGCTGGCGACAGGAGGAGACGGATCGGCCTCGGTTTCCTCGGTTTGTGTCATGCCCTGCATCCCTGCGGATTAGAGGGAAATCGGAAATCTTGCAACCTGCGACCGCGGTCGGCCCCGGTCTTTGGCATCGACGCGGTCGTGATTCGGTCCTATGTTTCGCGGTTTGTCATGACTCCGATTTTGCTGAGTTTGTTGGTGTTCGTCTGTGTCTTTGGAGCCGGATGGCTGGCGACGCGGGTGCGCTCCCGGCTGCCGGAGCACCACTTGTCGTCGGACACCAAGGATACGGTGAAACTCGCCATGGGACTCGTGGCGACGATGACGGCGCTCATTCTCGGGCTGCTTGTGGCGTCCGCGAAAAGCTCCTACGATACCCAGAAGAGCGCGGTGATCGCCGCCGCGGCCAAGTTGATCGTGCTGGATCTGGGGCTGGCTCATTACGGTCCCGAGACGGCGGCGGCGCGTTCCGACCTTCGCGAGGCCGTGGAGGATATGGCAGCGAAGCTCTGGCCGAAGGCCGGGAGCGAGCACGCCCGTCTCGATCCCAATACCCTGGCGGGCAACCGGGTTTACCAGGCCATTGAGGCACTGACTCCCCAGACCGACAGCCAGCGGGAATTGAAATCCCAGGTCCGGAACTGGAGCATCGAAATCGGCCAGATGCGCTGGTTGCTTTTCGCCCAGTCTGGCAGCGCGATTTCGGAACCCCTTCTGCTCGTGGTGGTCTGCTGGCTTTCCATTTTGTTTTTTAGCTTCGGATTGTTTGCCCCACCCAACCCCACCGCCTTGATGGCCATTCTGATCGCCGCGATCTCCGTCTCAGGGGCGATTTTTCTCATCCTGGAACTCGATCATCCCTTTGACGGACTCATCCATATTCCCAGCCGGGCGATGGATATCGCCCTGGAGCATTTGGGAAAATAGGACTGCCCAAATCCGTGCTCGCCCCGCGAAGGCACCTGTGTATGCTGCGCGCTTTTCCATGATTTCGCGTCGCTTTTGGCAGAGTGTTTCCCTGGTTGCGCTGCTGGGCCTTTCCGGCTGTGTCAATCCCATCAATCCCCTGGGCAAGTTTGATCCAACACCCAAGCTCACCGGTCCGCGTCCCGCCCCGCGCCTCTCGGAGAAATTCGCCTGGGGCATCTCGACGGCCAGCTACCAATACGAAGATCCGGCGGTGAAACCTGGGGAGAAAAATTATTTCTCCACGGACTGGGACATCTCGATCGCACAGGGCAAGGCCCCGGAAAAGGGCAACGCACTCTACACCTGGACGCATTTCGAGAAGGACCTCGAGGCATTGAAAAAAATCCGTCCCACGCATTATCGGTTCAGCATCGAATGGGCGCGGGTCGAACCGCAGCCCGGCGTCTACAATGAGGAAGCGATTCGCGGTTACGTGGCCATGGCGCGCAAGCTGAAGGAAATGGGCATCGAACCGGTGGTGTGCCTTTGGCATTTCACGTTTCCTGCCTGGCTTTACGACACCAAGACCCCCGGCAATTCGAACTGGCTGCATCCCCTGGCCCGCACGCGGTGGAATGCCTATGTGGAGCGCATGGTGCGCGAGACGGCGCCCTACACCAAGTTTTACGCGCCGCAAAATGAGCCGAACGGCCAGATTACTACGGCGTACATCGTGGCCCAGTGGCCTCCCGGAATGACCCTGGCGTTCGGCCATTATTGGAAAGCCATCGACGCGAGCACGGGCATGTTCCGCGACGCGGCGGCGCGCATCAAGGCGATCAAGCCCTCCGCGAAGGTCGTCAGCGTGGAAGCACTGCCCTGGTGGGAGCGCGCGCCGCTGGATCCGGGCGGGTTGATTTACAACACCATGATCCATGGCAACACGGACCACCTCGACCGTATTTACGATGTCTGCGACATCGTCGGGATCAACTATTACTACTCGCAGGCCCCCGGCCCGATCTCGCTGCTGGCCGGACCCTCCCGCCGCGGACATAATTTCACCATGATGGGCTGGCGGATCGATCCGGAAGGGCTCTATAAAGAAATCCGCCGCGTGGGGGATCGTTACGGAAAACCCATGATGATCACAGAAAATGGCATCGCCACGCCGGACGATGAAAAACGCGTCTGGTATATGCAAAACCACCTCGCCGCCATCGGCCGGGCGATTCGCGACGGTTACGACGTGCGGGGGTATTTTGCCTGGTCGCTGGCCGACAATTACGAGTGGCACTATGGCTACTCGGCCACCTTCGGGCTTTCCACCATGAATCCCAAAACCTACGTGCGGGAACTCAAGCCGTCCGCCGGGAAGTTCGCCGAAATCATCCGGGCGAAACCCACCGTCAAGGCCGTGACGACGATCCCGCCGAAAGCGGATTTTCGCTGAGGCGGAAGGGGTTGGAGGGGGCGGGAGATTCTGGGTCCGCAAACCGGGTTGCATGCCAGGAAAAATCCCGAGCATGGCGGAGCGTTGGAGTCCACGCTTTAGCGTGCGCCCTCCCGGGCAGCCTAAAGGCTGGACACCAACGCCAGGAGGGCAATTCCCGCGCCATGGGCGCATTGCCAGTTCGGGCACACTTTTGAATGCCCGGGAGGGCAATTCCCGCGCCCTAGGGATTTCGCACCTCCGCAACCCTTCCGCCGGAAGTTTTTCGGGTGCCCTCAAAATTTCCTGCTATGCTCGGCCCGGGAACGAGGTGGAACTCACAAGCCGGTCTTGGGGATATCCGCACAACACCGCTCCCCCAACATCTTTTTTTCATCCATGCCCATTACAGCCACTCAAATCGCGGAACTGATCGACGGAGAAATCAGCGGAGACGGGGACGTTGAAATCACCGGTTTTGCGCCTGCCGACAACGCCAAGGCCGGCGACCTCACCTTTGCGGACAAGGAGCGCCACTTCCAGGCTGCGGAGAAAAGCCAGGCGGCCGCCATCCTGGTTTCCGGCCCCTTCACCTCCGCCGAAAAGACCCTCATCCGTGTCGCCAGCCCGCGCGTGGCCATGGCGAGGTTGTTGCCTCATTTTTTTCCGCAGGACACCCACGCCCCCGGCGTGCATGCCACGGCGGTGATTGCCGCCACGGCGCAGGTCGACCCCTCCGCCCACATCGGACCTCATGTCGTGATCGGGGAAAATGTCCGCATCGGCGCGCGCACCGCCCTGCTTGGTGGGAATCATGTCGGACGCGACTGCACCATCGGTGACGATTCTTGCCTGCATCCCGGGGTGGTGGTTTATCACCGCTGCAAGATCGGCAGCCGCGTGAGCATACACTCCGGCACGGTGATCGGAGCCGATGGCTTCGGGTACATTTTTGACGAAGGCCGGCACCGCAAGGTGCTGCAGGTCGGCGACGTGGTCATTCAGGACGATGTGGAAATTGGGGCCGGGACCACGGTGGACCGCGGCGCGCTCGGTTCGACCGTGGTCGGGCAGGGGACCAAAATCGACAACCTCGTCCACATTGCCCACAACGTGAAAATCGGGACCAACTCCATCATCATGGGCCAGGTGGGCATCGCTGGCAGCAGCGAGGTGGGGCACTACAGTGTGGTGGCTTCGCAGACGGGCATTGCCGGACATTTGAAAATCGGCAGCCAGGTCACCATCGGCGCGAAGTCCGGCCTGATGCGCGATGTGCCCGACGGCAGCAAAGTGCTGGGCGTTCCCGCCGTGCCGGACAAACAAACCAAACGCCAGTGGCTCGCCGTCCAACAACTCCCCGAGCTGATTAAACGCGTGCGCGCTTTGGAGAAGGAACTCGCGGCGTTGTCCCCGGAATCTTAGAGCGTGTTTAAAATGCGGATTTTTGGGAAAAATGGAGGGATGCGGGCCCTCGCATCCCTGGGTGCCGAGAATCGAAGCGGACGCGGAGATGTCCTTTGCGCAGCAAAGCCCGGAGGGCGACTCCTCGTCGGCAACCCGGCACCCTCCAGGACTTGCATTTTTAGACACGCTCTTAGCATGAGGGTGAAAAGTCTTTGCTTACTGGCGGTGATGGGAACGTTCCTGGGGGCGGCTCAAGCCTGGGACCCCATCGGTCACATGGTGGTGAGCCAAAGCGCCTATGGCCAGCTGACGCCCGCCGCGCGTGCCGAGGTGGACCTTAGTCTGGCCGAGTTTAATAGGAAGCAGCAGGCGGCCTATTCGTTTGTCACCGCCGGGTGCTGGATGGACGACATTCGGGGGACGCACAAGCACTATGCGCCCTGGCATTATATTGAATTGCCCTACACCCGGGACGGCGAACCCTTCCCGGTGGCCTGGCAGGTGAATGCGCTCTGGGCCATCCGCCATTGTGAGGCCATCCTCAAAGACGAGCGGACGGACCCCGAGGTGGACAAGAATCAGGCGCTGGTCATGTTGCTGCATCTCGTCGGCGACATCCATCAGCCCCTGCACACCGTGAGTCGCAATGGGGATGCGGGCGGCAACAAGGTGGTCGTGCCGAATATTGAAGACGCCATGGTCCAGGCCTTTCCCACCCGCCGGAATCTCCACTATTTCTGGGACAGCGCCTATCGCCGGACGGTGAAGGAGGGCAAGGTGGTGGAAACGATTGTCGAGCCCCTCTCGCTGCCGAGCGATCCCTTGAAGGGCCACACGCTGGCCCAACCCATGGCCATTGAACTCGCGGCGAATTTGGAAAAAACCTATCAACCGGACCTCTTTCCCGCGACGGGCACACCGGAGGAATGGGTGAAGGAAAGCCACATCCAAGGCTACGACAACGTTTATCAAAAACTGCCCGGCGGCGAGGCGGCCAATCCCGTGGAACTCGACCAAGCTTACGTGGACAATGCCCGCGCCCTGGCGGAGCAAAAACTCATCCAGGGTGGACACCGCCTTGCTGCCTTTCTGAACGGACTTTTTCCAGGTCCCGCTTCGGACGAAGGCCCCGTCAAAGAGCCGTAGCCCCAGTGGGCCTCGGCGCAATCCCTCATGCCCTCCCGCTTCATCTGGCCCCGGTGCGGTCAGCCCGAGGTCGTGATCGCCGGACGGTTTCCGTTTTCTCCGGCTACCGTGGCGCGCGACTACCGGCATCCGACCTTCGCCCTGCATCAACATCACTATCGCGGCCGGCTGACGATTGGACGCCAGGCCTTTGAGGTGCGTCCGGGCGATGTCACCATCACCCCGCCCGGGGTGATTTCGCGCTATCAGCTGGCAGGGGCGGGACACCATTGGTGTGTGCACTTTCGTCCGGTCGAAATGCCTGCGGCAGCCGGTTCCTTCCCCCTTCCCCTCCATCTCCCGCAACGGGGTGGTCACATCGCAGAACAGATCCGCCGGATCGCAGGCGTTCTGGAAAGACAAGGCTCTCGGACGAAACAGGAAATGGCTGCAATCGCTGCCGGAACGCTTCTGCAGGGGATTCTGCTTCAGCTTGCACTGGATCTCAAATCCCCCCGCCCGGCACGTCGGGAAACTCGCGCGGAACCGTTGCTCGACGCGGCTCGGGACCTGATCGAGCATCATTTTCAGAAACCTCTCACCATCGGAAATATCGCCAGCGCCAGCGGCTTGAGCCGGAATTATTTTTCCGCCCGGTTTCGGGCGCGGTTTGGACGCACGGCTCAGGGGTACCTTCTGCACCGGCGTCTGGAGGCGGCAAGAGTATTGTTGATTTCCACCACTCTCCCGGTGAAGGAGATCGCGTTTCAATGCGGCCTGCCCGACCCCCATCATTTCAACAAACAATTCCGCCAGACCGAGGGAATCAGCCCAACAGCTTATCGGGCGCGGCATTCGGAAAAGTGGTGAATTTTTCCCAATGGTCGCAAACCCTTACCAAGGCCTTTTCTGGAGTTTCGGATTGATCGTGTTGAGGTTTTGGGCGTCATGAATACCCCTTCCTCCCCTAAAGAATTTTTCGACAAAAACGGCTACTACCTCGCCCGCGGCGTTTTCACGCCGGACGAGATCACGGCCATGGAAACGGACTTCGACCGCATCGTCTCCCAACTCAATAGCGCGGGCGAGGATGTCAACGCCTCCTGGCAGGGAGAGCAGTCCAAAAAACTTGGTGCCGGGAAAACCACCATTCTTCACACCCACAACGTCCAGATCTACTCCGAGTGCTGGCACCGCGCGTTGATGAATCGGCAGTTTCTCGATGTCGCGGAGCAGATCCTGGGGCCGGACATCGTTCTGCATCACTCCAAGCTTTTCCAGAAACCGCCGGAGAAGGGCGCGCCGTTTCCGATGCATCAGGACTGGAGCTATTTTCCCACCCTGAAGGATTCGATGATCGCCGGCATTATTCATGTCTCGGCCGCCACGGATGAAATGGGCTGCCTGCGGGTCTATCCTGGCTCTCACACGCTGGGACGGGTCGCGGGAACATCCGGACAGGAAGCCTCCGATTTTCTTGACGGATACCCGTTGGAGGGCGGGCTGGCGCTGGAGGCGGAACCGGGCGATGTGGCAT
This sequence comes from Terrimicrobiaceae bacterium, assembly GCA_041752695.1. GTDB lineage: Bacteria > Verrucomicrobiota > Verrucomicrobiia > Chthoniobacterales > Terrimicrobiaceae > CALCJD01. The sequence continues at coordinate 12,005 of JBGSVZ010000032.1, forward strand.
TTTTTCACTATTTCACCCTGCATGGGTCAAAGCCCAACTACTCCGGCAAAACCCGGAAAACCGTGCTGGCCCAACTGCACGCGGGGACCGATGCGATCGAACCGGACAACCGTCATCCGAACGCCCGCTTGGTTTTGCGGGGGTGGAACCATTTCGCCGGCCGCTCCGTGGCCAACGAATAGTCCCCTTACTGCATCGATTCCTGCATGATGCGGACGATCTCCGGCATCATTTCCTGGGCCTTCTTCTGACCAATGGCCATTGTCTCGGGCAACAGGCTGATTTGTTTGGAGACCAGCAATTGCCCCGTCGGGGTTTCCAGCATTTTGGTGATCGCGACCACTTCGTCCTCGGTGAAATTTTTGGTGTAGATACCGGCGATCTCTGTTTTGACGGCGCTCCAGCCCATGAGTTCGAGCACGCGGACGCGCACTTTTTCCATGCCGGCATTGATTTTGTTCTGCTGCTCGATCGGCAGGCCGGCGAGTTTTTGATCGCTCATCGAAAGTCCGGCGTTGAATCCGGAAATGAGGCTCGTCTCGTACTGTTCCTTCATCTTCATCGCGGTGAAAAGCCGGTCGACCGCGGCCAGGTGCGATTCCTCGGCGGCGAACGCGGAGGGTATGACGAGGATGATGGCGAGAAGCAACCCGGCGATCTTCATGGGCCGCATCATTGCCGGAGAGGGGCGGAAGGCAATGCTTTTGCGGGGGAGGTGATCTTACAATTACCAAAGGTGCGGGAATGGCTTCCCGGCCATTCGATAGTGTTGCCCGATCCACGCAGCACCAAAGGTGCAGGAATTGGCCTCCCGGCCATTCGTATGTGTTGCCCGATCCATGCAGCACCAAAGGTGCGGGAATTGGCCTCCCGGCCATTCGTATGTGTTGCCCGATCCTCATGGCACCAAAGGTGCAGGAATTCCAAAGCCCAGCCCGGCAGGGCTGGGTTCCAGGTTGCCAATTTTTCTGCGGCCTGAAGGGTCGCGATGGGCGACAGGGAGTGATGCCTAAATTTTATACTGGCCGGATCGTAGATTTCCCCGTTGGACATTGCAGCCCTTCAGGCCGCGTCCTCTTTCCACTCCAATACCTAGGCCTTCGACCCAGGCTGTGGGATTCCGTGCCTTCGGCACTTTGCAAATCGCACTCCCTTGCGTTTCAAAAGCGCCTCACCCCCGCCGCGCGCGGAGCCGATGGTGCAGGGAATCGTCGGCCCGGAGCAGAATCTCCGCCGGCTCGCCGCCGGTGTTGGTATCTGCGACAATGCGCCGGAGCAAAATCAGCGACGCGATCGCGTCCGATAACGCGTCGTGCCAGCGAAAATTCGTGTGCGCGGCCCGCAACTCTTCCTCCAGTCCAAGGGAAATGATCAGGTCCCCGAGCGCATAGGAAGCCAGGGCCGGCCAGGCGGCGCGGGATAACTTCAGGGTGTCGATCCAGGGCCCGAAACCATGAAAAGGAAACGCCCGCAGGAAGCGCTTTTCGGTGGCGGCTCCATGAGCCACGACCCAATGGCCTTCGAGCAACGTTTTGATCCGCGGCCAGAGGGCGGTGAGTTCCGGCGCGCCTTTCAAATCTTCGCGCCGGATGCCGTGAACTTTCTGGGCGCTCCAGGTGATCGGTTGATCGGTCGCGAGAAAGCTGGTGAACGAATCGCCCAGCATGCCGCCCCGCATCCGGGCGATACCGATCTGCACCGCGACCTCCGTGCCGCCCGGTCGGATCCCCGCGCTTTCGAAATCAATCGCCGCGAAGGGAATCTCGGAAACAAACATGGGATGTTTGATGTCAGAAGTTTGATGTCAGATGGGGATATCACCCGCGCACCGCGCGGCACACGTCCCGCTCTGCGGGACCACTTCATCCCTCAAACATCACACATCCTACTTCCGCAGCATTTCCTCCGTCATTTCCCAGCTCATGCAGGCGTCGGTGATGGAGACGCCGTATTGTAGGGCGGCGGGATCGGTGCCAAGCGGCTGGGCGCCGGCCAGGAGGTTGCTTTCCAGCATGGCGCCGATGATTTCGCGGCGGCCGGAAGCGCGCTGTTCGAGAATGCTTTTCCAGACCAGCGGTTGACGGGCGGGATCTTTGCCGGAGTTGGCATGGCTGCAGTCCACCATCACGGCAGGGTGCAGGCTGTTTTTGCGCAGGGCCTCGCAGGCCGCGGCGACATGGTTGGCTTCGTAGTTGGCCCCGTCGCGTCCGCCTCGCAGCACGACATGGCTGTCGGGATTGCCGGTGGTTTTGACGATGCTGGTGGAGCCATCCTGATCAATCCCGAGGAAACTGTGCGGCGTGCGGGAGCTTTTCATGGCGTCAATCGCCACCTGCACGCTGCCGTCGGTGCCGTTTTTGAAACCGACCGGCATGGAGAGTCCGCTGGCCATTTCGCGGTGGGTTTGGGATTCGGTCGTCCGGGCGCCGATAGCGGCCCAGCTCATCAGGTCCGCGAGGTATTGCGGGATGATCGGGTCGAGAAATTCCGTGCCAGCGGCGAGGCCGAGATCCGCGATATCGAGGAGAATTTTGCGGGCGAGGGCGATGCCGTGGGCCATGTCGCACGAGTCGTTCATCAACGGGTCGTTGATCAGGCCTTTCCAGCCGACGGTCGTGCGGGGTTTTTCAAAATAGACGCGCATCACGACAAAATATTTGTCGGAGACCTCGCGGCTGAGGGCGGCGAGTTTGCGGGCGTATTCGAGGGCGGCCTCGGGGTCATGGATCGAGCAGGGGCCGCAGACGACGAGGAGGCGGTCATCCTCGCCGCGCAGGATGGCGCGGGATTGTTCGCGGCCTTTCAGCACGGTTTCCACCTGGGCCGGGCTCGCCGGGAGCTGCTCTTTGATTTGGGTCGGGGTAATGAGCCGGGTGACGCCGCGCACGCGGAGATTCTCCAGCGGAAGGGCGGTGGTTTGTGGCTCGGTGGCAGTCGCAGTCATAAATAGGACCGTTCAGTATCTCAAAATTCCGAAATCTTGCAACCCGGCGGTTTAAACTTCAGGAATCTGGCGGGTTCGGTGCGTCGCTTCGTATTCTTGGAGGAAAAGTTCGAGCAGATGCAAATCCAACCGATCTTTCATCCGGCCGGAGGCCTTTTTGCTGGCGATGATGTCTCGGAGGTTGGCGACGGGAAAAATATCCTCGCGTACGGCCCTGGCCTTCGCGGCTTGGAATGTTTCAATTCCGTCGGGCGCGAAAATCAAATCAAGATCGAATGGACCGTTTTTCAGTTGGACGAAATCCTTCCCCCTGATGATTTCGGCTTGCGTGTTGGCATCCAGGGTAAAGCCCAAAGCGAGCAACGCTTTCACGATACGTTCGCCGTTTTCGGGAGATTTTGCAGGAAAGACATCCACATCCTGCGTCGTGCCGGGGAAGCCGAGCAGGATGGCTCCGCTCTTTCCGATAAACAGATAATCCACCTCCCCAGCATTAAAAGCCAGGGCAACCTCCTGCGCCTGGAGCGGGTTGAACGGCGCACGCTCGTTCACTTTTCGGATGCCGGCTGGAAGCCGAGATAGGCGGGAAGATGCGCAGCACACCACTCGCGGTAATCCCTCGTGCTCGAAAAAATTCGCGTTCCCGGGGTATCGAGCACCGGCCGGTTCACGCGGCAAAACCCATATTTCATCCGAGTTTCAACGGAGCGCGCCATCTGCCTGCGACACTGTTCGCGGAAGGCCATGTCTTCCTCTTCTTCCTGGCCGGTCAATGTGTTGGCTGGCATGGACGAACGATAGTCTGGCAATCCAATTTGGGAAAGCAGGAACGAATGGAAACGGGGTGAAGTGACGCCCCGCTGAGATTTTCAGGAATCGTGTCCCGTACCTTGAATTCCCCCCGGACGGGCTCTAGGCTGCGGGAAATGGAAGTCGCTGCACCGGAACCTCCCGGCCGTACCCAAAAACGCCTGGAGGGAATCTTTCTTTGGGCCTCGCGCGCCCGCACGGCCGGACGCCATGCGGTGCGACGTCTCCTGCGCAAACCGCGCACGGTGGCCGAAAGCCCCAACCTGCTCCCGACTCTGATCAAGGTTTTTGCCGCGTTTGCCCGGGTGGATGGTGAGCTGCTCGAGGAGGAAATCGACTCCAGCCTCGGCTTCCTGCGCTACGACTACCCGGACGCGGTCTATTCCGAACTGCGCAAACTTTTCCGCGAGGCCCTGCACGAACAGCAGGATCTCAACGCCATCGCTGTAAAATTGGAGGCCGAACTTGATGAGGAGCGCCGCATCCTCCTCGGCGTGCAGCTTTACGACCTCATCGCCAAGGCCGGCCTCAAGCAGGAGCAGGTCATCGCGTATTATTCCTTCATGTCCTCGCTCGGCATGGCGGCGCAAGCGATTGACATCGTCTATCAACTCAATGCCAACGAGCAGGGCGACTCGGGCATTTACCACTCGGGGGCCTCACCGCTGGAGGCTGTCAGTTTTGGTCCGCCCGAAACCTGCGACGTGGCCCTGCGCGGGCTTCACGATCAGGAGCGCATTCTCGGCTACCGTTACAAAGAACTGGTCATTCTGAAAAACCTCAGCGGCCGCAATCTCATTGTCCAGGGCCGGGTGCTCAAGCAGGGCGACCTGTGCCGGATTTTTACGGGTCAGCGCATCCTCATCGACGACCAGGTGCTGACCCACCAGGACCTGGTTTTTTATTTTAACGCCAAGAAAAACGTCACCCTGCCGCAGCTCTTTGTCGCGGTGAACGAGGACGACGAAGTGCGTCTGGAAAAAAACCGCGCCCGCGACACCTGTCTGGAAGTCACCTTTGGCCTCCGGGTCAAGGTGACCGCGACGAAGGACGTGGATGCTGTGCTGAAGGGCGTGCGCATGACCCAGGGCCGCACGGTCGAAGCCACGCTGGAAGACAAAATCATTTTCCACAACGACAGCGAACTCGACCTCGGCGACCTGCGGCGGCGCGCGCGTCAGTATGGCGGGCGGTTTCAGCTCAAGACCTCCAAGAGCGAGTATCTCGTTTCGAACAATCCCGGCTTGTTGGAGGAGGACGACATCCTGCTTTCGCCAGGGACCGGCGGCGATGTGCTGCTGAAGATTTATTGCGACTACGACCGCAAGGAGGGCCGGGTGGAGGTCTTGCAGGCCGACCGTCCCATTCTTGTCCGGGGCACGCCGGTGCGGAATTTTGCCTCCCTGGCCGACGGCGACGCGATCCGCATTGATGCCGGACAGGTCCTGCGCTGCAACTTCAGCGAGCGCCTCATCGAGGAGGAGCGAAACATCATCCGGTCGCTCGAAGTGCGCGATCTGGTCTGCCGCTTCCGCAATCGCCAGGTGGCAATTGATGGCACCTCCTTCACCCTGCACCGCGGGGAGATGGTCTGCGTGATGGGCGCTAGTGGCTGTGGCAAAAGTACCCTGATGCGCGCGCTGGCGGGACAGTTTCCGCCCTCGCAGGGCGACGTGCTTTTCAACGGGCGGTCGCTGTACACCAACCACGACAACCTCCGCCGCTACGTCACGTACATCCCGCAGCACGACGCCTTCGACGAACATCTCACCATCGAGGAAAATCTGGATTTCGCCGCCGCCCTGCGCACGCCCCACCTCAACCGCCGGGAGCGTTCCCGCCGCATTGATGGCAAGCTGGCCGAACTCGGCCTCAACGAGCGCCGCAATTACGTGGTGGGCGCGGCGGATAAAAAGACCCTCTCCGGCGGCGAGCGCAAACGACTCAACATCGGCCTCGACATGATCAGTTCGGCCGACGTGTATCTTTTCGACGAGCCGACCAGCGGCCTGTCGTCCAAGGACTCCGAGCATGTCATCGAGATCATTCGCGGCATGTCGCACAACAAGATCGTGCTCGTGAGCATCCACCAGCCGACGTCCAAAATTTTCCAGATGTTCAACAAGGCGGCCCTGCTGGACCGCGGCGGCAAGCTGGTGTTTTTCGGCACACCGCAGGAGATGTTGAAATATTTTGCGCAGGCCGAACACCAGCAGCATTTCGGGACGGACCTCGGGGCCTGCGAAGCCTGCGGCACCACGCGGCCGGAATTCATCTTCGACGTGTTGGAGACGCCCCTGCGCGACCTCTCAGGCGACATCATTTTCGAGGAAAACAACCGCGGCCAGCTCGTGCCCGCGCGGCGGTATTCGCCGGACTACTGGCGGGATAAATTCGAAGCCTACCGGCTGATGAAAGACGTGCAGTCTCCCACCCCGCCGCGGGAGATTCAGCCGGCCATGTCGTCCGCCGCCGCCCGCCGCCGCGAGCCCCTGCGCTGGCGCGAAGAGTGGCGCCAGTTCCGCGTCCTTTTTAAACGCGCCTTCTTCAGCAAGATGCGCAACAACGCGAACCTGCTCCTCACCCTGCTTGCCGCGCCCGCCCTCGCCCTGCTCATTGGATTTGTTCTCCGGCACTCCGAGGCGGAGCACTATGACTTCGCTTCGGCGTATCACATTCCGGTTTATCTGTTCCTCGCCCTCGTCGTGGCCATGTTCCTTGGCCTGACGAACAGCGTGGACGACATCACGCGCGACAAACCGGTGCTGCAGCGAGAGCGAAATCTCAACGTCCGCCTCAGTTATTACATCTTCGCCAAGGCCCTCACCCTTGGCGCGTTTGCCGTGATCCAGTGCGTGCTTTTCACTCTCGTGGGCAATCTCCTGTTGGAAGTACGCGGAGTTTTCTGGATTCTTTTTTCGGCGATGTTTTTCACCACGATGAGCGGCGTCGCCATCGGGCTGGTGATTTCCTCGCTGGTCAACGAAGCCAAGACCGCCGTGCTGGCCATCCCGGTGGTGCTGATTCCGCAGATCATCCTCGCCGGGGCCCTCATCAAATACGAGGACATGAACCGCGACATGGACATTGTGTACACCGTGCGGCAGTGGGCGGAACGTCATCCCGGTAGCGCGATGGAGCCCCGCAGCGACCTGCAGGTGCCCCTCATTTGTGAACTCATGCCCATGCGCTGGTCCTACGAGGCGCTGGTCTTTGCCCAGGCAAAACTGAACCCGCTGACCAGCCGGCAGGAACAGATCCAGAAACAGATCAATAAACTCGCCGATCTGGAAAACCCCACCGAGGCCGAGGACGAGCGCATGGAGGATCTCAAGGACCTGCTCGCCGTTCTTTCCGGCCTGCGCGACAACGATGCCCGCTCGGTCGACAGGCGGTTTAAGGATATCGACGCCGTCATTTCCGGAGGCCCCTTCGATCGGAAAAAATTCCGCAGTCAGGGCGGCGATATCACCGCCGAGCAGCTCTACACCAATACCAAGATCACCGACCTGGTTTCCAAGGCCGAGATGGAGCAGACCGACTACCGCAACGACCGCATCCGCCGCCACCACCTCAACGTGTTTTTTGGCCCCGTCAAAGAATACCTCGGCCTGCGTTTCAGTGTGCTCTGGTTCAACTTCGGCGTCCTCATCCTCACCACTCTGGCGCTGTTTTTTGTCCTCTACCTCATCCTGGTCCACCAAGTCCGCAGCCGGCGCGCTTGAACCAGGAATCCTTTACCGCAGATGAAACGGATGAAACGGATAGGGAAATGCGGCGCGTCGCTTTCCCGCGAATCGCTTGGTGAAGAATCCTTTCCCTATCCGATAAATCCGTGTTTATCCGCGGTTAAAAACTCTCCTTTCTCATGAAAATTCCTCTCGAAGACACTTTCGCCGACATTCTTTCCAAAGCCCGCCGCGGACTCGGTCTGGAGATCGAAGATGCCGCCGCCCGGGCCGGGCTTTCCACGGCGGTGGCCAATGGGCTGCTTGGCGGGAATTTCGACGAACCCGGCGCGCGTTCCCTCGCCGGCGTTCTTGGTCTCGCCCCCGAACGCGTGGCTGCCCTCGGCCTTGGCGAATATCACCCGGAGGAAATCCCGCTCCTCGAGGGCCTGCTGCAGTTCAACACACCGTTCGACGACATGACCGTCAACTCCTACCTTGCGTGGGACCCCGCGACCAAAAAGGCCGTCGCCTTTGACACCGGGTCAGACTGCACCGCCATGCTCGACGCCATCAAGGCCCACCACCTCATCGTCGACCGCATCCTCCTCACCCACTCCCACGGCGACCACATCCTGGAACTCGACCGACTGAAGGAAAAAACCGGCGTCGAGTCCTTCATCGGGGAAAAAGAACCCCTCGAAGGTGCGGAGAGTTTTGCCCCCGGCAAGGTCTTCCTGGTCGGCGGCCTTACCATCGAAACCCGCTCCACTTGGGGCCATTCGCCTGGCGGAATTACCTACGTGATTCGCGGCCTCTCCCGCACCGTGGCCATCGTGGGCGACGCCATCTTTGCCGGCTCGATGGGCGGAGGAAACATTTCCTATCAAGCGGCCATCGACACGAATCGCGAGAACATCCTCTCCCTCCCTGACGAAACCGTCCTCTGCCCCGGCCACGGCCCCCTCACCACCGTCGGCGAACAAAAGCGCGTCAACCCGTTCTTTCCCTAAGGAGTTAGACACGAATTGCACGAATTGGCACGAATGGGGGCGGCGGATTTCCTCGGGATCTTCTTTGTTCGTGAAAATTCGTGAAATTCGTGTCTCATCGCCCCCTCCCCTCCCTCAAACTTCAAACATCTTAAATCACACATCCCAATGTCCGTTTCTTTCGTTGGCGTCGGCCGCATGGGGGCCAACATGGCCCGTCATCTCAAGGATCAAGGGCACACCATTGGCGCCGTTTTTGACGTTCGCGCCGAGGCCGCCACCGAACTCGCCGCCGAGCTCGGCTGCGCCGCCGCATCGACCCTGGCCGAACTCACAGCCTCGGGTGAGGTCATCGTCACAGTTGTGACCGACGAAAAAGCCATGCGCGGCATCTTCGGACTCGATGGAGCCTCCGACAACCTCCTCATCGAAGCCGCCGGGAAAACCTTCCTCAACTGTGCCACTGTCTCCCCGCAGGTTCACCTCGATGTCGAGGCCGCCGCCCTCGCCGTCGGAGCCTCCTCGCTTGAAGCCTGCATGGCCTCCAGCATCACCCAGGCGCGTCAGGGAACGCTCTATCTCATGATCGGCGGCGACGAGGCCGTTTTCCAAAAAACCGAACCCCTCCTGCGCGACCTCAGTTCCGCGCTGCGCTATGTCGGCAAGACTGGCGAAGCCGCCAAAGTGAAGGCCCTCGTCAACATGGTGATGAACATCAACACCGCCGGCCTGGCCGAAGGCCTCGGCCTCGGTTCCGCCCTCGGCCTGGACCTCACCCTGCTGCGCGAGGTCTTTTCCCAGACCGGTGCCAACTCCCGCGTGCTCGAGACCGATGGCGAGGATATGCAAAACCGCGACCACGCCTGCTTCTTCTCCGCCTCCCACGCCGCCAAGGATTCCGGCATCGCCCTGGAACTCGGCCGCGCCGCCGGCCTCACCCTCCCGCTCGCCGAAGCGACCAAGGCCCAATACGACCGCATGACCGCCGACGGCCTCGGCGAACTCGACAAATCCGGCATCGCCGAACTGACCTTCCCCGGACGGGGAAAATGAGACACGAATGGCACGAATTTTCACGAATGGGAAAAAGGACCTGACTCGCTCTCCTCAATTTGTGGGAATTTGTGTAATTCGTGTCTAGCCTCCCACATGCTCCGCCACATCGCCGCCCTCTGGTCCCTCGTTAATTACCCCACCGCCAAGCGCCCCTGGTCGCCGGAACGTCAGATCCGCGCGGTGAAGGAGGCGGGATTCGACGGCTTTGCGACCGCCGCCACTCCCGAACTGCGGAAATTGGCGGACAAATATGAACTCGTCGTCATCGGCTACGTCTGTTCGGCGAAGATTGCGGATTTTCCCGCGCTCCTGCGGGCCCAGAAGGAAGGCGGCGCCCGCTTCATCAACGTGCAAATGGGCCGCCACGACACCCTCAACCCCGAGGCCCTCAAGATGGCCCTCGCCCTTTTTAAGGCCGCGGAAAAGCTCGGCGTCGAACCCGCCATCGAGACCCACCGCGACACCTGCACGGAAACTCCCGAGAAGACCTACGCGCTGGCCGACGCCTTCCAGAAAGCCACCGGCCGCGTGCTGCCGCTGACGTGGGATTTTTCCCACATTGCCGTCGTCAAGCACCTCCATCCCGGAAACTATTCCGAACGCCTCCTCACCCACCCTGCGCTCATCCAGCGGTCCGAGCAGCTCCACTGCCGGCCCTTCAACGGCCATCACGCCCAGGTTCCCGTCACCGACGGCCAGGGCCGCCTCACTCCCGAAGTGAAGGACTACCTCACATTTGTCGAAGACCTCTTCCGCCTCTGGCTGAAAGGGAAACAGGACGGACGCGAACTTTTCGTCGTCCCCGAGATGGGTCCGATCCCCGGTGGTTACAACATATCCACCTGCCCGAATTCCTGGGAAGACGCCGTGCGCCTCCGCGGGCTGCTGGACAAGGTCTGGAAGAAGGCTCTGAAGCCGGTCGAGGGTCGATAGGTCGAGAGTCGAGAGATCTCATTCCCCGTAGCGGTGCCCGTAAGGGCGTCGATGGCCCCTGGAGGGGTTTGCGCCGTCAAAACCCCTTTACCCTCCCGCCACCTGGAGGGGGCGTGGGCCCTCACGCCCCGAAACCCGGCAACCGGGGAAATTGACCGCGGATGACTCGGATGGCCACGGATAAGAGTTTAGGGTCGAAAGCCAGGTCGAGCGACAAACACCCCCGCAGGGGCGTGGGCCCGAATCGGATGCCTGGAGGGTTTTGCGCCGTCAAAACCCCTTTACCCTCCCCCCACCTGGAGGGGCGTGGGCCCTCACGCCCGGAAACCGGGGAAAATCAACCACGGATGACACGGATGGACACGGATAAGATTCTGGAAATTGCGGAGAGATCCCCATCGTCACTTCACTCGTGGCTTGATCGGATTGTTCGATTGACTCTTCACTTCCCCCGGCGGAAGATAAAGAAATCAATGGGGACGACACTCCAGATGCGGAAAGCCCGGCAAAAGCCCGTGGCGGGAAAGCGAAGCGTCAAGAGCTACCGCTTGTCGCAAGGGCAGCTCATCGAGATCCCGACCAAGCCCGGCGCATTGGCAAAGCTGGACAAAGAGTTTTCGGAGAGATTTTCCAAAACTGGTCAGGACCTGAAGTTCCATGCGATGAGAGATCGGCTCGTGAAGCAGTCGAAGCTCAAATAGCCGCTGCCGCCCTCGGTCAAAAGCCCCTCTATTTCGATCCTTGGGGGCCGGAGGCAAGCCGACGGCTCGCAAGAAAGTTGCGGGACGTTCTACCAGGGGGCGCAGAGGCTCGCGCTGCGGATGGATTTCTCTTTGTGTATCGGCCCGAAGCGGTGAAACCGATTCTCGATGCGGATATGCCGTTCTATCGCCCGAACGGAGAAAATGATTTTGAGGCGATCCTTCGGGCCACCCGTGATGATGAAAATGGAGAGTTGCTCGGATATGGCGCGCGGCGATGGTCGCCGACTGGTGGGGCGCGAGTGACAATTCGCGACGCCGCGGGTAACGAGCAGGTCTTTTTTGTGTCCAACCCGGCCGAAGCACCTCACTGGGCTGCCGAACGGGCTGCGGATTTGGAAGCCTACACCGGTCACTCTCCAGAAATCGAAATCGTCTATCCGAGGTAACTTCGTCGGGGGTCGAATACCTGCCCCGCGGCTGCGGGGCTGTCGATTGTTGGGTAAATTGATGGTGCCGAGGGACGATGACCCCTTTCGTGAAAATTCGTGCCATTCGTGTCTCCACCTCCCCCCCACCTGGAGGGGCGTGGGCCCTCACGCCCGGAAACCCGGAAACCGGGGAAAATTAACCGCGGATCACTCGGATGGACACGGATAAGACACCGGAAACGAGAGAAGACAACTGGGACTCCTCTCACCCCCTCCACCGAAAATGGCACGGCCTGAACAGGAGCAAACGGAGGGAACGGAGAAATATCCGCGTCCATCGGCGTCATCCGCGGTTAATTCCCTGCCAAGCACCTCCCTCGGCGGGCCGGGCCCGGCGGATTCCCCCCGCCCCCGTCCCCCGAGAGATCCTTAATGTCCCTAACTTTTCGTCACTCCGCCAAAACTTGGCTCGATTTATGCGGGTATCCTGTAAATACAGTGTAAATTCACGAGCGACGATGAAACGGTGGTTTATTTTCAACAGCGAATGTGCCAATATTGTCACAACATCCTCTTTGAGAGGGGTTAGGGGCTGGGGCACGTTGCGGTTTAATGCCATGAAAACGAAATCCGTCCACTCCTCTCGCCAGAGCGCCTTCAGCCTGATTGAGATGCTCGCAGTCATGGCGGTGATCGCGGTCATGATGTCACTTTTGGCGCCTGCCATTCAGGGTTTCTCCGATACTGCTGGCCGCCGCGGTGCGGTCTCCGTGGTCATGAACACTCTTGAACAGGCTCGAGTAGCCGCATTGGAGAGCGGTAGTGACGTTTTCGTCGTATTTTGTCGCCAGTCGACCCCGAACGAGGACCGATTGTTGGTCCTCCGTGAAACCGAGGCTGGTACGGGGGATTATGAGCAGTTGACCAAGTGGATTAAACTGCCCAAGGGCGTCCTTCTCTTCGATCCGAGCAGTGGTCCGGCTTCGATTCTTGATGCCGGTGTCGGAAGTTTCGATCGAAACCGGAGTCCGGTGGATATCCCTGATGATAGCGCCCTCCCTGCAGGTAAAGGTCTTGTTGCCTTGAAATTTAACGGGAGTGGACAGGTTGCATCGCCCAGCACGGGCAAACTCTGGCTGCATATCTCCGAAGGCGTGCGCGACTCTTCAGGCAGTGAAGCCCGTTTGGGGAACAAAGTTGCCAATTCTCTTCCCTTTGAGATTATCACCATGGCTAAATACACGGGACGGGCACAGCTTGATGTGACTGAGCTCTCCGCTAACTAGGGCGCAATCCTGCCGTGCGTGTCGTCTCTGCATCCCGCTTGAAAGCTTGGGGAGGCTTCTCCCTCATTGAAGTAACCTTGGCATTGGGTGTCATCGCCTTCGCTTTGGTTGCCATTATGGGCCTTTTCCCTGTCGCGATGAAAAGTGCGACCGAGAGTCAACGGGAAACCCGCGCAACTTTTATCGCGCAAAGCATTCTGGCGGATCTCGGTTCGGGTTCATCCACGACGAACACGTTCATCGCAATTGGGACAAACTTTCAGCTGCCAACGGGACGGCTAAGCGTCAACTTGTCGACGAACGGCACGAACTTCATCATCTTCTCGGAAGAGGGAGTTCCGATGGGCTCAATTACCGACAATGAGTTTTTGGGGTCCATATCCACGGTGGGGACGGCCTACGGGGCAAAAGTCATGATCAACCCCTTGTCGGCCTATACAAATAGGAGCCGTGTGGAGGTCCAGGTTGAAGCTCCGCTGGGTGCCGTCAGCACGAACCGGACGAAATACAACTTTGTGACGGAGGTTCGCAACCGATGAAGAGTGTGCATTGCTTAGGGTCCCTCAATCTTCGGATTGGGAAGCCAGCTTTCACGCTACTGGAATTGCTGGTGGCCATGGCGGTTCTGTCCCTGCTCGTTGTCGTGTTGATGGGCATGGTTGACAGCGCAACGAAGCTCTGGCGAGCCAATGAAAACCGGGTCGAAAGTTATCGGGAGGCCAGGGCGGCATTGAATCTGATTGCAGGCGACTTGAAGGTCGCGCTCTCAAGTAAAAATACGAACTACTTTTCCACGAATATTGCCTCGGAATTCGGGGCGTCCACGACAGATGGAGCCATCTTCTTTCTGGCCGCACTGCCGCAAAGTTCCCAAGATCAAGGCAGCAGTTTGGGCGATGTATGCCAGGTTGGTTATTATCTCAAATATGGAAAAAGCGGGTTGGGATCAGCACAGCAGAATACGTATGGGCTTTATCGCTTCTTCCGCGAGAGCAACGCGACTTTTACCAATCTCCTCAATAATTCAGGGCTTTTTCTGAATTCGACAACAAACGTAGAACTGCTCGCGAGAAACATCCCTTCATTCACCCTCAACTATTTTAGCGTGGACACAAATGGCATCATCACGCCGTGGTTACAAACGACCAACAGCCCCGTTCCGAGCTTTGTGGAGGTTCAAATTACCGCGTACAATAATGATGCCGCCAAGAAACTGCTTGATCCAATCGCTTGGAAAGACACGAACAGCACTACCTTCCGTCAAAACACGAGAGTCTTTACTGCCCGGGTGCCCATCCGGCAGCCGCAATAATTATCCAGGCTTATGAAAGCAAAATCTCGGCAGAAAGCCTCTTCGCTTGTCACCACCCTCATGGTTATCGTCGTATTGACGATCATCGTTGTGGCTTTTCTCCAGAGCATGTCGATTGAACGACTGACTTCGAAAAGCTACGCCAACAAATACCAAGCGGAACTGCTGGCCGACGCTGCTACCGAGGATGCGATCGACCGCATTTTTACGGCAATTGAACCGCGGCCATATTCGGCGGCTTATGCATCCAATAACGTCGGTGGGAGAGAGACACGGCATCTTTATCTTGCTCGTTATGTCGCCCAGAGCACAAATCTGATCACGGAGAGGGTGCCTCTCTTTTCAACAATCCTCACCAATTTCCAGGTATTCACCAATGGCTCCCAGGTGCCGATCGAAACGGCCTCGCTTTCTGTCGCAGATGTTTCGCCATCTGGGGCGCCCATTACGCGTTCTCTGACCGTCACAAATGACATATACACGGACTTCAACAGGGCTAATGCTTCAGCCCCATCTGGATTTGTGGGTTTGACGAATGCAAATGGCATACTCGCCCTCCCTGGAAACTGGATTTATCAGACAAATGCTCAGGGAAAAGTTATCGGTCGGTACGCCTATTGGGTGGATGACGAGACGAGTAAAATTGATTTGAGAACCGCCGGAGTCGTCACTCGCGGGAATGGAACAAATCTCAACGAAGTTACGTTGGCGGCTTTCGGACCGCTTGGGGTGACATCAAATCAGATGACCAATCTCGCCAATTTCAAAACGCTTCTTTTTCCCGGGAAAAGTCCCGCGATCTCCCGTTACGCTCTAGGAAGCGGAACACCGATCTCGGACGAAACACTTTGGAATCGTATTAAGCCGTTTCTGACCCAGTTTTCTCTGCATGACCTACGGTCACCTGACGGCACACTCGCGATCAATCTCAATACGTTTGTGACGTCCACAACGAATTCCGCGACAATACGCCAGGAAGTTGAGACAATCGCGACGGCGATCACCAATAATTTGCCAACATTTGGAGAGAGATTTTTTCAAACAACCGGGCCCTCGACTTCGCCGACTTTGGCGACGCCCCAAATTACAAATCCTGTCGAGTCGAATCCGTTAACTTACGTCAAAAAAATAGCCGCCAATATCCGCGACTATATCGACAGCGATA
This sequence comes from Terrimicrobiaceae bacterium, assembly GCA_041752695.1. GTDB lineage: Bacteria > Verrucomicrobiota > Verrucomicrobiia > Chthoniobacterales > Terrimicrobiaceae > CALCJD01. The sequence goes on from JBGSVZ010000032.1 coordinate 27,303, forward strand.
ATACAGCAACCGTAGTCCTGGAAGATGGATCGGCTTATACCGGCACCTCCCCGAATTTCATTCCTTATGATGCTCTTATTGACGAGGTCCCAATTATTGGCAAGGAGAGAGGTCCGTATTTGAATGAATTCGGACTGGTGGCAAGAGTAGTGAGTCCTTCGCCCGAGCCGCCTACAGGAACAACAACCGGCCCAGTCACGGTGACCATTAGGTATGGGCACTATATCGAACTTTTTAATCCGACTGGGAAAGACATAGACTATGCTGGGCTTGGTGCCAATCCACGGGTAATCATTGCAAATCAGACCCCGTGGTTAAATAACGCTGACGGCAGTGTCTTTCGTCCCGCTGATATTCGTTTAGACCTGCCAGCAAACTTCGTGATACCGGCGAAGGGCTATGCCACACTGACTACGGATGGTCCGCCTTGGAGTGCCAGTCAGCCCGGTTACCGTGGGAGTCCAACAAATCGCTATATTTTAGTAAACGGTACCGGGGCCGGGACTTGGAGCCTATTGGGAACGGGTGGACAAAATACACCCATTAGTTCGAATTACGAGGATTACCAAATCAATACCGCAAACAATTCGTCAGACCGATATCAACTGAGATTCAACGGTGCTGGAGGTTTGAATTCGTATGACGGTTGCCGAGAAAGACTGCTTTTCGTCAATGACGCAGGCATCATCGACTACACCCTGCGCATCTATACCGTCGGCGACATCTATCTTGGGAGAAACGCAAGAAATCCGACGACATTTTCCACGTTTGTCGTGGACGGAAACACGGATAATAACAATACAAATCCTGAAGGTAGCACGGCCAATCCTCGTATCGGCAGAGGTGACCCCCGATCCAACGGTGAGATTAGCGAACTGGCTGCAAATGCCTCGAGTTCATGGAAAAGCGGCGCGTCGCCGGTCTATGGGAATAGTACGAACTCGCTGCAAGCTACCCTAGGATTAGACAATTTTCGATGGGACATTTCCACGAATGCGGCGAACGCTTGGAGGACTGGATGGTCCGAATTTTCGGCTGTGGGAAATGGGTATATTGCTAATACAAACATGACATCTGTCGGTGAGCTTGGCTTTGTCTATGATCCCGCAAGATACAATATTTCAAGCTTCAGGAGTTATGGGCGGACATTGAGAGTGGGACAACCGGACGCCGCAAACTTCAACCGGGCTGGAAATTCCTCAGCAGCAAACGATCGCAATTGGATAGGGGGGTTGGGGACCAATGCGGTCACCAACACAACGTATTTGAAAAATGCCTTTCACCTCGCTAGCATCTTTCGCGCTGACGATAATGACTATGGTAAAGTCAACCCCAATGGATTGCACAGAAGTGGAGAACGGGTTGTTCAAGATGCGCTTTTTTCCAGATTTGCCTTTTCCCCTATCGGAAGTTTTCAAGTTTCCGGCGAATTATCGAGCGATACATTTAATTCCAACGCTGTGTATGCAGCGCTTTCCGCCGAATTTGCGACTAACCGCCCTTTCATTGGCGTAGGTGACATCTCGCGACTGGAGATTTTTGGCTCCAGCACCAATACAAACACTGTGGCGGTCTCGCAGAGTATGATCGCGTCAACGGTGAGTGACGGTGACCGGGAGGAAGTTTTCCGGCGCACTGCCGGTCTCATTGCAACACAGAGTCTGAGCTATTCTGTTTACGTTGTTGGCCAGAGCGGGCGTTTTGTGAATGACCAATTCAAAGTCAGTTCGACCGTCCGAAGAAATACCATCGTTCAGCTAAAGCCGTCCTATGCGTCGACCGCTTTCCCTGCCAAACCGAGTGCTTGGCAAATTTTGAAACCGTGGCAAATCAACATGAATTAGTATGAGAAGGTTTCTTATTTTCAGTGTGCTCCTCGTTTTTGCAACCGTGCCTCTAGTCGGTCAAGATGACGGGGACGAAGGAAAGGATCGTGAAAGTGCCTTTGTGCGTATCATTAACGCTAGCACAGTGATTCTGAAGGAGCCCTGGAAGTCTGGGGTCGATCTTGCCTTTAAGGATCAGAAGCTTGCGATTGATATCCGGGGTGGAGAAGCGGCGAACTACAGACAGATTACCTTCACAGGGAAAGACACCGTCGAGGCGAGAGCGACTGGCCAGGCCAGGATTCTCGGCGCAATCCCGGCGAATTTTGAGAAAGGCGGCTTCTATTCGATTTATCTCACGGGCTTGGTCACTGAGACCGGATTCAATGTTTCGCCATTGGTTCTGAAAGATTTTCCGATCCCGGCTGCGAGTGTTCGGAAAGGGTTCGCAAGGGTCAAAATCTTTAATTCAGTTTCGACGTTTGCGGTTAAGCTGCAACTTGACGGAGGCCCATCGACTACTTTGCCCTCATTGGGCTTTACCGAAGTCTTCCTAACGCCAGGTTCGCATCCCTATCGTCTCCTATTCCCTTATAAATCGTCGGAGAGGGATATGCAGGGATTCTTGAGAGTCGACGCGGATGCGGACTTCAGCGCCATCGTTTGCGCATCTCCGGAAAAGCCTGATAGACCCATCCTCAGATTTTTGGATAACACAACCGCAAAACGGGATGTTGAGGAAGCGCTGGAGGCTGAGAAGAAAGAAAAGGCCGCGGCGAACGAGGCTGGAACGGGAAATGCTCCCTGACGACGGCGCGAGAAGGTTGTTCCGAAACCGCTGCTTTATTTGAATTAAAAATTATGAAAGAACCGAAGAGACAAATCTGGAGTGCAAGGACAGGCAAGGGGAGGTTCTGTCACCTTTTCGCATTCACATTTGCTTTGCAGATTTGCGTTTTGGTGTCCCAGAGTGCGGACATCTGGTCCAATCCAATCGACGGTACCAACCCCAACACGTCCAATCCCTACACGATAGGTGACGTGGTTTCGCCGAATCTCTCGGTTTCCGGAATCAGCCGGGGTCCTGGAATTGTGGGGACGAATGCCAACAATCGATACAACGCCAACAATTGGTCGGTTGCTACGGGATCAGGGTTGTCGCCAACGACCGAGGCAGATGCGATTACCGGAGACAAGTATTTCTCATTTACGCTGACGGCTGACACCGGATTCGAAATTGATTTTTCAAGCCTGGATATTACGACGCAAAGGTCATCGACGGGATCTGCGACATTCGGCCTCTACAGTTCCGTCACAGGCTTCACCGAGGGAAGCAGCATTGATGGGACATTTTCGCTAGCCACTGCGAGTACGGCAATTCTCCACACTGTGTCTCTGAGTGAGGCAGCTCTCCAGAACGTCGCCGGTCCGATCGAGTTTCGCCTTTACGCTTGGGGCACTACCGCTTCGACCGGGACCTTTAGCGTGAACAGTTTTGCGTTTGACGGGATCGTTCTGGCAGGCTCCGCATCCGAATTGTTTTGGGATGGAGGTGGCAATTGGACCGCTACACCATCCGGTGCGGGCGGTGTAGGTACATGGTCCTCCGGCGGAACATGGGTTGACGCGAGTGAAGCCAATTTTGCCGGGGCGGCGGCGGCCGTCACTGTCGACAATGTAAATGCCGATGGCGGGATTAGCTTTCAAACTACAGGCTATTCTCTTGACGGCGGAACGATCAATCTTGGGAACGCCAATGTGGAAACGGGCAGCGGAGTCACTGCTACAATTTCATCCACCATTGGTGGCAGTGCCGGGCTTAATAAGCTGGGCGCGGGCACGCTTGTGCTAGCGGGCGCGAATTCCTTTACGGGCAGCGTAGGTATTTATTCCGGCACCCTTTCCATTAGTTCGGACGGCAACCTTGGTGCCGGCGGAAATGGGATTCTCTTCGGCGGAGGTACCCTCCTTGCCACGAGTTCTATTGAGTTGGGGGCGGGACGGGCAATAACCGGCGAAGGCAGTTTGTCTGTCGCCAGTGGGCTGACTTTGACTTTTTTCGGATCCGTCAACGGAGCGAATTTTAATCTGCTGGATGGAGGGTCGGTGGTGTTGGGAGGAGATGTCAACTCTCTCACCGGTTTGACTTTTGCGGCGGCCGGGAAACTTGATGTCAGCAACGGGGCTCAATTGAGCGGACCCTTAACTACAACTCACGCCGTTGGAACCGCTGAAATCGTGGGGTCAGTTGATCTGACTGGTTCAACCGCCCAGCAATTCACGGTTTCCGATGGCTCCGCAGATATTGACTTGGACATTTCAGCCAACCTGAGCAGTGCGAATTTCGCGCGACTACACAAACTCGGCCCTGGAACTCTGCGACTGTCTGGCAACAATTCGAGCTTCGTTGCTGGCGTTCGTATTGGCACGGTCCCTAGCGGCAGTCTTCCGGCTGGCGCGAACGGCGGGCGAGTCATTGTGACGAATAGCGACTCGCTGGGGACTGGGCAGTTGCAATTCAACTGGGGCGTATTGGAAGCCGAATCGGATGTCAATTTCGCGAATGGAATTTCGATAGGAGCTCTGGAAGGCAAAAGCGGCGTGTTTCAAGGAGCGAGCATGGGATTCAGCGGAACAGTGAGTTTTTTCGAAACGACCGGGCTGAATAACCACATTACGGTAAACAACACGACAACCTTCTCAGGAGCGATGGTTTACAGTGGGAGCTTCGGCGGCACCGGGATTACTTTGGCGGGAAGTGGCACATTGCGCTCTACAGGCGATGCCTCAGGTGTCATCCAGCAGACCATTGTTTCAGGAAGCTCGACGTTGGTCGTCGACGGAACTTGGGGTGGCGCGGTCTCAGTCGAGGCGGACGGCACATTGAAAGGGACAGGGCTGATTTCCGGGCTCATCTCGATTTCGGGCGTTCAAGCCGTCGGCAACTCCGCCGGGATTCAAACCGCGGCGGGCGGTGTCTCCTACCTCAGCGGATCGGTGTTCGAATGGGAACTGGAGGTTGATGATAATTCGACGCCCGGTCTCGGCAACTTCGACCAGCTCGTTGTCTCTGGTGGTGATATTTCCATCGCATCCGGCGTGACGATGGACTTGGTTTTTGACAATGGGGGATCGGTTGTCGATTGGACGGACACCTTCTGGGATACCGATCACTCCTGGACCATTATTGACAACACGGGCGGCGGGTTGCTGACGGGGCAGTTTGGATTGAACGCGTCCTCGGAATGGTTCGATGCCAACGGGATCCTCCTCTCGGCCATTGATCCCGATGCGGATTTTGTCCTGAGCGCGGTGAACGGCGACATCATCCTGACCTACTACGCCGTCCCGATCCCCGAGCCCTCGACGCTGGTCTTCCTCGGCCTCGCCGGGGTGAGCCTCCTCGCCGTCCGCCGACGGGCGCGAGTGGCGGGTCTTCGGTAAGAGCAGTGGAGTCTTTAGAAGACACTGAATAAACCGCGGATTTTACGGACTTACGCGGATCAGATAGAGTCCGAGCGCCTTTCATCGTGAATATCTGTGCTGCACCGACGGCCAGGCTCTCAAATCCGTGGTTCACTCTCCTGTTCGGCAATTCATCAGCATTTCCTTTAGCGGAAGAGATGAACCGCCCCGGCGGTGCGGGCTACAGAGATCGGATTGCGCCGATTCTTGACACATAATTAAGTACGTGCGTTATGTGGAGTGTGAACATCACGCTTTCCACGGACGAGGAGACGATTCAGAAAACCCGTGCGTTCGCGCGCCGACAGGGGCTCTCCCTGAATGAGTTATTGCGCCGGTACATGGATTCGCTCGCCGGGACGGACGACGCGGAGTCGGTTTTGGAGGAATTCACCCGCAATGCGCGGGAGCATGGGGGACAGTCCGCGCCCGGGTATCGGTTTGATCGGGAGGACGCTCACCGCCGCTGAGGTTTTGTCGGATGGACTTTCTCGATACAAATCTGATCGTTTACGCCAACGATCGGCGCGACCTGAAAAAGCAGGAACGCGCGCTGGAAGTCATACGGCGGGCCATCCAGGACAGGACCGGCGTCATTTCCGTGCAGGTCCTGCAGGAATACGCAAACACGGCGGTGAACAAGCTGAAGCAGGAATCGGCGGTTGTTTTACGTCAATTAGCTCTGCTGCAATCTCTGAATGTGGTCTGCCCTGATCCGCAGATGGTAATGCGTGCGGTGGAACTGCGGGCTCTTTTTCAACTCTCGTTCTGGGACGCCTCCATTCTCGCCGCCGCAGAGAGCGCGGGTTGCCGTCGTCTCTTTTCGGAAGATTTGAGCGAGGGGCAGGCCTATGGGTCCATTCGCGTGATCAATCCATTTTTAGAGCCTGTCTAAAAATACGGATTTCCGGGAAAAATGGAGGAGTTTGCAGTTTTAGACTTCCAGCTTTTCGCTGAGAAGGGTCCCGACGTAGCAGGAGACACTCGTATTCTGTTCCGCCGCGAAAATCTTCGCCCGGTGGGCCAAGTCCTCCGGGAGGGAAATGGTGATGTTTTTCATCGGTAAGCGTCACACGGACCGCCTCTGTCCGATGAGGGAATAACCGTCATAGATTCCGTTCTGACATCTATGAACGAATCTACGCAAATCTTAAAAGTGGACGAGGCTGGTCGGGTGCAAACTCCGCCGGAGAAGCGGCGGC
>JBGSVZ010000033.1:0-20615 GCA_041752695.1 Terrimicrobiaceae bacterium
CGATCACGGGAGGGCTGTGCATGGCCCGAATCCGTCCAAAGCAAAAAAACTTCCGCCTGTGGTCGCACCAGAGGGATGAATCCTCTACAGACCTAAGTCCCCTCAACTCGTTCCCCCGTAGCCAAAATGAGAATTGCTGGCCGCAAAGGGTTATGAAATTTTCAACAACAAGGAAGACAACTGCGTGAAGGTTGTCCTCAGCCCCTGATATGGACCACGAAACCGACAAAATCCACGTCATGCCTCTTGGCGATCAATGGGAGGTTGAGACACAAAGCGGCGCCCCGCTCGCGCATGACAACTCCAAAGAGGGGGCGGTGGAAACCGCCAAACATCTGGCCGGCGAAAAGGGCATGCCCTGCATCGTTGTGCACGACGGAGACGGCGTCACCACGGAAGTGCCCGTCCCCCCTTCCGAATTCGAAAACAATCCCCCAACAACCCAAAAAACACCATGAAACTAAATACCCTGAAAGACCTCTACATCCACGAACTAAAAGACCTCTACAGCGCCGAAAAGCAGATCCTGAAGGCTCTTCCGAAAATGGCAAAAGCGGCAAACCATGAGAAGCTGGCCGCCGGCTTCAAGGAGCACCTCGAACAAACTAAGGAACATGCCGCCCGGCTGGAGAAGATCCTCGCGTCACATGATCAGACCACCCGCGGCCCAAAATGCAAAGGCATGGAAGGCGTGATCGCCGAGGGATCCGAGATGATCGAGGAAGAGGCAGACGAGGAAGTCCGCGACGCCGGACTTATTGCCGCCGCCCAACGCGTCGAGCATTACGAGATCGCGGGATACGGAACGGCCCGCACCTACGCCGAACTGCTCGGTGACAAAGAAGGCGCGGCCCTGCTCCAGGCAACCCTGGACGAGGAGGCCGACACCGACCAGAAACTGACCAAGTTGGCGGAATCCGCCATTAACGTTGCGGCCGACAAATAATCCGCCAGCCCCCCCAAAGCGCCCGGCCCGGTCTCTCCCGGCCGGGCGTTTTGCATTTCGGGACCGGCTGCCTCCACGCCATCACTAATGAGGTGAGGATTCGAAGCCCTTCCGACTCACCTTCTTGCCCGGCCCACCCGAGCCCTCCTCCGCCGAGCCTTTCGGACGCAAAAACACCCGGCGGGCCGAAGCTCTCGCCGGGTGGGTTTTGGCTGGGTTGGTTATTTCTCGGTGACGGAGGAAATGTCCTCGAGATGATTGCGCTCCATGATGTCACGAATCACCTTTTGTTGATCCGAGTCACTCACATGCACGGCCACGAGGTAGCCGCCATTTTTGATCCGGTCTTCATAGACCTTGGCTTCCAGCTCAGGGATGCCCATGCCCACAAGGGCTCCGACCACGCCGCCTGCGGTGGCGCCGATGGCCACGCCGCTGAGGGCGGCCATGAGCGGACCGGCTGCGATGAACGGTCCGACTCCGGGAATGGCGAGAGCACCGATTCCGGCCAGAAGACCGAGGGTACCGCCCGTGACTCCGCCGGTGACTGCACCAGCCGTAGCACCTTCCGGCGCCTTCGTGGCTTTGACGGTCCCGGTGTCAGGCACTCCGCCGGAGTCCGGCATCAGGACGGACATATCGGCAGACGCGATTCCGCTGGCTTGAAGATCATCGATGACAGTTTCGACATCGGTTTCGGTCTTGGCGATTCCTACAATGGATTTAGACATAATATTTTGGGTTTTGGTATTAGGGTTGTTTGATTTCGATTTCGTTGCTGACGGACTTGGCACCGGCCATTTTTGCATGCTTTTCGATGCTGGTTTTTTCAGCCTCGCTGGCCACCGGGCCACGCAGGGTGACGGCACCATCGATCGTGATCACCTTGACATTCTTCGCGTTAGCGGAGAGGGAGTCGTCGGCGACAAGCATTCGGCGGGTATCTGCGGTGATTTTGATATCCGCCGGTGCGTTGGATTGGTCGATCGGAGTGAGGGTGGCCTCGTTCCGGTCGCGTTTGTTTTTGTCCGTATTATCCGCGTTGGGATCGGCAGCGAAGGCGCTGCCCGACACCGCGACGACTACGATTAGGGAGAGGAAGTTTCGTTTCATGGTTGCAGCGAATAATCGCCCGCTATCGAGCGCACGGTCGCAACCTTAGGTCCTGTTCGGGGAGAACCCGTCCGTTGGTGGGGGTTCCCACCCGAGGGGGAGGACATCCCGCAGTCCTGCGCATTTTGGCTGGCAAGGACCCGCCGATTTCCGCCTTAATGGGGAGACATGGCTGCCACGGTCGCATCGGCGGAGCTTCCGCCGCCACTCACTCCCTTGGGATACCAACTCCGGCTTGGCTCGCAAGGGTTGCCGTTCGACGAGATGATTCCAAAAGAGGGTGGCATCCGGGAACACTGGCGCGGGGTCTCGGCTTATTTCGAGCGACTGGGGCCCGCGGAGATCGGACGGCGCTGGAATCAGGCACGAAAAATCCTCCACGACAACGGCGTCGCCTACAACGTGCAGACGCAGGGGCTGTTGCGCGCTTGGGAGTTAAATCCCGTGCCGCTCCGTCTCGCCGGAGACGACTGGACCTTTCTGGCCAGAGCGGTGAAACAGCGCGCGCGACTGCTCAATCATGTGCTGGAGGACGTGTATGGTCCGCAGAAACTCCTCACGGAGAAACTGCTCCCCCCTTCGCTCGTCTATGGAAACTCGGCGTTCCTCCGACCTTGCCATGGGATCCCCACACGCACCGGTGCCCGCCTGGTGATTTATGCCGCTGACCTGGCCAGGTCGCCCGACGGGAGTTGGTGGGTGATTTCCGACCGGACCCAGGCGCCGTCCGGCATGGGATACACGCTCGAAAACCGGCTCGTTCTTTCCCGTGTTTTTCCGGAGATTTTTCGTGAGGCCCGGATCGCACGACTGGGAGGGTTTTTTGCCAAATTCGGGGAATCGCTGGCCGCCCTCTCCCCCCGTCCAGGCACAGAGCCGACCGTGGTCCTCCTCACTGCCGGGCCACTTAACGAGACCTATTTCGAACAGGCCTACCTCGCGCGTCACCTCGGATGCACGCTCGTGCAGGGCCAGGATCTTACGGTGCGCGAAGGGCGGGTCTATATCAAAACGCTGGAAGGGTTGCGTCAGGTCGACGTCATCCTGCGAAGAGTGGACGAGGACTTTTGCGATCCGCTCGAACTCCGCGATGATTCGTTGCTGGGGGTTTCCGGTCTGCTCGCCGCCGTCCGCGCCGGGAACGTGGCCGTGGCGAATGCGCTGGGCAGCGGCGTTGTGCAGTCGGCTGCGCTCCACGCCTTCCTTCCGCATCTGAGTCGGAAAATTCTGGGCGAAGATTTGCTCATGCCCTCGGTAGCCACCTGGTGGTGTGGCCAGGCGACGGCTCGGAACTACGCTCTTTCCAACATGCACGGCCTCGTGATTAAGGACGCCTTCGACTACCATGGGGCGCGGCCTCCGGAGGGTCTTTCCCGTGCCAAACTGCGCGAGGCGGTGCAGGCCCGGCCGCAATATTTCGCCGCGCAGGAAAACGTCCTGCTCTCGCAGTGCCCGGACTTTGTCGAGGGCCGGCTGGAGGCGCGTTCGGTGCTCCTTCGGGTTTTTGCCGTCCGCAATGGGGACGACTACGATGTCCTGCCCGGGGGATTAACCCGCGTGGCAGCGGAGGAATCCAGCTTTAGCATTCTGCTGCAGCAAAGTGGCGGGAGCAAGGACACCTGGGTGGATCTCGACGATGAACGTCCCGAAGGAGTCACCCCGAATGCGGCGGCGTCGGAACTGCGCCGCGGCCACCTCGACCTCACCAGCCGTGTGGCGGATAATTTGTTCTGGCTGGGCCGTTATGCAGAACGGTCGGATTTCACCGCCCGCATGGTACGCTGCACGTTGGAGAACTTTGCGGAGGAATCCGGCTGGGTGGAACAGAACGACCTGCTGCCGATGCTGCAAACCCTGCGGTATTTCGATCAATTTAGCGGACCTGGCAAACAAGAAAGCGTGGACCAGGCCCTGGCCCGCCAGATGGCCGACCCAAACCGCGCGGGAAGCCTCACCTCGCTGCTGAAAAGCCTGCAGGGTCTGGCCACGACAGTGCGCGACCAACTTAGTCATGACACATGGCGCATCCTCCATCAACTGGGCGATTCCCAGCGGGGGGACAGCGAACTTTCCTCCAACGAAACTGCCCTCGGACTGAACAACGTGATTCTGGCCCTTTCCGCCTTTCAGGGTCTGCTGAGTGAGAACATGCCTCACGGACATTCGTGGCGATTCCTCGACCTGGGCCGCCGGATCGAGCGTGGGCTGTATCTGTCCTGTCTGGTCCGGAAACTCCTCCAGGAAAAAACCCGGATCGGCCGCCTGGAATTGCTCTTGGAAACGCTCGATACGCTGGTCACCTACCGGCAGAAACACACCAGTCTGAGTGTGTCCGCCGTCCTCGACCTCGTGCTGTGCGACGAAACGAACCCGCGCTCGCTGGCCAGCCAGTTTGCCGCGGGTATGGACCATCTGCGCTTCCTGCCCCGCGAGACGGACGGGCGTTTTAAACTGCCGGAGGAACGGGGACTACTTTCGGTGCTGAGCGAATTACGCCTGCTTGACCCTGCTGACGCCGAGGGGGAAAACCGCACGGGAATTGTGGCCTTGCTCGATCGGGCGGAGAAGGCCCTCACGGACTGCTCCGAGCTGATCACCCTGCGATTTTTTACCCACCTGCGAACCTCGAGCGTGGGTCGCGACACCGCCAGCCCGGAACTTCCTGCCTCGTTATGATTTACGAGATATCCCACTGGACGGAGTATCGCTACGCCGATGCTGTCCGGCTTTCCAAACACGTCTTGCACATGCAGCCCCGTGAGCATCCGGGCCAGCGTGTTCTTTCCTCTTCCCTGGAACTCACTCCCTCCCCGCAGGTCGTGCATGAACACACCGACTATTTCGGAAATACCGTGAGTTCCTTCACCATCGCTGAGCGCCATCGGGGCATGCACATTCGGGTCCGCAGCAAAATCGAATGCGATGAACGACCCGTCGCCCCGCCAAAATCCTCCCCGCCGTGGGATGAAGTGCGGACCAAATGGCAGGCGGGAGCAGGAGATCGCTTCGAGCAGGAGTTTTTACACCCCTCCCCTTATGCCCCCTATCTTCACGAGCTCCGCGCGTGGGCGGAAGAAAGCTTTCCGCCCGGACGTCCCCTCGCAGAGGCCGCCCTGGAGCTCACAAAACGCATTCACGATAGGTTCACCTTTGATAAAGCCGCGACCAGCGTTTCGACCCCTCTTGGGGAGGTTTTTGAAAATCGGCGCGGGGTTTGCCAGGATTTCGCCCATCTGGAAATCGCTGGTCTCCGCGCACTCGGGTTGCCCGCCCGCTATATGAGCGGATACCTCAGAACCCTCCCTCCTCCGGGCCGAACCAAGGTCTTCGGTGGTGACGCGTCCCACGCCTGGGTCGCCCTGGCCTGTCCGGGATTCGGCTGGCTGGAGCTTGATCCTACCAATGACGGCATGGCGGGAACCGGCTACGTGACTCTGGCCTGGGGACGGGACTATGGCGATGTGAGCCTGATCCGCGGCACCCTGGCGGGTGGTGGCGAACACGCGCTCTACCTCTCCGTCAATGTGGACGAAGTTCAAGCCGGCGAGGAAGAAGCAATTCCCGGCAGGATCATTTCCACCCAACGACAGAGCCAGTCTGGCAGTTGACCACTGACTAACGGACGCAAAAAGGGCGGCACTGCGGTGCCGCCCTTTCCGGTTTATTTTTGTCGGTTAATTCGCGGCCTGAAGCGGCTCACCGGCCGACTTCCAGCCTTTGAGGCCTGGCGCGAAATGTTTCACATTGGTGTAGCCGAGGTCCTTGGCCGCCTTCGCCGCCTGGGCATAAGCGCCGCATTGTTCGCTGCCGCAATAGGCCACCACGAGGGCACTTTTGTCGGCAGGAAGTTTCGAGGCGATATCGGCTTTGACCGCGGTGTAGTCGAGGGCTCCCGGGATATGGCCTTCGGCATAGGATTCACTGCCATTGACATCGAGGATGGTGACATCCTTGTCGGCAATGGCCTTTTTGAGGTCATTCATGCTGATGTCGGGAAAAGCACCAGCGAGCGCGTTGACCGCAACAAGAACCACAACACTGAGGATTAGGGATAGTTTTTTCATCGGGCGGAACTTAAACCCGTTTGCGAATTCTGCAAGGGGCGCGTCGCGGAATTTGCTAAGTTGCTTCGAAAAAACTCCCTGCCAGAAGCGGCGTCTGGCGAACGCCTTCTGCGTAGCCTCATTTTGCGGCCGCGAGTGGGGCCGGCGCGACGGTTTCGCCTTCCCGGAGCATGGCATTAGGGTTGAGAATCACCGCGGTTTCGTCCTTAAGCTGGCCTGACATCACCTCGACCTCCCGGCCGAAATTTTTGCCCGGAGCCACCTCCAGAAATCGCACCTTATGGTCTTCCACGGCGGCCACCAGGGTTTTCCCACCGCGGCTGATCAGGGCGTTTGCGGGAAGCACATAAGTGCCGTCGGCTGGCTTGAGCTCAAAGGCCGCGGTGCCGGTAAGCCCCGACGGGAGAACAAGGTCCTTGTTTTCAAGAAGCAGTTCCACCCTCATCGTGCCGGAAGCCAATTCAAAAACCCTGCTGGCCCGGGCGACTCGGGCCGGAAAGCTGCGACCTGGAAATTCACCGAACCGCACCACCACTTCCGCATCCTTCGGCAGGCGCAACGCCAGATCTGGCGTTGCGCTGATCACAAAACGCAGGGTGTCCAGCTTCTCCAGACGATACAGCCATCCCTTCTCGGAGGCGGCATCTCCCTTCGCAAGATCACCCCGGTCGAAATTCCGCGCCGAAATAATCCCATCAAACGGCGCACGCACGATGGAAAAACGCTGTTCCTCTTCCAGTCGTGCCAGTTCTGCCTCGGCGACCCGAACTCCCGCCGCCGATTCCACCGCCGTGGTGCGGCGTTGATCGCTCTCCTCTTCGGAGACCACGTCAGACTGACGCAACCGGGAGGAACGATTGGAAAGGCTAAGGGCGTTATTAGCCCTCGCCCTGGCTTGTTCGACGTTGGCCCGCGCCGCATCGACCGCACGGTCAATTTCCGGCGCCGAGATGATGGCCATCACCTCGCCGGCCTTGACTTCGCCGCCAATGTCAAACTTACGTTCGCTGACTATTCCCGTCGCACGGGTGTAAATCGTCGCGGATTCAACCGGTTCCGTGCGGCCAGGGACTTCATAGCGCGCAGCCTGGGTGGACAGCTTTGGCAGGACCGTTCGGACTGCGGGGACATCTTGAGCACGGGAGGCCAGCGGAATGGCGAGAAGAAGAGAGAGGAAAATTTTCATGAGAGCTGCGGAACAAGATCTTGGCCGGGGCGGACGGGGGGGAAGTTTCGGATGGGCGTAGCGTCTTTGGTTCGGTCGAAACGGCTGCGCACGGCGGCAAAAATCACCGGCACCAGGAACAGGGAAGCCAGGGTGCCAAACACGAGGCCGCCAATCACCGCGCGACCAAGAGGGGCATTTTGCTCGCCCCCCTCGGCATGGCCAATCGCCATGGGAATCACGCCCAAAATCATGGCGAGGGCGGTCATCAGCACCGGCCGCAGCCGCGTCGTTGCGGCCTCCATGGCGGCGGCAGGGGCGTCGAGGCCCTCGTCTGTCCGGTTTTTGGCAAAGGTCGTCACCAGGACACTGTTGGCCGTCGAGACCCCCACCACCATGATGATTCCCATCAGGGCGGGAACACTAAGGGGCGTGCCAAGAAGCCAGAGGGAAAACAACGCGCCGGAGATCGCCACCGGCAGACCACTAATAGCGACGAAAGGAAGGGTCCAGGATTGAAAATTCACGACCATGACCAGAAACACCAGCACGGCAGCAAGACCGAGACCGCCAAGGAGTTCGGAATACGAGGTGCGCATGAGGGCCGCCTGACCGGCCAACTCGATGCGGTTGCCGGGTTTTAGCTGGCCCCGGAGCCCGGTGAGGATCTTTTCTAGATCCGCCGCCACCCCGCCAAGGTCGCGGCCATAGACATTTCCAACCACGGTGAAGGTCGGCTGGAGCATGGTTCGCGACACGCTGGCCGGCGAACGTTTTTCCGACACGGTGGCAAACGCGCGCAGGGGGACACCGGCGGCTGATCCGACAGAGGGACGGACGATGAGGTTGAGAAGGTCTTCCACCGAATCCAAGTTCGTCGGCGGCGCTATCACCTGCACGTCGTAGGACGATCCGGTGGCGGGATCCGACCAATAGTTGGGGCTGACCGTTCCGCCACTCCCCAGCGCCGCCAAGACGGCGCGGGAGGCGTCCTGCTGGGTAATGCCAAACGTGGCCGCACGCACGCGGTCGACCTTGATAGCGTAGCCCGGTTGATCGAGCACTTCGCGGAAGGTCACATCGGCCGCCCCCCGAATCTCGGAGAACTGCTTTTGCAGGTCCCGGGCCACGGCAAGGTTGCCCGGCCGGTCGCGTCCGATGATGCGCACTTCAAAAGCGGTCGGCGCACCGGAAGACAGAGTCTGACTGGTGGCATCCGCGGGTTGGAAGAACGCCTGAACCTGGGGAAATTTTTCCTTCAGAACGCCACGAATTTTCTCCTCGTAGGCCATGCTGGCCTGATGGTCGCCATGCAACTGGATGAGGATTTCCCCGTCGGATGAACTAATGGCGGAGGTCGGCACCCATGCCAGATTGACGGGATTGGGGGCCCCGATGTTTTCCACGATGAACTGCAATTCGGCGGGAGGAATGAGAGCGCGAATTTCTCGCTGCAAATCCGCCATCACCCGCGCGGTTTCCTCCACCCTGAGGCCACTGGGAACCCGCACAAAAAGACGAATAAGTCCGGCATCGGTTTTGGGAAAAAACTCCCGACCCGATTGGGCCGCGGCGAAGAGCCCGAGCCCAAGGGCCAGCCCGACGGGTGCGAGCAGCAGTAACTTCCGCCGCAAGAGAAACTGTAACAGCCCACGCTGCCGCTCCATCACCCAGTCCAGGGCAGACTCAATAGCGTGGTGGACGCGGGCCAGTCCGCGAGGCGGACGAACGTGCGCTTTTTTCGCGGCCGCCAATTCAGCCGGCAGAATAAGGGAAGCGAGGGTGGGAACCAGCGTGCGAGCCAGCAGGTAACTCGCAATCATGGCAAAAACCACCGCCAAAGCGAGCGGCCGAAAGACATCGGCTGCTGTCCCCGAGAGCAGGAAGATCGGAAGGAAGACGATGCAAATGGAAATGGTCGAGACAAACTCGGGAAAGGCGACTTCATTCGCGCCGTCGAGAATGGCGGTGCGCACATCCTTGCCCAACCCGATCTGCCGCTTGATGTTCTCAATTTCCACCAGCGAATTGTCCACCAGAATGCCAATGGCCAGGGCCAGACCGCCCAGGGTCATCAAATTAAACGTCGCCCCGACCAGACTAAGTCCGATGATGGAGCAGAGGAGCGCAAGCGGAATGGACGTGAGCACGATCAACGTGGACCTCCATGACCCGAGGAAGAGCAGGACAACGCCGGCCACCAGGGCACCGACCAGGAGGATTTCGTGCTCCACCCCTTTGACGGCCGCCCGCACAAAGACGGATTGATCGAAGATCGGCTCGATATGCAGCCCCGGAGGAGCCGAGGCACGGATCTCGGGAAGGCGGGCGAGGATGCCGTCGATGATTTCCACCGTGGAGGCATTGCCAAGTTTCAGAATGGAAATCATCACGGCGTTCTGGCCGTCGAGACGCGCGATATTTGTGGACACTGCTTCGCCGTCGCGCACGTTGGCCACGTCGCGCAGCAGCACAGTGCGGCCTTCCACGGAGCGCAGAGGAATATCCAGAAAGGCCTGCACCGTTTCGGGACTCGCGTTGATTTCCACCGGCAGTTCCCGCTCGCCCTCCCGTAGGGACCCGGAGGGCAAAGTGAGGTTTTGCTGACCGACTGCCGCGCTCACCTCCGAGGCAGACAGCCCGAAGGCGTGCAGGGCGTCGGGATCGAGATCGATCATCACCTGGCGGGACGCGCCGCCATAAGGCAGGGAAATTCGCAGTCCCGCCACACTCTGAAGCTGCCCTCGCAGCGTGAGACGCGCGTAGTCGAAAAGCTGTCCACTGGAAAGCGTATCCGATGACATCACGAGCTGGACGATGGGAACGCTGGACGGACTGGTCCGCACGACCAGCGGAGGCGTGGTCCCCGGCGGCATGCGACGCAAAATGGTCTGGGAAACCCCGGTCGCCTGCGACAGCGCCGTGTTCATATCGACATAGGGCTGGAAGATCAGCCTGACCAACGCGACTCCATTCGAGGTCTCGGAGCGGACCTCGATGAGATCATCCACGTTATTCATAATCGCGATCTCGGAGAACGACGTGATTTTCGAAGCCATTTCCGAGGCATTGAGGCCACCGTAAGTCCAAACCAGCGTGATTTCCGGACTATCCACCCGCGGCAGAATGTCCGTGGACATGCGCCGTGCGGACATCACCCCGAAGAGCAGGATGATGATCGCCAGGACGGCAATGGAATATTTATAACGAAGGGCAAATTGGACGATCCACATGAGACACCGGAAAACTATCACCGGTACGACCGGAATGTGTGTCACGGACTGGCTTATTTTGTAACGGAGAGTGTCGTCCTCGCCTGCGACGGATACGCATTGATACACTTTTTGGCATTCCGAGCGGAAAAATCGCAGTATCCTTGACGAACCATGTCCTCCGCCCTGCACATTGCCGTCATCGACGACCATCGCGACATCCGCGAGTTGCTGGTGCGTTATCTCGGGGAGCACGGGTATCGCGTCAGTGCGGCGGAGAGTGCGGCGGCGTTTCGACGACAACTGGAAAACAGTGCGCCGGATTTGCTGGTGCTCGATATTATGATGCCGGGCGAGGACGGGCTCACGCTTTGTCGCGAACTTCGTGCGAAGTCTTCCGTGCCAATTATTTTTCTCACCGCAATGGCGGACGACACCGACCGGATTGTCGGTCTGGAAATGGGAGCGGACGACTATCTGGTGAAACCCTTCAACCCCCGGGAGTTGCTGGCCCGCATTAAGGCCGTGATGCGTCGGACGCAAAGTCTGCCCCCCACCCGCCATGTTGTGCGGGCGGAAAAATTGTCCTTTGCCGACAAGTTGCTCGACCTCAGCCGCCAGGAAGTAACCGGGAGGGATGGTGTGGCGGTACCTTTGAGCAACGCCGAGTTTCGACTGTTGTGTGTTTTTCTCGACCGGCCGGGCGTGGTTTTATCGCGCGACCAACTGCTCGACCTTACCTCAGGCCGCGCCGCCGAGGTATGGGACCGCAGCATCGACAATCAGGTCAGCCGCCTGCGCCGAAAAATTGAGGAGGACCCAGCGCAGCCCTTGCTGATCAAGACATGCTGGGGCGACGGGTATCAATTTGTCGGCGAGGTGCAAAAATTATGAAACGCCTTCTGCCCAGCACTTTGGGGGGGCAACTGATCCTGGTGATGTTGCTCGCCGTGGCGATTTCTCAGATTGTCACCCTGGGGATCTACCGGTTGGAACGCGCCCGAGCCGTCCGCCACGTCGTCGGCGAGGAATGCGTCGGCCGCGCGGTGTCGGCCTTCCGCCTGGCGGAGGGCATTCCGGAGGGCGAGCGGGCCCAAACCCTGTCGGCCGTGGAAACCCCCCTCACCCGTCTTTGGATCACGGAAGGCGAAATTTCCTCGCCACAGGAATGGCAGAAAGAGGCCCGCAAGCATCTCCTGGAGCCTACCTCGGCCATCGGACGGCATTCCTCGACCGCCAGCCTCTTTTTGCACGACCCCATGCTTGCGGAAGTCTCGGATTCGTCATGGACGGACCTTCCCGCCGGCTCGTGGCTTTTGCAGCAACCCATCCGCGTGCTCGATCTGGCGGCCTGGAACGGTTTCGGATTTTCCATGCGGCTCGATGGCAAGAACTGGCTCAACATGGTCTATGCCAAACCGGGTGCCTTGATGCAGGTGAGTCTGACGCCGGGATATTATACGGCCCTGGTCATCACCGTCCTGATCTTTGCCGGTGCGGCCATCTTTATTGCCCGCCGCATTTCGCGCCCCCTCCGTCACCTGGCAAAATCCGCGGAGGACCTGGGCCGCGGTCAGGAACTTGCCGTTTTGGAGGAGGAGGGACCAGACGACATCCGATCCACTATCGCGGCGTTTAATCGCATGCAGGTGCGACTGCGGCGATTTCTGGAAGACCGCACACGTATGCTCGCGGCCATCGGCCACGATTTGCGCACGCCGATCACTTCCCTGCGTTTGCGCACCGAGTTCATCGCCGACGCGGAGATGCGCGAAAAATTCCATGCCACGCTCGATGAGATGCAAAGCATGGCCGAGGCCGCTCTGTCCCTGGTGCAGTCGGAATCCCCGGCCGAGACCACGCGCGTGGTGGAAGTGAACGCGCTGCTGGAAAGCATCTGCGACGACCTTGCCGAACTCGGCTGGAAAGTGGAGTTCACCAGCAACCGCCGACTTCCCTACCCATGCCGTCCGGCGGCCCTGCGGAGGGCGGTGCGCAACGTGATTGAAAATGCGGTGCGTTACGGGGATATCGCCCGGGTGTCCTTACAGCCTTCCGGAGAGGGCCTCGAGATTCTGGTCGAGGACGATGGGCCCGGCATTCCGGAGGCAGATCGCGACAAGGTGTTTGAACCGTTTGTGCGCCTGGAAAATTCCCGAAACCGGGATACCGGCGGAGCGGGACTTGGCCTCGCCCTCGCGCGATCAATTGTGCGCAACCACGGAGGGGATATTACCCTCGCGCAGACCGGGAAGGGGCTGCGCGTCGTTATCCATCTTCCAGGCTCTCCCGCCAACGGATAAAATCAGCGCTCGCTGACAATGTCGGATGTTTTCAACTCGACCTTTTTGCCATCGGCCGTGCGGATCCAGGTCACCGCATCGTCCCGCGCGACCACCAGGCCAGTGAAGGTTTTTCCACTCTTCACCGTGAAGGTTTTCGGCTCACGCGGAACGGCGGGCCCGTTCAGCGGAGCCTGGGAAGGACGGGGGGCTTGGGGGACCGGCAACACCGCCTGATCGGCTTTCACGACAACCTTTTCCCCGCGGCAGACCTGACATCCCGCCTTGCCACTGCCCTGGCAAACTTTGCAAACCACCGTGGTCCGTGCATTGCAAACTTTGCAGGGACCCAACGCGTAAAATTTTCCCAGCCGCACTTCATACACCTCACCGACATGAGCCTGACCAACGCCCTGACTTCCCCCGTTGACCCGGTAAATCATGAAAAGTTTGTTAGGGTCCTGACCCTCCATCCTCTGCCAGCCGGCGTCGGAAAGTTTCAGACAGGGACCCGGACAGGGGACCCGGCCTTCGCTGCAGCGATGCGCCGTGCAAGTGACCTGTCCGGTGGCCAGACACCGTTTGCAGGGAGTGAGTTCGCGGCCCTGCGCGTCTTTCGTCGGAAGTCCTCCTTCCATGGGCTGTACGAAAGCTTCCAACGGATTGTCGCGATGGACGATGTAATTGTAGGAAAAATACCCCACCACACCGGCAAACACTAAGAGGGCGAGCAGGGTTTTCACCGGATTCAATCGGATTTGCTCAGTCGCTCCACCGGTTTGTCCCACAGGAGCGCGTGCGCCTCTTTCAGCGTCTCCGGAATCCGGCTGGCAAAGGGGCTGGCCTGCACGGCCTTTGCCACCGCAGCCTCATCCATCTCCCCGGCGTTTTTGCCGGGGAACCAATGATCGGCATTGCCCAGCAGATTGTAGCGCATCTTCCCGAACGCCACCATGTCGAGGGACTTGGCAAAGTTCCAAAGCCGCAGAATTTCCCAGACATTCACCTCGCCCGGCACATCCTCCCACCGGGGAATCCCTTCCTGCCAGCGCGCGCACCAATCCGACCCGAGGGATTCCTCCATCGCGGCGTGCAGCTTTTCCTTGATGGGCGAAACGATTTCCTCCGCCTGGTCCAGCAGGCTCAGAGCGTGCAGATGTTCGTCGAAATCTTCCGGTCGGGCCACACCAAGGCTAAGGGTGTGGACCTCGGGTCGCAGCAGACAGAAGAGGTCGTTAAAAGCCATGGGCGAATGCGGCGCGCAGAGGCGACTCAGTTTTTCCGGTGGCTCGTAAAGTTTCCCGCCCTTGTCATTCGGGCTGATGATGAAAACCCCCATGTCATGCCGCCGGGCCGCTTCGATGGCGGGCCAGTTGCTTTGATTGACCCAGTACCAATGCAGATTCACGTAGTCGAACTCCCCAGTCTCGATGGCCGCGACGATCACATCACAGGGAGCGTGGGTGGAAAATCCCAGATGGCGCGCGCGGCCTTCGGCCTGCAATTTCCGGCCCGCTTCCAACGCGCCGCCCTTGGCCAGGGTGCGTTCGAGCAGTTCGCCCGTATTGATCCCGTGGAAGGAGAGCAGGTCCACATGATCAAGGCGCAGACGGGACATGCTCAGATCGAAGGTCTGGAGAAACTCCTCCGCGATAGCCGGGGCGACCTTGGTCTGCACGATCAGATCCTCCCGCGGCAGATCCGGCAGGATGCGTCCAAGTTGCACCTCGGAGGAACCATATCCTCGCGCGGTCTCGATGTGATTGATGCCCAGCTCCAGCGACCGCGCGACACACCGTTCGATCAGGTCCTGGCTCTCGGCGGAGATTTTTTCCCAATCCTCATCCTGCCAGCTCTGCTGGTAACGCATTCCCCCACAGGAAAAGACGGGCATGGAAAGCCCGGTGCGTCCAAATCGGCGGTATTTCATAAGAGTTCGAGAAGTGTTGCCACTTCGATTTCGGCGGTTTGCGGAAACATGTCAACTGGTCTTGCCCGCTTCACCCGGTAGGCCCCCTTCAGCCGCTTGATATCCCGAGCCAGGGTACCGGGGTTACAGGAAACGTAGAGCAGGCGGGCCGGACGACGCTGCAGGAGCATCGCGATCACCTCGGCTTCCAGTCCCTCCATCGGCGGATCGAGCAACACCAGGGTCCCCTCCGCCGCCGCCACCTCCATCGCGGAAACGAGATGAATTTTCACATCGCCTAATAAATAGGTTTCCCCCTCCCCCGCTTTTTCCCGCGCCGCCCGGATGGCATCCGTGCTCCACTCGATACCCACGGTCTGGTGAAACATTCCCTTAAGCCGCCCGGCGAAAAATCCCGCGCCGCAATACGCATCGACCAGCAGAGCTCCACCCGGAGCGGCCATGTCGGCCACCACGTCGACCAGCGCCTGGGCCGCGGAATCGTTCACCTGCCGGAACCCCCGAAATTCCCCCGGTTCGCGCAGAGGATATTCGCCGTCCCGCGGACGCGTCGCACGCAGTTCGGTGAGCGTTCCATTAACCGCCTCGGACGCAATCGGGCAGTTCAACACGTCGACCACATTCCGGCTGCGCGCGCCAAAAAATCCCACCGCCCCTTTCCGCACGTGGACCGTCACGCGGTTCCGATAAGCGAACTCGTCCGGTGACGGCACCGTAGGCTCCACCTCCAGTCCCTCCACCCCGCCAAGGCGCCGAAGCACATCCACCACCTGATCCCGCTTGAGCAGGAGCTGCCGCGCATAGGTCATGTGTTGATACTGACACCCCCCGCATCGGCCGAAGACCGTACAAGGTGGCGTGACGCGATCGGGTGACGCCTCCACCAGATTCTCCAACTCGGCCTCCGCATAGCTGGCCTTCTCCCGCACAATCCGCACGGTCACGCGTTCGCCGGGAATCACCCGGGGCACGAAGCAGACCTTGCCATTTTCCAGACGAATCAGCCCTTGTCCCCCAAAGGCCACTTGCTCGACAATCAGAGGATTTTTCAAGCGGGCAGTATTGCAACTCACTCACCCCCCTCAAATAAAAAATCGAAAATGAATTTGACGGTAAGGAGAGCTGGCATATCCCCCCCATATCGGCATGGGGGGTCCCAATGTCTGCCGTTGGAAACGGGGGACAAATCGCAATAGACAGATCCCCCGCGACAACACCCAGGAGCGGAAAGAAAAGCTTTTGATCTGAGAACTCGACCGCTTGACTATCGAGACCAACGCCGCCTGCGCAAAGCTCCGGCACTCAATCCGAGCAAGGCGAGAACCAAGACGGAAGGCTCTGGCACGGAAACCAAGGGGTCAAATGTTTGGTCCAAAGTAGATTCGTCACCACCGCCAATCAGACTGAGATCACCATCAATTGCGGAGAAAACCCCGTTTGGCCCACTTCCGGTAAACGTCCTTGATTCCATCTGCAACCGAATCGAGCTGGTGTTTTCGAAATACAGAATAAACGCACCACTTGGATTATCCTCTGCAACGTCCGCTCCTGGTCCCGTAAAGAGATAAGAAATCGCGCCCTCATCGGTAACCGTAATGCCCGTTTGGCCGTCGGGAATCGTAAACAGCCGGTATCCGGAAAAACCGTCATCGTTAAAAACGCGCACAGATTCACTTTGGGCGGTTTCCCCATCCACGTCGTAAATAAGGAGTCGGAAACTCGGAACAACAAAGGCATCGTTTGTTCCTCCCACAAGGAAATCCATGGAGTAGGTGATGCCACCAGTGCGGAGCGGAGAGTCGCCAGCCAGATTTGAGCCTGCCGTAAACTCGTACAGGTATCCCAGATCCCCGTTTGGCTCAGTCACTCCATTGGCGACTTTGTAGCTAGGGAAAGAACCTAGAAACCCATATCGGGAACCATTGTCCCCAACGGTGATGCGAAGATCGACATTGGAACCGCTGTCAGGGGCCACATTGAGAAACGTAAAACTCCTATCCGTGGTATAGGAATCTTGAATCACATTGTTAGGTGCCGGTTGGTTAGGCTGCGGACTCGCCGTGTTTGTTCCGAAATCCAAGTCAAAAAACTGACCCTGTGCCTGCAAAGCAAAACCGCAAAAACCCAAAAGTGCCATGGCGGCGAGCCTTAGGGAAGGTTGAGCCACCACCGATGCTGTATTTTGCAGACTCATTTCGCGCACCGGGGAGCACCTACCGTGCAACCAGACGCATGTCAACCAACAAATTGGACGCGGGCGCGGCAGGTCATAGGAGGTCCGACCACGACGCAGCGTCTGAGCTTCCGCCTGAGGCGACTACCTAAAATGCCGGAAGGAAACCGAGAACCCTTCCCGCCCCTTGCGGGCAAGGGGCGGGGTTATTGAGGGACAGGCCGAAGGCCGCCGGCTCATTACGGATACCAAATCAGGACACCGCGATCTTCCGCGGTTTGGCCGACTCGGATTTGCGCAACTGAACGGTGAGCAAACCCTGCTCGACGCTGGCGCTGATGGCGGCGGTGTCGATGCTGGGATCGAGGTCGAAGACGCGGCGGAATCCGCGGGCGTTGCGCTCGCGGTAGATCGCCTTGCCCTGTTCCTCGGCGGCACTGCGGTGGCCGACAATGACGAGTTTGCCGTCACCGGCGGTGATTTCGACGCCATCCTTGCCGACTCCCGGCATTTCGACTTCGAGGGTGTATCCCTCGGCGTCCTGATGCAGGTTCACGCGGGGCGTGACGTATTCGACGCGACTGGCGGTGGCTGGGGCTTTTTCTGTGGTGGTGCTCATAGTGTTTTTCAGGGTGTATGGTCAGTTAAGTTCAACTTGGATTTTCCGCGGCTTGGCTTCCTCGGCTTTCGGCAGGGTGACGGTCAGAACGCCATCCTGATAAGCCGCCGTGACCTCGGCGGATTTCACCGGACCGGGCAGCGTGACACTCCGGCTGAAGGCGCCGAAAATGCGCTCACTGCGGAAGCTCTCGCCTTCGCGCTTTTCGCTCTCCGCCTTGCGCTCGCCGGAAATGGTGAGCACGTCGTCTTGCAGCGAAATGTCGAAGTCGTCCTTCTTCACGCCTGCGAGTTCGAGTTTCACGGTCACCGCGTCGGTGTCCTCATAAACGTCCAGCGCCGGCGACCAGCCCGCAGAAACTCCCGGAGCCGAGCCCGCCAATTGGAAGGCGGAATCCAGGAGCTCCCGCAGGGAGGAGAGACGGTCAAACGACGAGAACGGTGTCAATTCAGGGTTTTTGTATCTGATGATGCTCATAGTGTGTGATTGGTGTTCACAGACTCATCAGCTTGGAACATGCCACGAACAGACGGATTTTCTATATCCCTCATGGTCAGTGGTTTATGAAACAACAACAAAACCCCAAGGCCGCTCTTCGCGCCATTACGGCGCTATTATCTCGGGCCTATGGGCGCGACATTTAGAGCCGTTATGGCACAGCCTGATCCAACACAGCCCCCATTGAGGCAGCGACGCCGGTGGCCATCTGAATGATTTGCCAACCGGTGTAGAGGACGATCACGAGATAGAGAATCTTCGGCGTCCAATCGCCAATGGCGTCGAGGCGCTGGAGCGTCCGCGTCTTAAAAATTTCGGCGGCGCGGGCGGTTTCTTCGTCCAGACGTCCGGCGTGTTCGCCGACTTCAATGGCGCGCTCCAGCGTTTCCGGGAGGCGGCCCTGTTGGCGAAATGCCTCGGCCAGTCCCTGTCCGCGCTCGCGCACCCCGGCGAGAGCCCCCTCGCTGGCCTTGCGCAGAATGGCATTGCCACAACAGCGGCCGGCGGATTCCACCGCATTGAGCAGACCGCCTCCCGCCCGCACGTAGAGGGAAAGCACGGAGGTGTATTTCCAAGCGGTCCAATCTGCGAGAAACCCTCCGAAAACCGGCACAACCAGAATCACACGCGCGGCGGCGGCGTTATGGCCGACAAGGTTGCGAATGAGGCCCCAGGCCAGCAGGCAGAGGAAACCCACAAGATAGATCCCAAGAAGCACGGGCAGAACGTTTTTCCAATACGTGCTCCATCCGCCCTCAATGATGGCCTTGGGAATGGCGAGGAGGAAAACGCCGAGGTGCAGGACGATTATCGGATAAAGCGATTTGGCAAAAATCTGTCGGCGGGCGGCCGCGACCTGGGTGTAGTATTGCTCCAGCTCCAGATAAACTTGCTCGAGTCGTCCGGTGGCTTCCCCGGCCTCGATCACGGCGGCGTCGCTGTCGGAGAATTTCGCCGAACGGAACGCCTCACTCACCGAACCCGACGCCTGCAGGCCGTGAACCAACTTCCGGGCGCATTCCGCAATCCCGCCGCCGGGTTTGCGGGCCATAATCTCCAGCGAGCGGACGATGGGGAGACCGCTGCGCGCCAGTTGATTCAGTTCATGGAAAAGCTGGGCGTTCTGACGGGCCGTCATGCGAGCTCGAGCTTCCGCCGAAAAGCGGGAAAAGTCCATCTTGAGGATGTTTTTCCATTGAAGGCGGCCCCCAAAACTTCGAGCGTGCCCGGATGGATGAAACCTTCATGCGGGAGGCCCTGGCAGAAGCGCGGAAGGGCCTCGGTTTTACCCACCCCAACCCCGCAGTCGGCGCGGTGATTGTCCGTGGCAAGCGCATCGTGGCCCGCGGTTGGCACAGGGCGGCGGGTGACCCGCATGCGGAGGTTGCCGCCATCCGGAACGCCGCACAGACCCAGGGAGCGACACTTTACGTGACATTGGAGCCGTGTTCGACCCACGGCAAAACCCCGCCCTGCACGGAGGCCATCATTGCGGCGGGTTTTTCGCGGGTGGTGTATGGGGCGACCGATCCGAATCCCCGGCATGTCGGACGCGCGAAACGTTTGCTGGAAACGGCCGGGATCCCGGTAACCGAAGGTGTGCTCTCCGCGGAATGCGCTTCGCTGAATGCCGGCTGGAACAAATGGATCGCCACGGGCCGCCCCTACGTGATTGCGAAGGCCGGGATGAGCCTGGATGGACGCATTAATTCCCCGCCGGAGCATCGCTGGCTGACCTCTCCGGCCTCCCGCCGCGATGCGATGAAACTGCGCGCACAGGTGCAGGCCATTCTGGTCGGTGGGGAAACGGTTCGTGTCGATGACCCCCAACTCACCATCCGCGGCGTGC
Source organism: Terrimicrobiaceae bacterium (assembly GCA_041752695.1). GTDB lineage: Bacteria > Verrucomicrobiota > Verrucomicrobiia > Chthoniobacterales > Terrimicrobiaceae > CALCJD01. The sequence continues at coordinate 19,852 of JBGSVZ010000033.1, forward strand.
GGCATCGCGAACAACCGCTCCGGGTCGTCTGGAGCAGGTCCGGCCAGTTGCCCCCCGGCGCCAAACTTTTCACCGATGAATTCCGGGACCGGACAGTGGTCTTCGCGAACCGCAGCCTGCGGTCCGTCCTGGGGGAACTTGGCCAACGCGGCGTTGCGAGCGTCCTGATCGAGGGCGGGGCGCGGCTGCTTGGGGAAGCGTTTGACCGGGGATTGGTGGATGAGGTAAATTTTTACCTGGCCCCTCTTCTCATCGGCGGCCCCGTTCCTGTCACCGGAGGTCGGGGAGCCGGATCCAACGAGCAAGGGATTCGTCTGGAAAATCCGACCTACCGCCGCATCGGTCCCGACGTAAAGTTGTCGGCCAACGTCGGGCAACGAGCCACGAACAAGGCTCTTTGACCGGTTCGCAAATTGTTGGAGTCCAGCCTTTAGGCTGTTTCGACGAAGCACAGGCTAAAGCCTGGACTCCAGCCACTGCCACTCCGCCGCGAAGCAGCCCAATGCCCTAAAAATTGATGGGTTCCGGGGTCGGAGCCTGGATGGCCGGGGCGTCCACCGGAGAGTCCAGAGGCGTGACGGCCTCGGCTTTGCGCACTTCGGGTTCCGGCGTGGGAGCGGCCGACTCGGCTTGCTTGGGGGCGGCCTCGGCGACCGGCACCGGCGCGGGCTCGCCCTCCGGTACGGGCGCAACCGGCGGCAATTCCGGCTCCTGAGTGACGGCAATTGCCGTGGCGACGGGACTATCATCGAACCGCGCGGCAG
>JBGSVZ010000034.1:0-50505 GCA_041752695.1 Terrimicrobiaceae bacterium
CCCGAAGGGCGCGGGGCGGCGGAGCGCTTGCTGGCCATCCTCACCCTCACCCTTCAGCCCGGCGAAAACTTCGAAGCCCGGCTGGCCGCCCTGGTGGGGGGAAGCGACGTGGTGCACCGCGATGTTTCCGGCGGTCGCGTCCGGCTGTTTTTTGCCTCCCCCGCCGACGCCTCGCGTTCGGCCCGCGCCATCCAATGGGAAATGGGCGCCGCCCTCACCGGTGCCCTCGGTCTGCATGCCGGCCCGGTGCGGATTGCCATCCATCCGCTCACCGGCGAAAAGGTGGGCCGCGGCGAACATATCACCAAATCCGACGCCCTCGCCGCCCTCACGCCCGCCGGGCTCATCTATGCCTCGTCCGCCTTTGCCGCCCTGCTCGGCCTGCAAGACGGCCCGGACACCCGGGGCGAATTCCTCGGCTACCGTGCCCTCTGCGAAGGTGCGGCGCGGGAGCCGGTTTTTCAGGTTTTACCCTGATCCTTCAATCAGGGTTTGACAGTATGGAACCGGTTGTGATGTCTCGACCATGCTCATTCGGATACGTCCATTCGCCATGGCTCTGTTCGCCTCTGCGGGCCTTCTTTTATCCCAGAGTCAGCAGGAGATGAATCGCCAGGCTGAGGCGGATGCCGCCGTCGCGGACAAAAAACTCAATGCGGCTTATCAGAAGGCGATGGCCGATCTGGACGACGAGGGGAAGGCTCTCCTCAAAGCGTCCCAGCGCGCCTGGCTGGCTTATCGGGATGCGGAAGCCGCCCGGGTGGCGGATGAGATGCGGGACGGCTCGGCGGCACCTTTGCTGTACGCGGGCACGCTGGCTACCCTCACCAAGGAACGCACGGCGCGTCTGAATGAGGCTTCCGGCGAGAGCGAGGAGGAAGGCGAACCCGCGGGAGCGGAGTCCGTGAAGAAGGCCGGAGCACTTTTCTAAAAAGCCTATGCCAGTCACGACCGCGAGGCCGCCGCCGAAGTCGCCGCCAAAGCCGCGCTTGACGAACTGAATTGGGACGCCTCGGCCGGAAAACCCGAAGGCCTGCAACTGATGGATCCCACCCACATTTATTATGTCGGCGGCTCCATCGAACTGAAGATGAAGAAAAACGCCGACGGACGCTGGTACGTGGCCGCGCTTGAATTGACCGCCGACTAATACCTCCTGAAGTGCCTACCACTATGAAACGTCTCCTCCTCTTCGCCACCGCCCTATTTGTCACCACCACCCTCCAGGCCGACCCGGCGGGACGATGGACCAGTGCGACCAAATACACCCGGAATTCCCTCACCTATTCCGCCACCGCCAGCCTGCTCCGACAGAAAACGCCCATTACGATTGTTTTCGGCTGCGATCCCACCTCGGACAAGGAGAGTTCCGGAACCCTTGGTTTTGAGGTGGAGATAAAAAATCCCTCAAAAATCACAGCCTTTCCCTTCGACGATTTCGAGGGACCCGACGCCGTGGCTGCCCCGGAGGTTCGGGTGACCCTCAGCCGAAAGGACAAACCCGCGCTCACCTTCAAAACATCGGCCGGCGGATGGTATTCCGAGGTGGACACCTTTTGCTTCGGCGTCTCCGAGGTCAGCAAAAAATCCAAAAGCGTGCCGCGCTCGATTCTTCAGGCCCTGGCTGAAGGCGACGCCGAGAGCCTGAAAATCACAATCGCGAACCCACGCGACCCCAAACGTGCTTTGGAAATGACGGTTCCCGTGGCCGGCAAGCAATCCGATTTCCAAACTTTACTTGCTGGATTGAAGTAACCTCATGAAAAAGATCTGCGCCCTCCTTTTTGCCACGGTCTTGCTCCCGGCCGCGAGCAACGCGTTGGAGTGGGAGATTGAAATGCCCTTCGACGACACGATCTATCCTTCGATCGTCGTCGGAATGCGAGGTTTCATGGACGGGGAGGACATGAAAGAAACCGAGATTGGCGACCCCATCGGAATGATCGGCGCTTCGATCACCGCGCCGGAAGACGATTTTGAAGTCAAGGTGACCGTTGAAGAGACCGACTTTTTCAAGACTTCCTCCATCAAGGCCATCCTCCCCAAAAAGGGCAAAACCTACAGTGTGATGCCGATCCTTCGCTACCAGGTCTCGAACCTTCTCAAACACAAACAAAAGGGTTTCGACACCGCCCATGTCACGGTCGAAACCGCCGATGGAGAATACGATGACACCAAGCGGTTCGAGGTGCGGAGCATCAATGACTGCGTGCTCGGCCTGATGCACAACGAGGAATTCATCAACACGCGGTTCCTCTTCGCAGCCTACGTCAATGAGAACAACCCCGCCCTCGACAAGATCCTTGGCTATGCTCTCAAGGAAGGCTATGTCGATTCCTTCATTGGCTACCAGGGCACTCGCGGTGATGTCGTCAAACAGGCAACGGCCATTTACAAAGCCCTGCAGGATATGGGTTTCAAATACTCCAGTATCACCGGTGCCTCCGGAAAGTCCGACAGCATCTTCACCCAGCATATTCGCTTCGTCGGCGAGTCCCTGGACACCAGCCAGGCCAACTGTATCGATGGCACGGTCATGATGGCATCCCTCTTCATGAAAATCGGTTTGAACCCGGTCATCATCTGCGTTCCCGGCCATGCCTACGTCGGGGTCTATAAATCCACCGCCAGCAAACTCGAGTTTCTCGTGCCGATTGAGACCACCGTGGTTGGGAGTTCGAGCTTCGACCATGCGGTCAAACTCGGCCAGGAAAGCATGGCCAAACATGCGGAGGATTTTGCCGACCCCGAAAACATGAGTTGTCTCATCATCGACATCCGGGAATCTCGCGACATGGGGATCGATCCCATTCAAGAAGCAGAAGTGCCATGAAAGCATTTTTTCTCCCTCTTTTCCTTTTCGCGGTGTCCGGCCTGACCGCCGTCGCCCAACAGGACACCGCCTACCATCGGAAAATTTACGCCGAGATTAACGACCGGCTCGATGAATTTGGCTTCAACACCGTGAAGATCAAACGGGCGGGTGCCACGGAAAAAACCGCCGTGAAGGTCTGGTTCGAGGCCAGCATTGTTCGGAAGGTGATCCTGACCGAAACCCAGGGACCGGCATACACCCGCACCACCGAATTTTATTACAACCCCGATCAGGTTCTTACGTTTGTCTTCATGACAGACAAGGAGAGTAAGACCGTCCAGGAGTCGCGGATGTATTTTTCCAAAAACGGCGACCGCATGATCAAGTGGCTGGCGTGGAACAAGGAACCCGTTCCGCCCGAGTCGCATGACTTCCGAGATTTCGGCGCGGAGCTGATTCGGGTCTCCGACGAGATTTTGAGCCAGGTGGGGGACTAGAAGCGGTCCGAAAGGTCTATGGATGGAGGGCGGCAGGCCCTTGCCGCCTGGGATGCGGTAGCCCGCATCCCTCCAGTTTTTGAGGTTTCGGACGGCCTCTAGGGAAACAACCCCCGCGCCTGGCGCGCGGCGAGGACGCGTTCGACGCCGATGGAAAGCGCGGCGCTGCGATGGGCGATTTTGCGATCCTTCGCGCGTTTGATCACCGCGCTGAAGGAAGTGTCGAGGATGCGGTAGAGGCGGTCGGTCGTTTCGATGTCCGACCAGAAAAAATTCTGCAGATCCTGCACCCACTCGAAGTAGGAAACGATCACCCCGCCGGAGTTGCAGAGGATGTCGGGAATGATGAAGACCTCGTCCCACCGCTGGTTGAGAATCTCGTCCGCGTCCGGCGTGGTCGGGCCATTCGCCGCCTCGGCCAGAATGCGGCACTTGATCTGGCCGGCATTTTTTTCCGTGATGACACGCTCGACCGCGGCGGGCACCAGCACGTCGCAGGGGAGGGTGAGAAAATTTGCCGGGTCCACCCGTTCGCCCTGGGGAAAATCCCGCAGCACCCCATGCTGGGCGACATGACGGTCCGCCGCGGCGACATCGATCCCCTTGGGGTCGTAGAGGGACACGGTGTGATCACTGATGCCGACAATTTTCATGCCGGACTTGAACGCCAGGCCGCCGGCCGTGACGGAGCCCACGTTGCCGAAACCCTGCACGATGGCGGTACAGTCGGAGGGTTTGATTTTCAGGTGGTCTAACGCGCGATCAATGAGGAAAACCACGCCGCGACCGGTGGCTTCGCGCCGACCCGCCACCCCGCCTAGGGCAACAGGTTTGCCGGTCACAATCTCGCCGATCGCGGTGCCCACATGGACGGAATACGTGTCCATGAACCAGCCCATCACCTGCTCGTTGGTCCCCATGTCGGGCGCCATCACGTCGGTATGCGGACCCACAAAAGGAATCATTTCCTGCATGTAGCGGCGGGAAACCAGTTCGAGTTCGTGTCGGCTGAGGGTGTTCGGATCCACGCGAACCCCGCCCTTGGCGCCTCCATAGGGCAGTCCGACCAGGGAGCATTTCCAACTCATCCAGATGGCCAGCGCGGCACACTCGCCGATGGTGAGGTTCGGGGAAAAACGGGTCCCGCCCTTGGTCGGACCGATCGCGAGATGGTGCTGCACGCGGTAGCCGTGAAAGACATCGACCGAGCCGTCGTCGCGATGAATGGGCAGCGCCACCGACACCGCCCGCTTGGGATAGATCAGCCGCTCGCGCTGGTTGTCGGCAATTTCCAAATGGTCGGCAATCAGGTCAAACTGCCGCTTTGCCATCTGGAAAACGGGGTCCGAATAAATGGGGTCGGTGGAAAATTCGCCGTTGGACATAACGGAGAAAACCTACCCGGGAATCCGTCGGCGGGCTACGCCGTTTTTTCGAGCCACGTTCCGGTCGGCCGGAGCAAACTCATGCCCGCGGGTGGACCCGTTGAAATCGCTTCTCGTAGATCTCCAGCAGGGGATTGCTCAGGCCATGGAGGATGATGCTCAGGGCCACGACCGAAAGGGTGATGCCCACAATCTCCGCAGCTTGGGTGCTGAGACCATGGGTGAGGGCGTAACTCAAGTAGTAGAGACTGCCGATTCCCCGGATGCCAAACCAACCCATCAGCCACCTCTGAGTCAAATCAGTGGGAGTTCCCTTTAAAAAAAGCAGGGTGCACGCCGGGCGGATAAGTCCGAAGAAAACCAGGGCCAGCGGAATCGCCCGCCAATCCCAATACGTCGCCAGACAGATTCCGAGCAGCACGACCATCATCACTTCCAGCAACCGCTCCGCCGTGTCGCCAAAGGCAAGGATCTCGGCGAACAAACTTCCGGTGGTTTTGGTCTGATGAGGGACTGAGCCTTGCTCACTGCGGCTGTGGGCAAATTCCTCCGCCGGAGGATGGGGATGTTTTTCCCCGGATGCCACGGCGGGGTGAGATTGAACGACCTGCACCTCGCTGCGCCGAAATCCCAGGCCAGCGGCGAAAACAGCCAGAAACCCCCAGGCGCCGCAGGTTTCCGCCCCCGCATAGGCCAGAGCAATCAGCGCCAGGGCCAAAAAATCCCCGGGAGCGCCCGAATCCGGGTAGCGCCTTCGCAGAACAATGGCCAGGCGCCCCACCCATTTTCCCAGATAAAATCCCAAGACCAGTCCGGCCGGAATCGCCCAGACCAGGCGGTGGAGCGCCCAACCTCCGATCCAGTCCCCGCCTCCCCCGTGCTCCATCCACAACAGAGAAAAAACCACGAAAGGAAAGGCGGCGCCGTCGTTAAAACCGGCTTCGCCCGATAGTCCGTATCGCATGCGATCCTGGTCCCCGGCATGACTCACGGCCACCCGACCAGCCAGCACCGGATCGGTAGGCGCCAGCACCGATCCCAACAAAAGAGCCGTTCCCCATGTCCAGCCAAACCCATAGTGGACAAAGGCGGCAAGGCCCGCGATGGAGCCCACCATCACCGGACCCGCCAGCCGGAACGACGCGAACCAGGCCGGATCGGAAAGCGGCAGGCGAAGTTTTAATCCGCCGACGAATAGGGAAAGGATCACAGCGATTTCCGTCAGGTGCTCGAAGACGGTCTTTTGCGTGAGAAAATCGATGGATCCCAGCCCAATCCGCCCAATGGCCCATCCCAACGCCAGATAGATGCCCGATGAGGTCACGGGCAGGCGGGGCAAGTACGCCGAGGACAACGCCATCATCAGGAAGAGGCCTCCTGACAGGGCGATCCAGCTTACGAAATTCATTGGCGCTTGCCCCCAGCAAAGCCAGGAAGGATCTCCCGCAGGAAATGCGACTCAACTTCCAGATTGGTGTTTGCGTGCGCCATAAATTCCCTGCGGTCCCTTTCAATCGGATGCCGCTGGGGAATTGGCGGCATGGTCTGTCCCGATCTGGGAAGAACCAAGAGTGAGGGGATGCCGAGGCCGGTTTCGGCGGAGGTTGGTTTGTGGTTTTCACGCTGGCGCCGTTCCGCCAAAACGTTCCGTCGCGCGGCGGGCGGGTGAGGGGGTTGTGGCAGTCCTGGCGCGGAAAATCTTGTCCATTGACATCCGGCCATGTCGGCGGATGGTAGGCGCGTATGAAAAAATTCCTGCTCAGTCTTGCGTGTGTTGGTTTGGTTTCCGTGCCGGCTTTCGCCGGTTCCTGCCCCTCGGGCGGCGGTTGCGGTGGCGGCGACAAAACCAAGGAAGGTGAAAAACCCAAGGAGCCTGTCAAACAGACCCTGGTGGTTAGCGTTCTGGAATAACACCGGTTTCCGGTTCTCCAAGGCGCGCGGGGGAAACCTCGCGCGCCTTTTTTTGTGGGGTGACGGAGGCTTTTTCGGAGTTCGTATTTTTTCCGCTACGGGGAGAAGCCATTTTCGGCTCTAATCCCCGTGATGGCCCGCCGGGATTTTTCCACTGTAGACTGGGATGTTTTGCGCGCCCGCGTGCGCTTGGCAGTCGGGACTCTGCAAACAATCCTCGACCGTTCGGCGGTGTGGCGGACGTTTGTCACGACCCTGCGGATCTACACGGAGACCGACGGCGAGCAGCGGGCGGCTTCCTTTGCCTACTACGTGTTCTTTTCGCTGTTTCCGCTTCTGGCTCTTCTTCTCACGGTCGGATCGGCCTTCCTGAATCCGGTCGAGATTGTGGAGGCAATCAAGGGGTTTTTGCCGCTGGACTCCGACCAGCAGGGGTTTCTCTGGAAAGGGGTGAAAAACCTCGAGGAAGCGCGCGGCAGCGTGGGTCTCGCGTCCCTTTTGATTCTGATCTGGTCGTCGCTCCGCTTCTTCAAGGCCCTGGTTCGGGGGGTCAATCGCGCCTGGCACACGGTCGAAATTCCCTGGTGGCAGGTCCCGCTGAAAAATTTCACGATGTTGATGATCATTGGCAGCGCGTTGTTTGCCGGTCTGCTCATTCCTGCGCTACTCCAGGGAGCCCGATTCGCCCTGGTGGAGGCGGCGGATCTTGTCCAGCTCAACTTCCCCGACTTTGACCTGCATTTTGTCTCGGGCATTCTGAATCTCAGCCGCTACCTCATTGGCGCGGTGGTGTTGTTTTACTCCTTCAGCCTGCTTTACATGTTCGCGCCGAGGTGGCGGGTGGCCTTTTCGCAGGTGTGGCACGCGGCCTTGCTGGTCACGCTGGCTCTGCAGTTCTGCCAGATTGCCTTCGTGCATTTCCTGCCGAGGATCGTGAACTACGGCATCTACGGCGCGGTGGGCAGCCTCATGCTGCTGCTGCTCTGGGTCTATGTCTCGGGCATCATCATCATTTTCGGAGGATGCCTGTGCGCCGCCCGGGCGCAGGTGCGGGGAGAGAGCCTTACTCCAGCCAGTTCATGACGTTGAAGTTCGCCGAAACCATCGCGGTGACCAATGCGGCCGTGGCGAGGAAACCGAGCACGGCAAACACGGGCACGGCAATCAACACCCGGCGGATGAGGCGGTCCTCCTTGATTTCAGCGTCTGTCATTTCCGAGGGATAAAAGGGCGCGGCAGGGATGTCAATTCCGGGATGTTTCCCTTACCCAGGGAAGGTAACGGTGACCTCGGTGCCTTCGCCTGGAGTGCTTTTCAGGGTGATGGAGCCTTGGGCGCGGCTGACGATGGATTTCGCGATCGCGAGGCCCAGTCCGGTGCCGCGGCGGCCGGTCACCGGGTTGGCCGTGGTGAAAAACCGCTCGAAAACCCTGGGCTGGAGGGCGGGGTCGATGCCGCAACCTTCGTCGTGGATGGTGGCTGAGCGCGCGCTGACAGTGAGGTGAATGGTTTTGCCTCCCGGTGTGAAGGCGAGAGCGTTGTCGAGGAGGATTTCCAGCAGGCGGCGGAGTTGCTCGGCGGAAACCGGGACGGTTGTCTCCGAGGGTTCAATGGTGGCGTGGAGGTGGAGGCCCAGAGCCTCGGCGCGCGGACGGCAGGCTTCGGTCACGGCTGTGGCCACTTCGGACAGCGACGACGAGGCGTTTTCCGAGGGCAGGGTTTCGATGCGGGAGAGGGCGAGCAGGTTGTTGACGATGTCGGTGAGGCGGTCGGTTTCCGCGCGGATCCTGCCGACGAACTTCTGTCGCACGGCCGCGTCGGGGGCGTCGTCGATAATGTCCGCCGCCCCGCGGATGGCGGCGAGCGGCGTCTTGAGTTCGTGGGAAAGGGTGGACGCCATCTCCTCGATGTAGGCCTTGCCCTCCAGTTTACGCCGCATGGTTTCGAGGGCGCGGGCGAGGTCGCCGAGTTCACTTTGCGTCCAGGTTTCCAACCGCACGCCGGACTCCCCGGCGGCGATGCGTTCGGCTCGGTGCGCCAGGCCGGTGATCACCCGGGTGAGGTAGTTCGACAGCAGGTACGAGGTGCCCGCCGCGATGAGGAAGGCTATGGCCACGGGGAGGGCGAGATCTTTCAGGGAACGGAGGACCGACTGACGGACGTCCGCGGTGGACTTGATGACACTGATGGCGCCGGCCACCTTGCCCGCTTCAAAAACCGGCACCGTGGCGTAGAGGATGACCACTTTTCGCCGCCGGTCGCGTTCCCAGCGCGCGCCGTATTTTCCGCCGAGGGCTTTGCGGACGTCGCTCCGGGCGGACCAATCCATGCCCGCGGGCGCCTCCCCTTCCGTGTCGGAGCGGACCAAGCCGGCGGAATCAAACGTCACGACTCGAATCCCGGGGGAAAGGTCGCGAAACACCCGGCGGTCGATTTCTTGCGCCCGGTCCAGGGAACCCAGGGCGTCCGGCTCTTTTAAGGCGTCCGCCAGGACGAGCGCGGTATCGATCATGCCCTGTTCGGTGGAACGCAGGTGGCTGTACTCGATGGTCACCCGCACCTCCCAAAGGAAATAGACCGCGGGCAAAAATGAGCCGACGAGGAGCAGGGCGAAGATTTTCCAATGCAGGCTGTGCAGGGGCGGCGCAACGCGGCTGATGAGGCGTTGGATGAAATAAACCAGCCGCCAGCCGGGCGACAGCGGGGAGGTCATGGTGCGACCGGTTCGCGCAGACGGTAACCGACCCCGCGAACGGTTTCGATCACATCGGCATCCGGCAGCTTTTTCCGGAGGGATTTGACATGGGCGTCCACCGTGCGGTCGGTCACGCAACCGCCGTCGGGCCAGGCGCGGTCGAGGAGCTGGTTGCGGGTGAAAACGCGCCCGGGCTGGGCCAGTAGCACGGCGAGGAGGTCAAATTCCAGGCGGGAAAGGTCCACCGGCTGGCCGTGATAGGTGACGGTGTGTTTCTCCACATCAAGCTGAATCGCGCCAGTCGAGGCCACGGCCGGAGCCCGCACAAACCTCCGCATGATGGCTTTGATCCGGGCGAGCAGTTCGCGGGTGCTGAACGGTTTGGCCAGGTAGTCGTCCCCGCCAATCTCCAGCCCCACCACGCGGTCGATCTCGTCGGAGCGCGAGGTGAGAAAAAGGACGGGGATGTCCGAGGTTTTGCGCAGCCGTCGGCAAACTTCAAAGCCGTCGAAATCCGGCAGGCCAACGTCGAGCACGAGGCAGTCCGCCAGGGGCGCTTTCTCCAGAGCTTCCGCTCCCCGGCCCGCCGAGAGGACCTCGTGCCCCGCGGCCTTCAGCGAATATTCGAGAACTTCGAAAATGCCGGGGTCATCCTCAACGACGAGGATTTTCACAGAGTACCCATCACAACATCTTGAGGGTGAACGGGAATTCGTAGGGCTCGTCATTGCTGGCCTTGACGCCGCCAATGATCGTGAAAATCAGCCAGGGAATGCCGACAACGAGGGGCAAAATAAGCGGCACAATGAGGCAGGACCCGACAAAAAACGCCACCATCGCGGCAATCATATAAATGGTGTAGGAGATCTGAAAATTGAGCACCTTCTTCCCTTCGGCCTCGAGGCCGGGCAGCTCGGTTTTTTTGATCAACCAGATCACCAGCGGGGCGATGATGTTTCCGGCGGGAATGAAGAACGCACAGAGGGCGCTCAGGTTAAGGATGACCTTCCATTGTTTTTCCTCCGGACTCGTCGCGGAAACGACGGCGGGCGGAGCTGGGGTCGATGCCGGGGTGGGGGGTGGAACGATCTCGGAGGCGGGAGTCGGCTCAGGATTGGGCTCGGGCGTGGCTGGCGGCGGCGTTTCCATCCGGGGCGTGTAGCAAGTTTTGTGCGCGGCGTCGATGGAGATTGCGGTGGTTGCGGGGTAAAAATTTCCCTGTCATATTCCGTCCATGCTCCGAATTTTCCTTTGCGCGATTTTTCTCGCCGTCGTTTCGTCGTTGGAAGCGGCGCCCCTGCCCGAGAGTGTGATCTTCGTCGGCCCCACCAAATACAAAGCGCTAGTGGAGCGGGCAACCGCGGAAGGTTGGGGTGCCCTGCCCATCGGCGAGCGCGCGGCCAAGGTCGGGCACTCGCTGCTGGGCACGCCCTATACCAACTACACTCTCGAACTCGACACCCGCATCGAAACTCCCAGCGTGAACATGGCGGGCATGGACTGCTGGACATTTTTCGAAATTTCCCTCGCGATTGCCCGCGCCATCAAGACCTCGGAAAACCCCGGCCCGCAGGACCTTCTCCGCATGATCGAACTCGACCGCTACCGCGGCGGCCGCTGCGACGGAAAATTCACCTCCCGCCTCCACCACCTCGAAGATTGGCTGCAGGACAATCAACGCCGCGGACTGGTCAAAGACATCACGCCATCCCTGCCCGGGGCGCGGAAAATCACCCGCACGATGAACTACATGGGCGGCGGCGCTTCGAAATACTTCCGTCAGCTCCGTGCCGACCCCTCCATGATTCCCACCATGGCCCGGATCGAGCGAGGGTTGTCGGATCGCGGTATTTGGTACCTACCAAAATCGAAGGTTGCCGCCGCCGAGAAATCCCTCCGCAGCGGAGACATCATCTGCATCGTCACCACATGGCACGGCAGCTACACCTCCCACGTCGGCCTCGCTTACCGTGACAGCAAGGGGGTCCTCCGCTTCATGCATGCCTCCAAAAATGCCAGGGAGGTCGTCGTGGATTCCCGCCTGAGCGAGTACCTCAATCGCTATTCCCTCCATGCGGGCATCATGGTGGCCCGACCGAACGATCTCTGATCTAGTGCGGCCGCCGTGAAGCGGCGGTGAGCTCCACCCTCTCACGAGCGCGACGGCCCCCGGGCTGCTGACCGTTTCGGCGGAAAAAATCCGCGCTCATTTCGCATTTGCCTATCTCGGCCCCAGCGATATTCTGTTCGGTTCTCATGAACCTTACCGATTTCCTTCTCCTTGCGCAGGCTGCGGCTCCCGCTCCCGGCGCGCCTGAGCAGCCGCCGTTTTTCATGTCGATCGCGCCGCTGATCTTTGTCTTCGTGATTTTCTATTTTTTGCTCATCCGTCCGCAGCAAAAACGCGCCAAGGAGCATGCCAAGCTCGTCTCCGGAGTCAAAACCGGTGACAAAGTCATCACCAGCTCCGGCATTCATGGCATCGTCGCCAATGTGAAGGATAAGACGGTGATGGTGAAGGTGGCGGACAACGTAAAACTCGAATTCGACCGGGCCGCCATCACTTCGATCGAAAGCGGCTCCGACGTCGCCGTCGAAGCCAAATAATTTTCCAGCCGTTCGTGCGCCCCCTTTCACGGACCACCTTTCTCCCGCCATGACTCCAGCGATCACCTTTTTCATCGGTCTCCTTCTCCTGATTCTCTTCGGGTGGTATTTCGCCACCGACCTGCCCGGCCGCAAACGCTCGCTGGGCCTGGTGCTCACGGTTTTTGTCGTGGCCTTCAGCCTGCAGCAGTTTTTCCAGCTGAAAATTCCGCTCGGCCTTGACCTCAAGGGCGGCACGTCGTTTTTGCTCAAGCTGACGCCGCAGGACGGCAAAACGCTCAGCAAGGACATGCTGGAGCAGGCTGTGGAAGTCATTCGCAAACGAGTGGATCCGGGGGGCGTAGGCGAGCCGGTAATCGCTCCCCAGGGCGACGACCGTATCATGGTGCAGATTCCGGGGCTTGATACGCCGGAAAAAATCGATATTCAGCGCGATCAGCTCCAGCGGGTGGCAAAACTGGATTTCGCCTCGGTCCTTCCCGCCTCCCAGGAACAGATTGCCGCCATCGAGGCCGGGGAACAGCTTCTCAACCCAGCTTATGTGATCAAGGTGTACAAGTCGGAGCACAACGGCAAACCTGTGGAGTCCAAATTGCTCGTCAAGCGGAACCCCGAGGTGTCCGGCGACCACGTCACGCAAGCCCACGCCTATTACGACCAACAAGGCTACGGCGTCTCCCTCCAGCTCGACGGAGAGGGTGCCAAACGTTTCGACGAGGTGGCGGCCCAGCATCACAAGGAGCAGCTTGCGATCTTGCTGGATGGCGAAGTGATTACCGCGCCGACCCTGCAAACGACGCGTTTCGGCGGCCGCGCTCAGATCACGGGAAATTATTCGGAAAAAGAAGCACGCGATCTGGCCAGTTCTCTGGAAAATCCCCTGCGCGTGCCGGTTTCCATCGAAGAAACCCGCACGGTTTCCTCCACGCTGGGCATGGACTCGATCAAGAGCGGCGTCCTGGCCGGGTTGAGCGGTCTGGTTCTCGTTCTCGGTTTCGTCATGATCTATTACCGCATGGCGGGCATGATTGCCTTCGTCGGTCTGCTGGTGAATATCGTCATCCTCTTTGGAACGATGGCCATGTTCCAGTTCGTGCTCACTCTCCCGGGTATCGCCGGCATCATCCTTTCCATCGGTATGGCCGTCGATGCGAACGTCCTCATCTACGAGCGCTTGCGCGAGGAAACGGCGGCGGGCAAGTCCCTCACCGCCGCTCTCGAAGCCGCTTACGACAAGGCTTTCAGCGCCATCTTCGACGCCAACGTCACCACCCTGATCACTTCCATTATTCTCTTCTGGCAGGCCACCGGATCGGTGAAGGGGTTCGCCGTTACCCTTACGCTCGGCATCATCGCCTCGATGTTCTCGGCCCTGCTCGTCACGCGCACACTCTTCCGTTGGATGATTGAAAAAGGGGGCCTGAAAAAACTCTCCATGCTCGATCTGATCCCCAAGAAGAAGTTCGACTTCCTCGGCAAACGGGTCATCTCCGCCATCGTCTCCATTGTTTTGATTGGCGGTTCCCTCGCCATTGTCGCCTGGCGCGGTGAGAAGAACCTGGGCATCGATTTCCGCGGGGGGGATTTGTTGATCGTGGATTCGCAGCAGGCGATCCCGGTGGACGATGCCCGCAAGGCCCTGCAAAACATCGGGCTGGGAGATGTGACCATCCAATTTGAGCGGGAAGGCATGAAGGAGATGCTCTCCTTCCGGAGTCCTGGCGGCACGTCTGATGAGATCTTCCGCAAGCTGGAGGAAGCTTTTCCCGGGCGCGGTCTCACTTCCGTCTCTCAGGAGCAGGTCGGCCCCCAAATCGGCCTGGAATTTGCCAAAAAAGCACTCTTTGCCCTGATCCTCGGCATGGTGGGAATCCTGGTCTACGTGACCATTCGTTTCGAGTTCTCCTTTGCCCTCGCGACCGTCGTGGCCTTGCTTCACGACGTCATTATCACCATCGGCCTTTTTGCTCTGATCGGGGGCGAATTCTCCCTGGTGATGGTCGGGGCCATCCTCACCATCGCGGGCTATTCGGTGAACGATACGATCGTGGTGTTTGACCGCATCCGTGACGGTCTGAAGCACGGCGAACGCGGCTCGACGCAGACCCTCATGAATACGGCGATCAATGAGACTCTCGGACGCACCATCCTCACCGGGGGCACCACGCTGCTCTCCGTGGGCGCGCTGTATTTCTTTGGCGGCGCCGTGCTGCGCGACTTCTCCTTTGCCATCCTGATCGGCATCGTGGTGGGCACCTATTCGTCTATCTTCGTCGCCTCGCCGATTGTGCTCTGGTGGTCGAAAATGCGCGGCAAGAGCATCCGTCGCGAAGTGCTCGAAGGCGAACAGCTGAAGAGCGTCTGAGGTTGCTGGCTGGGGAGCGTTGTCCTCAACGCTCCTTCGACGGCGCTTCGGGACAAAGCGCCCTGCCGTTTTTGTCCAGTCATCCCGCCCGCGACCCCGCCCAGGCCCGGGGTTGCACGCCGGTGTATTTGCGGAACCAGCGGGAAAAATAATTCTGGTCGAGGAACCCGAGCATCTCGCAGACCTCTTTGGCCCGGCGATCCTCCCGCAGCAGCCGCTGGGCCCTTTCAATCAGACGGGAATCCCGGTACTCGCGCAGGGTCTGTCCGGTGGCCTGTTTAAAGATCCTGTTGAGATAATCCGTTTGATACCCCATCCGCGCGGCCACTTCGGTGATCGCCGGAAGCGGCTCCGCGAATTTTTGCAGTTCGCGGTCAAAGTGCCGGACAAATGCGGGCGTCTCCCGCCGCTGGGCAGGCAGGATGGACAGTCCACGAAGAAGGGTGTCCAGAATGCGCAGCACAACGCCGGCGACCAAAAGCCGGCTGGTCGCCAGCGTCGGATCCGGCAGGCGGGTGATCTCCGCCAGTTCCCGCCGGATGGCCGTGGCTTCGGCCTGACTCAGCCGGCCCTGCGCCATACCGTGTTTCACCGATCCCCGCCAGTCCAGATCGAGCACCAGGCAGAGCGGACGCCGCCCCGACGTTTCCCGAAAGCCGTGTTCGCAGCGGGGCGGCAGGAAAACCACCGAACCCGGGCCAATCTCCTGCTCACGGCCCTCCGCGGTCGTGCGTCCGTGTCCGCTGAGATAACAGAGGATCTGCGAGAAGGTGTGGGAATGCCGGGCAAACTGGTCCACCTCCGGCAGGTGACGATTGAGCCGCAGGCGGCGAATGCGTACGCCGGGCAGGCGGACGTCAAGTTCTTGAAGAAGGAGGGGCCGGTAATGTTTCATGAGGAGGAGGGCAGCCGGAGCGCTGCGCGAGAATCCTACTTTTGTCTGGAGACAAAAATAAAGTCGTTTTTGTGCTAATAATTGCAGCTGCTGTCATAACACCCTCACGCCGGCCTCGTTATGGTGCACAACGATGTCTCTCCCTCCTGTTGTCCTTGTTACGGGTTCCAGCCGCGGCCTTGGTCGCGGGGTTGCCGAATCGCTTGCTGCCGCGGGTTACAGCGTGGCCATCCACTACGCCAACAACGAAAAGGCCGCCATGGAAACGGCGGAAGCCTGCCGTGGGCTCGCCGCATCGCCGGACCAACGATTTGCCATCGTCGGCGGGAATGTCGGCCTTGCTGCGGACCGCCAACGACTTTTCGACCAGACCCTCGAAGCCTTCGGCCATCTGGATGCCCTGGTGAACAACGCCGGCATCGCGCCACGGGTTCGCGCGGATATCACGGAAGCCACGGAGGACATCTTTGACGAAGTCATCGCGGTCAATCTGAAGGGGCCGTATTTTCTCTCCCAACTCGCCGCGAAATACTGGCTGGCCAACCCGGGCGCATCCCGCCTCTCGACGGGCTACAAACTGATGTTTGTCAGTTCCCTCTCAGCCAACACCGCCTCCATCAACCGGGGCGAATATTGCATTTCCAAAGCCGGCCTCGCCATGGCTTCGCAGCTTTGGTCCGTCCGCCTCGCCGCCGAAGGTGTCCAGGTCCTGGAACTCCGGCCCGGCATCATGGCAACGGACATGACCTCCGGCGTGAAGGAAAAATACGACAAGATGCTGGCCGATGGGCTGGTGCCCCAAAAACGCTGGGGCACCCCTTCCGATGTGGGGAGGGCGGTGGAGTCAATCCTCGCCGGACACTTTCCCTTCAGCCAGGGCGACGTCATCAATGTGGACGGCGGTTTTCATCTCCGTCGCCTATAATTCGCCCTTAGCCATTTGTTGTTATGATCAAAATTGATTTCTCTCTCCAACCCGCAGACCTCGCCCCGAAGATTCAGAAGCTTTGGGAAGTCTCCGCGCCGAAAATTCTCTCCCTCGACGCCGCCGACCAACCCGGCAGCGCGACGCCCGTTTTCACCGTGGACGGAAAATACACGGCGCGTGGCTGGACCGAATGGACCCAGGGGTTTGTCTACGGCTCTGCCATTTTGCAATACGATGCCACGGGCGACGACCAGTTCCTGACTCTCGGACGCAACCGCACCCGCGAACGGATGGCTCACCACATCACCCACATCGGGGTGCATGATCATGGATTTAATAATGTTTCGACCTACGGAAACCTGCTCCGCCTCATGGTCGAGGGGCGTATCCCGGACAATGCTGGAGAGAAGGATTTCTACGAACTTGCCCTCAAATGCACGGGTGCCGTGCAAGCCGCCCGCTGGACCGAAATCGCCGGAGGCGGGGGATATATCTATTCGTTCAACGGACCCCATTCGCTCTTTGCCGATACCATTCGTTCGCTGCGGGCTCTCTCCGTCTCCCATGCTCTCGGCCATGTCCTGATGGGGGAAAAGGATCGGAAGATTTCCCTGCTCGAACGCCTGCTTCAGCACGCCAAGACCACGTCGGATTTTGCGGTTTTTTATGGCGAGGGCCGGGATGCTTATGACGAACGCGGCCGCACCGCTCATGAAAGCATCTTCAATCTTAATGATGGCAATTTTCGCTGCCCGAATTCCCAGCAGGGCTTCTCGCCCTTCACCACGTGGACTCGTGGGCAGGCATGGATCATCGCTGGCTACCCCGAACAATTGGAGTGGGTCGCCACCCTGTCCGACAGCGAACTCGAACCTTTTGGCGGTCGCGCCGCCGTCGAAGCCCTGTTGCTGAAACCCGCCCTGGCGAGCTGCGACCATTACATCGCCGAAACCCCGACAGACGGCATTCCCTATTGGGACACCGGCGCACCCTTGCTCCACCATCTCGGTGACTACCGCGACAAACCTGCCATGATCGAAAATGACTTCGAGCCCGTGGACAGCTCCGCCGCCGCCATCGCAGCGCAGGGTCTCTTGCGTCTGGGTCGGTATCTGACGGCCAAAGGCGACACCCGGGGGGATCGCTATTTCCAGGCCGGCCTCACCGTGGCTAATACCGTCCTGGCCGAACCCTACCTTTCGACGGATCCCAACCATCAGGGGCTCATTCTCCATTCGATCTATCACCGCCCCAACGGCTGGGACCACATCCCCGCGGGCAGCAAAATTCCGCGCGGCGAATCTTCCATGTGGGGCGACTACCATGCCCGCGAACTTGCGCTGTATCTCCAGCGCCTGGGAGAAAATCGTCCCTATTACACCTTCTTCGGCGGGGTGGAAAAATAATGGGGGCCAAGGGCCTGGCCCCCTCCAACTGACGACTTATGATCATCTCTGACCTTGCTCTTATTGAAGGCCGCCGGTACCCGGCGCGCCGTCGCACCCAAAATCTTGCCGGGGGCGTGGCCCCCATCCAGGCGAAAAACTTTGCCATCGGCAACGTCACGCTGGATCCGAACGGCGGTCAGGTGCCGTGGCATAACCAGGAGCAGGAGGAGGTTTATTTTGTCGTCGAAGGCACGGGCGAAATGTGTCTGGGCGGGGAACGTCAGACCGTCACCAGCGGCCAGATGGTTTACATTCCCTCCGGCGTCTTTCACCAGCTCACCAACATCGGCAATACGCCCCTGCGCATGATTTATTGCTATGGCCCCGCCGGTGATGTGGCCCACTGGCGCCAGGAACTGGCCGGCACTTTGCCTCCCGCCGGAGTTGGCGACACCCCTCCGCTGCCCGATGGTGCTCAGCCCCAATGCACCACGCCGCCTACGAATGACTAATGACCATTGACCAATAACAAAACTATGAAAATCCACAAAGTCGGTATCATCATGAACGGCGTCACCGGACGCATGGGCACGAACCAGCACCTGATTCGGTCCATTGACGCCATTATCAAGCAGGGGGGCGTGAAGGTGAGTCCCACCGAGTTTATCATGCCCGAGGCCGTGCTGGTCGGCCGAAACGAGGTGAAGTTGCAGGAACTTTGTGATCGCACGTCGGTCAAGAAGTGGACCACCGACCTCGACAGCGTGATGAAAGACCCCGCGTATTCGATCTACTTCGATGCGCAGAGCACCCTCCGTCGCTTCGATGCGGTCAAACAGGCCGCGGAGGCCGGCAAGCATGTCTATTGCGAAAAGCCGACCGCGATCACCACGGACAATGCCTACAAGCTCTATGAAATCTGCCGCGACGCCGGCGTGAAAAACGGCGTGGTGCAGGACAAGCTCTGGCTGCCTGGTCTGGTGAAGTTCATGCGCTTGAAGGAAAATGGCTTTTTCGGCGACATCCTCAGCGTCCGGGGCGAATTTGGCTATTGGGTGTTTGAAGGTCACACCATCCCCGCCCAGCGTCCGAGTTGGAATTACCGCAAGGAAGATGGAGGCGGCATGGTGGTGGATATGCTTTGTCACTGGCGCTACGTCATGGACAACCTGTTCGGCGAAGTGAAAAAAGTCTCCTGCCTCGCCTCGACCCACATCCCGGAGCGGGTGGACGAACAGGGGAAACCTTACGTCTGCACCGCCGACGACTCCGCGTACTCCACGTTTGAACTGGAGAACGGGATCATCTGTCATTTCAATTCCTCGTGGAACGTTCGCGTTCGTCGCGACGACCTCCTCACCATGCAGGTGGATGGCACGAAGGGCAGCGCGATCGTCGGCCTGCGCGACTGCTGGACCCAGCATTATGGCAACACGCCGAAACCCGTCTGGAATCCCGACATTCCAAGCCCGATCAATTTCTTCGATGGTTGGGCCAAGGTCCCCGAGCAGGAAACCTATGACAATGCATTCAAAATTCAGTGGGAGCTTTTCCTCCGTCACGTCGTGCTCGACGAGCCATTCCGCTGGACCCTTCTCGAAGGGGCCAAGGGTGTGCAATTGGCCGAATTTGGTCTGAAGAGCAGCGACGAACGCCGCTGGCTGGACTTGCCGGATTTGAGCGCCTAGGATCAGGTTTTCATGACTCCCGCTTTCGATCCCGCGCTCGCCCAACGTGTTGAAACCTGCGGCATTGTCGCCGTGCTGGTCGTGGACCGTGTCGAGGACGCGGTCCCGCTGGCCAAGGCCCTGCTTTCCGGCGGAATCGATGTGATGGAGCTTACCCTCCGCACACCGGCCGCGCTGGATGCTCTCCGGGCGATCAAGGCGGAAGTGCCGGAGATGGTGGCCGGGGTGGGAACCATTCTCACCACCGATCAGGTGGCCCAGGTGGTCCAGGCGGGCGGAGCCTTCGGCGTCGCTCCGGGGCTTAACCCCCGAATTTTGACCGCCGCCCGCGAGGCCGGACTGTCGTTTGCCCCGGGCATCCTGACCCCCAGCGACATCGAAAACGCCGTCGAACACGGCTGCAAGATCCTCAAGCTTTTCCCTGCCGAACCATCTGGCGGCCTCGCTTATCTCAAAGCCATGGCCGCGCCCTACGCTCACCTCGGCCTGAAGTTCATCCCCCTCGGCGGCCTCAACGCCAAAAACATGGCCTCGTATCTGGCCGATCCCAACATTGCCGCGCTGGGCGGCTCGTGGCTCGCGCCACGCGAACTCATCAAGGCGGGCGCTTGGGACCAAATCACGAACCTGGCCGCCGAAGCCGTCCAGATTATCAAAACCACCCGTCAAAAATGAAAACCATCGTCACTTTTGGAGAAGTCATGGGCCGGCTTGCACCGGAGGGCGTCCTGCGGTTTCGTCAGTCCCTTCCCGGGCCGCTCAATCTCACGTTTGGCGGAGCCGAAGCCAATGTCGCAGCCTCCCTCGCGCAGTTGGGGGCGCACGCCCGTTTTGTCACCGCCCTCCCGCAGAACACCATCGCGGACTGCTGTGTGGGTTTTCTCACCGGACTCGGCGTGGACACCGCCTGCATCCTGCGCACCAAACACGGACGGCTGGGGCTGTATTTCTTTGAGAACGGCGCGAACCAGCGTCCGAGCAATGTGATCTACGACCGGGCGCATTCGTCGGTCAGTGTTTCCAAACCCGCCGAATACGCCTGGGACAACATCCTCGACGGTGCCAACTGGCTGCACACCACCGGCATTACGCCGGCCCTCTCGCAGATTTCCGCGGAGTCCACCTTGCACGCGGTTAAAGCCGCCAAAGAAAAGGGCCTCACGGTTTCCTGCGACCTGAATTTTCGCAAAAAACTCTGGGGCTGGTTACCCGGCACAGACTCGAAGGCACTCGCGGGCAAAACGATGCGCGCCATCCTGCCTTTCGTGGACGTTTTGATCGCCAACGAAGAAGATGCCGCCGATGTGCTCGACATCCACGCCGCGGAAACCGACGTGGATTCCGGGAAACTTTCCGTGGAACAATACCCAGCCGTGGCCCGCGAGATCGCGCGGCAGTTTCCCAACATTTCCAAAATTGCCATCACGCTGCGCGAGAGCCTCTCCGCCTCGCATAACAACTGGGGCGCCCTGCTTTTCGACGTCGCCGCAGACCAGGCGTTTTTCGCGCCGCTGCGTGATGGGGCCTACGAGGCCTATCCCATCAAAAACATCGTCGACCGCGTGGGCGGCGGTGACTCGTTTGGGGCCGGCCTGATCTTCGCGCTCAACACGCCCGAACTGAGCGCGCCGGAAAAAGCCATCGCCTTCGCCGTAGCCGCCTCCTGCCTGTGTCACTCCATCGTCGGTGACGTCAACTTCACTTCGCGCGCCGAAGTCGAATCGCTGATGAAGGGCTCGGGGTCCGGTCGCGTCGTGCGTTAGAAAAGTTCCCGCAAGGTCAGCCTCCCTCCCGCCCGATAGACTTGACACCCGCGCTTTCCCGGGTGTCCTTCCACGCCATGAAAACCGCTCTTTCCGCCCTCGTTTGTGCCTTGATCAGCGCCACCGCCCTTTCCGCCCCCTTGCAGGACATTTCCTTCAAAACGATGGACGGCAAGGCCGCCTCGCTGAAGGACTATGCCGGCAAGGCCGTGTTGGTCGTTAATGTCGCCTCGAAGTGCGGCCTCACCAAACAATACGCCGCCCTCGAAGCGCTCTATAAAAAATATTCGCCCGAGGGTTTTGTCGTGCTCGGTTTCCCCTGCAACGACTTCAACGGTCAGGAACCCGGAAGCAACGCGGAGATCCAGGCGTTTTGTGAAAGCACGTTTGCCGTCACTTTTCCGTTGTTCGACAAAATTTCCGTCAAGGGCCCCCAACAGGCTGCGCTCTACGCTGCGCTGACCGGCCCCGACGCCAAATTTCCCGGCGACGTGAAATGGAACTTTGGGAAGTTCCTTATTGGCCAAGATGGCGAGGTGCTGGCCCGGTTTGAGCCGAGGACGACCCCGGATGATCCCGCAGTCGTTGCCGCGGTTGAAAACGCCTTGAAGGCAGGAAAATAGGCCCGGGCGGAATTCCGCAGTTTGCCGTTGACACTCCACTACCTGACGCTAGTCTCTCCCTCCCGCCACACCACGGAACTATGGCACACTCTGAAGTTATTCTCACGGCAAACGTCCCCAACCTCGGCGCTGAAGCTGACCTTGTTAAGGTCCGCCGCGGTTACGCACGCAATTTTCTCATCCCTCAGGGCAAGGCCCTGGAAGTGACCGCCAGCTCGCTGCGCCAGGTCAACCATCTCAAGGCGAAACGCGCCGAGCGCGAAGCCCGCGAAGTGACTGCTGCCGAGGAATTGGCCGGCAAGATCAACAAGCTCAACCTCTCCTTCACTCTGGAAACCGGCGAGACTGGCAAGGCCTTTGGATCCATCACGGCAAAAGATATTCACGACCGCCTGGTGAAAGAAATGCCGACCATCGAATTGCCCAAGCATGCCGTCCAGTTGGATAAGGCCATCAAGGAAAGCGGCGACCACGAAGTGCCTGTCAAAGTGCACGCTGATGTCATCGCCAAACTTCGGGTGAAGATCGTCGCTCCGAAACCGGTTGCCGCTGTGGAAACCGACGAAGACAGCGACCAGCGGCCCGCCCGCCGCAAGTACGCCGCGAAGTAGTCTTCGAGGTCCAATATGCCCGCCGATTCTCCGGCTTTGTCCGCAGAGAATCCCGTGAAAACCAACGGGTTCGGCGAAGGCAAGGGCCGTTCCGGGAAGCGCGATTACTCCCAGAAAAAGGGACCTTATTTACCAGATACTCACAGGTCTCTTCCGCAGAGTCCTGATGCGGAAAAGGGTATTCTGGGGTCCATCCTTCTTGCCCCAGGGAGAGTGCTCGACGAGTGCATCCAGCAGCAGGTTGGCGATAAATATTTTCACCATCCCGCCCATGGCCGCATCTACAACGTGCTGGTCGAGATGCGGGAGTCGAACAAACCGATCGACCTCATTTCGCTGACCCAGCTCCTCGAAGACCGTCACATTCTGGACGAGGTCGGTGGAGCCGCCGCCGTCACCGAGCTTTTCACCTTCGTCCCCACCGCGAGCAACGCCGCGTACTACCTGGAGATCCTGCGCGAAAAGTTTCTTCTGCGTCAGATCATTATGACCTGCACCGAATACGGGGCGCGGGCCTACGACGAGCAGGGCGACGTGCAGATCCTCCTCGATGAGGTGGAAGGCCGCATTCTCAACATCGGAGACGACCGGTTTAAAGCCAAGGTCCCCGAGATGAAGGAACTGGCCATGGAGGCTCTCGATGCCATCGAGAAGATGTTCCAAAACCGCGGCGCGCTCTCCGGGCTGCCTTCTGGTTTTGCCAATCTTGACCACATGACCAACGGCCTCCACGCTGGGGAAATGGTGGTCATTGCCGCCCGTCCGTCGATGGGAAAAACCGCCTTCGCCATGAACATTGCCGAGCATGTTGCCGTGGAGGCGGGCAAAGCCGTGGCGGTCTACAGTCTGGAAATGAGCACCCAGCAGCTTATGCAGCGTCTCCTCTGCTCGATGGCCCGGGTGGACTTGAAAAAAATCCGCGATGGTTTTATCGGGAAACACGACATGGGCAACCTCATCTCAGCCACGCAAAAGCTGGCCGATTGCAAGATGTTCATCGACGACACCCCCGGCCTGAGCATTCTCGAGCTCCGCGCCCGCGCCCGTCGGCTCAAGGACCGTCACGACATCCAGCTCATCGTCATCGATTACCTCCAGCTCCTGAAGTCGCCTTCCAAGCGCGGCCAGGAAAATCGCCAGGTGGAGGTGGCGGAAATTTCCGCCGGGGTGAAAGCTCTGGCTAAGGAACTTAAGGTGCCGATCATCGTTCTCGCTCAGTTGAACCGTAATCCCGAAGGCCGCACGGGAGGCAGCAAGGGCAAGCCGGTCCTGAGCGATCTTCGCGAATCCGGCTCGATCGAGCAGGACGCCGACCTCGTCGGCCTTCTCTGGCGTGAAGAATATTACGCTTCCGACGAAGAGGAAAAAAAGGAAAGTGAAGGCAAGGCCGAACTGGTCATTGCCAAACAGCGAAATGGCCCCGTGGGCCCCGTCGCCCTCACCTTCCTAAAACACATCACCCGCTTCGAAGACCGCGCCCCCGACCACAGCGAGCCCCCGCAATAGAGCCCCGGCCCGGCCCTTGCTCCCCGCAACCCCCTGCTTTTCACGTTCCGAAGTTTACAATAAATGTCCCACCTGCGACATTTATTGTAATGGTGGCCTCTTGCGGTATGGGCATGGGGCGTTGGAGCGCAACGACTTGCGAGGCTTGCCGGTCGTGCTCTGGGAGGGTGAAATTTTTTAAAGTCCTTCTGGCTTGAAAAAATCTCCCGGTGGTCAAACCTTGCGTGCAACTGGTATGAGCAAGATCTCCATTAACATTAAGGGGCGCGAGGAGTCGCCAAGGGTGGAGAATGTGCTCGTTGGCGGGCGGTATGCTCTTCAGCAGGAGTTGGGCAGGGGAGGCGTTGGCGAGGTTTTGCTTGCCCATGATCTGCAGCTCGAGCGCATGGTGGCGGTGAAGCGCATTCATGTGCAAATGGGGGAGTCCGGCCACCGGGCGCAGTTTGCGATCAAGGAAGCCAAGCAACTGGCCCGGCTACAGCATCCGAATATTGTTACGGTTTTTGATGTGCTCGATCACGAGGGCGATGTGCTCATGGTGATGGAATACCTTCGCGGCTACACGCTGGAGGATTTGAAGGCCCCCTTGACGTTGGAGGATTTTGTCGAAGTGGCCCGGCAATCCCTGGCTGGCCTGGGAGCGGCGCACGCCCTCGGGGTGATCCATCTGGACATCAAGTCAACCAATCTCATGTTGGTGTGGCTCGCGACCGGACAGCTCCAGGTGAAGCTTTTGGATTTTGGATTGGCCACGATGATGGAGCAGGTCACGCTCGAAGAAACCGGGGAGGACGAGGGGGTTTTGGGGTCAGTGTATACCATGGCTCCTGAGCAGTTGGAGCGCCGACCGGTGGATGTTCGGACCGATCTCTATTCGTTGGGCTGCGTGTTTTATCATGCGCTGACCCGCAAAGATCCGTTTCGGGGCGAGACGGTGGAGGCTATCATCGAGGCGCACCTTCAGCATGTTTTTCGTCCGTTGGCGTCCCGGCGTCCCGACCTTCCTCCGGCCGTTTGCGCGTGGGTTGAACAATTGATGGCGAGAAATCCGGACGTGCGTCCCCCTGATGCCCCGACCGCGCTCTCGTTATTGCTGGGAACGCTGTCCGCGGGCCGTCCAGGTCGGTCGCTCAAAAACCTTCCTGCCAGCGCGGAGGTGTCCGTCGGCGAAATTCAACTTCCCGATCTGGATTCCCTGCGGGCCTCGGTGGGGAAAATGGTTACGGTTAATGGCACGGTGAACCGGGTGGGGGAAAATATGCCGGGCACGATCCGCTTTTTGAATTTTGAGTCCGTGCCTCACAATGACTTTTCCGTGATTCTTCCGCTTAAAGGAGGTCATGCGGAGTTTAGCCGGGAGCGGCTGGAGGCGCTGGTGGGCCGGAAGGTCAGGGTGACGGGGAAGGTTTCGGAATTTCACGGCAGTCCGCAGATGGTCGTGGAATCTCCCTCGCAGATGGTCGCCGGAAGCTGAGCGGAATCCTGCTCGAAAAACGGCGGCGGCGGGGGCTTTCGGCGTCGCAAATTCGGGCAGTTGCCCGGCATTCGGAAATTGACCTGCAACTGGACGTGTGCGAGTTTCCCCACGCGATGAGCTTCCACCATGATAATGGGCGAGGCCCAAAGTTCGTCCGGTTGCGTTTAGGGAACGTTTTAAGGGTCTTCGCGATGTTGTTTGCGGGTTTTGGGAGTATCCATGCCCAAAATTCTTGGGATGGAGGCGGGGTCGATAACAATTGGACTACCCCGGCAAACTGGCTGGGTGATCTGACACCTCCAAACGACGGCACCGCGGCCCTGGCGTTTGGGGGAACCACCCGGCTGGCTCCGAATGTGGACACGCCATGGAGCATTGCGTCTCTGAGGTTTAATGCCGGATCCGGGGCGTTTGTACTTTCCGGAACCACGCTCACCCTTGGTGCGGGGGGCGTCCTGAATGCCTCGGGGACCACGCAGACGATCGCCACGGCCATTTCGCTCGCGGCGGCACAGACATGGACTGCCACCACCGCGAATCTGGTTTTTTCAGGCCCGGTGGATAATGGTGGCCTTCTTCTTACCGTGAGTGCGGCGTCGACGAGGAACGTCGCTGTCGGCGGTGTTGTTTCCGGTACAGGCGGATTGCGCAAGACGGGCGCGGGGGGCGTGACGTTGACGGGCAGTAATACCTTTTCCGGAGGTGTCACGCTGACCTCTGGAACTCTGATCGCCAATCACAACAACGCGCTTGGCTCGGGCACGCTGACCATGAGCGGCGGCGTGCTCAATACCGGCAGCGTGCGGACCTTTTCCAACGGCGTTGCGGTGACGGGAAACACCAGTTTTTCCGGGCAGACCATGACGTTTTCCACGGGCACATTTGCCCTAGGCGCGAGTGCCACGCTGACGGTCTCGAATACCACCACGCTGGCTAACGGGCTGGTGGAAACCGGCGGGTCGCGAGCTCTCACGAAGGCCGGGAATGGCACGTTGATTGTGCTCAATGCGCTGTCCACCACGGGAAATGTCGCGATCAATGCCGGCACCCTGGCTTTGGGAGCGGGGGTCACTCTGCCGTCGTCGTTGCTGACGCTCAATGGCGGCCTGCTCGCCACCCAGGGCACGTTCAGCCGCGGGCTTGGCACAGGTGCCGGAGAGGTGAACATTACGGGAAACGCTGGGTTTGTGGCCTACGGCGGAGCCCTGACAATTAACGGTTTTACCGGCACTCCGGTGTGGGGGACGACGCCGAGTTTCCTCACCAGTAGTTCGACCCTGACGCTGAATTCCACCCTGGCCACAGACGTTGTGACGTGGGCCAGTGATTTTTCCCTGGGTGCCGCGACCCGCACAATCTCTGTGGGGGATAATACCCTCACCACGGCTGATCGGGCGGTGATCTCTGGGCTCGTTTCCGGCACGGGAGGGTTGACAAAAACCGGCGCGGGTCGGCTGGATCTCACGGCCGCCAATTCCTTTTCCGGTGGGATGTGGATTCAGCAGGGAGAGGTCGCGGTGAACAGTCTGGCCGACGCCGGATTGGCCAGTTCTCTCGGGGCGGGCAGTGGCACGAATGCCATCGTACGCCTCGGAAATGGAACTTCGTCCGCTATTTTGCGGTACACCGGGACCGGCCATGCGACAAACCGGGGAATCACCCTCGCTGGAACGACGGGCGGTGCGACACTGAACGCGGATGGGACAGGCACGGCCATCTTCAACGGTGGGGTCACCGCCTCTGCCGCGGGGACAAAGACGCTCACCCTCACAGGCACGGGTGCAGGGCAGTTGGCCGGAAGTATCACAAACGGCTCGGGAACCCTGGCGGTGAGCAAGACGGGTACGGGGCTTTGGACGGTGTCGGGTTCCAATAGTCACACCGGGAACACCACCCTATCCGCCGGCATTTTGGAGGCGGGCCACGCCAACGCGTTCGGGGCGGGCTCAGTAGTCCTGGCCGGTGGGACGCTTCGCGGGGGAACGGGGCTCGCCGTGGCCAACACCCTCAGCCTCACGGCCAGTTCGGCCCTGGGCGGCTCCTCTGCGTTGACGTTTGGGGGAGCGTTTTCCCAAACGGGGTCGCGAACGCTCACGGTCAACAACACTGCGCTGACCACCTTCGCGGGGCCGGCCATGCTGCTGGCCGAGAACAATCAGGCGCGCACGCTCACGTTGACGGGTTCGGGAAATGTGCTGGTTTCGTCTGTGATTCAGAACGGGCTGGGAACGGGGGCGGACGGGCTGACCAAGACTGGCACGGGTGAACTTACGCTCACGGGATCGAATACCTACAGTGGAGCCACCACCCTTTCCGGCGGGTTGCTCAGTCTTGGCCATGATCGGGCATTGGGAACGGGCGTTTTATCTCTGAATAGCGGAACGGTCCGTGCCGCAGGTGGAGCGCGCACCCTGGCCAATACCGTGACCCTGGGCGGCAATGTCACTGTTTCCGGCTCTTCGCATCTGACATTTTCCGGCACCACGACGCTGACGGGCAACCGGACGGTGACAGCAAACAATTCCGGCACAACCACGCTGACCAATGTGAATCTCTCGAACTCCACGACGAGCCGTACGCTGACGGTTGGCGGGACGGGCGATACCGTGGTGGCGGGAACGATGGCCAACGGTGGAGGTTCGACGGCGGGGGCGCTGAGCAAAACGGGGGCGGGTCAGCTCATCCTGCTCGGCGCCAATACGTATGGCGGGGCGACCACGGTTTCCGCGGGCACCCTGGAAATCCGCCACGGTTCCGCCCTGGGCTCGACTTCGGTGGGGACGACGGTTGCCAGCGGCGCCACGCTGGCGGTGTCGGGAGGAATCTCCGCCGGCGAGGGGATTTCGATTTCGGGCACCGGGGTGGGCGGCAACGGAGCCATTCGCAACCTGTCTGGCGCGAATACGCTCACGACCCGGGTGACGCAGACCGCCGCCTCGCGGATCCATTCGGATGCCGGGGTTTTAACCATCGATGTGGCCAGCGGCGATGCGGTCTCCGGCGCCTTCGCGCTCACAGTCGGCGGCGCGGGGGACGTGACCTTCGCCGACCGCGTGGCCACCGGCGCGGGTTTCACCAAAAATGGCACGGGGTCGGCGACGTTTGTTGGAAGTGGAAACAGTCTTGGGACGACTACGGTCAATGGCGGCCGTCTTGTTCTCCTGGGCAATACAACGGGTGGAAGCATTACGGTGGGAGCATCGGCGACGCTGGCCGGGAATGGATCGGTGGGTGGTCTGACCACCATTAGCGGACAACATGCGCTGGGCGCCGTGCCGGGCAGTCAGACGTTTTCCGCCGGGCTGGCCTACAACGCGGGTTCGACTCTGCAGTGGGAACTCGGGGCAAACACGGCGGCCGGTGCAGGCACAAATTTCGACCAGGTGCTCGTGACGGGAGGAAACCTCGCAATCAACGCGACCTCCACGGCCTCCCTGGTTTTTAATGGCACGGGATCGACCGTGGACTGGAGCGATGCCTTTTGGTCCACCGGGCAGAGTTGGGCGATGGTGGATTATTCGGCTGGCGGAACGAGTACGGGGGTCTTTGGCGCTTTGGCGTTGACCACGGATTCGCTCGGCCAGTCGTTGGGCGCCGTGCGGCCTGGCGGGAGTTTCGCGGTCGTGCGGGTGGGGGATGATGTTTATCTCAATTATTTGGTCGTTCCCGAACCGACGATTGTCCATCTTGTCGGGCTGGCCGCGGCGATGGTAGGGTTAAGGTGCCGCGTCAGACGCGGTTGACTTACCCGCATGAAATTTTCGGATTGGTGGCAGGATAAACGATACCTGCACGAACGCAGTCTTTTCGTGGGGACGGTTGTCATCCTAGTGCTGCTGTCCCTCGTCTTCGGCCTGCTGATGTTTTTGCGCCCGCCGGACGAGGTGTTGCCGGTGGAGGAAGCGGTGCCGCCTGTCGCAGAAGCGAGTCCGCCTCCCTCAGCGGAACCGGCGAAAAAGGCGGCGTTCGAAATCGCCGCGGATCTGGTGATGAACGGCCGCCTGGTCGAGGCGGGTCGGGTTCTGGATGCTCAGGAACTTGAGCTTCTGCGTTTGCGCGGAGCCATTGCCTGGAAAGAGAACAACATGCCTGAGGCGGTGCGGTATTTTAAGGCCGCGGTCGAGATTGCCCCGCGGAGTATGCCCGACCTGGGTAATCTCGCCGGAGTTCAGCTTCAGCTCAATGAGGTGGCGGCGGCTGTGGCCAATCTACGCGTGGCGCACGATGTGAGTCCCGGCGACGTGTTTATCGCCAACCGGCTCTTGCTGGCCCGGATCCAGGCCGGGGAGGTCGAGCGGGTCGCTGCCGAAATTGCCAGTGCCTTGGAGACGGCGCCTGAGACCTCCGTTCCCTTTGTTGCCGCCGCGGCTGCCGCCGTGGAACTTCAGCGCGGTAATGTCGCCCAAGCCGTCACCTTTCTGCACGCTGCCCGAAACACCCTGCCTCCCGCAGTCTTTGAGAGCCTCCTGGTCGAAGCGCCTCTGGCCTCCTTCTCCGCCGAGGCGGCACTTGCGCCATTTTACCTCCGGCAGGCCGGAGAGTGAGATATTCAATTGATTCCGTCCGCATCACGGCTTCACTGTGACGCATGCGTACCGGCCAATTTTTTTGCGGAATTCTTCTTTTTGCCACACTTTGCGGAGCGGCTCAGGCGGAGCCCGCCGCCAAACCCCGGGAAAATTTTTTCCTTAGAACCTTGAGGGACCGCCTGGGAATTGATGCGGTTCGTCGGGAGTTTATTTTCGGGAAATTACCCGAGCGCGAGCTGGCTCTGGATATCTATTTCCCGCGTATGGCCCCGCCTCCCGGAGGGTATCCCCTGGTTTTGTGGCTGCATGGCGGCGGTTGGATACTTGGGAGCAAACGCCAGGACGTTTTTGTCCGTCATTTCCCGCTCTATGGATATGCCATCGCCAGCGTCGAATACCGGCTGGCGCACGGAGACTCGTTTCCCGCACAGATCCGCGACGTGCGCACTGCGGCCTGGTGGTTGTTGAAAAATGCCCGTCAACTGGAACTCGATCCGACGAAGTTTGTCGTGGCCGGCCAGTCCGCGGGAGGTCATCTGGCCCTTCTCCTCGCTCTGACGCAAGGCGAGGACAAAAAGGGCTGGGGGCCCTCGGTACCCCGCGGAACGTTCAAAGCCGTAGCGGCAATGTATCCGCCCACGGATCTGTTGAGGCTCGTTCCGCCGGGCGCTCGGGACAATCCTCTGCATCCGGTTGGCCTCCTCCTCGGCGGGGAAGTGAATAAGCGGATCGCCCTCGCACGCGAAGCCAGTCCGGTGAGCTATGGGTCGGCCGGAGATCCTCCCACCTTGTTGTTCCATGGTTCCGAGGATGTGATTGTACCTGTCGAACAAAGCCAGTTAATGGCAAAAAAACTCCGCGCGTCCGCTGTGCCGGTGCGCCTGCTGATCACGGATGCCGGTCACGCCTTCACGCTCTACCCGGACCGCGTGGAGGATATTCTGCAATTTATAAACTCCGTGCCAGCGCTGAAGGGCAGCGTGATCAACCCGCCCTGAACCGGAAGAAGCGAGACACGAATTGCACGAATTGACACGAATCGGAGAGGTTCGTGAGAATTCGTGCAATATGTGTCTAGCCGCCCTTTCTTGCATTCCGTGCGCGGATCGCTAAAGTTTCCGGCCCAACCAAAAACAGACCGATTATGAACAGCATCCTCGACCCGGCCAGACTCGACGACATCGAGTTTAGCAATGATGAAATCGCCCGCTACTCCCGGCATCTCATCATGCCTGAGGTCACGCTGGAGGGCCAGAAACGCCTCAAGGCCGCCAAAGTTCTCTGCATTGGCACTGGCGGCCTTGGCTCGCCCATCGCCCTGTATCTCGCCGCGGCCGGCGTGGGCACGCTCGGATTGATCGATTTTGACATTGTGGATTTTTCCAACCTGCAGCGCCAGATCCTGCATGGGACGAAGGATGTGGGCCGGAAGAAACTCAACAGCGCCCGCGACCGGATCAAGGACGTGAATCCCAATGTCCAGGTTGTCTTGCACGACGCCATGTTCCGCAGCGACAACGCGGTCGAGATCGTGGAAAATTACGACATCGTCATCGATGGCACGGATAATTTTCCCACCCGCTACCTCTCGAACGATGTCTGCGTTTTTCTGAAGAAAGCCAACATTTACGGCTCGATCTTCCGTTTTGAAGGTCAGGCCACCGTCTTTGCCCCGCATCTTGGAGGACCTTGCTACCGCTGCCTTTATCCCGAACCCCCGCCTCCCGGCATGGTCCCAAGCTGCGCCGAAGGTGGCGTGCTGGGCGTCCTTCCAGGCATCATCGGCGTGATGCAGGCCATCGAAGCGGTGAAGCTGATTTGCGGCATTGGCGAGCCTCTCATCGGCCGCCTTGTGCATTTTGATGCGCTGAAGATGAAGTTCCGCGAATTCAAGGTCCGTAAGGATCCGAAGTGCCCGGTCTGCAGCGAAAATCCGACCGTTACCGAGTTGATCGATTACGAAGTTTTTTGTGGAATTCCCCAGGCTCAGGCCGCTGAAGACGCGGAAACTCCCGTGCCCGAAATCAGCGTCGAAGACCTCAAGGCCCGCCAGGACCGCGGCGACAAATTTGTCCTGCTCGACGTGCGCGAACCCTTCGAATACGACATCGCCCGCATCCCCGGATCGAAGTTGATTCCGCTCGGAGAGCTGCCCTCGCGCATGAGCGAATTGGACAGCGCCGACGAAATTGTCATCCATTGCAAAATGGGAGCGCGCAGCGCCAAGGCCCTGCGCCAGCTTCAGAAAGCCGGCTTCGGCAAGCTCCTCAACGTGGAGGGCGGCATCCTCGCCTGGGCCGACCGCGTGGATCCGAGCGTGGCGAAGTACTGACTTCGTCGCCCGGCAGAAGTTGGAGTTCACGCTTTAGCGTGCGCGTTCTCATCCAGCCCAAAGGATGGAAGCCACCGCTGGCGTTCGCATCCCCAAGGTTTTTTTGACGACAATTTCTTGTCGCGAAACGCCCCGCCGCGGGCAATATTCGTCCCCGATGGACGAAAGCCTTATGGAGATTCTCTGCTGCCCGGTGACGCGTCAGTCCCTGCGCCTTGCGGACGCGGAGACATTGCGTCGGGCTGGCGCGAAGGTTTCCATCCCGCTGGCCGAGGGCCTGCTGCGCGAAGACGGCCAAATGATTTATCCGGTGAAAAACGGCATTCCGCTGCTCGTGCCGGAAGAAGGCATCGCTCTTTGATTGACCCCCGGGGTATCCTCCGGGTTCATTTCCACTCCTGACTTTTTTTGCTCCATGACCGACCTTGAACGTATCCGCCACTCCGCCGCCCACGTGCTGGCCACGGCCATTCTGAAAATCTGGCCCGAGGCGCAGTTTGCCGCGGGTCCGCCGGTGGAGACCGGGTTTTATTACGACGTGGATCTGCCACACCGGATCACGCCGGACGATTTCGCGCGCATCGAGGAGGAGATGAAGAAGGAGATCAAGGCGAATCACGTGTTCGAGCGCGTCGAGATTTCGCGCGATGATGCCATAGCCATGGCGAAGGCCGGTGCGCTGGCCGCCCTGGCTGAACGCGGTGAACCTTCCAAATTCAAACTCGATATCGTCGAGCGCATTCCCGAAGGCGAAGTGATTACGCTCTACCGCAACGGCGAGTTCACCGACCTCTGCGCCGGCCCGCACGTGATGCGCACCGGCAACATCGGCGCCTTCAAACTCACCCATGTGGCGAGCGCGTATTACAAGGGCGACGAAAATAATCCCCAGCTCCAGCGCATCTATGGCACTGCGTTTAAGAACAAAACCGAGATGTTGGCCTACTTCACGATGCTGGAGGAGGCCAAAAAACGCGACCACCGCAAGCTGGGCAAGGAACTCGATCTTTTTGCCTTCGATGATGATGTGGGTCCCGGCCTGCCGCTCTGGCTGCCGCAGGGCACCGTTCTGATTGAGGAGCTTGAGAAGCTCGCGAAAGAGACGGAGTTTGCCGCCGGGTATCAGCGTGTGCGCACGCCCCATCTGGCCCGCAAGAGCATGTACGTGTGCAGCGGACACCTGCCCTATTACGCCGATTCCATGTTTCCGCCGATGGAGCTGAAAATGGACGACGACACCATGCGGGAGATCTTTGATTTCGAGGATGAACTGCGTCAGACCGACGAACGGATCCTCGAAATTGAGCAAAAACTCGCCGGCCATAAAGTGGAGGGCGCGGTTTATGCCGAAATGGCGGAGGAGGAACGCGGCCTCGAAGAATGGCGGGTGGGTCGGGAGAAAACGCTCAAGCGCATCGAGGAAAAACGCGCGCAATATTCGTATTACCTCAAGGCAATGAACTGCCCGCATCACCACAAAATATTCGGAGCCGTCCCGCGCAGTTATCGCGAGTTGCCCCTGCGCCTCGCGGAATACGGCACTTGCTACCGCTACGAGCAGTCCGGCGAACTTTTTGGACTCATGCGCGTGCGTTCCATGCAGATGAACGACGCCCATATTTACTGCACCGAGGAGCAGTTTGAGGCGGAGTTTAACGCGGTGAACCAGATGTATCTGAAATATTTTGCGATCTTTGGGATCGAGAAATACCTCATGCGCTTCTCCACCCATGACCCGGAGAAGCTCGGGCAGAAGTTTGTCGATGATCCCGTTCTTTGGAAAAAAACCGAGGACATGGTGCGCAATGTTCTCATCCGTTCCGGCATCAATTATGTGGAGGTCCCGAACGAAGCGGCCTTCTACGGCCCGAAGATCGACGTCCAGGTCTGGAGCGCCATCGGGCGCGAATTTACCATCGCCACCAATCAGGTGGACTTCGCCGTGCCCGCGCGATTCGGTTTGGTTTATAAAGACCGGGACAACACCGAAAAGACCCCGCTCTGCATCCATCGGGCGCCGCTGGGGACGCACGAGCGTTTCATCGGGTTTCTCATTGAACACTACGCCGGCAATTTCCCGCTCTGGCTCGCGCCCGAGCAGGTTCGCGTCATTACGGTGGGTGACGACGAGGCGCTCATTGCCTACGCGACCGCTGTCCACGAAGAACTGCGCGCCCACGAAATTCGCGCTGAACTCGATGTCACGAGCGACAACATCAAAGGCAAGATTCTCCACGCCGAACAGCGGAAGGTTCACACCATGCTGGTGATCGGGCATCGCGATTTGGAATCCGGCAATCTCAGTGTGCGCCTGCACGGCAAGGGAAACATCGGCGCCAAACCGCGTGATGAGGTGATTGCCGACGTCCTGGCGGCGGTCAAGGAACGGCGCTCTTAGGCGGGAAATTCAGCGCGGCGCGCGCCAGGCTTGCGGGTCGGCGGGAAGGACGGCGAGGATGCCTTCATCCACTTGGGCAAGCTCGGGAGCGTCGCTCACCCGGGCGAAAATCTTTCCGGCGTCGCTCGTTCCAAATGCGACGCTGGCCACGAGATTTTCGCCCGCACGGGCCTCGGGGGTGTTCTCGGAAAGCACGGAAAGAAACTCCACGGTGCGTCGGGGAGTATCGAGTCCGGCGGCTGTGATTTTTCCCACCGTCGCCGGAGTGTAAGAAAAAATCTCCGCCGTGGCCACGGCATCGACCAGGGCGCGCACGGCGGCCTCGCTGGCGGGGAACGATTCGTTGCCGGTTTTGATGTCCCAGCCCTCCGCCGAACGCTGGAGCAGGAAGGGCGGTCCATCAGATGTCACCCGGATCCGATCCACAATGTCGAGATTGAGCGGAAGCAGTCGACGGTCGCGTAATCCATCCGGCGTGATTTTCAAAAACTCCGCCGCTTCGGAGGGCATGCGGTAGACCGAGTCGCGGGCGGTGAACTGAGCAAACAGGGCGCCGTCCTTGTTTGTCCCGAGTCGAAGGGTCTGGGGACGGTCGGAGCCTTCGGCAAAGAAGGTGATCTCGTTCTGCCCCTCAGCGAGCCCGTAGGCACTGAGGTCACCGGTGTCATCGGCGATGTATTCTGTCACGCGCAGGGCAAGCAGGCCGCTGAGAAAACCCGTCACCTTGCGATCGTCGGCTGCCACGTTGAGCGGTTTCACAATTTGCCATCCCCGCACGTCGCGGGTGAATTCGATCTCGCCGTCCGGGCGCCGGATGATGAGCCGGTCGATCTGGTCAGGCGTCAGGTCCGTCAGTCGGCGGTCGCGGAAATCCCCGGCCGGGCGAAAGGCCTGCCGCAGGATCTGATCGCTCACCAGATACACGTCGCGCGAATCGCCGGTGCGGACATAAAGACGATCTTCGCTGGCTCCGTCCTTCCCGAGAAAGAGGGTGAGCTTTTTTCCGCCTTCGAATTCAATCCGGCGTTTGGGATTTTTCAGCCCATACTCGTTCCAGTCCTTGTCGTTCGGCAGCTCACGGCCATCGATGCGGTCGAAAAAAGGCAGTTGCGACGCGGTTTGCAGCAGGCGTTCGACTTCGGCGGTGTCGGCGCGGTCCTTGGATTTTTCCCCCAACTGCCAGCCGTTGCCACGTCGGTGCAGTTCCACCTCGGAGTCCCCGGAAATGATGCGGATTTTGGTGACCTTGGACGGGTCGAGCGGGAGGACGCCGTCGTAGAGCAAAGATTGTTCCCGTTCGCGCGGGCTGCGGGTGAGCGGTTCGTAGATGGCCAGAAACACGATCGCCCCCACGGCCACGACCGTGAGCAGAATGGTGGGCCAGCGGTTCATGCGCGACGCCGCAACCACGCGATCACTCCCATCAGCGCGACCGCGCCGGGAATGACAATCATGGTGTAGAAGGTAATGCTGCGGAGCTGGGATTCCGTGAGATTCAGGGTGAAGTGCTGGATGGTCTTGGGCGCAACTCCGGTGAGGCGACCGCGGTCGAGCAGCCAGTTCGAAGCGCTGAGAAGAAAATCCAGGCCCTCCTGTTTGAGGGAGGCGTCGAGGGCAAATTCGCTGTTGCCCACCACGATCATCTTGGCGTTCTCGACCTCCACGCGGTCGTCACTCACGCCTCCGCGTGCGGCCGCGGCGGCCACGTAAACCGGGTAGCCGGCGTCCCGGCCATGATCGTACCGGACACCCTTTTTTTCGCGCTCGAGGTAATCCGCCTCGCCCCAAAATTCTTCCGCGGCCTGAATGAGCGGCCAGATTTGCACGCCGTCGGCCTGGGATTTTTTGACATTAAAATCCAGCGATTGTGAGTAGCCCTCGAAGAAGATCTGCAGGCCGGCCAGGCGTTTTGTGATCGTGTTGCCGTCCAGAAAAATGCCGGTGACTTCCGGGAGGATGAGCGTGACGCCCAGGTTGGCGGGAGCCTTTTGCGTGCGCAGGACACGATTGTCCGCGGGCGAAATTCCGGCTTTTTGCACGAGCGCCTGCAGACGGGGCACTTTGGCATCGGGATTTAATAAGACGAGCAGGCGTCCGTTTTCGCTCCAGTATTTTTCCACGAGGGCGGCCTCGCGTTCGTCGAGGTCGGAACGCGGACCGATGATCACCAGCGCCGCGCAATCGGCGGGAACGCGATCGAGGGAGGAGAGCGAGAGTGGGGCGACGCGGACGTTTTGACGTTCGATGTAATCTTTGAAAACCGAAAGCTGGGTCAGACCCTCCACCGCCGGTTCGCCGTGGCCCTGGAGGAAATACGCCTTGAGCCGCTCGGGATTGATCAGACTGATGATGGCGTTGGTGATGGTCTGCTCGCCTTTGAAGGCCAGCACGCGGGCGGGTTGGCCGCTGGCCAGGGGCGTGAGGTCGAAGTCGCCCATGTCCGCGAGCGGCACAAATTTCACGCGGTCTTCATAGTCAAGGACCAGGACGTTTTCCTCCGCGCTAAATTGATATTTGCCCTGGAGTTCCCGGGCGCGGGAGGGACTGCGGGTCTGGTCGACGTACTCAACCTTGATGTTGTTTTTGCGGCCGGAAAATACGAGCTCCTTGAGCAGATTTTGCACGTCGGGAAAAAGCTGCGTTTCCGGCGAAAGGGTGGATCGGGAGGAAACCACCGTGATGCGCAGGGGTTGCTGCAATTCGCGAAGCACACGCCGGGTTTGGTCCGCGAGGACAAACTTTTGCGAGCGGGAAAAATCCCCGCGCGCATAATGGTTGAAGCTGAAATAGTTCGCCGCCCCAAGCAGCACGAGGGCGGCGAGGATTTGGAGCGCGACATTAAACCGGATGGCCCGGCGCGGAAGGGTCACTTTTTCCATCGCCGATATTGAAAGACGTGCAGGGTGAGAAAGAGGGTGAACGCCGTCATGCTCAGGTAAAACACCACCGGACGCGTATCCAGCAGCCCGCGTGAGAACTCGGCCATGTGTTCGGTGGTCGAAAAATAGTACGTGATCTCCTGAAGAAATGGCGCTGTGGTGCGAAAGAGCATCGAGAGCAGGTTGATGAAAAACATCGAGCAGATGAGCGCGAAAGCGGCGATGGCGGCGACGATCTGGTTTTGCGTCAGCGCCGAGGCCAGGCAGCCGATGGAAAGGTAAAACAGTCCGACCAAAAGAACGATTGCGTAAGCGCCCACATAAGAGCTGAAGGCCGTGGCGGCCCCGCGATGCGCGACCATCTGGAAGATCCAGAAATACAGGATGCTCGGCAGCCAGAGCGTGGCATAGAAAATGAAGGCGCCAAAAAACTTCGCCAGCACAACCTGCCAGTCGCGCACGGGGGCGGTCATGAGCGTTTCAATCGTGCCCATTTTATACTCCTCGCTGAAGAGCCGCATGGTCAGCAAAGGGAAGATGAGGATGAGCGGGAACCAGAAGAGGATGTTGTTAAAAAACGCCTCGACCACCGTGGTCTGTCCGGTCTCGCGGTTCAGGGCGGTCAATTGGGTCTGAAAATTAAAACCCGTGAGCAGCAGGAAAAAGAACAACACCACGTACGCCAGTGGCTGGTGGAAGTAGTGGCTGACCTCGCGGTTGAGCAGGATGAAAAATCGGCGCATGACTAGAAGAAGGACGCGGGGATGGGGAGACGCGGAGACGCGGAGGAGGAAAGACGCGGGGACGCGGGGAAGGCGGGACGCGGCGAAGTTCCCCGTGTCGCCGCGTCACGGCGTCTCCCTGTCTTTCCCAATTTAATGCTCATCCGCATGGGTCACTTCCGCAAAGACCTCCTCCAGGGTTGCGCCGCGCATACTGAGTTCGCGCAGCGGCCATTTTTCCGCCACGGCCAGCTCGTGAATGCGTTCGCGCGGATCGCCCTCGACCGCCAGTTGGAAGCGGATCCACTCGCCCACCTGGTGATGGGAGACGTCTTTCACGCCGGTGAGAGAGCGGAATTTCGCCACGGCGGCCTTGATGTTTTCGACCTTGGCCTCCACCGCGGTCTCGCCACTGGAGGCCAGCCGGGAGCGCAGGTTTTCCGGCGTGTCCATCGCCTCAATCCGGCCGCGATTAATGATGATGACCCTCGAACAGGTCATCTCCACTTCCGGCAGGATGTGGGTGGAAATCAAAATCGTGTGATGACGGCGGAGGTTTTTAATCAGTTCCCGGACCTGACGAATCTGGTTCGGGTCGAGGCCGATCGTCGGCTCGTCGAGGATGAGCAACTCCGGTTCGTGGATCATGGCATCGGCCAGGCCCACCCGCTGACGGTAGCCTTTGGACAGGGCACCGATGAGTTTGCGGTTTACGTCCTCGAGCCCGCAGAGATCACAGACATCGGTCACGCGTTCCTTCACGCGGCGCCCGGGCACGCCTTTGAGCGCGGCGCGAAAACGCAGGTATTCGTTGACCCTCATGTCGGCGGGAAGGGGGACGTTCTCCGGCATGTAACCGATGTGTTCGCGGGCCCGGAGCGAGTCCGAGAAGATATCACAACCCGCAATCTCCGCCCGGCCTGAGGTGGGGGGGAGATAACACGACAACATCCGCATGGTCGTGCTCTTTCCCGCACCGTTCGGCCCGAGAAACCCCACAATTTCCCCCTTGGTCACGTGAAAGTCGATGCCGTCCACCGCAGTGACACTGCCATAACGTTTGGTGAGGTTTTCGACTTTGATCATTACGTGGGACGGACCGGGTAAGAGTAAGCGGGTCAGAATAGAGCAGTTCCCCGCCTCGGTGCAATCGGGAACGCCTTTCGGGTATTTTCTTGACGGTCCTACAAGTGTAAGGGTATTTGTCCTACATCTGTAAGAAATGAAATCACCAAGTATTTCTGAAAGCGAATGGCTCGTGGCCTCCGTGGTCTGGGCTTCTGAGGGGCTGACTGCGACGGAAATCGCGGGGCGGCTGGCCGGCCGGACGCGCTGGAAGCTTAAGACAGTGAACACTTTTTTAACCCGCCTGGTGGCCAAGGGCGTGCTGGTGGCGGATCGCGACGGGAGGGCGTTTCGCTATTCCGCAAAAATTCCTAGGGAACGCTGTGTCCGGGCGGAGAGCGAATCGTTCCTCCGAAGGGTTTTCGGCGGAGCCGCCGCACCGATGCTGGCCCATTTTTGCGAGACGGCGGATCTTTCGGAGGACGAAATCGCCAGTCTGCGGAAGATTTTGAACCGCAAAACCAAAGGGGGAAACGGATGATCATCCGGTGGTTTTTTGTCTGTCTGGCGGGGCTATTTGCGGGGGTAAACCTCTGGGCGGAAGGTGCAACGACTCCCCGCATGGTGGAGGTGGAAGCCCGCTTTGTGGAGGCCACGGAGGCGCAGATGAACGCGGCTTATTTGGCGTTGAACGCGGCCAATCCCGCTCACAGCGCCGAACCGCCGGCGGGGATTGACTGGCACCCGGAACCGGAAGGCATTTTTGCCATTCTGGGAATTTTCACCGGGGAACAGACCCGAAAGATCCTCGACGGACTGAAGTCCCAAAAGGCCCGTGTCGTGAGCAACCCGCGGGTGGTCACTCTCAGCGGCCATCGGGCGCGGGTCGAAAATGTGAGGGAACTTCGCTATCCCACGGAATTTTCCAATCCGACCAAGGAACCGGGCCGGACGGTGCCGACGGCTTTCGAAACGAAGAATGTCGGAATCACTTTGGAGGTTGAGCCAAACCTGCAGCCTGGCGGCGAAATCCACCTCAGGGTGAGCCCGAGTATTGTGACTTTTTTGGGATTTATTGATTACTCGTCCGGAGAACCAGGCCTCGACTTTGCGAAGCCTACCCTTGCCGAAGAGATCCTCAAACGTCCCTTGAAGGGGGGCGGCGTCTGGCAACCGGTCTTTAAAACCCGTCAGCTCACGACGGAAGTCACCCTTTATTCCGGTCAAACGATCTTGATGGCCGCGCGTTGGGGGGATCCCGATGCGAAAAAAACCCAAGCGCGGGCCGCGCAGTATTTCGCCTTCATCACTGCTCGCGAAGTTCCCGGGAAATGAGCGCTTTTCTGCAATGGCTCTGTGGCGCAACCACCGCGGGAACGGTGGCGGTTCTTCTCACGCTCTTTGCCATTCCCGCAATTCGCCGGGTTTGGGGAGCCCGGGCCGCACAATGCCTGTGGGTCTTTCCGCTGCTGATTCTCTTGGTACCGTGGCCACGGGAGTCGCCCGTCGGGGTTTTGCCTTCCGCGGTCAACCTGCCCGCCGTTGTTGTCAGTGTGGTCGTTCCGACGGTCTCCGCGGCTCCCCCGGAGGCGGTGGCACGCCCGGACCAGCGTCATCGGGCGTCTATCCCATGGGTCTTTGTGATCTGGGCCACCGGATTCGTCGCGAGTCTGGTCTTCCTGGTGTTTCGGGCCGTCGGTGCGGGCCTGCTGGTCCGAAGGAGCCGGGACATTAGCGCAAGTGCAGCGGTGCAAAAGGCCCTGGCGGATCTTGGTTTTCCGCGGCGCGTGCAGATCCGCGAAACCCCGGACCTTCTCAGTCCGGCGGTTTGTGGATGGTGGCGGCCGGTTATTCTGCTCCCTCCGGGCTGGGCGGAGATTGCCGAGCCTGACGAATTGCGGTGGGTGCTGCTGCATGAGATTGGCCACATTCGCCGGGGGGATCTTCTGTGGCGTTGGGTTTTCCAGTTCGCCCGGACCGTCCATTGGTTCAATCCCGTCGTCTGGCTGGCGAACGGAATGGCCCGGCGGGACCAAGAAATGGCCTGCGACGCTTGGGTGCTTGACCAAAGAAACAATTTTTCCGGCGTTTCCTACGGGGAGGTTATCCTCCGAATGGCCGGACGGCTGGGAGTTCCGCAGCTCTCTTCCCCGGCGCACGCCGGGATGGCGGAGGGACGCCATGGGCTGAGCTTGCGCATCCGGCATCTGGCCCAGGCCCGGCCGCACGGCATGGGAGCCTCCCTCGCCGCTCTGTCTCTCGGGGCCCTTGCGACCCTGCTCCTCGCGCCAGCTTCAGCGGGTCCGGTGCCAGCCCAGGCCACGCCTGTTCCCTCCAACCCGGATATGGCCAGGAAACAGTCGGTGGAGGTCGAAACCAAGTTGGTGGAACTCTCGACTGAGATGGCCGAACAGGTCTTTTCCAACCGGCCGGGGGAAAATCAAACGATTCTCGACCAGAATGAAATGCTGGGCCTTCTGCGAAGCCTGAACGATCAAAAAGGCACGGATATGATGTCCGCTCCCAAGGTAACGACACTTTCGGGACAGCGGGCCGTGATTCAAATCGTCCGCGAATTCCGCTATCCCACCGCCTTTGAAGCGCAGTCGGGAAAAAACGCTCCACCCACGCCCAAGGATTTCGAGACGAGAAACGTCGGGATCACTCTTGAGGTGGAGCCGACGGTGATGCCGGACGGACAGATCGTTTGCTCCCTGACCCCCGAGATCGTGGAATTCGTGGGGTTCATCAACTACGGAGCGAACCGTCCCGCCAGACCCTCCCTCGAAGGTGACGCTATGGAAGCCGTGCTTGCCCCGGTCAGCGAGAGCGGCCAGGCGATCAATCAACCCGTCTTTGAAACCCGCCGGATCCAGACCTCCGTGGCGCTGCGTTCGGGACAGACGGTTGTGTTCGGTGGCCTCACTCGCGAGGACAAGCAAACGATTTCCAGCGAGACGGACGGCAAAATCGAAACCAAGGAGGTCGGAATAAGGCGGACCCTCTACATTTTTGTCACGGCCAGGCTTTTGGAATCTGAGGGAAAACAAGCGGAGCCGGTGCGCTCAAAGTGAGAAAACTCCCATAGACAAATCTCCCGGCCTCGCGCGTCATAGTGGTGACAACCACCCCGAATGGACCTGCGAGAACTCTATGATGACCACGCCCAGGCGCTTTTTGCGTTTGTGCTGCATCTTTCGCGCAGCGAGGCCGACACGCGGGACATTCTTCAGGAGATCTTTTGCCGTCTGGCCCGGGATCCCTCAGTCGGCGGTAAATTGGCGAATCCGCGGGCTTATCTCTTCCAGTGCGCCTACCGGCTGTTTTTAGATCTTTGCCGGACGAGGGCGACGCGGGAAAACCATGCGTCGCAGTGTGAGCCGGTTTTTCAAGATCCCGCGGATCCTGACGAAATCGGCTTTCAACACGCGTTGTTGGACGCAATGAACCAATTGCCCGCTGAACAGCAGGCCGTTGTTCACTTGAAACTCTGGCAGGGGCAGACTTTTGAGGAGATCGCCGCGTCTCTCGGTCTGTCGGCCAACACGGCTGCCAGTCGGTATCGGTATGGTCTGGAAAAATTACGGATGCTACTGCGTCCCATCTATGAGGAGATCCGATGACTGATTTTGAAAGCCACCTCCGCCGGGCCGTCGTCCGGCCTGTGCCGCTGCATTGGCGGGAGGAAATCCTTGCGGCGGCGGAAAAAGGCCGGCCCGAGCCTGCGGCTTCGGGGATCGTTGCGTGTTGTATCGCGGTGCGAGCTTGGCTCTGGCCGCACCCGGCGGTTTGGGCCGCGCTGGCGGCGTGCTGGGTTTTGACCGGCATACTTTGTTTATCCGCTCCGCGAGGTGCGGCGTTGTATGCGGTGACGCCGCCGGGCGTGAAGCCCTTGCGTGTTACCCCGGGGCACTATGCGGTTTACCTCATGGCGCGTGATGCTTTGCTCGCGCAACCATCGCGAGGGGAACCCGAACCCTTGAACCGTCGAAAGCTATGACCAACCAACCTCGCAAACGCCGTTGGTGGAAAACCGCTCTCAAGGCGACGCTTTTCCTGTT
Source organism: Terrimicrobiaceae bacterium (assembly GCA_041752695.1). Lineage (GTDB taxonomy): Bacteria > Verrucomicrobiota > Verrucomicrobiia > Chthoniobacterales > Terrimicrobiaceae > CALCJD01. The sequence goes on from JBGSVZ010000034.1 coordinate 43,141, forward strand.
TGTCCTCGCGCTGACTCTCTGTGTCTTGGCCGCGGCGACCTTGTCGTTCCTGGGCCGTCGCGATTGGGCTCGGGTGAAGGAGGAGTTGACGGCCCGTGGTGAGCCGCTGTCGCTGGCCGAGCTGCAATCGCCGCCCATTCCCGATGAGCAGAACTTTTTCGCGGATCCGATGTGGATGGAATTGGCGGATTTGGTGGATGGCGAGGTCGAGTACGAAGGGCGAAAATTTCCTGAAAAACAAATCCGCCTCCCCAAAGGAAAACGGCAGCTTGACGGACTTGACCGGGCCTTGACTCCCGAAGAGCGCGAAGCGCTACGCGTCGCATTTCCCGACTTCGCTGTTCCAGACGATGCAAGGATTTCCAATTTAGTGCGGGAAGCTTACAGAGCGGGGAAAAAAGCAGACCATCCTGCCCGACGGCGTGCGGCAGAATTTATTCTCGCGGTGCTGACCCAAATCAGGCCTGTGCTCTCGAGGCTCGAAGAGCTGGCACAAAGGCCCGGTGCTTGGTTTCCTCCCGCCCTACCGGGAGAAATTCCGCTGGAGGGACACATGAGATACCTCATGACCTACAGCCAACTCCTGCAGGCCCAAGTCTGGGCGGAGCTGACCGTGGGAGACCATGAATCGGCTGCTCGCAATCTGGCTGCCTTCCTTCATCTGCCCGATAGGCTCGCGGGCGATCCTTTGATGATTTCCCTGTTGATTCGTGTTGCCAATAAAGAGCTTGCGCTGGACGCAGCGGAAGTGGCGCTGCGAACTCCAGGCTGGACGGACGCGCAGCTGGAAGAGATTCAGGGAGCTCTGACGGGACCGGACCTTTTTGCCGGCATGGCTGGCTCGTTGCGAGGGGAACGGGGGTTTGTTAATGGAGTTTTCGAAGAATTGAGTCGAAAGGAAACCGACCGATCGTCGGTTTTTGCCGCTTGGTCCGGTCCGTTGCCCCAGCTTTACCTGGGGATTTTCGGCGCAGGGGAGTCGGCCCGCCGAAATACAATTTTTCAAAATTGGATTGATGTTCTGGACGCCGCCCCTCAACAGGGGCTCAATGCTCGCACATTTGCCGTCTTCCATCGGGACCTGAACGCGTTGAAGCAAAACACCTGGAATCGTATCCGTTTCCGTGTCACTGCCTTTGGTGTTCCGAACTTGGAAAACACTGCCAAAAAATGCGCCCTCCTCGAGGATAAGGTCCGGCAAATCCGCACCGTCTGTGCTTTGAAGCGCTATCGGCTAAAGCAGGGGGAATACCCTGGAGGGCTTGCCGATTTAGTGCCGAAATATCTTCCGCTGATTCCGGTGGACGCGGCGACCTTGCAACCCCTTCACTATCGAAAAAACGACGGCGGCTTCCTCCTCTGGACCCCCGGTTGGAATGAGAAGGACGAGGGTGGGGGCGGTGATGATTGGGCCTGGAAGCAGTAACCCGTGGAAAGGCACTTGCGGAGGGGGCGGGATTGCGTCATGAATAAGTCGTACTTATGACGGCCCGTCTCGGCGTGCCGTCTTTTTTAATCCGCATAGACCTGATGAACAGCACGTTTACCGCCCGCTGGAGCGAGGCGTTGATAGATGAAAATTACGAGCGCTGGCTCGCGAATCCGCGGTCCGTGGACCCGGAGTGGGCGGCTTTTTTCGACGGGTTTGAGCTGGGGAGTGTCAAAAGCGGGGCGGGAAGCGACGGCGAACACGGTGCGATGCTGCCGGCCGGGCAGGATATTCATTTTCAAACGCGGGTCGAAGGGCTGGTGTACGCCTACCGGACACTCGGGCATTCGATTGCCGAACTGGATCCGCTGGATCTGCTGAAGCGGGAAAATCCCCGGCTGTCCCTCAAAGAATTTGGGCTGGAGGAGAAGGATCTGGATGCCGTGGTTTCCTCGCGGTTTTTCCGCGATGGGACGAAGATGACACTGCGGGAGCTGATCCTGGAATTGGAACGCATCTATTGCGGGACGGTCGGTGCCGAATTTATGCACATTCAGGATCCGCGGATTCGGAACTGGGTGCTGACCAAGCTGGAAAATCGCGACAAAACTCTGCGGGGGAATCCGTCCCTGCACCGTGACATCCTCCGCAAGCTGTATGAGGCGGAGACTTTTGAAAATTTCCTTCACACGAAATACGGCGGCAAGCGTTTCTCCCTGGAGGGCGGCGAGTCGTTGATTCTTGCGCTCGAAACCATCGTGCAGGACAGCGAGAAGCGGGGGGTGAAGGAGCTCGTGATGGGCATGGCCCACCGCGGGCGGCTCAACGTCTTGGCCAACATTCTCAACAAGCCGCTGGACGTGATTTTTAATGAGTTTCAGGGGAATTTTGCCCCGGACTCCGTCGGTGGAAATGGGGATGTGAAATACCATCTCGGGTTCCGCAATGTGCGCAAGACGGGGAAAAATGCGTACGAGGTGAGTATTCATCTTGCCGCCAACCCGAGTCACCTTGAGGCCGTCGATCCCGTGGTGCAGGGGAAGGCCCGGGCGCGTCAGCGGATTCTTGACGACACCGCCTACCGCAAAAAAGTCATTCCAATCCTCATCCACGGCGATGCGGCGTTCATCGGCCAGGGCGTGGTGCAGGAGGTCTTCAACATGTCGCAGCTGCCCGGCTATTGCACGGGCGGCACGTTGCATTTCATCGTCAACAACCAGATCGGTTTCACCACGCTGCCGGCGGACGCGCGGTCCACGGAATATTGCACGGACATCGCCAAGATGATCGAGGCGCCGATTTTCCATGTGAACGGCGAGGATCCGGTTGCCGTGATGGAGATTGCCCGCATCGCCTTGGAGTTCCGGCAGGAGTTTGGCCGCGACGTGGTGGTGGACATCTATTGTTATCGCCGTCACGGGCACAACGAAGGCGACGAACCAGCGTTCACCCAGCCCTTGTTGTATAGCAAAATCAAGGCGCACCCGCTGCCCAGCGAAGTCTTTTTTGAACACATCAAGCCCCTTGGCACGGTGAACGCGGAAGACGCGGCTGCCATCATGGCGGAGTCTCTCAAGGAATTGGACGACGCCCTGGCCCTGGTGAAGGCCTCGGAGGCCGACAAGGACAAAAAATCGGAATTCGCCGGTTCAACCGCGATTTTCCAGCCTCCGTATTCCCACGAACCTGCGGAGACGGCCATCTCTGAGGAAACCCTGGAGAAGATTGTCAAAACTCTGACCTCCGTGCCGGACGATTTCCGCGTGCTGCCGAAAATCAAACGCATCCTGCTGGAACGCCGCCTGCAAATCTGGAAGGCCGGCGCGCCGTATAATTGGGCGTTCGCCGAAGCTCTGGCCTTCGGATCCTTGCTTTTGGAGGGAACTCCCGTCCGCCTCTCGGGTCAGGACAGCCGGCGCGGGACGTTCAGCCACCGGCACAGCGTTCTTTACGACGAAAAAAACCGCCAGCGTTACATCCCGCTGAACCATCTGAAGGGAGCCCAGGCGAAGTTTTGCGTGTATAACAGCCCGCTCTCCGAATATGCCGTGCTCGGTTTCGACTATGGCTACTCGATGGATTTTCCCTCGATGCTTTGTCTCTGGGAGGCGCAGTTTGGGGATTTTGCGAACGGCGCGCAGATCATCATCGACCAGTTCATCGCCGCCTCGGAATCCAAATGGCGGAGGCCGAGTTCCATTGTCATGTTGCTTCCCCACGGCTACGAAGGCCAGGGGCCCGAACACTCCAGCGCGCGTTTGGAGCGGTTCCTCCAGCTCTGTGCCGAGGATAACATGCAGGTCTGCAACCTCACGACGCCCGCGCAGTATTTCCACGTGCTGCGCCGCCAGATTCACCGGGGCTACCGCAAGCCTCTGATCATGATGACCCCCAAAAGTCTGCTCACACACGATCAGGCGGTGTCGAAGACGGAGGATTTCACGAAGTCCCGGTTCTACGAAATTCTCGCCGACACGGAAGCGGATCCCAAGAAAGTCGAGCGCGTCATTTTCTGCTCCGGCAAGGTCTATTACGACCTTCTGAAGTACCGCCAGGAGAACGCCCGCACCGACCAGGCGGCGATCATCCGGATCGAGCAAATTTATCCCCTGAATGTGGAGAAAATCAAACGGCTTACCAAATCTTACACCAAGGCGAAAAAGTTTGTCTGGTGTCAGGAAGAGCCGGAAAACATGGGCGCCTGGACCTTTTTGTTGCCCCGCCTGCTGAACATCTTTCCCGGCTACATCCATTATGCCGGGCGTCCCGCCAGCGCCAGCACGGCGGCGGGATCCATGCAGGTGCATAACGCCCAGCAAGCCACATTGGTCAAACGGGCCTTTGAAGCGTGAGGCTTCCCAGGATATCCTTCCCGTGCCATCGTTAGCCTTTTACTGTCATTTTCTTTCATGAGCGTAGAAATCAAAGTCCCCGCCGTCGGCGAATCGATCAACTCGGGCATTCTGTCCGTCTGGCATAAAAAGGATGGCGACGCAGTCGCCGCTGGTGAGCTGCTTTTCACCCTGGAAACCGACAAGGTCTCCACCGAAGTGACCGCCCCGGAAGCGGGCGTGCTCAAGACGCAGGCGGCCGAGGGCGAGGAGGTCAAAATAGGCCAGATCGTCGCGACGTTGGAGCCAGCCGGGGCCCCCGCGCCGACTCCGGAAGCCGCAGCGCCGGCTCCGAAAAAAGCCGCCCCGAAAGCCGAGCCGGAACCCGCGGCTGTCGTCGCAGAAACTCCCGCGCCTGCACCGAAACCCGCTCCGAAAGCGGAATCACCCACGCCAAAACCCAAGATCACTTCGCCGGACGACCCGCGCACGACGCGGAAAAAACTTTCCCCGCTCCGGCGGAAGATTGCCTCCCAGTTGGTGATGGCCCAGCACACGGCGGCGATTTTGACCACCTTCAACGAGGCGGACATGAGCAGTGTGATGGCTCTGCGCAAGGAGATGCAGGACGAATTTCTCAAACGCCACGGCGTGAAACTCGGCTTCATGTCGTTTTTCATCAAGGCAGTGGTGGATGCCCTCAAATCCTCGCCCGCCATCAACTCGCGCATGGATGGCGAAGAACTGATTCAGAATCATTATTTCGACATCGGTGTCGCCGTGGGGACCGAGCGCGGGCTGATGGTTCCTGTGCTGCGAGACTGCGACGAAAAATCCTTTGGGGACATTGAAAAGGATCTCGCGGGCTTTGCGGTCAAGGCCCGTGAAGGAAAAATCAGCCTGGACGACCTCCAAGGTGGTGTCTTCACCATTTCGAACGGGGGCATTTACGGTTCCCTGCTCAGCACGCCGATCCTCAACCCGCCCCAAAGCGGGATTTTGGGCATGCACAAAATTCAGGAGCGTCCTATCGCGGTCAAGGGCCAGGTCGTGATCCGTCCCATGATGTACCTCGCGCTGAGCTATGATCACCGAGTGGTGGACGGCAAGGAAGCGGTCACTTTCCTGGTTCGGGTGAAAGATTGTCTGGAAAATCCCGCCCGATTGCTTCTTGGCACTTGATTAATTTCCGGAAACGGGGATACTCACCCTTCCCTTTCACGGGGTCTTAGCTCAGTTGGTAGAGCGCCTCAATGGCATTGAGGAGGTCAGCGGTTCGATCCCGCTAGGCTCCATTCCCTCACCACGCTCCGGGGGGCTCTGGCTCTCCACCAAACAATGGGGATGGGGTGGATTTGATTTTTTTTGTTAACCGCATTGGGCGATGACGCGCAGGCGGTAGTTGGGGACGTTTCTGAATCCCCAAGCGTAGCGTTGGAACAGTTACGTTCTACGTCGACAACGTATTTTCAGCAATTCTCATTTTGGCTACGGGGGAACGAGTTGAGGGGACTTAGGTCTGTAGAGGATTCATCCCTCTGGTGCGACCACAGGCGGAAGTTTTTTTGCTTTGGACGGATTCGGGCCATGCACAGCCCTCCCGTGATCGAGGACGAAAAAGTTCCGGTCACTGGATTTCAGTTTTTTTGCGCGGCGTAGGGGCCGATCTTCAGCCCCCGCATCATAAAGTCCATTAGGTGGCTCCAGTTTTCAAAATCCAGATAGGTCGTCAGCGTGCGAATGTGATCGAAAAACGTGCGCCGCGCTCCAATCTTGGCCCGCAGCAACCGATATGACCCGTCGGTAATCTCCAGGAGTGTATGCAGGCCGAAAGCCAGCAGGTTCATCGTGGCCAGCAGCGAGGAGAGGTGCTTCTCGCCATGACCGAAGTTGTGCTCCAAGTGGTAGCCCTTGGTCTTGAGCACATTGTTGTTTTCATTCTCGATCTTCCAACGTGCGCGGGCCGCCGAGACCAATCCGACCACGTTGTCTTCCCCAACCTTCCAGTCGGTGATGAACGAGTTGTGATAGAGCTCCCGCCCCTCCTTGTCGGTGATGATCACCTCCAGCCAGTTGACCCGCAGCGCGTTCTCGCCCTCGGTCAGTGGCACGTCATTGGCCCAACCATAGTGCCAGTGCTCCCATTGGTTGGACTTACTCTTGATCCGCTGCTTGATGCCTTGCCGCCCACGCCCCTCTTCGAGAGCTTCCACCCACCCGAAAAGATGGGTGTGGGAAGCCGGCTTGCAGGTAAATAAATAATGGTAGCCGTGGAGCAAGACCTGTCGGCAGAAGGGTTGATGGGCGTAGAGATCATCCCCGAGCAGGGTGTCGTTGCCGGTGGCATAGCGCTCGCCCTGCCCGGCCAGCCAGCGTTTGGCGGCGGCGATCTCGCAGTCCTGTTTGGCATGCCCGTCCTGCGGGATGATAAATTCCGGTCGCAGCGGCACCACCTCTTTGTGGGAGGGACTGACAATGACCGGCGTGATGGCGCTGTGATAATGGGTGCATTCCCCGCTCTTGTGCTCGATGCGGGAACAGTGCTGGCAATGGATGTTTTCCGATTGGGAGGAATAATACCAAGTGGCATCCAGGGCGATGAGCCGGGTGTTTTTCACCGCGCGCATAGCCTCCAGCAGACCGGCTTGGGCAAAGCCCGCGTGCAACTCGTCAAAGAGGCTGAAAAGATGGAAGGGTTCCACCGGATCGAGGGTTTGGCGGATATGATTGTCACAGGGAATCTTTTCCACCTCGAACAAAGAACGGGCATTGTTGCGTCCGCGGGCCTCTTCCATGGCTCTCTGGAAACTCAGAAACGAGGGACACTGGGTGAAGAAAACCGAGAACGCCGAGAGCGCGATGTCGGCCATCGCGTAGCGGGTGTTTTTCCCCTTGCGGCCATCAGGCAGCGCACCGGCGACTTCCCGAAAGCGCCGGATGATTTTTGAGAAGCTGCTGCCCTGCATGGACCAGCTTAATGAAGGGTGTGGTCAAAAAAGTACAGTTACAATTTCGTAACATTTCTCCTCACCCCGCTTTCCCTGGGCAAGAGGCCGATTTTTGCCGGGCTCTACCCCTTCTCAGATTCTAAAATGAGAATTGCTG
>JBGSVZ010000035.1:0-189617 GCA_041752695.1 Terrimicrobiaceae bacterium
CGGTCTTGATCCAGACGCTCAAGGTGTAAACGGTGTCGAGGTCGAGGAGGATCTTTGCCGAGCGGAGCGTCTGCGCTTCCGCCGTGCCTCTCGCCTTGACGGATCGCTGGCTTGGCTGGGGGCCCGACGAGTCGAGCGAAAAACGAGACCCTGCCGGATCAAGGGTCCACGGAGCAAGATTCGAAGATTCGAAGCCGCCATTGGGAACGAGGCTCGGGGCGGCCTGCGCGGAGGCTGCGTTCGCAAATCCTGTGAGGAACGCGAAAAGAGTACCGATGAGGGAATGTGTTTTCACAAAGCAATTGGGATCTTTATCGCCTTACGGAGACTTTGAACAAAAATTTGGGGTCTCTCCGCCATGCGCAAGGCGGCATACCCCTTCCTTTAATATAGAGAAATACCACCGGGATTTGTGACATTCCCGGCGGCATTCCAGCCCGTTAATAAAAGGGCTTTTAAGCGATACGACGGCGGCGCAGTCCTACAACAGCGGCCATTCCAATGCCCAGCAACGCCCATGTCGAGGGCTCGGGGACGGCGGTGTAAGCAACGCCAGAAACAGTAGTCCCCACATCGAAGGTGTTGAGCACAACTCCAGCGGTCGTAAATCTCGTGACGGTTCCAGAGTTGTAATCAACTGCGATCAAGTTTGTCCCGTCATTGGTAATGTCGTAAGCGTTGGAGCCAATGCCAAAGTCGTAGATCAGCACATCAGCCTGACTGCGGATTTGGCCATTGTTGAGCCCGTAGTAGATCATACCGCCCAGAGTGGTTGACGTCTGTGAACTACCAGTGATGCTCGCTAAATTTGCCTCATACGCCATCGTCGTTGGATTAAACTCCTGCGCTATGCTGATTCCAATGGTTCCGATCACCTTGCTTGAGGTGGGATTATAATCGGCATCGGTGTAGGTTCCAAAACCGAGAGGGCCTGCTACAATGGCACCAGTGGTGCTGTCGATCTTGCCAATGGTGGGTGTGGCTAGATTGTTAGCACTGATGCCTGCGAAAAGAATTTCCCCGGGGTTGTTGAGGTTAAAACCAAGACCGAGTGGGGTGAAGTCCGCGTGGTTAACCAAAAGACCGCCGGTGTTGGCTGCTAAGTTGTATTTGAAGATTCCGTTGCCATTACCTCCACCGGCATTGGCCAGATAAACGTTCCCAGAAGCATCCACCGTCAAGCGTTGGGTGTTTCCGAAACCAGTGGCGTAGGTTGTAAGAAGAGTGCCGGAGTAGTCGAAAAGACCAAGTTGGAAGTTATTGCTCGCTCCGTCAGGATTATAGGCAATGAGGACGTTCGCTTGAGCGGAGCCGATGGCAAGCGCCGTTGCGAACACAGCGGAGAGGACGATATTGGTTTTCATAGGGGTTGGGTAGGGGTTGATTTTGTGTCTGTCGTAGAAACGGTGCGCGCTTTCTATTTGAGTAGACTACCATCGAACTCTCGACTGAAAATAGACCTTGTGACAAAAAAGTTACACTTTCTGACAAACGTTGATTCGGCGGGAATGGATCGAGACTGGCATTCGTTCAAAAGGAGAGCTATCGTAAACTGATACCTCGCCCCCGTCAGCTCCTCACTTTGCAAGCATCCTCTCATGCCCCACACCGACAATTTCTCCCGATATTTTCCCCCGTCAAAAGACTTTGCCGATTGTGGCTGCCAGGTGGTGAGCTTCGGATACGAGCAAGTAGGCAAGTGGGGGGATTATCCACTGCCCGGACATCCAGAAGATCACTACTTTTGTTTTTCGCGCGGAAGAATTCTTGCGACCTACGTGATCGAAGTGCTCACCGCTGGAGAAGGGCGCTTTCAGGCCGAAGGAGCTGAAATGGTGAACGTGCAGGCTGGGGATGCCTTTCTGCTCTTTCCCGGGATCCGGCACCGTTACCGCCGCAAGGCCGAAACGGGCTGGAACAAATGGTGGATCGAACTCAGCGGGCCGGTGACCGAGGACTGGATGCGCATTGCAAACTTTACGCCCGCCCGCCCGGTCTTGCGGCAGGTTGCCAGCCCTGTGTTGCTGGAAACTTTCCAAGAGCTCGCGGTGGTCACGCGAGAAGACCGACCGATCCAGCCCTTGCTGACCTCGGCGGTAGCGCTGGAAATCATTGCGCGAACCCGCGGAGCCATCGAAAGAAACGACACGGAGATCGACCGGACGATGGGCATGGTGCGCACCGCCCGGCAACTCATCCGCGAGCAAACCGCAAATGCCCGCATCGCATGGGAAGATCTCGCCGCGAAGCTGGGCGTAAGCTATTCATCCCTCCGCCAAGTTTTCTCTCGCATGGTCGGGCTGAGCCCTGGCCAATACCACCTTTTCCTGCGCCAGCGCCAAGCCGTCTCGCTGCTGCGGAATTCGGATCTCTCCATCACGGAAATCTCGGACCGCCTTGGCTTCGACACGATCTATTATTTCTCTCGCTTCATCAAACAGCGCACCGGCCTTTCCCCCCGCGAGCTACGCTCGGGCGAAAAAGTAGCATTCCCCCTCCGCGAAAGACGAGTCCCGCAGATCCCCTCGACTCCCGAGGGTAACGAATAGTGCCTCCCCGGATGGCGGCGGCACCGGTGCTGCCCGGGAAAATTTTTCAAACTCCTCCGTCGAGGCGAAGAGTATGTTCAGTCTCCCGCCGCAGGCGCGGCAGAAACCCGCGTCGTCTCTTCCCACAGTCCCCCGTGGAAATGGTGTCCGCCACGCTACGGGAACGTGGTGCAGATCAGGCCTTTGGCACCGTCGAAGCCCAGGCTGGAGGCGATGGACTTGACGGAATCGTTCGTCTCGCTGAGGCGCCGAATCTCCTCACCGAGTCAGGCGTGCATGTGGCAAAGTGCGGGGTTTTTGCCAAAGCGCTACCGTCACCTGATAAAAACTCATACCGGGACGCACCCGGTATTCCATCTTTTTGGCGACAGGACGAAAGCAGACCAAATCGTGTGCTTTTGCTTCGATAGGGCCATCGAATGTGAGGCCAATGGTATGAACGGCTCCTTGTTGCATCTTGAACGATCAAGGATTATCTCTCGTCGGCGGTCTGTGCACGGCGGCGACCTGCCACTGCCAGGAAGCTGGCTTTCCAGTTTCCTGAAAAATCGCTCCGGTCTGCTAATGCTTAACTTTTAAAAAGCTCACTTGCTCTATCGGGATAAAGCGTTCGACTTCCTTCATCGGAGTAGGAATTCTGTTCCTTTTCCCACAAAAAGGGGGATCAACGTCGGATCGGTGTTGCGTGGCTGGATGTCCACTGAATTACCTCCCCGAATCTTTAAGGTGTATTCACTTCCGGCGAATGTTCGGTTTTCGGTTTTTTCGGGGACCTGAAAAGTCAGGGTTACAATATCTCCGGCCTTCAGATTCGAAATCCCGAGATATTTACCGTCCAGAACGGGCCTGACTGGTCACCCGCCCACATTGGCGGTGACACCAGCAGCAGGTACCGTCAGAATTCCCATGATCAATCGATGCCGATTGAACGAGACAAAAGGTGGGCAGATATTTCGAAAGCCAAACGAAGGGAACGATTTCATAAAAATGCGGTCGCAGTTCTAGCGACCAGGAAGGGGTTGAAGTTAGGTTATTGCACGTCGGATGTCTGTCCACGGGAAGAGGCTCTGCCCTTTCGAACGACTTATTTTTCCTGGATGGTGGTCGCCGAATCCCTGTCCAGCCCATCCAGTCGGCGATAGCGAAGTGTGAAGCAATCAAGTTTTTGCAATTCAACCCGCGCTTCGGTCCAAATCCAGGATCCTTTTTCGTCCAGAAATCGAACCGCTTTGGCATTCCCGGCGGGCAGCGATATATCCACCATGCGGGCCATTTCCAATCGGGCGGGATCGCAATGATAGAGCTTCAGGAACGGGGCCGTGACCAGCGGGGAATCGAGTTCGACGCGTTTTTCGATGTCATCCGCATTGTCGATCTGATATCTGAAAGCTTCGGCTTTCATCCCGGACGTGGTGCCATAAACCATCCGCTCCTGATCCTTCAGCCATGCTTGATAAAAGTGAGGACGAAAGGCGAGTTCCAGCTTCGCGCCTGCCAGTGCTCCGGTCTCATCCAGCAAATCGACCGTGTGTTCCTTGCCATGCAAGCGATGCGCGATGACGAGGGAAACGTTTTTTCCATTGTGCTGGAAGCGGACGCGCTTTTTCCAGGAGACGGAATCCTCCGTTCGCCGGATGTCAAAAAATTCCCCATAGGGCTTTGCCAGGTCGAGCTTCTCGGGAAATAGCAGGTCGCGACCATCGACAAGGAGCGTGTAGCCACGGCTTTCCGGCGCCTCGGCAGGTACTCCCAAGGCTGGCGCGAGCGCCTCCCACTTGGAGGGAATCCCGCGATGCGGATCTTCTCCCCAGAAGAGCGCGTTCCCAGTCGCGGATGAGGTGCGTGACTGATCCGGTGCGTCGACGGAACCCGTGCCGTCAGACCAGATCTTCGGTGGGGGATTTGCTCCCGTTCGCTCCGCCTCGGTCCGGCTATCGTGGCCGGCGTAGCCAGCACTCATCAGATGAGGACTCTCCAGCTCATAGGCGATTTCTTGCAGCGGACTCAGGCGATGCTGATGATCCACGACACGGAAGTATTTCGTTTCGGCGACTAGGATGTTCCCCATGTTCTGGGTTTCTTCGCCATCGACGGTTAAAAATTTTCCCTCGGGAGTGCGGGAGGTGTCGGCAAAAAGCAACACTTGCGAGGGTGTTTCCGGCGCAGGCCAGCGGCTCGCATACCACGCGCGAAATTGCTCTCCCGTGACCGGTTTCCAGCCATTCTGCAACAGCTCGTCGGTGAGTTCACCGAGCACTTGAAACTTGGTTCGCGAGATATGCTCCGGTGCCACGTTGTTGCAAGCGTGGGCGATAGAAAGGTTGGCGAACGGAATGTTGCCTGCGTCTAAGTTTGCCTCCCATTGGCGGAGCTCGTTCTTCCAAAACCAGATATTGCCGGTGGCGATCCTCGGGACGCTTCCCTGTTGCGCGCAACTCAGGTGAAACGAGTAATGAAAACTGAAACGATCCCAGCTGGTCCATGGCGAGGGTGTGGTCCAGAGCAGATCAAGCGGCGCGTTTCGCTCGCGCAGCTCGCGGTTGGTGACAGCGGAATTGCCAGGTTGATCGGGCCGCACCTGCACGTAATACGGGAAGAAAGGTCGGCCCTCCCAGTTGTGGCCGAGATTAATGCTTTCGCCGACCAGCGAATCACCTTCGAAAACAGCGTCAAACTTGGTGAGGATTCCCGCCGAAACCTCATTCTTCGTGCGTTCCGGCAATTGCTCGTGGTCCCAGTTAGAACCCTGCACGGAGATTTCCGATTCCGGAATGCCGAGGGCCTGCGCCAGCAACGGGCGGGTGTGATACGAGTTCACTCCGATTTGATTGCCAGCGGCAATCCGTGTTTGGAGAAAATCGATTACCTCGGGCTTCTGCGGGACACTCCCAAGAATAATTACGACCGGGAAAACAGAAGGTTTTCCCAAAAATTTGGACAAAGAACCGTCAAGCATTTCACACCCGGTTTTGAGTCCACTGAAATTTAAGTCTGTATTTGCCCAATTACCACGCGGAAGCGAATCATCCATCATCGCCAAGAAGACCATGGAGAAGAATCGCGGCTTTTCCGGCGTGGGTTCTTCGGCATGCGCCGAGGCAATGAAAATCGCACCGGTAAAAATCGCGATGATCCAAACGTGAAACCGGGTGTCGATGAGTTTCAAACTTTTGGCGTTTTTTGCTCAATCCGGCCCGGAAAACTTTCTTTAGTCGCTGAGTCCATCCAAGCGGCGATAGCGAAGGGTGAATCCGGCGAGAGAGTCCAGTTCGGCACGAGCTTCGGTATAGATCCAAGACCCTTTGGGATCAATGAAACGGACTGCTTTCGCAATCCCAACCGGAAGCGAAATATTCACCATGCGGCCCATTTCCAATCGCGTGGGATCGCAATGGTAGAGTTTTAGGAACGGTTCGGTAACTAAAGGTGAATCGAGTTCGATTCTTTTCTCCACGTCTTCGGCATTGTCAGTTTGATAAGCAAAGGCTTCGCCAGTCATCCCGGAGGCCGTGCCGTAAACCATCCGCTCCTGCTCTTTCAGCCAGCCCGGATAGAAATGAGGTCGGAAAGCCAGTTCCAGTTTCGCGCCATCCAACGCTCCTGCTTCGTCCACCAAGTTGACGTGATGCTGTTTGCCTTCGAGGCGATGGGCAATGACGAGGGACACGTCTTGGCCCTTGTGGTTGAAATTGACTCTCTTTTTCCAGGCCACGGATTCTTCGGTTCGTTCAACGTCAAAAAAGGTGCCGTAAGGTTTGGTGAAATCGAGGTTCTTGGGGAATTGCACATCCTCGCCATCCACTAGGAGCGTGTAGCAACGGTTCTTTGGAGCCTCTGCGGGAACACCGAGGGCCGGGGCTTGCGTGGACCATTTCGAGGGAGTTCCCCGGTGCGGATCTTCGCCCCAAAAAAGCGCGTTGCCGGTCTGAGCGGTCACGGGCAACTGATTTCGTGCACCAACCGAGCCGGTGCCGTCCGTGAAGGTTTTCGCCATGTGATTGGGCTCCTGCCGCTCTTCGTCCGTGCGGAGGTCGGTTCCGGCATAAGATGCGACATAGAGGTTGGGCGTCTCCAACTCGCAGGCTATCTCCAGGAATGGACTGAGCCGATGTTGATGATCGACGATCCGGAAATACTTCGTTTCCGCGATCAGGATTTGTCCCATGTCCTGGGTTTCGATGTCGTTGCGATGATGTTCGGCCGTGTGGAATTTGCCATCGGGTTCACGAGCGGTGTCGTTGAAGACAATGATCTTCGGAGGCGTCTCCGGTGACGGCCAACGCTGCGCATACCAGCTCTGGAATTGCTCTCCCGTGACTGGAGTCCAGCCGCGCTTAAAAAGCATTTCCGCAAGCTCTCCGAGCAGGAGATAATTTCCCTTGGGAATGTCCAGACCGATGTCCCCACAATCAGGAGCCACCACGCAGCCTTCGCTGCAGACGGAGAGATGCGCGTAAGGGATGTTCCCGGCCTTGAAATTTTTTTCCCACTCGACCACTTCGTTTTTCCAGAACCAGATGTTGCCCTGCGAGCCCCGTGCGGGGCGTCCGATATTGATGTCACCCAAATGGAACGAGTAGGTGAAACAATACCGGTCATAATCCGACCAAGGCGAACGGGTTAGCCAAAGGAGATCGAGCGGCGCATCTTTCTCACGCAATTCACGGTTAGCCATGGAGGACATCCACGGCTGATCGGGCCGATATTGCACGTAGTAGGGGAAGAAGGGGCGGCCCTCCCAATTGTGTCCCAAGTCGATCGTTTCGCCGATGAGCGAGTCGCCTTCAAGAACCGCATCAAACTTAGTTTTGATCCCCGAGCGGACATCGCGCGCCGTGCGTTCGGGAGTTTCCTCGTCGCCCCACATCGCACCGATCACAGTGATCAGGTCTGGCGCTACGTCGAGAGAGGCTCCAATCGCAGCTCGGTCTTTTTCGAATCGGATGGCGAGTTCGTTTCCCAATCGGAGGCGCTCCTTGGTGAACGCGACGCGATCGGGCGTGGTCGGGGGGATTTCCAGGATAATCGTCAGCGGAAAAGTCGCCGATTGGCCAGCGGCTTGGGTGGCCTTTTCATCCAGCATGGCGCAGACCGTTTTCAACCCGTCGAAATTGAGGTCTGCGTTGTTCCAATGATCGCGCGGCGTCGTGTAATCGCCGTCGCGGACGTAAACAACCATCGAGAAGAAGAGAGGATCGGACGAGTCAGCGGCTTTCATATTTGGTAGGAAGGAGAAAAGCATGAATAGAAGGAAGGGCCTTAATTGAAACATGAGAGGAAGGACTTAATTTCGGCTAAACGTATTCTCGCTGCAAACGTTTTCAGATGCTGCTGGCAATTCAGCCTCCGACTGGTGGGCGTCCGATGGCACGCTGAGCCCGGTGCCGATGGATTCCCTGAAAGAATTCGTCCTCGGAGTGAGCCCTGCCTCCCGGGTTCGGGAGCGATTAGCCTCGGCGAGAGTCTTTTTTCGCATCACCGTGAGGCTCACCAAGTTTTCCGTCGGGACTCACTGGTTTCGGAACCGCGGCGGCTTCCGAATCGAGCCCGTCGAGACGTCGATAGCGGAGGGTGAAGCCGGCGAGAGAGTCCAGTTCGGCACGAGCTTCGGTCCAAATCCAAGAGCCTTTTGGATCGATGAAGCGAACCGCTTTTGCAATCCCAGCGGGAAGGGAGATATCCACCATGCGACCCATTTCCAATCGCGTGGGATCGCAATGGTAGAGCTTCAAAAATGGTGCGGTAACCAAAGGTGAATCGAGTTCGATTCGCTTCTCGATGTCGTCTGCATTCTCTGTCTGGTAGGCAAACGCCTCCGCTTTCATCCCGGAGGTCGTGCCGTAAACCATCCGCTCCTGATCTTTCAGCCACGCCTGATAAAAGTAAGGTCGAAAGGCGAGTTCCAGCTTTGCACCAGCCAGAGCACCTGTTTCGTCCTGTAAATCGACGGTGTGTTCCTTGCCTTGAAGCCGATGCGCGATGACGAGGGAAACGTCTTTGCCATTGTGCTGGAAGCGGACTCGCTTTTTCCATGAGACGGAATCGTCGGTGCGTTGGATGTCGAAGAATTCGCCGTAAGGTTTCGTTAGATCGAGTTTCTCGGGAAACTGCACATCGCGGCCATCAACAATCAATGTGTAGCAACGATTCTTTGCTGCGTCGGCTGGCACTCCCAATGAGGGCCCCAATTTCTCCCATTTGCTTTGCACGCCGCGATGCGGATCTTCTCCCCAGAACAGGGCATTTCCGGTTGTGGAGGAGGTGCGGATCTGCTTCGGATCTCCCACTTTGCCCGTGCCGTCGGTCCATAATTGCGCCATGTGATTGAGTTCTGCACGTTGCGCATCGGTGCGGATATCATGCGCCGCGTAACCAGCGGCCATGAGATTCGGAGCTTCCAATTCGTAAGCGACCTCATGAACTGGGCTGAGACGATGCTGATGATCCACAACGCGAAAATACTTGGTTTCCGCAATGAGGATGTTTCCCATGTCTTGCGTTTCTTCACCGGCGACGGTGAAATACTTGCCTTCAGGATTGCGCGAGGTGTCGTTAAAAAGCACTACTTGCGCCGGTGCTTCTGGCGAGGGCCAGCGGCTGGCATACCAAGCACGAAATTCTTCCCCCGTTACTGGTTTCCAGCCGTTCTGCAGCAGGTCGTCAGCGAGCTCACCAAGCATCTTATATTGGCCTGCGGGCTGATGCGCCGGAGTGTATTCGGGAGCTAGGTTGCAGCATTCGTGAGCGATGGAGAGATGGGCGAACGGGACGTTCCCAGCTTTCAGATTGGCCTCCCACTGTCGGACTTCATTTTTCCAGAACCAGATGTTTCCTGGCCGAATGCGCGGTTGTTGGAATATCTGCGAATCGCTGAGGTGAAACGAATAGGTGAAGCAGAATCGGTCGTAATCGGACCATGGCGTGCGGGTGAGCCAGAGCAGATCCAGCGGTGCATTCTTCTCGCGCATCTCGCGATTGGTCATCGCGGAAAGCCATGGCTGGTCGGGCCGCATCTGGACGTAGTAAGGGAAGAATGGGCGCCCTTCCCAGTTGTGGCCAAGGTCGATCGTTTCACCGATCAGGGAGTCTCCTTCCAGCACGGCATCAAATTTTGTGCGGAGTCCGGATTGCACCTCCCGAATGGTGCGTTCGGGCATCTCGCCATTGTCCCAATTGACCGCTTGGGTGGTAAGCTCTTCCGGCGCGATCCCCAAAGCTTGTGCCACAGCAAACCGTTTGTTCACCGCCTGCACACCGATCTGATTCCCGGCAGCGATGCGTGCTCTGAGGAAATCGATCACCTCCTTTTTCTTCGGAACATCAAAAAGGATGATTACCAGAGGAAAGACAGACGGCTTTCCCACGGCTTTGCTGAGTGATGCGTCCAGCATCTCGCAACCGTTTTTTAATCCGCTGAAATTTAATTCCGCGTTGGCCCAGTGATCCCGTGCCTGGGTGTCATCCACCATCACGAAAAGCACCATCGAAAAAAACCGTGGATTTTTAGGCAGCACTTCGTCACTTGCAACCGCCTTGGTCATGGCCGTGGAACCAAAAAGGGAAATACCGCAAAGGAGGGGAAGCAAAAATTTCTTCATTTTTGTTTTCTATACATGTTTTTGCATTCCGCGCAATCCATTTTAGTCCGTCTTGCAGATTAACAATTATGAAAAACAAGGTGACACAGTTTGTTACCATCCACGCTAATTTCACCACTGTTTCCGCGAGTGATTAATCTAAAGTATTTCGTTTGCCATGGGCAAAGTTTCGAAGCTCGACCTTGATCGGCTGGGATGGCTTATCCCAACTGCCCAGAACCAGGTTTTTAGTCCGGACGTTGCCCTCTCCAAGTTGCTCGCGGCAAAGTCGCTTCAAATCCCAAGTCACGCGATGCCATTCGCCATCGTTGATTTTTTTCTGAGGGAGCGCGTCGATCTGCTCAAAGCCGGTTTGTTTGCCGATTAGATTAAGTGCCTTCCACTCGGTGCTTCCATTCCCTCCGACTTGGAAAAGAAATGCCAAAGGCTCTTGGCTGGTGGTGCGAATCCAGAAATCCATGAATGGAGAGGTTTCCAGATCAAGCATGTCAACTAATTCAACTGAGTTAAACAAAGTTGCCCCATCCCCAAGCGTAACCCGCAGAATTGGTTTCCCTTCGTCCGCCGCCACGGTCAAGGCCGCGCACCGAAAAGGCGAATAGCATAAAGAAAATGACGCCAACATCTGATCATTTATTGTCCTCTCGCGTCACGGCAATGTTATCGACCACAACTTGAGCGGGAAGCGGTGCCGCCGGGTCAGGCTGTTCGGCAGCCGGTGCACTTGTGATGTGGATTTGGAAGAATTGGCCGACGAGCGCAGAATCGGCGGGAATAGTGACCTTCACTTCCATCTTGAACCACTCATCCTTTTGAGCGAGTTCCTTCGCGGGAACCGTCTTCTCCCCGAGGAGAGTAAAGCGTTGCTCGTCCTCGGCGTCGGTGGGGATGGCATAGATGGCGAGTTGAACCCCGCGCGGCAAAACGCCACCATCCCCATGTTGGGTTCCGGCATCCATCGAGAAGGTATAAGTTCCGGGCACAATCGGGCTATCCCGCAACAATTGCAATGCCACAACCGGGTTGCTGTTTGCATAGAGCAACCACGTTCCCTCGGATGCCGCGAGATTCCCCGTGTACTTACTCCACCGATCCCAATTCCCCTGCTGCGGGTCGGGTACCAACTTCCAATTGTGGATTTTGGACTCAGAAGAAAGCGGGTCTTCAAATGAGGGATTGTCGACCGTGAGTGCTTCGCCGGAGAATGCTTTCACGGAGGCCGAAATGAAAACACCGATCATAAGAATGCGTTTCGTGGGGAATTTCATCAGTTTTTTGGGTCAAGCGGTTTATCTTTTCGATGTTTCACTGTATGCACGTGCATGCCAGTTTTCTAAGTTTCACGTTCTTCGCCCGTGCGAGTGAGCTCGAGCTTATCTCTGATCGCTGCTCGGAGAATTTGCGCAGGATGCAGGGCCGTGCGTCCCGTGCCATCGTGGATCTGGTGTCGACAGCTTGTTCCAGATGCAGCGACGAGAGAGTCCGCGGTGGCCTTGCGGACGGCGGGAAAAAGCACAAGCTCACCGACCTTCATCGAAATGTCGAAATGTTCGGACTCATAGCCGAAAGATCCGGCCATTCCGCAGCAACCGGAGGGAATTAGTTTGACGGAGTAATTTCTTGGCAGCGTGAGCATCCGGATGCTCGGGTCGAGCGAGGCGAGCGCCTTTTGGTGGCAGTGACCATGCAAGTGGATCGTCCCGGCCGATGCAGTGAAAAGATCGCTGGTGATCCGGCCTGCATCAGCTTCTCGCGAGATGAATTCATCGAGCATGAGGCAGTTTGGCGCAAGGGCGCGTGCGGATTCACGGAGGTCGGAACTCACCAGCACCGGGTATTCATCGCGAAAAGCAAGAATGGCCGAGGGTTCGATACCGATCAAAGGTTCTTCTTTGGAGATGATCCCGGAGAGTTTACGCACATTGGATTCGGCGAAGGTTCTGGCCCGTCGGACTAGGCCTTTGGATAGAGAGGCCCTTCCGCTTTCGACGAGATCTGGGATAAGGACTTCATAGCCCAGGAGTTCGAGCAATTCCACAGTGGCGATGCCCGCGTCGAGATCGTTGTAGTTTGTGAACTCATCGCAGAACACATGCACGCGCCCTTGCCGGGATTGCAAAGCCTGGGGGCGACGGCGGTTTTTAAACCAGCGCTGCAAGGGGATGCCATTGATTTTCGGAAGGGAGCGCTCCGGATGAAATCCCACAATGGTGTTGAAGGTTTTTCTAATCCACGGAGTTTGGAAGAGCGCGTTGTAGGCGACCGGGAAAAGTGAGGCAATCCGGGCGGCATCCGAGAAACCCGCCACGAGACGGGATCGGAGAGGAATGCCATGGGAATCATGATAATGCTGCAAAAACTCCGCTTTGAGTTTTGCAATATCCACACTTGACGGACACTCGCTTTTGCAGGCCTTGCATGACAGGCAGAGATCCATCACTTCCTTGATTTCGACACTGTCGAATGGTTTCGTGGCATCCTTCGGATTGTTAAGAATATGACGGAGGATGTTGGCACGTGCGCGAGTGGTGTGTTTTTCTTCGCGGGTAGCCATATAACTCGGGCACATGGCTCCTCCTGCCATGTGGGACTTCCGGCAGTCGCCTGAACCATTGCATTTTTCCGCGGCCCGAACCACACCCTGTGTGTCGCTAAAATCGAAAAAGGTCTCGTATTCAGGAGTCGGATGGCCCGCGGTATGGCGCAAATGAGTGTCCATCGGCGGTGTCTCCACGATTTTTCCGGGATTAAAAATATTGAGCGGATCGAAGACAGCCTTGACCGACTTCATCATGTCGTAACATTCCTGGCCGACCATGAGAGGAATGAACTCACCGCGAAGACGACCGTCCCCGTGCTCGCCGCTGAGAGAGCCCCGGTATTTTTTAACAAGGTTGGCAATATCGGTTGCGACGCTCCGGAAGGTTTTCAGACCCTCCGGGGTTTTGAGATCGAAGAGGGGACGGGTGTGAAGCTCCCCAGAGCCCGCGTGCGCGTAATAGACGCATCCGATTCCATACTTGTCATTTAAGATGGCCTGAAACTCGGCGATATAGGCAGGCAGATCCTGCACGGTGACTGCAGTGTCTTCGACCACCTCGCGAGGTTTGGCATCTCCAACGACATTACTCATCAGGCCCTGGCCCGCACGCCGGAGTTCCCAGACTTTGTCACATTCCGCGTCGCGAAGAACCGGAGCGGCATACCCGAAACCCGCAGCGTTCCATGCAGCTTGCAGCGCCTCCACAGCTTTGTCCCTTTCGGTAACTTCCTCACGCCGGATTTCAACTACAAGAACCGCACCGGGATCGCCGACCACAAAGGACCGGTTGCGGGCCTGATCGAGATTAGAGCGTGTGCAATCAAGAATATGGCGGTCGATCAACTCGCAGGCCGAAGGCGCGAAGTTAATGGCGACAAGGTTGGCATGCAGAGCCTCATCCACGGTTTCAAAATGACCGCAGACCAGGGCCGCATGGGGCGGAGGGAGTGGGTCGCAGTCCAACTCAAACTCCAGCCCGAAAAAGAGGGTTCCTTCGGATCCTGCGATCAGCTTGCAGAAGTTGAAAGCATGACTCGATTCGGAATCGAAGACATTCGCATCCATCAGCAGGTCCAGGGCATAGCCGGTGTTCCGCCGCGAAATGGACTTAAGAGGGAAGTTTTCGGAGATTAAGCTTCTGTTTTTTCCATCAAGAAGAAGATCACGCACCGACCGATAGATCCGGCCTTCCATGTTCGAAGACTCTTCGCACTTTTGACGAAACTCCTCTGGAGTGAGTGCGGACATAGTCACCTCACTTCCATCGCTGAAAAATCCGCGCACGGAGACCAGGTGTTCTCGGGTGCTTCCATAAACAATCGAGTTTGATCCGCAGGAGTTGTTGCCCACCATGCCGCCGATCATCGCCCGATTGGCAGTCGACGTTTCCGGACCGAAAAAAAGGCCGTATTTGGCGAGCTCGAAATTCAGTTCATTGCGGACAACGCCCGGCTGAACCCGAACCCTTCGGGTGCCAGGGTTGACTTCCACTATTTTGTTGAAGTACCGGGAGAGGTCCACGACGAGTCCGCTGCCTACAACCTGCCCGGCAAGTGAAGTGCCTGCCGTCCGCGGAATGATTGCAATGTGATTATCTCCGGCAAAACGGATAATTTTCCGCACGTCGTCATCCGTCTTCGGAAAGGCGACTCCAATCGGCATTTCCTGATACTCGGAGGCATCGGTGGAATAGAGTTTCCGCAGGGTATCTCCAGTAGCAATTTCCCCGGAGAGGACGTTGGCCAATTGGCTGAATTCAATAGTTTTCATCAAATGGGCTCGTTGCCGTTCAGTCCAAAATGGTCGATTTCGCTTCGTTTCACGATTTATTTTGCGGAGCTGAGATGAGTGAGATCAACCACGGCTGAAACTTCCTTTCTGCGGACATCCCTCAATTTCACTCCGTCAGCACAAGGAGTGATACTCTGAATTTTGCCAAACCCCTTTGGAACCGACACGACACCGAAAATATAAGGTATAACGAGGGGGCTGTCCGGGCGAAGTTTAAGGGCGGTGGCGAAACCGTCTCGATTCACCGAATTTGAACGCGAGGATGCCAACAGACCGTAGTGAAAAAATGCTGTGACGTCCTCAATAGCAAGCACGCAGCGGTGACGCCCGTTCCAAGGGGGGTAATGTCGGCCACCGTTGGAGTGCCACAAAAGCGTGCTGCGCAACAAACGTGGATTCTTTAGGGCGTACCATGCGTATCCCTCTGAAGGAAAAACAACGGCGGACCAGGCAAATTCGTCAGATGCCTGATGAGTCAACATGACAATATCTTCAAAGCCTTCCCGTGCGGGGTAGTTGCTCAGATCTGCAAAGCCACCGGTTGCAAGCGGTACACGGTCGAGACGACTGAACCTCGCTCCTGTTTTGAGACATTGATAGCCGCCAAGTGAAGGGGACTCGAAGGGCTCGGGAGCCACTTGCCCGCGAAGGATTCGGCTGGTGGATACCAAACCAGTTCCATCTCCGGAAGGGAACTTAAGCATGGCGTGGTGGCCGAAACACATTGGACCCGATAGCCCGGATAAAGTGTGTTGGAGATAAACATTGGTTTCCCCGTTTCGCAGTTGTATCAACTTGTCTACTCGTCCCGGGTATTTGCGCAAAGTCATCCGAAGGTGGAGCCGTGTCACGCCGGACGATAAGTTTTTTGACACCGCGTGCCAGATCAAGTTGGCAGTTTCGCCATGTGGCAACTCTCGCTTCGTTTCGCCTGCCGGATCGCTATTCCCGAACGGAGCGCAAAAAAAGTCACCCCGCAACGCACGAAGAACTGGCGGTAGGTTTTGGGGAAAAGACTCCGTCACCCACGGCGCAATGCTCAATGGAGCCACTTTTTTTCGGCCAAGATTAAAACCAACAGGAGCCAAATGACCGCCCATCTCAGTCACAGCTAAATTCACCCGGTCGGATTCTAGCCCGAAAGACGGCTGTCCCTCGATGGTGGTGGCTTTGATTATGGGTTGCGAGTTTCCTTTCATGTATAGCTCATTGTGTTTGTGGTAAGCAGGATGCCCAGCTGGAGGATTTTCTGAGGAGCAATTCTGATTTTTGCAGGACGCTTTGTGCCAGATCGGTATCCTTCGTGTCGGCAATAATGAAGTCTTTAGGCGAGGTCGATCCTACTTTACTTTTTGCCGTGTTTTGAGCGAGTCGTTTCCCCGACGGGGAATCAAGAGCGTGAATGCAAGATTAGCGAAGAGGGAAATGCCGTTGGCGTTTACGATTTCACCGAAGAGATATGTTGTTGGCATGACGGCCTCCCAAGGACGGTCCTCCCCGAGGAGTCCAAAGAGGCCCGCACAGCCAAAGGCAAAGGTCCCAGGTTGGGCATTGGCAAGCAGTGTTTCGCGCCCACGCTGCAAATCTAAAAGCGCAAGCCTGACGTCACGCGAGGGGGGAAGATTGGCTCCTGAGACAATCATTTCATGGTTTTCGTGCAGGTGGAGGACACGGTTATCGTCCGTTATGATTGCCAGTCGATCCCAGTCATCCGGCGAGAGGCCGAAGTCTGCCCGAACTTTGCGGAAAAATTCGGCTGCACGAACCGTTCCTCCACCCGTCTGGACTACAGAGAAGCGTCTTGGGTCGTCACCATGACAATGAAAAGCGTCCCCCGTCGGAAAGTGAGCGGTGAGGGAGAGCGACAGCCAATCCCCTTCTGTGATCGCCAAAATTGCGACATCCTCGGCAGCGGGATAAGTGAAGCCATCGCCATCTGCCCTCGCTGCTGCTCCTCCGGCCGTGGGAATGGCTGTCACCTCCGCCGGAAGGCGGGAAAGGAACCCTTCCATCCCCACGCCTCTCGTGAAGATGACGATGAAGGCGCGCGCATGGCGCACTTGGTCAGCCATCCATGCCGAAGCTTGAGCAAAGCTGCCTCCAAAAACCTCTCCCTCCAAGCTGGCAAACGCACGGGGCAGGCCTGCGGCAGAGCAAGCCCAACCGAAATCGCCGACTGGCTCCACATGGCCGACTGGGTGTACAGCGGCCGCGACCCGCTGCCTCATGCCTTTTTCAATCGGATCATGACCACAGTGCACGGGCTGCCATCAATGCTCACGAATTCATAGTCACCAAATCCCGCAGGCACAAGGCAGGCTTGCAGGAAATCGAGGGTAGTTTGACGGGCAGGATCTTGGAGTGATCTGATCATGACCCCCTTGCCGACTGTCAGGGTTGGAATTTGGAGGAAACGCCCTTCGGTGCTGTGCCTCATCGACTTGTTAAAAACGAAGCGCTCGATCTCAAAAGGCATTTCTGAAACGGTAGAATATCGATCCATGCGTGTTTCCCCGTCTCCATGGATGACGGAGGGGCGGGCACGCAGATGATCGTTGACATACTTTTCACGCCGCCATCTGTTGTTTCGAAAGGAGTGCTCCAAGTGCATCTTCATTCGAGGGCCGGTCATGGACTTTGCGTTGTCATCCCAGGTGGGGCGAGCGAAGTCATAAGTAAAAAACGAGTATTCGGTGCCAGCGACGCTCGGACCGGTATCCATTTCAAGAATCATTTGATTCCCACCGTGACCATGTTCGGTGCCGGGTGGAATCAAGAAAAGGTCTCCGACATTAGTGGACCAGCGCTTCACATATTTTTGCCAGTCAAAAAGGATTTGATTGTTCGATTCGCGACAAAGGCGTTCGTATTCCTCCAAGTCGGCGTCCTCCAGAAAACCCATCATCGTGCCCGCATCGCGATAAGCCTCAACAATGTAGTAGGTCTCGTAACGCCCCAACGGTTCGTTGAAATTTCTCTTATTGTAAGCAGTATCGGGATGATTATGAATCGGCATGCTTCCCCGCTCGTAGGGTACAGGGTCCTTGAAATACCCGTCATCAAGCCAAACTTGGAGAGGCAGCAAATCTGGGTAGGTTGCGTGAACATAGGCACCAACCATTTGCTCGGGCCTTTGCATCGCATTCTGGCAGGGGATGTTGATGAGTGCGCCACCCGGTAATGCGACATCGATGAGGATACTCAGTTCGATGCCAGCCAATTCGTTCCACGCCATGTTCTCCAAGCCGGGAATTGGATCGTAAATTTCCTTAAACCGATACGAACCCCATGGCCCGGGTTGGGTAATTTTGACTTGCTTGATGGGGCTCTTGACCAGTTCGTCCACCACGACCTCATAGGTTTTTTTGGGGATCAACTTGAGATTCGCGGCATCCACGGCCTCCAGAAAGAAATCCATCACGGGAAAGATCTGCTTTTTGTGCCTTAGCAGCAGATAGAAATCGCAATAATAATACTGCTTCCAAAGATACTGAGCATCGGCGATTTCATTGCCAAAGGGGACCAACCCGCCGCCCCACATCTGCCACAGCAACGGCTGCATCGTGAAGTCGGCATAAACGACAACGCCGCCACAGGCCCGAAGTTCCTCAATCGCTGCACCCGGCCCGAGAACGACATGTAGCTCTCCTTTGTCAGCGTCCTGCGAAATTGTGGCAGCGAGAATTCGCACGGCATCGCGCTCCAGAATGTCATGAAGCACACCATCGCCATTCACCCAACCAAAAGAAGGATCCTCGCCCACAAATTTTTTTCGATAATCCCCTATATCCTTGCGATACAGTGGGGCTGTCGAGTGGAATACCAGCGTACGCCCGGCGCGACTTCCGGCATCCGCCAGATCTTTCCTCAGTTGAGTCCAGTCGACCCCATACCAGCCATCGACAAGGAGACATCTTGAGGATTGAGCTGATGAAATGATGGAATCTGAAATCCGCTCGTTTCCAAGTGCGATACTTGAGTGCAAGTCCTTGGGAAGAGTGACCTTGTTTTCTGCATTTTTTTTGTATTCGTAAAGCGGCATAGGAGTTTTTTTGGCTTGAAGTAAAGTGAAGTTAGATTGGGAGAGTCAAAAACTACGGTTGATTTCCGGGGGCGCGTACACGTTCTCTGGGAGAGCGTCTAAAAAGTCGAAATCTGGAGGGCACCGGGCTCTCGGTGCCCAGGAATGCGACGGTTTCCGCGAAAAGCGACTCTTTAGACGCCCTCCAAGAATCAAAATCGTCTGAATATGAGGCAGTTCAATAATTGAAGTCCACAGTTTGGAGTTGGCGCCATTTGTAAAACCGGTCTAGTGGAGCATCGAATGCAGCGGAGGGATTGGTAGCGTAATCGGGAATCGATTCGTCGTTCGGGTCGAGGTACCGCTCAATCGTCGTGGAGCCCCGGTATTCGCCCTTCACGACATCTTTGCCTTCCACCCACTGGTCGGCCGGCGTCGAAATGACTTTTTGCAGGGCTTGGGCGCGGATGTGAACGGTGTAGGAATTGGATTTTGTAGTCAGGCGGGGCAGAAGCGTGGTGTAAATCCGCTCCCGGCTCTCGTCACCGGTAAGGTGCTTGTCTGCCCAAAAAGTTGGCATATCACTTAGTTTCGAGCCTTCAGGAACCATCCACAACTCACAAATTTCCGTCGGGGAACGAAAGATGTCTCCCGTTGCGAAGCGCGCATGGAAGTTCTGCATCGTGTCGTCTTTCAACGTGGAAGATGTGTTGTCGATGAACAAGGGCTGCCGGTAGGTTTTTGGTGTGGCGGTTTGAGGATTCGAACTGTTGGTTATGGGCGACTTGTAGAATGGCCCCTGGCTATCAGGCACTACGATCATCCGCTCACCTTTGAGCGTGGCACGAAGAGCAGTCGTGCGCTCGATCCATGTGAATGGCATGAGCTGACTATTCATGTTCACCTTGCCCGCCGTGGCAAAAGGGTCGCTGATTGCATAAGGTTCGACCACAGGCATCCAGAAGAGGTCCAACATCAGATGATCCGCGGGCGCCGACGTATTCGGGTGGCCAGGTTGCGGGCGTAGAAGCAACGTCTGCCATGGCTTGTCGCGTTGCATTGCAGTTGGAAGAGAGCCGAACATTCCTGAAGACGGCATGATGCGGTTCGGCGAAAAAAGAACAGAGCCTTGCGAGGCGGAGCTGGTCGTATCGAAATAAGGTATGGTGCTCGTTTCTAGTTGTAGGGTGTAGCTGGCGTTGCCCTCATCTGCCTTATTGATATACGGTCCGTCCTGGTAGAGGGGAAGACCGTTATCGAAATCTCCCGTGAAGGATGGTTTCTCCGATTGACTCGCAGAACCTCCGAGATAATTCGAGGGAATATCGGGAGCCATCACCCCCCCCCCGGCACTCTGACCATAGGTGACTCCATTCGCATACGCGATACCTGGAGCAGCTTTCAAAACCAGAGAGCCAATCGGGGTTGCGGGATCATTGGGGAAAGTCGGCATGCGTTCCATCGGTGCCGTCTCCCACAGATTGCAGGCAAACATCTTACTAGTATCGTCCCAGTCGGGGTGCTTGGCGAATGTGGAAGTTGGGACATTTTCGAGACCCGCGACTAATCGATAGTCTCCATGCTTGGGCAGGAGACTCCGCACCACATCAAATCCCTCAGGAAAATAATTTGCCATGGAGACGGGATTCGGGCGGGTTGAGAAGGTTATGTCGGGTCCGCCCGCCTCAAGCTTTACCGCGTAGCCAGCACCGAATCCAGTATCTATTCCACTACTTCCCCAAGCCACGACAGGCCCGCCTCGAAACAGAGCACCTCCAAGAGGAACCGTTCCGGATGGCGCGGTTGGCCCGAAAAGCGTCATGGTCGCGTAGGGAGCGTTGAAAGTGAACAGCTGGGAGATTGGACTGAATGTTGCCAGTCGCCCGTTGCTCCACCTGCTTGGCGTGGGGTTCCGAACACTGGCAGCACTCGATACGGTATCCGGGTTGGCTCCGTCTCGGGAGAATGTCCACCAGTAGGAGCGATTTGTCCAAAATCCTGGTATTGATCCTCCCGCACTCACGGTCCCTACCGCTACAATTTTGGGAACAGGAAAAGTACCCGAAGGGACATCAATAGTGATCGTTTGTATAAGATTCTGATCGTTTGCGGGCGAACTGCTGTTGCCATAGATTTCAACCTTTACTTGCCCGCCCGAAAAATTCATGGTTTGGGCACCGCCAACGGGCACAGTAATCGTGAGTGGGATACTCAGGAATGGGTAGGAATTTTCAGCATTCCAGCCCGCGTCCGCTGCCATAAATCCTCTGGCTGGCGCACGCTTGATTTTGGGTTCCAACCCAGTCATGTCCCCTGCTGGTCCCGGGAGAGGAACATCATTGGGCATTAAGGCAAATCTGACCCCCGCTGAGCCCCCGTCCCCTTTCCCTCCCCAAATATTCGCGGCAGAGTTGCGAAGTTGGACGATTCCATCACTCGGAAAGCCCATGGGCATTCCGTTGAGTTGAAAAGCATTCAGTCCTGAAACGCGGATCTGCGTGTCTGCGACAATCGGCCGGTTTCCAAGCGAGGGAGAAAATAATTCAAGGTGGATCATTGCCTCGATTCGCTTTTGTGCCGTATTAGCAACATAGTCGCGGGTGAGTTTTACTCCATTCAACGTGCGGTTCCGGAAAGGTCCAGTAGCGATGTTGCTGATCAGCTTGGCATCGTTAGTAAGTTGATCGCTGAGATTCGCAAAAACCTTCGGCGGGTTTAAGGGGCCGGGGACTGCTGGCGGGGGGGTTGTGAACTCTCCGCTGCCATCTGCGTTGCAAATGAAGTGAATTGCAAATTCGGAAAGGGAGTAAAACCGACCAAATCCCTGGGTGTCGTTCGTCGGGTGCCGAAGGGGCATCACTTGGCCATGCCCCGGGGGTTGTTCGAAGAACCTTTGTATATTTTTCTTGCCCTTGGTGAATTGTTTGTCAACGCCTAAGTTATCATCGAACAGGTTGGTGCTTCGGATGTAATCCACCATCGAAGTGAGGATTTGGTCGCGGTCAGGTTCGGTGAGTTTGGTTTTGAAATTTCCGCCGAATCCAGGGATGGGTCGTTCGGTGAGGCGCTGGAGGTATTCGTAGAGCCGAAGGTTGCGAGTGATGGCGAAGTCCTCCGTGGTGCTGTAGGCGTTTTTGCGTTGAAAGTAGTAGGGCTCGTTGGGTTTGGTGCCACCGGCGCGGCCTTTCATGGAGGAGCAAAAGGCGATGAGCTTGTCGTAGGCGGTACGATACGTGTCGCCGAGCGAGGCGTCGGCCACGGGCCAGCAGGCAATGCGAGGGAGATTGAAAAGATTTGTCTCAGGCGCACGGCTGTTCGCGGTCAGGAAAAACCGCAATTTCTGGAGATCGCCAGGTGTATAGGAAATGGCTGTGCGATCGGGACTGAAAATGAATTCATCCACCGTAGAAAAGAGGCGGGGCGGGGGGATGGTGAGAGCGATGGCCGCATCGGCGCGGCGGGATCCACCCCGCGTGCCTCCCCACTGGTAGCGAGGAAGAAGGCCGCCCGAGAGGGCACTGCTCATGGAGAGATTCGGGAAAACTGCGGAGAGCGTCGTCCATGCCGGGTGACCAGGATAACGGGTGAACTCGTTACGAGCTGGCTGGGCACTGGCCATGAGGTTCTTGTCGAAAAGCGTCATGAACCGTGGCGTATCCCAATATAGTTCGGGCTCCGCGCCGTTGAGAAGCGGATTGTTTGTATTGGAACTGGCGCTTGCCGATGGGACTTGGCCGTCGGTTTTGCCAATGCCAGCCGTGTTAATATTGATTTTGCAGGTGTCGTCGTCTGCCCAGAACGCAATGCGCCCGACGATGGGATTATCCTTGGTGGCTCCGGCCACCGTGACGGCAGTTCCGCTTGCGGTTCCAGGCGCCATCGACCCGTCTTTGAGCACATACAGCCAGCGCACAGGAAGCTTCTCCATTAGTCCACGTGGGACATACCCCTCCACCCCGAGGGACGTTCCCGCCTTGGGATCCAGAATAGGGAAAATTTGTTCGTCCACTCCATCCACCTTAAGCGCAATCGGCTCATTGAGGTCGGACCAGATGCCAGGGCTAGAGGCCCAGTCCTCCGGGGGCGTGTCTTCCGGGAGGCTGCCACTGACCAAGGAAATCTGATCCTGAACCAGAGTGGTGGCGGAGTATAGTTTGTAGGCCAGCAGCATCTTGGCCCGCCCATTGGCTTCAGCCACAGTGCCAAAGGTGCGGATCATTCCCGGTTGGCTGGCCCAGGTGACATCTCCGCCCTGAGTAGTAGCAGCGGTGATCTGGCCTTGCACCAAATTGATCGCCACCTCAGAAAGTTGGCGGGCGGAAGTGGTGGAGGAATAGGCGTTGGAGGAATTGCGCTCGGTGCCAGCCCTCGTGAGCAAACCCACAATGAGGGCAAGGATCAGGACCAGACAGCCGAGCACCAGGACCAGCGCAATGCCGGAATTGCGGGTGGCGCGAAAAGTGCCAAAATGGGTTGGAGAGGAATGTTTCATAATCAGCGCTATGGACGATAAACTGCGGAGCGACCGGTGAGAGGATCGATTTGGACCGTAAAGAAGTTTTTTGGCACGGCGTCTCCGGTCTCTCGCTCCTGGGTAATGGTCACAAAGTTGTTTGAGAACGCCATCGAAGCCTCGGGGGCACCCGAGGAACGAAAGCGAACCGCCACATAGTAGTCTGCCCCCGCCGGGAGGTCCGTGCTGCCTTTGTAGCCAGAGGAAAAGGTGGTTCCAAGAAGCGGAGAATAGGTTTCAGACTCCAGAATCTTGAAGCCATCGCGCAGCCAGAGAATTTTGGAAGCCGGCTCATAAACAAGCATCCCATTCTTCCGGGTCTGACTCCAAACCTGCAGACCCCGAAAAACAGCACCTGTGCCACCGGGAGACTTCGCCATATAAAAACGGACCTCGGCGTTGCGGTTTTTTGCCAAGGCCAATTGGCGGGCCAGCGCCATTTGATCCACAACGGTTTGGCCAGCTGTGGTGATATTATAGCCCTGCCCTATGCTATTGAGTGCGGGCAACATCAGTGCCGAGAGGATGGCAATGATAGCCAGAACCGTCAGCAGCTCAATGAGGCTGAATCCGCGGGAACTTAAAGCCATGGTTCGGGAGTGCAAGAGAGGGGACGATGGTATGGAACGTCTTAAGGAGACCATCGGGATTCCCTGAGCAGCACGGTGGTGGTAAAGACCCGGAAGTTGATGCCGGCCTTGTTAAGTTCCTTGGTGATGCGCTCCATATCTTCCTGATAATCCTTTGTTGAGGCGAGGGTTCCCGCATAGGCGTCGACAATTTCTGTATCCATACCCCCATTGGGCAACCGTGCTGCAGTTTTTTCGTCGATGGCAATCATGGTCACCTGGACCGCAGGCGGGAGTTGATTTGCTGACACTGGCTGCGGGATGTCTTTGGCTCCTTTGCGGCTGTTATAGGTGTAATCGGCTGTCAGATCATCACCCTCCGGATCTTCAACGATGGAACGCCGGGGCCAGATTGCCATCCAGATAATATTATCAGCCAATGGTGATCCTTTGCCTGGATCTGACATGGCTTTAATCCATGCGGGCGGCGAACCCGCCGCCGGATCGGGGTCTGTGAATACGGAGAGATTCTCGCTCAATTCCTGATATTGCATCAGCCTGAGCCGGAATTTTTCCGGTCCAGTGATGAAAGGGGGGCGAATGTTTTTGTCTCCGACCCACCGCACACTGAAGCCGACTGAACTCAGCATCTGGGAAAGCGGACGGAAGTCGGGACCGCTGGTCTTTTCGGTTTTTCCTATGGGCACTTGAAAAAAAACGCCGTGTCCCGTGCCAGCGCCAGAAAATCCATCGCTCCCTGTCTGCAGCACCGCAAAGGCCAACTCGGACTGGCGGCGATAGACCGTGGGTTGGTTAGGATCATCGTAGTCCCAATACACGTTTAATGTCGCCTGAGAGAGCATCCGTGTTACCCGATCGAAGGCAACCCTCGCGCTCTGGAAGGCATCAATGCGCTGGGTTGATTGCTGCCATGCACTCGAAACACCGGAAAAAATCCCAAAAAGCACCACCATGAGCATCATTAGGATCGTGGTGCCAACAAGCACCTCCAGAATAGTGAAACCTGCGGATTTACGGTGATGCCACAAAGGAACGGCCTCGTTCCTGTCCGGGAAATACGAAAGGATGCTCATAGGGGAAAAGAGCTGAGATCACTGGTTTGTCCACTGCTCGCGGCGAGCTAGCAACAAGGTGAATGTGTGTTGCAAATTGGGAGAAAGGTTTTTCGTCTCTCGCGTGGTCACCCGGACCTGGAGCGATTTCAAGCTGTCACTCAGGGGAATGGTCAGTCCACCCAAAAGCTCCGAGCCCGGATAGTTGAAGTTTGGGGACGGAGAAATCTCAGCAGTGAACACCGCGTCGATCGCGCTGGATACCGGGAATCCCTCGTTATCGTAGTAATTGGTGAAACTCCCGACCTGGGAAAATGGTGTCTGCAAAATGTCTGCCGAAATCTGCTGCCCGATCTGACTCTCCACAGTCTGGTTAATGGAATTTCTCAGCGATTTCAGGCCAACCGGCACCAACGCCATCATCGTCACTGCTGCAAACCCAACAATTCCCAACGCCATGATGACTTCCACGAGAGAAAAACCGCAACGGTAAGAGAATTTGGGGGGGATCATATTGAAGGCAAGGTGTCTTGAGGGGTGAAAACGTTTGCAGACGTGAGGATGTAAATACAATGTCGTTTCGACGAAGTCAAATATTTTTGGATCATGGCAGACTTTTTTTGGCCACCTCGCTCAAAAGCACGGCGATCCATTGGATGGTTGACCTGATGCGGGAGGGAATTGGTTTTGTTCAACCGGTCCCTCGCCTGCCTCCCCCGTTCCCCATTGAACTATCGCCACCAATGCGCCACTGGAAGCTTGACTAGGAGTTGGCTAAATTCAATTAACATTCCGCATGCATTCAACGACAGAACCACTTCTTCACTTTGTGAAGACTCGGCAAGCCTCACAACTGGCGCACTTTTCGCAAACCAAGTCTCCCTCTGACGATTCGCTCGGAGTTTCTCCGGTCCATTCAGGCCTCCCTGGGGCAAAGTTTTAGATCGAACCCCGGCATCATCCATGCGTATTCAACTTGCCAAATCAAAATGGGAGCGATGGGACCAATCGCTTGCCTTATTCCTTGCGGATGCCGCCTCGGCCGGCTTCGACGCGACGGAGATCTACGTTCCAGCAATGTCCGAAACTCCCGCAGAATGCCGTCGGCTTCACCAGGAGGCCGGGCTTAGTCTTATTGTTCAGATTGTCACTGAGGGCTCAACACCTCTCGACCATATCCGCTGCTTCAAGGAACGATTTTACCTGGCACTTGAGTGCGAGCCCCTCGTGATCAACTGCCACACAGGCCGGGATTATTGGCCTCAACACGACAACCTTCAGCTCTTCGACATTGCACTCGAGCTCGAAGCCAAATATGGAACTCCTATTTGTCATGAGACTCATCGCTCGCGCGCCCTCTTCAGCGCACCATCTGCTCATGCATTCCTCAATGCCCGCCCCGGCCTTAAACTGACGGCCGACTTTTCTCACTGGCTGTGTGTGCATGGATCTGATTTGTCGGATCAGCAGGAATCTGTCGCGAAGGCAGTGGATTCCGTCTACCACATTCACGCTAGGGTAGGCCATAGTCAAGCTCCTCAGGTTTCTGATCCTCGCGCCGCAGAATGGTTGCCATGGCTGGAACTCAGCCTGGGGTTCTGGCGCAGAATCATCGAGGCACGCACCGACGATGGCACCGGTTGCCTGACGATCACTCCAGAATTCGGTCCTCCACCCTACATGCCCACCCACCCCGCCACCGGCTTGCCTCTTGCAGACCCTTGGGAGGTGAATTGTTGGATGGCAAAGCGCATTCGAGATGAACTGGGGGCCGTCAACTCCACACCGTCTCCGCGCGAATGACTTGGAGCAAAAAGGAACCCCCCGGCTAACTCGGTAGCGTGCTTCGGATCTGATGCCGATATTGCAATGGACTGAGCTGGAATGCGACACGAAATCTGCGGTGAAAAAGGGACGGGTTGTGAAAGCCTGCTTCCGCCCCGACCTCGAGCACAGGGAGATCGGTGGTTTCCAGAAGGCGGGCAGCGTAGTCCAGGCGTCCGCGATTTATCAAATCCGTAGGCGTCAAGTTGAGGTGCAGCCGACAAGCACGCGCGACGTGCTCGCGTGAACGTCCGCAAGCTCGAAAAAATGCCTCCACTCCGCCACCCAATTGCTCTGGTTTGTGCAGGCTCGAAATCGCGCGGGAGAGCCATTCAGGAGCATCGGGACCAAGTTGTAAAGGAGTGCCCTCACGGTGCAGCTCGTGCATAAGGGAACTAAGGAAACGGTCGCCCGCCAGGGCGGTGCTCGGCCGTTCTGCGATACCACGTACAATGCTGCCAAGGGCAGCTAATTGGGCCGGTGAGAGCATCCAAACCATTGGTGCCCCACCCCATGGTATTTTCTTCAGTCCATAGGACTTCCAACGATCGTGCCATGAGTCTGCCACAGCAGCAGGCACGGCAAAATTAGCCAAGACAAACGGCGTTTCCTGTCTCAGTGCGTGAAATGCATGCCAATCGGCCGGACGTAGAAAGACGAGAGCCCCCTCTTCAAGGACGCTTTCGCACCCATTCAGCAGGTGGACACCCCGACCACTCTCAATCCAGAAGACTTCCGCAAAATCATGACAGTGTCTGACGATTGGCGTGGACGCCCCACACACCGAACGGGCAAAATTCCAAGGCTCACCTGAGGGGGAGACGAAAGTCCATTTAACACGTTTCATCAAGCAGCATCACGGAAATGCACTTTTTAGTCACGCCAACACCGTGACACAAGACATGAATTGGTGCAGTCTACCGAATCCCCGAATATTCACCCCCCATTACCCACTAACCTTCCGCCAAGATTTAGAGAAATGTCACTATTTCTCTGAAGGAATCCGATCCCTACCGCGACCGACTTCTGCCCAAAAGTGTTCCTATGAAATTGCCACATATTTGCCTTACGTTTCTTCTACTCGGCATGTCGAATCCTGCCCCGGCAGCTGTTCCCAAAGAGATCGTCCGATACGACTTGAGCCCACTGCGTACCCAAGTGCAGCTTGATGATCCAGCGGCCATCCGCCGATATTACGATGAGATCTTTCTTGTGACGGCGATTCAGGGTCTCGCCAACCGCAAGGAGGCCCGCCTCGCTGTGCGTTACGACGCGCGCCTTGATGACTTTTGGTGGGAACGGCTTACCGAGGCAGGAGCATGGTTGGCAGACTCGAAGGTCACTGAGATGTCTTCGCCGGAGGAACTGCTAACCCATTACCGCGATGTTTTCAAAGGGTTGGTTGTTTATGATGAATCGGTCCCAGCAACGTCTCATACTGCAGCGGCGGTGGCCGGAGCAGACGACTTGCTACCCGTCCGCTACGACAGCGCCCCGGACTCATGGTATCAACGCCTCACAACCGGCAAAATGGCATTACCTGTGGTTGTTTGGCTCATCCAGCCCGATGGCTCACCGCTCTTCACCGGCAAGGATCAGATCCCGGGCACATTGCTACCTAGCACAGGGAGCACCAAAAACGATGCCTACCGCTGGCTGATCGAAAAGTATCTTGCTCCCGGTAAGCTTAACCCGGAAGTTCTCGCTTATCTGGTGGACGCCTATTGGCTACAGAAATGGCATGTTCATGGTCATCAAGCGGTGGATGATCCAGAGAATCGCAACCCCTTGGGCGATCCTGACCAGCATACCCTCTGCAACCTCGACTTCATCATCGCTAATCGCGGCATTCCTTTCGACCTCCATGTTTATGGCGATGAAATCCCCATCGACGACCCCAATCAGAAAATGGGGACGGATTTTGAAACCTACAAGTTGATTCTAAAAACATGCAACGACCTCACAGGCGGCAACAAGATCCTCATGCAATATGGATTCACCCCGTGGATTTTCAAGTACACCAACTTCAAGTCTGATAAGTGGAATGCGGGGGGAACTCGCGAAGCTGTGCATGTGGAGTGGATGAACGTGCAGGTCGCCTCCGCCTACAACTGCGCGGTCGATGCGGACGCATTGTCAAATTTTCCCAACGGCTCCTTCACACAGCACTTTCCCGTGCCGGAGCATGTCTCACAGAAGAAACCCCGCCCCACCAAGGAGCTGCTTATTGAACAGGGGATTTTGAACCCCGACGGCACACTCCCGGATGTTCTCTTTTACGCCCACTACGGCGGCGACTACGACGGCTCGTCCTGGCTCTACAAATACATGCCTGCCATTTGGACGGACCCTGAGCGCGGGAAAGTGCCGGTCAGTTGGGCGATCAATCCCAACCTTGATCGCCGTATGGGACACGGACTCACTTGGATTCGATCAACCGCGGAGGAGAATGACGATTTTGTGGCTGGAGATAACGGCGCGGGCTACCTCTTTCCCTATCAACTCTCAACACCACGCGAATTCTCAGGACTGCCAAGCGGCGTGCAACTCTGGGAGGAGCACAATACCCCTTATATGCGTCGCTGGGACCTCTCTGTCGTGGGATTTGTCATTGATGGATTGACTCCCATGATGAAGCCCGAGGCGCTGGACGCTTACGCTCGGTTTTCTCCAGGAGGCATCGGCAGCAGCCAGGTTCGCCCCGCATGGCTCCACAAAGATTTGCCGATCCTGTCTATCACAATCAACCTGCCGATGACAATTTTTGGGGACACAATACCTGAAGCAGCTCAGGTAACAAAAACCCTCCTCACCACCACAAAGGAACGCTTCATCCCGCTACGCTCCATCCTCTGGAAACCGAGGGACTTTGTTGCCCTCGAAAAGGAACTCGACCGCATCGGCACGCCCCCACGCAAGTTGGTCGATTTAAGCACTCTGCTCTGGCTGGCCCGCTACCACCTTCAAGGCGCGGAGTTCGCACCTGCGAGAAAGTAATCCAACCATTAAAGTGCTGCTTGGGGTCTCAGTGTCCATTTTTCCCATGCGCAGCCCGATAGCTCAACACCTCGCCATAAACTTTGGTCGGGTCTGCATAGGTTTGATTGGCGAGGTCGCGACCGCGTGCCAGGTAAATGCGATGGTAGGCATGGGCTTCCTCCGATAATTCTGTCTTGGATGACATAAAACGCATGGTGTAGCCGCAGCGTCGCAGTTGGCTGGTGTTGGGTTCGCTGCCGTGAATGATCCGTGCGTCGTGGAGGCTCGCGTGATTAGGCTCCAATTCGATGGCGACCGCTTTGGATTCGTCACGCTGAAGTTTAGTCACTTCTGTGGGAAAAATATTTTTCGTCAGATCAGTAGGGTCGTAATCAGAAAAGCCCTTTTTTCCGGTGTTGTGCGTGCGGGGAATCACCTGCATGCAGCCGTTTTCCCGGCGAGAAGGATCAATCGCAAACCAAACGGTGACAATTTCCATGTTTGCTGGAAGCATTGTCTTCCAGTAGGCGGAATCCTCATGCCATGGCACGCGCTTGCCATTGCCTTTGGGTTTGCAGATAAAGTGACTTGAGAAGAGTGCGATGTCGGGACCAACAATTGGCTCGACCAAATCGAGAATCTCATCGGCAAACAGCCATTCAAACAATGCCGGATCGGTGAAGTGAGGCACATCCATACCCTCGGGGCGCTGGTCCGGGGGCAGGGCGGCTAGTTTATTCTCAAAATGAGTTTTTAGTTTCTGAAATTTCTCTTCCGGGAAAATGGCACTCTCGGGGATGAAGTAGCCTTCGCGATGGAATACTTCGACATCGGTCTGTGAGAGAAGGCTTTGCGCGGGGAAAGCTGAGGTGTTCATTGCCCCTGATCATACACTCCGTAACGATGCCGTCGTGGCTACATGGTGACAAAAACATGTAATCCAGTGACAGAGTCTCGCTTAGTTTCGAAGAGCGGCGGATTCGATGTCGAGTCGCAGCGTGACGAGTTCGCCGGGAGATAGAAGGCAGTCGATGCTGTGAGCGGGAAGGTTGCTGATGAATTCACCGGCGGCGTTGACTCGGGTGATCTTGTCCACGCGCCAGTGGGGAAATTGGAGTCTGATAGATCCCCTACGATTTGCTGTCTCTTCAATGCGGATTTCGATGCCATCCGCCCAAGGGCGCAGAGTGGCGATGATGTTGTCCGATGCCTCAACCTGTATGGGATTCTGTGGACGATTCTCGCCGGCGCCAGGAGTAAGAGTCATGACGCGGAGCGGGGTGACGCACTCAGCAGCTCGCCGCCGCGACCACGCGGGATCGTAGGCGTGAGAATACGGAACGAACGAGGCGTTGAAAGTAAACTGTCCACCTTGGGAGGGCGCGAAGTTTGTGGGCCAGAGGTTGTTTTGGACATACACGAACAACTCGCTGGCGTCGCTGCTGGTGCCTCGTGGCGAGGCTTGGCGAATATCTCCAAGCTGGATCATCGGTGTGTCGGGCAAGGCCACCATCACCCCGCCCTCCGGGCCTGCCACGTCGAGATGATCACGCAGCACGAACCAATCCGAAGAGGATCCGGGAATCTGGTCGTGCCCCGGGCGCATCGGGCCGGCATTCGTGCCGAGAATGCATTGCGCGGAGGGAATCTCAAACGGCAGCGCCATGAAGATGGCCTCAGGCTGGACGTCGGCGGGTTTGTGAAGGGTTGTCGCGATGTCCACACGTCTGGTCGTGTGGTGCAGGGTGATCGCGCGGTTCACTTTCATGCGACCGCACTCGGTGGAAATCAACAGACGGCTCCATAGCGGCCCGTCCTCGACGCGTATGAGCAGTGCCTCATGTTCGGTCTCGGTGGCGAGCAATTCTTGATCGATAAAGTAGATATGGCGGCGTGAAAATGACTGCCGGATCACGCTACCAAAGAGAAATGATGGGCTTAGCTGGATGAGGGTCTCGCCGGTCGAGGCAAGCTGCCAGTGCAGCAGGCCGCCGGTCTTCTGGCAGAACACGAGATGCATGTGGGCATTGCTCAACTTCCCGCGCCAAAGGTCACGACAGGCGGAGGGTACCTCGAAGTTGGGCTCCGGCGATGTGTCCGCCTCGACAAAAATCAATCTCTGCCCAAATGCACCGACTTCGTCCACATGGAGGTCCACGAAGTTCACTTCGCCGGATGTTCGTGACTGCCATGGCACCGTGCGCCCGGTCTTTTCGTCAAGGAACCGCCAGCTTGTCGCGCCCGGAACGAGGGCTTCCAATTCCTCACGCGGTATTTCAACGATCCCGCCGCGTGCCCAAGATAGCGAGTTTTGCACGGCCAAAACAGGTCGATCTCTTATCGGTCCCGCCAAGGCCCAATTTGCCCGTGCGGAATTTTCCAATTGCTCGGCAGCGAGAGCACCTTGAAAAAAGAAACTTCGTTTGTA
Organism: Terrimicrobiaceae bacterium; assembly: GCA_041752695.1. Classification (GTDB taxonomy): domain Bacteria; phylum Verrucomicrobiota; class Verrucomicrobiia; order Chthoniobacterales; family Terrimicrobiaceae; genus CALCJD01. The sequence goes on from JBGSVZ010000035.1 coordinate 31,888, forward strand.
GTGCGTCTGGAGTTCTCCCGAGCGATGGCCACGCTCGTCGTTGTCCGCGGGAGCGGCGGCACCCCATGTGTGCTCGTCGCACATCATTACGTGATCCCAAGCGTGCTCCAGGGCTTGCGCATAATGCGCGCTGCCTCCAGTGGCAAGTGCCAGGGCTGTCTGCGAAAATTGCAGGCGCTCCTGCGAACGGCGATGGAGCGCAAACTCCCGCGCCATCGAACCAATGCCCTCGGCCCACCAATCCGGCCAGAAGCCCTGACGGGTTTCGAGGGAAGAGGATGTCTCCGCTTCGATTTCAGCAAAGAATTGGTGAAATGTGGACATGCGAATCTGGGGAGCCGAGTAGATCGCGTTCCACTCCTTCACGATTTCGGCAATTCGGAAATTCGGTCGCCCGTTATCGGAGTAGCTCCCTTGGGTGCGCAGACCCAGAGTCTGGCCGGCGAATCCCCCGGCCTCCAGGCTGGCGAGGCGCTCACCCATGCGAGCCTCGACGGTCTCGAGTGATTCTGTGAAGCCCAGGATGTTTCCCTCCTGATAGACGTGGTCGTAGAGATCGCTGAACCACGTGAAGAGTTCGCCTCCCGACGGACCCTGCCAAAGAAACGGACGTGGCAGGTGCTTCAAGGCCTCACGGTGGAACGGAGCACGAAAGTTATTCGGTGCCATGGAGAGGTGGCGGATGCCAATATCATTGAGGAGGCGGGGCAAAAGGGCAGATACACCGGGAACATCGCTCTGCACGGCGGTGCGAATGGTAAATCCCAGCTCGCGCAGCTTGCGCACGGGCTCAAGGGCGCGCATCAATTCCTCCGCCATGCACCCCTCGCTGTGCAAGGTGTAGGGCATGGCCGCCACTTCAAGCAGGCCCGCACGATCCGCCTCCAGCAAGCGTTCGAGGCACGAGGCCGGTCGGCTGTCCAGATACTTCAGAAGGGGAAACGTGCATTCGACATTCCAACGAAAGCGGTCTGCCTCGTCCTCAGCGCTGGCACGCGCGATATAGTCGAGCGCTGTATCAAAGTTTGATAATTGAAGGCGCAGGATGTCGGGCATCACGCTCGTGTAGCCGTAGTCGAAATGCGATTGATGCAAAAGATGCACGCGCCAGGGTCGGCAGGGCGCGGCCATCATCTCAGTTCGTGTGTGTATTTGTCCGCCAGCGCGGAGTTCGATAGCCACAGACACCGTGCTCTCGGGTTCAGGAAACCATGTGGTGATCCGTGTACGCCCAGCACCCCCTGAAAACGGAAAACTTCCCGTCGATCCGCAAGGAAAAATCAGAACCAACTCCGCTGGCCCAAGACCGTGGGCAAGCTCAACTTCGACATCAAGGCGACGTTGGTTGTCCGCTCGGCGAACGATGGGCAGGAGGCGGAACGCGAGTTTCATTTTAGGATTCGGCCCGGAAGGTCAGAGGCAAATCATTGAGTGAAGCACAGGCGGCGAGGGCCGCAGGAGGGGTGGGAAGATGCGGCCCCCATTCGAGGCGGTAGCGGAATTCGTGAAAGCCGCCCAACGCCGCCTCAAAGTTTGTTTCCCAGTAGTTGGTCATGAGCCAGCCGTAAGGCTGTAAGGGGCGATTGGCCAGTTCCGGTGCGCCCATGAGGAGGCGCGGGCCATGGTCGAGAGGCCCAAGTTGGAGTATTGGGGCGTCCGGGCAAGCGACAGCCAGACCACGGCCCTCGGCCACCAGCGCGAAGCCGTGCTGGAGAGTATAAAAATCGGTGAGCGAATCCGGGAGTTGGTCAATGGACGGGCGAATGGCGGCACCAGTTTTATCAAGCCAGATCTGCGGGTCAGCCCCACCTGGGGTAAACGGCAGAGAAAGGTAAAGATTTTCGGGGTCCCAAACGGAATCTTTGTGGATGCAGAAGGAGGCATCCACCCGCGGCGCATCTTTCCATGCGGTGAGCGTAAGCTGCGCCATGCTGCAACCGGGGAGTTCAAACGTGAGACGTACAGAGGCAAAGAGAGGCCCGGCGCTGATCGGCTCGGCGGCAACGATTCGTCCACTGGACCGAACGACATCGGCACCTTTGCGATTGCGACCCATGCGGCCTCGGGCCATCAACTGGGCCTCGGGGTTGTTCGGTGGAAGGACTGGCGTCCGTTCGTAAACCGGGGTGAATGCGCCATGGTTGCGGTCCGGTAGAAGCAGGTCTTGGTCGGTGGCTTTGTCGAGCCAAGTGTCAATCTCTCCACCGATAGTCCATGTGATGCGCAAGTGCGGAGTTTCGAGGAATTCGGATGTTGCCTGAAGGGAACTCAGGCCTTCCGCGCCGAGAACATCGGGGAAAGTTGTGATACCCAAATGAACAAAGTCTGTGCAGTTGCGCTTCCTCGTCGAAAGGGTGAGCAGGCTCTCTTGCATCTCAAGATCGCGCGATTCAAAAGGACCAAGGTCGAGCCAGACCCCCCAGGCCATTCCTCGAGGCACGACCATTTTCTGAGCCGGGAGAGCAATCCCTGATTCAAGGTCAATGATGGAACACGCCATGTCGCGGTTGAAAAAGTCAGGGGCTTCCAGATAAAGGCGCGCGACGTCGCACACACGGTGGCCAGTGCAGTTGACCACACGATAAAGAAAGGGGCGGTCCGGAGCAAGGGGCCGGGCACCGAGTTGGCCGCTCAAGTCATCGAGAATTTCCTCACTGGCCTCCACGGCCGCCAAGGCATAACGGCGTTTCATGCCTGAAATCATTTTTACGGCACCATCCCACGGTGCCGTGACAGAGTCGGAATGCCCAAAGGTGTGTTCTGTGTAGAGGGCGATGGATTGTTCCGCCCGATCACAGGCCTCCACCGGCAGCGTCAACTTTGAATGCTCAGCCAAAGAACGCGCGCTGGCGTATTCGCGCTGGGCTTGACGACAAAGACGAACCTCCGTCGGCTGGCTCGCGTAGCCGTCGCTCCACCAATCCGGCCAATCCCCTCGATGGGTGGGAATGTCCTTAAACTGCTCACGAACCAGGCTCGCAAAGTGCGCTGCCGTCGTCATTTCGAGGCGAATTTTGTCACCGTGGCGGGAATTCCAATGGTTGGCAAACCGGGCGATCTCGCCATTGGGTGGCGCGTTGTCCGAGGTCATGCCGGAGATCGGTATCGGCACGATGTTTCCGGCGTAACCATCGAGGGCGAGTTGGTTCAGGTAACGAGGCAGACGCAGCTCGGCGATGAGACCGCCGTCTTCACACGCGCTTTTGGGCCACCACTCGTCTTTGAGTCCGTGCGTGAGGTGACCGCGCGGGCAGAGACCCATCACGTTACCCACGTTGTAGTGCTCTCCGAGCCAGACGAGGACTTTGTCGCCGCGCGGCGTCTCCCACCAGAACGGTGTCTGGCGGCGACCCAGCGGCGCGAGGCCGTGCGCGGGGTGCAGGAACATGAGCAGATTGTGCACACCGCTATCGTGGAGCGCCTGACTGTATCCCCAGCTGAAGCCGTTCACGTCGGCGGTGATCGCCGTATCGACCACAACACCCATCTCGGCAGCGACACGTTGGGAGCGCGAGAACATGCTGCGCAGCACATGATCGTCCACAAGTTCGTTGAAGTGGAGGAACGTGCCGGACAAACCAAAACGTCCGGCGCGCACCGCTCTCACCAGTTCGGAACGCCGCTCGGCGGACGCCACTCGCCACCAGCCTTCCAAGGCCCAGTGACATTCATTGTTCCAGACGAAGCCCTCGGGATCTCCGGCTTGAATCAAGTTCAGCGCTTGCTCGGTAAAGTCGAAATGTCGCCTCTCAATGCGCTTTTGCGTTTCCGTGTAGCCGATGTCGGTATGGGAATGGTGGATGAGATAGACCGTCCACGGACGGTCTAGTGGGTTTGACAAGAGCTCTTGGTTAATCATGAAATCTGACGAAATGGGCTAAGGCTGCTGGATAAGTGGCGCGGGCGCGGAGGCATCCGCTTGCTTCGACCAACGCTCGAATCTCGCACGCAATTCCGCCAATCGTTTTGGCTCCGATCCTGCCAGATCTTGCGATTCACCGGGATCCGCCGACAAATCAAAGAGGGCGAAAATTTCACCCGCGCTGTCCGGGAAGCGGTGGAGTTTCCACTGACCAGAGCGAATGGCCCACTGGCCGGCAAAAGGCCCCGTCCTCCACCACCAGAAGAGATCGCGCGCGGGTAGGACCGATTTCCCTTCGAGCACCGGCAGCAAATTGGCGCCATCTAAAGAGGCGGGAATTGGTTGGTCTGCGGCCGCCAAGCAGGTTGGTAGAATGTCGAGAGTCGACACGGGGCCTTTGAGTGTGCGTGCCCCGGAAAACCTAGCAGGCCACGACACAACAAACGGCACCCGGATTCCTCCCTCCAGCATCTGGAGCTTCTCGCCGTTCAGCGGTGCGTTGTCTGCGTGAGTTGCCAAAACCGAGCCACCGTTGTCGGTCAAGAAAATGATAAGCGTGTTCTCGTAGATGCCGGCATCGTCGAGCGCACCGAGCACTTGCCCCACGCCAGCATCAAGGTAGTCGATCATCGCCAACAGAATCTTCCGGGCCGGATCCTGGCTGTGAACATGATGCTTTTCGACATCCTCAATGTGAGCCTGAAGAGGTGTGTGCACGGCGTTGTAGGCAAGATAGAGAATGAAAGGTTCCTCTCGATGCCGTTGAATGAAGTCAACCGCCTCCTCGGTGAGACGGTGGGTCAGATATCCTTGTTCACCCACCAGCTTCTTCTTAGCACGGTAAAGAGGAGCGAAGTCTGTCATGGTATTGGACAGATCGAAGTAGTTCCGTCCGCCATGATTGAACCCGTAAAACTCATCGAATCCCCGAACTGTTGGATTTCCGGCACCCGCGATGTCAACCGTTTCATGCCATTTTCCCAAGGCCGTCGAAACGTAGCCGGCGGAGCGCAGGTAGCTGGGCAACAGTTGAACCGGTTGGGTGGCAACGTCGGCCCAGTGCACTCCGCTTCGTTGTTGGTAGCGTCCCGTGAGCAAAGCCGCCCGCGACGGCAGACACATCGGTGCTGTCACGTAGCCCTCTTCAAAAATAACTCCATCCCGTGCGATGCGATCGATATTGGGAGTCGAGACTCCAGCTTTGTGCAGTGGATTAAAACTCACGTCCGCATAGCCCTGATCGTCGCTCACAATGATGACGATGTTCGGTACTTTCGACTGTGATTCGGCCACTGCGAAGGTAGCAAATGTAAGGGGCAGAATTGCTCCTATCGCTTGAGGGAGGCTTCTCTGTAAATTTAATTTCACTGAACTTAGACTAGAGATCTTCGTTTCTCGCCGTGTCGCTCGTCCGCAAAGAAAGATGCTGGAGCGGGCGCCACCAGAAAAGATACATCCCGACAGCTCCAACCATGAAGATCGGTAAAGTCGTCCAAAAGGCGGCGTAGTTCTTCACCACGAGCTGCATCGGCATGAGGAAAAAGCAAACCTGGGCCACGAGAGTGAATGGAACGGCGGTGATATCGTTGCGATGCTCCCTCCGCATTTCGGCTCCAGCTTCTCCAGCAATTTCGTTCCGAAACGGTCCCCAGAGGCCGAAGGGCCGTGTGGTTCGGAAAAAATGCGTCAACGTTTTCCGATCCGTGGCAGGGGTCAGCATCGAGACGATGATCGTCCCGCCAAAGGAAAGGGTGGCCATCGTGATGAATTGGACCCATTCCAGCATCTCGGGCATCAACAGACGCTGAATCACTGCACCCGTCATGCCGACAGCCAGTCCGCCCGCCACACCCCAGGCGTTGCAGCGCCACCAATAAAGCCTGAGGAGAGCAGGCGCGATGCCGCCCGCCCCAAAGCCCATCACCAGCCAGCCCCACAGCTCGTTGATATTTCCGGCGGCAACACCCATGGCAAATCCAAGAATCACAATCACCGTCGTCGAGATATAGGAGGTGATGATTAACTCGCGGTTACCAGCAGAAGGTCGTAGGAAATTCTGGTAAAGATCTCTCACCACCAAAGCGCCACAGCCGTTCACCAACGACGTGAAGGTCGACATCATTGCCGCGATCATTGCCACGAAAAGGATCCCACGCAATCCCGATGGGATGGAGCTCATTAGCACGGCTGGAAGAATGCGCTCTGGATCAATGCTTCCACGGAAACCGACCAGTCCGACTTTATTTTTCCAATCCTCGCCGAGGGCTTCCCTTAGAGCCTGGATCATCACCGGGTTCTGGGCATCTGGTGATAGGACGATTGCAGAAGTCCGATCGAACCAATTGGAAGCTGTCAATCCAGGGTTCGCAGCATGAATCGCATAGGCGGCCATCTGCACATTGGTGTTGTCCGGCAGGGTGCGATTTACGAGATAGATTCCCATCACGGCGAAGCCGATCATCATCGGCCACCGCAGCATGACCGTGACGCCTTGAAGCAGACATTGGAGGCCGCATTCGCGATCATTCCGTGCCGCAAAGAATCTCGGCTCCGCGCCCGAACCCATCCCGCCAAGAATGTTTCGCACCAGATAGAAAAAAGAGAACATCACCAATGCCTCGTAGGCCTCGTAGCCCGGCGGCATAGTCGTCTGCCATTTTGGAACACTACTCGTCCAATCCACATTGCCCGTGACAAGCCCGGCGGTCGCCGCGAGCGATTGCATATCCGGCACCATCATCCACGCCAAGACCCCGACAATGATGCAGGAGAGAATGATAATTACCCCTTGGATCACATCCGTCAGGACGACTCCATAAAACCCGGCGCAGACAGTGTAGATTGTCGTAAAGACCAGCAAGACAATCGTCATTTCCATCGGCGGATAGGGCAAAAACATCCCAAGGAAAATGCTCGTGCCGCGCACAAGGTAGGCCAGCATCCCAACGGTTCCGATGATGCCCATGATGGCCGACATGGCTCTGATGAGTTCCCCGCCGGGCCCGGTGCCGAACCGGTAGGTCATCCATTCCGCCGGCGTCATCACGCCCGAGCGGCGGTGCCATTTTCCTGCGTAGGCAAGGAGGAATGCCAGCACAAGCACCGCACCCCCACGAAACTCGATGAACAGCCCGCGCGGTCCGAGCATGTAGAGAAACGACGTGATGACCATCGTTCCTGTGAGATCAAACCACGCCGTCATTCCCGCAATGCCAAGTAAATACCATGGGAGTGCGCGACCGCCGAGGAAGTAATGCTCGAGGCTCTTGCCCGCTCGACGGGTCATGACCAGACCCGCCACCATGGTGATGGCAAAGAAGGCAACGATGACAATGTAATCTGCCGTGGAGAGAGCGTTCATCTGTGAATGCTACTGTGACTAACTAAGAAGGAGGGTCACTATCTGTTTGGATTGTAGCGTAATCGGCATCGAAAGAAGCTGCGGCTTGCCGATGGGTTGGCTCTCCATATCCACGGGCTGCGCCCGCTTCCAAACCCCTCCCGGTTTTGTGGGCTTGCCCGGGGTAATTCGCGCAATCGCTTTTCGCTCTCCTGGGTTGAAAAGACGAACTTCTGTCGATCCATCCACTTGGCGAATGCTTGTGCAGACAACGCCGCCGGAAACGTCGAGTAGTCCACCGCGAGCAGCAAGGCGCTGGCCGGACCAGGGTGCCGCAACAAAGTGGCGTGGTTGGATCTGTGCATCGCGCAGGCCCGCCCCAAGCTGCTGGCCAAGCTGGCAGAGCGCCACACGCGGCAGCGCACCGGAAAAGGGCACAATCCAATACTGAAATCGGAGCGGCCCTTGAAGTTGGCCCTCGGGCTGGCCGTCGGTGATGACGGTGCGGCGGGTCGCGCGGAAAAGGGTGAGGGCAATCGGACGGTCAGGCAGGTCGCGCACGGCGGTCTCAAGCAGGCCAGTGGAAACGATGGCAAGACCGCGCTTTGCACTTGAGACAGCAGTCCACGTTTGTTGGGCTGTGGTTTCGACTGCAAGTTCGCGGCGGCGGTGATTGTCCGATGGCAAGGCAATTTCGCGCTCAACCACATCGAATGCATTGTCAGAAAAATACGTCGTTGCATTGACTCCGCTTGGAAAAAGGACACGTAGTCGATGATCGCGCACGGCATTGTCGATGGAGGTCGTGACCTCCACGCGATCGCTGCCAGCACGCAGGGTGACCGTGCTGTCGCAGAGCAGTTCCACGAAACGCTCCGAGCGGCGGCGCGACTCAAACTCGTAGGTCTCCGGCACACGCAAATGAAGGCGGATGCGGAAGGTGCATTGCTGCGGCCCGTCGTGCAGGAGAATCACCTCCGCCGACGAGCCTGTGGAGGCAACCTGCTGGTCATTGCCCGCAACGCCGTGAAACCAGCCATCGCCAATGTCGGCAATGTCTTCAAACGTGAGCAGCCGGGAGTAAATTTCCTTGCTGTGCTTGTCGGTAACGGTGAGTGAACCATTCGGCTCGATGCGCACGGACAGCGTCTCATTTTCCATCGAGCACTCGCTCGTGGCAAGGCCCGGCGTGGCGGGGTGACGGGTCGGGAGCATGCCTTCAAGCATGGGGCCATCCTTCGTGGATTTTTGGCCTTCGCGAATCGTCAGGGTGGTATAACCGGTCGCCGGGATCGCGAGGCGCAGGGCCACCTTGCACTCATGCACGCGATAGGCCTCTGGATATTTGATCGCCCAAATGCGGCGGCGGAGGCGAGGCGGAGAGACCGCCAGAAGCTGGTAGGGGATTTCTTTGTCCGTGGCAGCATCAAAGATGCGAAAGCCCGGCTTCGGTTCGAAGCCGAAGAATTCGTTGTATTGACCCCATTCCACCGGAATATCGAGCATGAGTTCGGCGGTCTCGTCGAAGGCGGTTGTGAGAGGGTTGCCCACGACCACGCGAGTTTCATTGGCTGCGATCTCACCCTCGACCGCGCGGGCGATCAGTTGGAGAGCCTCATTCGTCTGCGCGGTGGCAATCTGCAAGCACTGCGCAAAGCGATACTTCATGTCCTCGTGAACTTCGTCGATACTGCATCCGCAGATGGAGTCGTGAGGGTGATTCAGCAGGAGCCAGCGCCACGCGGTTGCGAGAAATTGCGTGGGATACTCGACGCCAAGTCGTGCCGACGTGAGCACAGAGAAGGGTTCAGCCCACTGACACAGGAAACTCTGGCAATCGGCATTTTGCTGCTTGATCCACACGCGGCTCGAGAGAACGCCAGGGATCAGCCATTGGGCGTCTTTCTCGCCGGAGACGATAGCCGTCTCGCGAAGCTCTCCGCACACCACATCAGTGATGGCCGCTTCGTGCTCCAGCATGTCCCCAATGTAGCTATCGAGCGTGCTATGTTGCACCGCATATGGAAACTCCGTCGAGGCTTCGCGCTCGAAAAATTTTCGGTAATGGTCTGAATCGTATTCGAGGTGATCACCTCCGTCGAAAACCAGCAGGGGTGGAATGGCCGTGCGAGCCGCCTCCTTGGCGAGAAACACGTCGAGATCCTCAACGGCCTGCGCCTCATCAAAGGCCACACCATGCTCGGTGGAGTGGCGAACGTCATAGGTGTAATCGCAATAGCCCGCGCGGCCAAAACGAAAGCACACAACCTCGCTGCCATCGCTGCCCTGCCAGCGCAGGTGCGCCGTCTTGCGGGGTTCGATCCCGCGCCAGACGAATGCCCCGCGAATGCCGAATCCACGCAGAATCTGAGGCAACTGGCCGACATGACCGAATAAATCGCAAACGAAACCCGCACTCGACGGTGTCGCACCTAAACCCCGCGCAACTTCACGACCAAGGCGGATATTCCGCACCAAAGATTCGCCAGAGACGAGCCATTCGTCCGGCAGCACAAACCATGGGCCGACAATGATGCGACCCGTGCGGGCATACTCCTCAACCTGCTTGCGACGTTCTGGACGGATTTCCAAATAGTCTTCAAGGATGACCGCCTGCCCATCGGTCGTGAAGGGACCGCGCAACTTGCCAGAAGCCAAATCATCCAACACACGGTCGAGCAAGCGCACGAGACGGCGGCGGTAATCCTGAAACGTCTGATACCACTCACGATCCCAGTGGGTGCTGAGCACGTAGTGAACGGGACGAACGGTAAGTGGGGATTTGGGGCGAGGTTTTGCGGCCATGATTTGGGGATAAGTTGCGGAGGTAATTAAAAAAGGAGAGCTAGTGCCGGGATACCTTCACGGAAAGAATGCGCATGGGTTTTCCGCCGCCATCAAGACGGAAATCACAACTGGCATTTTGCCGTCCGGTAAAAATTGCGTCGGGCAGCACAAATTCATGAGTCAGCACTTTCCCGCTACCCAAGGTCGGCACGGGCGGAGCCGTTTTGAAGGCTCCAGCCACCATCGCGGCGGCGTCGCTCGAGTCGTAGATGATCCCCAGCGTACCCGCGCTCACGTCTACATAAGTGACACTCACCGTCGCTCCGTCCGGGGCGACTTTTTCGGCAAAATCATTGGCCACGTCGAAATAGAGGAACGGCGAGCCTCCGCCCGCGACGTTCCATCCGGCCCGGCCATCCAGGGTCTCAATCTGAGCGACACCATCCGCAATACGCCTCGAACGAAGCCCGGCACTGTCCATTGGCGTGGCCATAACGGATTTTTTGTCAGCGAATTTTGGACGCTCCGCCTCATATTTCGGATTCGTTTCAAACTCTCGAATGAGCCAAAACAGGGTGGGCATATCCACAAGCAGGTTGGGGAAATTGCCCGGCTCAAGCAGACGACGCTGGATCTCCGCGAAGTAGGACGGTGTTTGCAAGATCGAGCGCACAAGCACGAAATTCGGACCCTTCGACTCGAAATACCCGCGCAAAGCATCTACTGTCTGCCCCATATCGGCATTGCCTTCGCTGCCTGGAAGATCAGTCATCATTTGAGCAAACGCGAGATTCTTGCGCAGACCGAAGGGCGCGGGAGCCCGCTGCAATCCAAGACCTCCGGGGGAAAACTTTTGGTAGGCGGCAAACCCGCGATCATTCATCGGGGGCGTGGCCCCGTCGATGCTGAATCCCGTCACCGCAAGGTCCCACTGCCGGTAGTATTTCTCGTTGTGGGCAACCCAAAGATCCAGCGCGTCGGGCAGGCCGGGAGCCGGGCGCGGAGCTTGGAGCAGAGACGGTTTGAGATAGCCGGCGGCCTCTCCCGCCACAAAAACTTCGCCCGCCTTCGAGTGTGTGCGAATGTAGTGTAAGCCAAACGGAAAGCGGTTGCCCAGGTTCGGGTTGATCGCCCAGGAAAGCGGCAAGGTCCCTCGCGCGGGATCGGCCAGAAACCGCGGGAAAAATTTGTAGATCCATGCCCCCGCGTCGTAATCGCCCTGGTAGTGGGCGTAGTAATTTAGCGGACGGAGTTTGCCCTCCGCATCCAAAACCCCTGACGCGATGAGTCGCTCACGAGTGGGCACGGCATCCTGTTTGATCACGTCGGGCAGCGGATACTTGGAATAAAACGAGGCATTCGGAAAGGAGGAGTGCCCCAGCGCATCGGCGTCCATGTAGCCATTGTGCGCGGTGATGGTCTCCGAGAATTTCCACTCGGTGAGGACCGCCCCATGCCTGCCACCGGCGTTCCAGCCATTGCTCGCAGCGTCGCTGTACTTGAAGGCCCAGGGCGGGAATCCGAACACGGCAATCATGTTCTTTTGCCGGTTGGCCTTCACCATGGCCGCGAGGATTTCCCGGAAGGTTTTTGCATCGGTCCCGGGCGGTTGCTTGGGGTCATCCACCGAAGCCTCATCATCCCAGACATTGAGGTCCACAATGGCTGCGCGATGGGCCATGAGATAGTCGAGATTGTTCAAGGTGTGATTCGAGAGTGGCTGGGCATTGGCGCACTGGAGCCAAAAAGCATCAATGTAGTAGCCGAGGATGCGATCGTTTGTTTTTCCCGGCTTGATGCAATTTTCCAGCAGCCAGACGTAAGCGTCGTTCTTCGCGCTTCCGGTGGATTCTCGCGACGTCTCGGGAATTTTGCCCGTGCCCGTAAAAAGCGGGGTTCCATCGTCAGCTAGGAAACGGCGGACAACTTTGAATTCAATCGGAGCAGAGGTCATCTCTCGGTAAAGCGAACCCTCGCTCTCATCAAATCGCACGGCCAGCAGATCGTCCACCCCAGCCACCGTCGCCGCAACATTCGAAGTCGCCGGCACTCGCTCGTCCCACACGACCAGCCCCTTCACGGCCTCCGGAAATTTGGCCAGGAGCTCCGCCACACTTCCCACCCGCTCGACCTTTCGATCCGCCAGCCAAGCACCTGGCTCGGTCATCTTCTCAAACCAAAAATCATCCGGCTCGGTATTATAACGAACGAACAGACGCGGCGTTTCCCGGTTCACAATGCCCTGCAGACATGTCGCCAACATCACCTTGTCGTAATGCCTCCGCAACGCCTCTGGATTGCTCACGTCCAATCTCGTATGTTCCTCGGATAGGTCAAAAACCACAATCGCGGAATCGGCTTCTCCAGCCCATCCAGAAGTAGATGTTATCGCGATAAGGATCGCCCACGCGCCTAGCCAGAAAACACAGGCGCGAAAGGTGACGACAGTCATTCTTGAGGAGACGAAAAACATTTTTATCAGCCTGATTGCAAACGTTTTCAGATGCAAGATGAAATTCCACCTGAATCTCGAATCCAGAGGGACTCAGGGATCGATGTCATAGCTACGCTTAGCCGAAGTTTTCTTGCGCCAGGCGTCCTTCGGGGGGGGACGACGCGCAAGCTCTGAGGCGATGGCCGGCGATTGAAGCGCCAGCTCCAGCTTTTCGCGGAAAAGCGTCATTTCCTTGAGTTGGGTCTCGCTCACGAAGCCATCGCATTCATAATCCTGCCACAACACCGCAGGCACCCCGCCCTCCTCTGCGACGGCTTCCCACCAAAGAAAGATCGGCGTGAGCACATGCATCATTGCACCTTTGATGGGGCGATCCACGTTGAGGGCACGTTGGTAGTCGGGACTGCCGTAGCGCTCATTCAGGGCGATGTCGCGCATGTGATTAAACTGGGCCAACCACATGGGGGTGACGCCTTGGGCGACCGCCCGGCGAGTCAGGTCGCGCACCTCGGCGGGGGTATACGGGAGTGTCGTGTAGTCGGAGTGGTAAGCCATGGTCTCCGAGGGTTGAAGAATCTCAGCGATGAGACCACACCGCCGCTGGGAGTAGTAAACGTGCCGCAGATGGGGATTGGGATCGGCGGAATCGATGCCAGCCACGAGCGCGTTGCCACCTTCGGTCCGCACATTCAGTGTCGCCTCGGGAATTTTCTTGCGCAGCCGATCCAGCAAATCGCGATAGTTACGGACACGGAGTTCGGTGCGGAAGGCGTCCCAGTCCAATACCGCTCGAGACCAGTCGTGAAAAAGATTTTGATCATTCGCGTAAACCCACTTGTGCCCAAACTGATTGACCTCCTGGTTCCGCTCAGGGTCAATTTCGCTCCATTCTTTGAACGCACTGCCCCAAGCGGCATTCAGCAAATCTATGGATCCGTAGCGGTCTTTTGCCCAGGCTTGAAAGGCTGCCAAAACCGTTGGCCCTTTCGGATAACGAATGTGGACATCGAGTCGCAACCAACCCCGACTGTCCTCGACACTGAAAGGTATCTCGCCTGCCGCATTCTGCGCATAATTGTCGCCCCAGCGTCCAAATTGGTAGAGCGCGACGATCTCATTCGCATCGACGAGATCTGGATCCAACAGGTCGGCCTCCCCCGGAAAAACCTCGGTAAGTTTGATGGGTCGTCCGGAAACCCAAGAAGCAATTTCGCCGATGGTCGAGCGGGGGTAAGGGTAGTTGATCCAACCTTCAATGCGCGGGCCATCAAAACGCGCCAGGTCGAGGAAAAACTTCAACGCATCGCCATTGGGATTCGATGTCGGGGTCGCCTGAGCATGGGTGTAGGGGCGGTCGATGAAATCGTAGAGCCATGGCATTGCGGTGGTCGTGACCATGGTGATGCCGTGACTTTTCATCGCAGCCAGATCGCTCCGCAAGGTCCGCTCAACGTCCGGCCCCATCTGGACATTCGCCCGCATATCGCTCATCGTCTGCGTGGCGATCAAGGGCTGCCAGCGATTCCCACTCCAAATGAGGTTGCGCTCAGTGGGTCGAAACGCTACCGCGAGCGACTCGCTTTCGACGGAAATCGGCACGCTCAGCGTTTGTAAGGTCGGGGGATTCCCGACGAGCAGCTTGAGAGTGACGTCCGTCGTCCAAGGTGCGACCTGGAGGTGCAGGGTGCCTTCGACGCCATCTTTGCCGATGCCGCTCAAGTTCCCGTCAAAGGCGGTCATGAATTCCTCAAACGTATGTAACCATGCGTTGAGCTTGTGGTTCTCAGCACCATCCGAGAGGACGCGCACGATAGGGTCCGGCTCGGTGGCTCTCGCCTCCGCGACAACCTCAAACTTCCACGTATCCCGTTGGACTGGCCGGCCAGACCATATGTTGATGATCCAATCGAACTCCGACTCATAGCGTGCGACGGAATCGATTTCCAATTTGTATTTCCCGGGCTCGAGCCCATGCCCATGGGTCGGCAACTCCCCATCGCCTGACATGAAGTTCAGCCAGAATTTTCCACCCTCGCCGGGATAAACATAACGGAATATTCGAACATAGCGATTGTAAGCGATGCCAAAGGGCTTCCACGTCCCATCGGAGGCCTGGCGGAAAAGTTTCGGCTCGAAGAGAAATCCACCAATGCCTTCGGGGTCTAAAATTGTGTCGCCCGTGTTCGTGAACTCGAATTGAAACCACACCAGATCGCCCGCAGCCACATGGCCGGAACGAACAAGCGGTGCGGCATCGTAGTCCGGGTATCGGCCGGCAGGGACGTCGCTCCCGTCTGGCGTGAGATGATGCCGAGCACCCTGCCGATGTTTCGCTGAGACCGAGCCAAGATAGCGAAAATCCACGGCGATTCGTCCCGGCAGTGAGAGATCAAAGTGAGCACGACCATGATTTTTTTTCGAATCCTCGAACGCTGTGGCGGCAACGTGGACGGGCTGAGAGCCAATATCCTCGTCCACAGGAGTTTTTGTAGGCCTTACCGAGTAGGAGATGGGCACAACGTCATAGGCGGTTGCCGTTTTCGGCACACGAGCCTCGAGCATCACATCGCCAATATTCATGCGGACGCGTTGCGCAGGTGCCTCGGCATATTTTCGTAAAAGCCCGGTGCGCCCGGCTTCACGCCGCAAAGGGTCGTAAATCAGCCCCCCATCCGAGGCGATCGCATAAGTGTCAATGGGAGCGGGACCTGGTGCAGCGGGCTCGAGTGCCACAGCAAGACTTGCCGGCATGGCGAGCGCGACGATGAGGACTTTGAGGGAACAATGTGAGGCATTCAAACCGTGTCAAGGTACCAAAATCAGACCTTCAATTCCAATCTTTATTGAAAACGTTTGCATATTGCGAGCGACGGCGTGGTGGCTGGTTTATGTAATCGGACTGCAAGCCGGGTCGCAGAGGTGATTTTTACTATTTCCCGAAGGGATTGACCTAGAAAGCTGAGAAAAAATTCGGCTTCGAGAAAGAGGCCGCTGCCCCAAGTGCAGCCCCGCTCATTCGCAGGCGACTTTCAACAACTTGGCCAGATCGCCATGAAACAGGTAGTCGCGGGAGGCAACGACAGCAAGCAGCACACAGCGCTTCCCTTTAGCGGCGTGCATTGCGTGGGGCACTGAGGCGTCGTAATAGACCGCATCCCCCTCGTTGAGCAGCATTTCCTCCTGCCCGTAAGAAAACTCGCATTTGCCGGTGAGCACGTAGTTAAATTCCTCTCCGGCGTGAAAGCGCAGGGGATGTCGCACTTTCTCCGGGTTGAGCGTCACGAGGATTGGCTCCATCAGCTTTCCACGTTTGCGAGCCGCCAGAAGTTCCAGCCCGACAGAAATTCGCTTCACAATCCGCTGCTTGCGTCCACCTCCCGCCCGGCACAACTCCATGGGCAGCCCCGCCTCATCTTCCTCGAAGAACGTTGCCATCGGCACTTTAAGCGCCCGCGCCACCAGATCAAGATTGTGGAGCGTGAGCGCGGCCCGGTGATTCTCCACGCGGGAGAGATAAGCGGCCGACAGCCCGCATTGCCCGCCCAGCGCGGCCAACGTCAGCGACTGTTGGTTCCTGAGACGTCTCATCGTTCCCGAAACCCGCAGGTCGATGGTGGCCAGACGCTGGATTTTGGATTTGGCCTTCATGGGAGCCGAGTGAAAAACCAATCCACCCGCCAAGCAAGCCGAGAATCCACAGACAAGTGGCAGTCCATGGATTCATGGGGAAAGGGCATGCTGGGAACAGGAAATCCCATCAAGGCTTTTTGTCCAGCAAGGCTTCCAACTCTTCAAGAGAGCGTCCTTTGGTTTCAGGAATGAATTTCCAGATGAAGACAAGGGCGATGACGCAGGTTCCCCCGAAAAACCAGAAGACTTTGTGCTCGTAGGTCCGCAACAGGAAAGGGAAGAACTGGGAGACCGCGAAGTTGGCAAGCCACAGCAGGAGCACCGTAATGCTGACGGCGTGGGCCCGCACGCGGTTTGGGAAGATCTCAGCGATCACCGTCCAAACCAGAGGGCCCATGCCAATGGAGAAGCCTGCCACATAGACCAGCACCCAAAGAAGCATGGTCCCGCCAGCGGCCCCGCCGTCCCCGGAATAGGCCGCTCCGAGCCCGAACAACCCCGTTCCCATGCAAGCAGTGGAGAGCAGGAGCAGTGGTCGACGACCGGCCCGATCCGCCAGCAGCAACGTTACCATCGTGAAGCCGAGCATGACCAGGCCGATGATGACCGAGTGGCCAATGGCCGAGGTGGTTTCAATTCCAGCACTCGTGAATATGCGCGGCGCGTAATACATCACAATGTTAATTCCGGTGATTTGCTGCAGGATGGCAAGGATGGCACCGATCACAAAGATCCGTCGCACCGGGGGGCGCAGGCAATCGGAAAAATGCCCCGGTTTGTCGGACACAGAGGTGTGGATGTCCGCCAACTGGGCTAGTGAATCGCCTCTCGGGTCGAGACGTGCCAAAATCCCTCGCGCCTTGTCTTCAAGCCCTCGCATGACCAGCCAGCGCGGCGATTCAGGTATGCCCAGCAACATCAGGAAAAACAAGGCGGCTGGCAAGGCTTCGGAGGCGAACATCCAGCGCCATGCGGTAGACACTCGCCACGCTTCATCGCCCACCGCTGCGAGCTTGGCATTGACGATATAGACAACCACCATGCCGATCAGGATGGCGATTTGGTTAAGTGTCGTCAGCGCGCCACGCATTCGCGCGGGCGAAATTTCCGATATATAAACTGGTGAGAGCATGGAGGCGGCACCAACGCCCAGACCGCCCAGAATCCGCGCAGCGGCCAATTCGCCCGCGCCGGAGGCCAGTCCTGACCAGACTGCAGAGGCAAAAAACAGCACCGCGCACACCAGCAGTGATACCTTGCGTCCCAGAGCATCGCCCATCCAGCCCGCCGCCCCGGCTCCTGCCACGCTGCCAAGCAGGGCACTGGATACCGTCCACCCAAGCTCGAGATCCGAGAGTTGAAAGCGGGTCTGCAAGAAATCCACTGTGCCGGCAATGACGGCTGTGTCGTAACCAAAAAGCAACCCACCCAGCGCGGCAACCGCGCTGGCGTAAAGGACGAAACCAATGCTGTGTCTGGAGGAAGAACTGGGGGGCATGGAACTCATTTCTCGATCTAAGCCTACAATGGAATTCCGATGTCAAGCACAGAAGTTATTGTAATAATTCTCGTTAAATCACTTTCGGGCTTCGAACGACCGTTAAGCTTAAACCGGTTTCTGGACGAGTTTTCGAACGTGGAAATCTCTGGCAGCAAGGTGGAGGCAAAAGCGCTCAGCAAGGAACAACGCGAGAAATATGACCTTCACCGTCCGCACTCTTAACCTGGGGACCAAACTCCGGCGGAGTTTGCGCAGCGATGCTTTACTTGGTTACGGACTAATCCGCTCCGGCACTTAAAGTTCCGGCAACTAAACTCGCCGAAGCGAACATAGTGCTTATAGGGAGAGAACATATATATTTTGCTATAATTTCTAAGGTTTGGGACGGGCGATCTCCGCTCGCAACTGAGCAGCGAGGCCGGGGTCAGCGCACTCTATCTGAGCCATGAAGTGGTTACTGGGGTTGACCAGCTTCACGAGGAAATGATTCCAGCCTTTGCGCAGAGACACGCGGCTGACCTCGGATTTTCCTGGTTGGCGAGGATTCACACCGCGATCCTCGTGAATGAGCGCTCCGTTCAGCCAAAATTCCCCTCCTGCCTCGCAGCCGACGATAAGATCGACTTTTGCCTCGAGACCCACATCCAGCAGATCATCCGACCTCGGGCTAAACAGCCAGAAGCTGGCATAGACCACCTGGTTATCGGCACCTGCATCGGCAGATGGCGAATCCAAGTTGAAGCGTCCCTCCGCGTTAGCTGTCACTTCACGCCAGACGTGGTCACCGTGCTTTTCCCCAACCTGCGGCGCAATGGTGGTCTCCCCGCCCGCCAAGTCTTTATCGAAGGCCTCTTCAAGGCTGGTGGCCTGGAGCGGGCCAAGAACGAGCGCCCTGGTGAGACGGCCCTTGGTATCCAATAGACCGGCAGTCACCGGCTTTGGTTCAGACAGGTGAATGCCGAGTCCAATCAGGAGGGCGCGGAAAAACTCTTGATGCGTGGGCGTCGGTGCCACCGATTCGATGCTGCTGACGACGAGCCGCCCGCCTCCGGTGCCAAATTCGACGAGGGCCGCGCCGGGAGGTTTGGCTTCGCGTTCCGAACGAGTCGCCGCAGCGTTCTTCAGCTGTTCCAAAGCATTTCGCCAAGTCTGCCAATTGAGATTTGTGGGGCGAAGAATTACCTGGCCCCGCTCTACCAACGGGCCTTGCAAAACATACTGTATTACATCCCGAGCCTCGCTGACCTCACTGAAATAGCAGCGGCTGGGCGACAACGTGTCCGCCAGCGGATGACCTCTGGCAGGCAGCAGCGAACTAGCCGATCGCGCGACCGCTTGCAACGGGAGCGGCAACAGCGCATTAGCCGCGTTCAAGGTTTTGGGATTTATGCCCCACACCAGCACGGTGCCACCGGCCTTGAGGGTTTCATCGATCTGCGTTTTGGCCGTCGGACTGGCGTCCGCGAGTGATTCCAGATCGACAACCATCACGGGCGCGACCGCGTTTGCAGCAACCCAAGGCACCCCAGCCTGATTCAACGTCTGGAACAGTGTCGACGACCGGTCGCCGAGGAACGCGACGGCAGTTACGTTTCCGGTGTTGGCCAGTGGCGTCGGCGGTCCGGGGTTGATTTCTGCCTCCGGATTTTCAAAAAGCCGGCGCGAAAACTGGGCCGGACGGTTCGTGGCGTAGGCATCGCGGGCCGCATCAAAGACCGGGGTGGGCTGATATAGGGGCAGACTCGGGTCGTAACCCGGATTGAGCATGGTGATATACGGCCCGAGGCGTTCCGGTTGGGTTCCCGGCTGGCCTTCTACAAAAGGGGAGGTGAAGTGGACGCCGTCACTCAACTCTGGAGGCCGGGTCAGGTCGCGCAGACCAAACGGCAGCGGCCAGCAGCCGTGGTAGGTCACATTATACACGGAAATGGCACTGATATTTGGGAATGGCTTTATTTGCTTTTCGACCAATTCATCCCATACCGCGAACGCCAACCCTTCAGCGCGACCTTGCCAGCTTTCATACGCCCGCCCGCCATTCCATTCACTGACCTGCAGAGGCGTACCACACCAGAGATAGGTGGACTCGGTTACGCCCCACGGCTTCCCCACTTGCTCATGGGCGCGATAATGATCCACCCCGGGTCCGTAGTGCGCCGTGGCGACCGGAAAACGTCCGCCCCAATCGCTGTCGCCGTCAGCCGCAATCCATGGGCGGGACGGGTCCAGTCGCCGGACGCTTTCGACAAGTGGAATGAAATTGTCACCGACCTGGTCGAATACTTTCTGATCGCCGGTCTTAACCTTAAGAGCTGCGAGGGTCTCATTTTCCAAGCTCCAGCCACAGAGGCTTGCGTAGTTGCGGTCGCGACGGACAAGCCTGGCGGTATGATCCGCGTAGCGTTCCCATGTGACGGGAAGCTCAAGATTTAGATTTGCGCTACTCCCGTAAATAGCCGTTTCGTCGTGAACCAGAATTCCCATTTCATCCGCAAGATCCAAGTAGAATCGCGGATGGGGAAACGCATGGAGACGGACGGTATTTACATTACAGTCTTTAAGCATCTTATACCACGCCCACGCGTGCCGGGGGGTCATGTGTGCGATCCCAAAGAAGTGACAGAGCTCGGCATTCATCCGCAGCGGTTCACCATTGAGGGTAAACTTTTGATCCTTGGAACCAAACTGCCGCCAGCCAAACCGGGTGATACTTCGATCAAGGACTTTATCGCCTGACTTTACCTCCACCAGCAGACCATAAAGATTCGGCTGGGCCGGGGTCCATTTCTTCAATTCGTCATGCACCGGAAGCGTCAGACGCGTCAGGTTGGATTTGCCTGCTTCAATGAGAACTGGCGGCGATGGCGGAAATGAAATCATCGGATCCGAACCGAACCGTCCACGATTTTCTGGTGCCGAGACCACGTTGGTCTCTCCAGAAGGCAACCATGGGACTACGCGAGCTTCCACGGATACTTCGCCAGGAGCGGAGGCGTCATTGCGCAGTTCGACTTCGACCCTCAATTCATTCGCGTCGAGCACCGATTGGACGAAGACGTCTGTCACACGAGTCGGTGGCAAAGCTTGTAAATAGACATCCTGCCAAATGCCAAGCATCAACTCACCCCACCACGCGCCGGCAGGATACGTCAAATAGCCGAGCCGTCCCGGCTGATTGAAAAATCGCATGGCCCGGACGCCGACAAGCAACTCATTCGGCCCTCGTGAGTGAACGGCATCAGTAACATCCAGATCGAATGGCAGGAATTTGTCGGAGTTGCGCCCGACGACCTTACCGTTAACTCGCACCTCGCAGTCGCCCGATACCGCCTCAAAGTGCAAGATCAATCTTCGGCCTTTCCAATTTTCTGGCACCGTGAACTCTCGCCGCAACCATGCCATCTCCACTTTTTCCCACGACGCGGGGTAACTGGGGAAACTTCGATAATCTGCGCTGTCACTCGCACCAAAAGAGTCGAGCGAGTTCATATTCCACGGTGAAGGAATCTTGATCGGAGTGGAGTCCCATGAATCGGCTTTCGGCTCGCTGAGAGTAGGGGGTATGTCTTTGCCTGCCTGCCACCCGTCGGGAGTCGCTACCGGTTGAAAAGACCATTTCCCGTTAAGGCAAATTTCATCGCGAAATGGTTTCTCCTCCGGTTTGATAAGACCCGGTAACGGCGCGAATCGACGGTTGAAAGTTAGCAGTTCGCCCTGTGCTAAATGAGGGACCAAAAGGAAAAACGCCGAGCAGAGAAGTGCGACGGATTTACATTGAAGTCTGACCACAATGAGGGCGCTTTTCACCGGTGATTTCTTTATGTCTCAGATCACTCGATCGTTGCCACCATCGACCGGGACTTGTGCAGCTGTGGTTTTGGCGAAAAGTGGGCCGCACATCTCGGCAGCCAATTCCGCGACATCGCGACTGGTCACCTCGACTTTCATTACATTATTGGTTTTGTATTCCTCAATGCTTAGGCCGTAGGATTTTGCCCGGGCTGCAAGTATCTCCTCAGTCCACAGCCCGGTGTCGAAGACGGCGTTGGGGTGAATGGAGTTGATCCGGATACGATCCGCGCCCCATTCCAGCGCGGCCACGCGGGCCAGCTGATTCATTGCGGCCTTTGATGCGGAATACGCCGCTGCTCCCGGACCGGGGGCGGGCACGTTTTTTGAGCCAATAACGACGATGCGACCGCCGCGAGGCGAAAGCTTGAGCAGCGGATGAACCTCGCGCAGTAAGGCGAGATTGGCATCGAGATTGATGCCCATGACTTTGCGCCACGTATCCTGAGCGAGAGATTCAATCGGGCAACCTTTTGGAAATATACCTGCGTTGAGCACCACCATATCCAAGCCGCCAAAGCTGCGCACGGCCTGCTCCAGAGTTTCCTGAAGGACATCTTCCCGTGTGAGATCGGCAACGAGTCCCAGAAAATCGGCGCGGTCATGCAAGGTGGCAATCGCGGGATTGATATCCAGTCCAACCACACAAGCTCCTCGTCGCAAAAGGGATTCCACGCAGGCTTTTCCAATGCCGGAAGCAGCTCCGGTCACAAGGGCCACCTCTCCCGTGAAGACGGGTGGAGTGCCGCCCTTACGAAGCTTGGCCTGCTCGAGGTCCCAATATTCCACGTCGAACACGTCGCCGGCCGGCAGTGCCTGCCAGCCACCGAGGGCTTGCGCTCGCGCAATCACGTCCATCGTGTGCTCGTAGATGTCGCTCACGATCCCGACTTCCTTGGCGGTACGACCCACGGAGATGCGCCCCAACTCTGAATCTAGGATCACGCGCGGAGCAGGATCCAGCATGGTTAGAGGCGATTTCGCGCGCGAAGCATGAGCCTGAAAATAAGCGGCGTAAGCCTCCGCGTAGCGCGCGACATCACGTCCCAACTGGGGGATGCGTTTCGTGCGAATCACATGATCGGGGGTAGCTGGTCCCTGCTGGGTGATTTCCGACAGGTCCTCGCGACCGACGAAGGCCATGCTGCGGGCATCCCGATGCGTAGTCAGCAGAACCGGCGCACCGACCACGCCTGAGACCTCGGCCCGTAGCTTTGCCAGCGTAAAGCGCAGGGATTCCGCCCCGTCGGTGATTGGAGCGAAGGGGATCTGCCAGGCCTGATTATGGCGCAGGGAGTCCTCCGCAAAGCGCACGAGCGCGATCATCCGTTCGTAAGACTCGCGCGCGGTGTCGCCAAAAGAAAAAAGCCCGTGGTGCTCGAGCGCCATGCCAATCGTATGGCCTGGTCGATGCTCCCGGGGGAATATCTGAGCGCAAAGCTGCGAGAGATCGAACCCTGGCATGATGTATGGAATGTAAATCAAGGTGTCGCCGTAGATACTCTTGAGACGGTCGAGACCGTTGCAGGTATTCGTGATAGAGACAAAAGCGTCCGAGTGTGTGTGATCCACATATTTGTACGGGAGCAACGCGTGGAGGATGGTTTCCACGGAGGGAGCGGGCGCCGAGGCCTGCGTCATATGAGTGAGGAGCTCATTGCTCATCTGCGAGTCGGTCATCCCGCGTAGTTCCGCCAGCCGCAGCAGATACGAAAGATGCACAGGCGCAAACCCTGCCTCCTGGATGGTTTCGAGATCCCATCCACTGCCCTTCACGTATAGCAACTCTTCTTTTTCGCCAAAGAGGTTGGTCTCGGAGATCTTGACCGAGGTGTTCCCGCCGCCATGGAGGACAAGGGATCGGTCGCGACCGAGTAGACGGGAGGTATAAACGCGGAGGCCAAGATCCCCGACATACTGCGCGGCTTCCTCGTCACTCCACAGGCTTTCTATAGGAGGCTGATTCATGGTAGGACTGCTAGCCAAGGACACTTCTGACTCCGGCGATGATTCTCGGCACATCAGGGCGATAGGCATTTTCCAAGACCGGGGTGAAAGGCACGGGCACATCGGGCGAGGCCACCCGGACGACCGGCGCTTGGAGAAACTCCCCGCAATGTTCCATTATGCCAGCGGCGATCTCCGCACTCACACCGCCAGTTTTTGGACCTTCCTCGACAATCACCACCCGGCCGGTTTTCTTAATCGACGCGCCTATAGTCGCATAGTCGATCGGCGATAGACTGCGTACGTCGATGACTTCAGCGGACACGCCCTCGCCCGCCAAGCTCTCGGCCGCCAGGAGATTAAAATGGTGCATAAGCAACCAACCGAGCAACGTTACGTCAGTGCCTTCACGATACACCTTAGCCGTATCGAGCGGCACCACGTAGTCCTCCTCGGGGATTTCCGAGCCGGCGTCCACAGCTCCCGGCTCCCTGCGCGCACCCTTCGATCCATAGAGCAGCTTATGCTCGAAAATCAAAACCGGATTATCGTCGCGCACCGCGCTCTTAAGGATGCCCTTCGCGTCGTAGGCATTCGAAACCGCCACAACCTTAAGTCCGGGTACTCCGGTGAAATAACGCTCCATGCTTTGGGCGTGCTGCGAGCCCCGGCCCGTCGCCCCGATGGGAGCGCGCATGACGAGCGGCACCTTGCAGGTGCCTCCCGACATGTAGCGCATCTTTGAGGCGTTATTAATGATTTGATCACTGGCGAGAAACAAAAAATCGCCATACTGCACGTCGGCAATTGGACGCATACCCATCATCGCCGCACCGACGGCCATGCCGAAGAAGCCGAGCTCCGCGATTGGAGTATCAATCATACGGTCCGGAAATTTTTGTTCCAACCCAAGAGTGACTGTGAAGGCTCCGCCCCAGCCGCCGGGAACCGCGATATCTTCACCGATGCAAAAGACAGTCTCGTCGCGTTTCATTTCTTCTGCGATCGCGTCCCGCAGGGCTTCTGCTATGCCTTGTATTTTCATGAATGAGTAAATCTAGATCTTGTTATTAAGCGAAAACGTCAGTCAGGAGGTCTGCTGCGCTAGGTTGAGGAGCCTGTTGCGCCACTTCAATAGCGACCGTGAGTTCGTCATCAACGGAAGACTTGAGGGCGTCGAGATCGGCCCGTTCAATGTCTTTGCGGGTGAGGAGGACTTCCGCGAAACGTTCGATCGGATCCCGCATGAACCAGGCTTCGCGTTCATCCTTTGGCTGATAGTGGCAGGGATCGCGACGGGAGTGCCCTGTACGCCGGTAAGTAAGCAACTCTAAGAGCACCGGACCACCACCATTCCTGCACTCGGCCACGGCTTTGCGCGCTGCCTCCAGCACGGCTAGAACATCATTGCCGTCCACCGTCTCACCACGAAATCCGTAGGACGCCGCCCGATCGGAAACTCTCGTATTCTTCATGACTTTGCCGATGTGGGTTGACGCTCCATACAGATTATTCTCGCACACGAATAAGGCGGGTAAATTCCAGATAGACGCCATATTTACGCCTTCATGAAAGGCACCCTCCGCCACTGCGCCATCACCAAAGAAGCAAACGGCTATCTGGCGAGTTTTCTTCATCTTGAAAGCAAGAGCCATACCCGCCGCGAGTGGAATGCCTCCTCCTACAATCGCGATGGCTGGAATCATGCCTTTTTCCATGTTACCCATGTGCATGGAACCGCCCTTACCTTTGCAGCAACCAGTGCTGGCGCCAAAAAGCTCATCCAGCATTTCCTGAACTCCGAGGCCTTTTGCTAAGGCATGCCCGTGACCACGGAAAGTCGAGACGATAAAATCCTCGAGGTCTAAAGCAGCGCAGACGCCGGTGGCCGTGGCCTCCTGTCCCTGACACTGGTGAATCGTACCGGGCATGGTGCCCTCAAGGAAAAGAAACTTTACGCGCTCTTCGAATTCGCGGATCAGCACGAGGCGGCGGTAAAGGTCCAGAATAAATCCGCGCTCATAGGCAGAGGGATCGGGTGAGGTGGTGGTAGTGCTCATAAGTTTTCCAGTTCTTCGACGATGGCGCCGAGAAAATCGGCGGCATATTTGCCATTGGCGACGCGGTGGTCGACGGACAAGGTAAGGTTTACGCGATGTTGAATCGCAAAGGCGGTATCGCTCATAGCGATGACAACGGGGCGGATCTTGCCAGTGGCCAGAATGGCCGACTCAGGCGGATTTACAATGGCGATGAAGGTCTCGACATTAGAGGCTCCAAGATTCGTGATCGTCATGGCACCCGGCTTCATCACACGGGCCTGAGGATCGCCTCCCCGGAGAGCGGTCACCCGCGCGCGGAGGGCGCGCGAAATTTCCTCGACGCTTTGTTCACCGGGAGACTCCATGGGCACCACGTAAAGGTCGCCAGCGATATCTGCGGCTACGCCGATGGTCTCTGTCGTTTGGAGGACCAACTGATCATCCTCAAACCGATACGCCATCATCGGAAATCGATGGATGGCGGCATGCACGGCCTTCACAAAAAACGCGTCCCAAGCGAGTTTTTCCGGAAGCGCCGCGCTGCGCCGGGCCATCATCGGTTCTGCATTGGCGGAGGTTTGCAGGTAAAAATGCGGGATGGTCTGTTTGCTTTGTTGCAGCCGCCGCGCAGCCGTCCTACGGGCGATGCTTAGCGGCATCAATTGTCCGGGAGCCGAAAAGGCGACGGGGGGATCGGCCGGGCTGACCCGATCTTGGGGAAGCGCGGCTTCGGCGTGGACCGCCGCTGCGCGATTGCGCGCGAAAAATCCGCCTGCTTTCTTCGGAGGCTGGGGAGCAGCCTCGGACAAGACCATCGGCGGCTCCGCCGTAATTGGTTTGGCGGCTTTTGTCCCGGCAGCCTCGATGACTGCGATCACCGTGCCGGCGTCCACGGAGTCACCTTCCAAAACAAGGGCTTTCGTGAATACACCAGCAGAAGTCCCCTCGACTTCCATGGTGGCTTTATCAGTCTCGACCTCAAGGAGGAATTGGCCGCGGGTCACGGCTTGGCCAGGCTGCACCAGCCAACGTACGATTTTGACCGAACCGCCGGTCGTGGCTAGGTCGGGCATTTTAAATTCATGAAGCATAAAAATTTCGAGTTCGATTTTACGTTAAGACTCTGTGGGCTACGTCGAGAGTGTGGCTGGTCAGGTAAGCTTCCGCCGCATCGGCGCCGATCACTCCATCCGTGGTGCCGATGGCTTGCGTGGCTGAGGTCCCGATGGCACTGGCATACCGAAGCAATGCGGGCACGTCTCGTCCAAGCAGGATGCTGGCAATTACGCCACTGGTGAATGCGTCGCCTGCGCCGGAAGGATCAACGCATGCTTCGTTATAGCTTGAGCTCCGCCACATTTCTTTCCCCCGCCCGGCGACCACGCCCCTCTCACCTTGGGTGATGATGACCGTGCCAACTCCCGCCTTCAAAAATGTAGTCACCTGATCCTCAACACATTCCGAACCAGTCAATGCACAGGCCTCATCGTCATTCGGCAAGAAATAGTCAGTCACCTTCAAGAGAGGGGCCCAGGTGCTGAGTTCCGGCGCGGCCATCCCACTTGGGATGACAACATCGAGCACAGTTCTCACCCCTTGCTCCCGGCAAAAAACAAATACTTCCGTGAGAGCGTCCACCTGGATCGCGGGCAAGGCAAATAAACCCCCAAAATAGAAAACGTCCAGAGAAGCCAGCCATTCACGATTTAAATCCGAAGCCGCAAACCCCGCGTTGGCTCCGAACAGATGGATGTAGCGCCGGTCTTCGCCGGCTATCAATAAAATGATGGTCCGACTCGTGGGAAATGTCGGTGAGACAAGCAGCCGGGTGGCACTGATCCCATACGCCTCCAAGGCGCTGACCAGCCCACGACCAGCGGAATCATCCCCGACGCAACCGGCGAGCTCCACCGAGACTCCTTGTTTAACCAAATCGATTGCGACATTCGCCGCACATCCACCCGCCTTGGTGGGCATCGAGTCCAAGGCCACCAACATACCTTCCGGCGGCATTTGCGAGAGCGGCCCGCAAAATGTATCTTCCACCAGAATGCCCGCGCATCCGACTTTCTGCCCGAAACGATTCTTTACGCTCATGACCATGCCCGACCGCAGCAGCCCAGCCGATCGATCCGGTCAAGCACGGCGTCTCGCACCGCCAACCGCCCGGCCACGAGAATATCACGCTCGCCCCCGAGACCGAGCAAATCATGCGGATTGAGCTCCTTATCACCCAGCCGTTGGCTCACCGCCTCGAGATACCATTGCTTGAGATAGGTGCCGTAATTGACCTTGGCCACGCCAAGCGAAATCGCCGCCTGGAGTGATTCCGAATCGATACCCGTCCCGCCATGCAATACCAATGGCACCTGCGGAATGCGACGACGGATCGCTTCCAGCCGGGGGAGGTCGAGCGCCTGCTCACCATCGACCATGATGTGAACATTTCCCACGCTCACCGCGAGAAGATCGACACCAGTCTCCGCCACAAAACTCGCGGCCGCGTCGGGATCAGTCGGCTGCGTATGGTGCGCAAGTACCATGCCGCTAGCTCCGCAAGGCAATTCGCCGAGTTCCGCCTCGACGGCTACACCAAGGGGATGGGCATGCTCCACCACCGCACGCACCCGCTTTATATATTCGGCCGCGGGCGCTTCCGGGTCCGCAAGCATCACTAGGTTAAAGCCCAGGCCGCAAGCATCTTTAACCCATTCATCGCGCGGGCACTCATTAAAGATCAATCCGCAGGGCACCGAAGCCCGCTCCGCTGCGATCCGCCCCAATGCCCCAAACCATTCCAAACGCTCCGCCGCCAGCCGATCCCCGCGGCTCAGAAAATCCCCGTTGAATCCGATGATAATGGGAGAACGTGTTTTCTCCGCCGCATCGATTACACCGGCAAGTGACTCAAAGTTCCAGCTTTCAAAATAACCCAGGGCATAGCCTTCGCTTTGGGCATGAGTGAGGAGTTGGGAAATCGGAACGAGAGACATAAATTGTTATTTTTTTTCTTTAGCGTTTTTAGCGCCGCACGACTTGAGTTCGGCAACGATTACTCGAATGCCGCGGCGCTCAAGGGAGCGAAGGTCTTTCAAAGCTGTTCTCGAGTCGGTGATCACGCAATGGATCGCCGACAAGTCGAGGACTTTACGGAGCGCGCGCAACCCAAACTTCGTGTGATCAGCCAACAATACGACCCTCTTGGATCGGCGGGCCACAACCTGTTTGACGCGAAAATTTTCCAATGAAGACTCGTAGGTACCTTCATCCAAAACGAAACCTTTAGTTGAGAGGAGCGCTATATCGTAATAATAGCTACCAGCGTTTTCCTCTGTCATCAGGCCCGTAAAAGCCGCACTTTCCGCACAGAGATCGCCGCCCAGCATCGTGACACGGTTTTTCCCACTGGCCGCAAGCTCCCCACAGACTAGCAAGGAATTGGTAATCATGTTACTACCTTCAATGCTTTGCGACAGCACTTTGGCCGTTTCGATCACCGTCGTGCCCGCGTCCAGAAAGATGCTTTGCGCGTTGGCCAGAAGCTTTGGAACTTCCAAGGCGATGGCTCGCTTCTCTTCCCGGCACTCTCGGAGACGGGCATGAATGTCGGACTCATAAAGAGACGACTTCGGTGCCATTTGACGGGTCGCGCCACCCAAACTTTTAAGCACCAGACCCTTCTTGGCCAGCATCTCGACATCCCTTCGCACCGTCATGGTGGAGGTCTCGATTAGAGCACTCAACGCTTCGTACGTTGCATATTCATGCACGTCGAGAAAATCGAGAATCGCCTGCTGACGAAGAACCATACTCGAACGAGTCTCATCATTTTGTTGTGATTTTACAACGGTTTTTTTGGTATTTTTTAACATTTGTCTCGACTTAGCGGTTATTTTCTCACATTGAACAGACAGTAAAATATCCTTCCCCTGTGAAAAAAAAAGCAATTGCCGTCATAGTTGGTAACCGTGGTTTTTTTGACGACCGCGTCGTCGAAAAAGGCCGGCGACTCGTCCTCGATGCCCTCCACGAACTCGGAATTGAGACCGTAATCCTCGAAGAAGGTGTCACCAAAATGGGGGCCGTTGAGACATGGGACGATGCAATCAAATGTGCCGAATTCTTCCGTCAGCATCGCGAGCGCATCGCAGGAATTCTTATCACGCTGCCCAATTTCGGAGATGAAAAAGGAATTGCCGATACGATACGCCTTTCGGGCCTTGATGTGCCCATCTTAGTCCACGCCTGCCCCGACGATCTCGCCGTTTTTTCCGCACTGGCCGGACGGCGTGATGCCTTTTGCGGCAAATTTTCCGTCTGTGATGTGCTGCAGCAATACGGCTATCGCTACAGCCTCACCTCCACCCATGTGATGGATCCCTCCAGTCCAGCCTTCCGCACAGAACTGGTAAAATTTTCCGCGGTTTGTCGCGTTGTCTCCGGCCTGCGTGGAGCCCGGATAGGAGCGGTCGGCGCGCGACCCGACAGCTTCAAGACGGTGCGCTATAGCGAAAAACTCTTCGAGCGCAGCGGCATCAGCGTCTCCACCCTCGACATGTCGCAGATTTTTGATCCAGCCCGCAAGCTGACGGACAACGATCCGCGGGTCACCTCGCGAGTCTCCGCGATCAGCGACTATGTCCCCTGCCAGTGCGCACCGAAGCCTTCACTAATCCTGATGGCGAAAATGAGTGTCATTCTGGAGGAGTGGATGGAGGCCAATGCGATCGACGCCACTGCCCTCCAATGCTGGAGCTCCATTCAGGAAAATTACGGAATCAACTCCTGCACTCTGATGAGCATGATGAGCGACCGGCTACTGCCCAGCGCGTGTGAGGTGGATATTTCCGGAGTCGTGACCATGCTGGCCCTGCAACTTGCATCCGGTCGCCCATCGGCATTGGTGGATTGGAATAACAACTACGCCGACGATCCTGATAAGTGCGTATTCTACCACTGCGGCAATTGGGCCAAGAGCCTTCTGGCCAAACCGGAAATGGTCTCCGCTGAGATCCTCGGTGCGGCCTTCGGCTCCGAAAATTCCTGGGGTGCCCTTGACGGTCGCACTGCCGCCGGACCCTTCACTTACGCGCGCGTCGATACGGACGACTTGAATGGCGAGATCAAGGCCTTCTGCGGAAACGGGATGCTGACAGACGATCCTCTTACGGAGATGTCTGGGACAAAAGCCGTGGCGCACATCCCGAACCTACAGTCCCTGTTTCAAAGAATTTGCCGACGTGGGTTCGCTCATCATGCCGCCATAACGACCGGCCACATCAGCGAGGCCCTAAATGAGGCATGGGGGACGTACTTGGGTTGGAATTCTTTCGAACATTTAAAAGATTAATCCCTCATGATCAAATTACTCGTTACATCGAGCGTGCTAGCGATAGCTTTTTGCCTCCCGGCCTCCGGCGCATCGGAATACTTGGGATGGACAGTCGGAAAGCCTTACCATTTTGCCGATAAAGGCGCTCCGGGGGGAGAGGCCGGGCAGGTTGCTTTCGCCACCCCCGGACTCCCCGTAGTGCCACCACAAGCTCTCGGAAAACGCATCGGAGACTACTGGATCGAGATCTCCTGGTGCGCCGATTCGACGCACGGGACTGAGGTTGCTTATGCCATCAATGATCAAGCCCCGACCGTGATCGATCAAAAGCAATTTTCGGTTGAAAACGAGGGCCCGCCCAGCGGGGCTTGGTCAGGATTCAGGGCTCTCGGGAGCTTTGAGCTCAAAGAGGAAAGCGTCCTGAATGTGAGTTCCAAAAGCACCGTTAATTTCCTCGCGGGCAGCCGACTCTCGAAACTCGGCGGCATTTTAATAGAACCTTCCGCCATATATCGGAATGGCGATATCGGAAAGTCTCCGACGGACCTTTCTTCGCCGGGGGAGGAATCATACTACATTTATATCGTCGGATTGGAACCGGGATATTATGACTTAAATTCCGCCAATCTGACCCCTGGCACTTACAAGGTGGAAATTTCATGGGGCATTGACGGCCCGGCCATCGGTGAAGTCCAAGTATCTACCTGGACATATGATCCGGGCACCGCGGGCGGTGAAGTCGTGACCGCAAGCGTTAATAACGGCCAATTCAGCGATGGAACGGAAGTC
Source organism: Terrimicrobiaceae bacterium (assembly GCA_041752695.1). Classification (GTDB taxonomy): domain Bacteria; phylum Verrucomicrobiota; class Verrucomicrobiia; order Chthoniobacterales; family Terrimicrobiaceae; genus CALCJD01. The sequence continues at coordinate 63,422 of JBGSVZ010000035.1, forward strand.
ACTGGCGAAATGTCCGGCGAAAATAACAATCGCCAATGGTCGGGCTTTTATGATTTAGGCACCGTCCAGTGGAATCCTACCAGCACCCTTTCGTTCAGCTCAGGAAAAAATTTGGTCGGAACCGGCGCCGTCATCCAGTTTACCCCGGTCGAAAACACATTGAAATAATTACCAAAATCTTGAAGACGAGCTTCGTTTCTTCACCCCCTTCCCCATGAACATCCGCCCCCTGCTTGTCGTTACCTCTCTTCTTTTGAGCGTTCTCATCGGATGGGTGATATCCCGCCAAGGCCACGCTAATAGTGCATCCGGTCCGAAACGAATTCTGATCGGGTTGTCGATGGATACTTTGAAAGAAGCTCGCTGGCAGGCCGATCGCGACTTTTTCACGCAAAAAGCCACCGAACTCGGTGCCGAGGTGCTCGTGCAATCGGCGAACAGCGACGACACGCGGCAGATGCAGGATGTCCAAGCTCTGATCAGCCGGAAAGTCGATGTCCTCGTCATCATTCCGCATAACGGCGCGGCTATGGCCAAAGCGGTTGAATTGGCTCACGAAGCAGGGATTCCCGTAATTGCCTATGACCGCATCATCCAGAATAGTGAACCAGACCTGTACATCACTTTTGACAATGTCAAAGTGGGAGAAATTCAGGCCCAATACCTGGTGGACCATCTGCCCACGCCGGGGCGCGGTCGTATCGTCCGCATCTACGGTGCCAAAACAGACAATAACGCCCTACTGCTCAAACAAGGGCAGGACAACGTATTGACTCCTTTAATCGCGGCCGGGGCGATTCAGGTCATCCACGAAGATTGGGCCTCAAACTGGGATCCTCAAAACGCCAAAAAAATCATGAATGCCGCCATCACCGAGCAAGGCTCCGCCGTTGATGGCATCCTGGTTTCCAATGATGGCACCGCCGGGGGCGTCATTCAGGCTCTGAAAGAGGAAGGATTGGCCGGTAAAATTCTCGTAACCGGCCAGGATGCTGATCTCGTCGCCTGCCAGCGCATCGCCGCCGGCCTGCAGACCATGACGGTGTACAAACCCGTTAAAGCTCTGGCTGAAAAGGCTGCTGAACTTGCGGTCCAACTTGCTCAGGGCCGCCCTCTGATCGCCCGCGACTCTGTCAACAACGGCAAGGTAGACGTGCCCACCGTGCTGCTCGAAGTCACCGCCGTTACTCGCGATAATCTTGATACCACCGTCATCGCGGAAGGATTTCACCGTCGCGAAGACGTCTATCCGTCGCGCTGAGGCCGCTACGTAATCGCTCTCCCCTCGCATGCCTCCCCTCTTGGAACTCCGTAAACTGACGAAGCGCTTCGGCCAAGTGACCGCGCTAAACGAGGTTTCTTTTGATTTGCACGCGGGGGAAGTGCTGGCTCTGTGCGGAGAAAATGGCGCGGGCAAGTCCACGCTCATTAAATGCCTTACGGGCATTTATCCCACGAGTTCGTGCGACGGTGAAATCGTCCTCGACGGGCGGCCGGTCCTGTTTCGTTCGCTCCGCGAAGGTGAGCAGACTGGCATCGTGGCTATCCATCAGGAACTTGCGCTCGTCCGGGAAATGACCGTGGCAGAAAACATTTTTCTCGGAGCCGAGCCCACTCAACGCGGTTTGGTGGATTGGAATGCGGTCTACTCACGAACGCGCGATCTTTTGAATCGCTTCAATCTGGAACTCGATCCCTCCACCCGGGTTGAGGAACTCGGGATCGGACAGCAACAACTTGTCGAGATCGCCAAGGCTCTCTCGCGCAAGGCTCGCATTCTCCTGCTGGATGAGCCCACCGCCGCACTGGCCGAATCCGAGACTGCCCGGCTGCTGGATATCGTGCACGATCTGCGCCGGCGTGGTATTTCTTGCATCTACATCTCCCATCGTCTTGAGGAGGTGCTCGCTTTGGCCGATCGGGTCACCGTCCTCCGGGACGGTCGTAGCGTGGCCTCCCTCACGAAACCCACGCGTCCGGAGATCGTCCGCCACATGGTCGGCCGGGATATCGAGGACTATTTTCCCCGCCGCCGCACCGATCCGGGCGAGGTTCTTCTAAAGGTGGAGAATCTGGCAGTCGCCCCTGCCCGTGCCTCTGGAAAAAATCTCGAGGGCATCAGCTTCGACGTCCGGCGCGGCGAAGTTTTCGGCATAGGCGGGCTCATGGGTTCGGGCCGCACTGAGCTGCTCATGCATTTGTTCGGAGCCTATGGGACACGCACGCACGGATCAGTCAGCCTACTCGAAAGTCCCTTTTCACCGCACTCACCCCGTGAGGCCATTGCGCGGGGACTCGCCCTCGTTTCGGAGGACCGCAAGCGTTCAGGAATCATTCCCGGTCACCCAGTCGGCTTTAACCTTTCTCTTGCCGCGATAAGCCGCCTCTGCGGTCGATGGATGATCAACGCGAATCTCGAAACTCAGGCAAATCAATCACTAATTGCGCAGTTGCGAGTGCGAACGGACGGCCAGGAAGCTGCGATCGACTCCCTATCCGGCGGCAACCAACAAAAAGTCCTCGTCGGTCGGGCCCTTCTCACGGAACCCGACCTTATCCTTTTCGACGAACCTACGCGCGGCGTGGATGTCGGTGCCAAAGTGGAAATTTACGAGATTATCAATTATCTCACCTCCATTGGCAAAGCAGTGCTGCTGGTTTCGAGCGAATTACCGGAATTGATGGGCATGAGTGACCAAATTCTCATTCTCGCAAACGGTCGATCCGGCGGCACCTTTCACAGTAACGAAGCGCGGCAGGAAAGTCTGCTTGAAGCCGCGCTCAGCCAATAATTTCTCATCGTGAAAACCAAACTCTCTCTTCGCGATTTTTCCATGGTTATCGCCCTCGCGGCGATCTGGATATTTTTCGCCAGCCAGTCCGGGAACTTTCTAAGTGCACGCAATTTGTCGATGCTCGCAGTGGAGCTCGCGATCACGGCCACGCTAGCCCTCGGAATGCTGCTGGTCCTGCTGCCGGGTCACATCGACTTGTCCGTCGGTAGTGGTGTGGGACTCATCGGCGGGATCGCCGCCGTACTGATTTTTCAATACGCCTGGCCCGCGCCACTTGCTTTGTTGGCGGGACTCATCGTAGCCCTGGTGCTCTGGGCGCTGATGAGCACACTTATTGTTCGGCAGCGTGTCCCGTCTTTCATTATCACCCTCGGTGGACTGCTGGTTTTCAAAGGACTTTTTTGGCTTATCATTCAGAACTCTACGGTTCCCGTTGCGCGCGGTAGCGAAGGGAATCTCTATTCCCTGCTCACCACCTATTCGTTGCCACAGTGGGCGGGCTTCCTGGTCGGAACTTTTATCTGTGGAATACTTGTACTCACGTGGATACGCGACCGTGCAGCACGGCGGCGGCACGGATTTCCCGTCGAAGATGCTGAAATCTCGTTTCTCAAAACGTTTCTAATAATTCAAGGAATTCTCCTCGTCCTGATCGTGCTTAATAGTTTTCGTGGTGTGCCGCTATGCCTCTTGGTTTTAGTCGTTATCGCCGTTTTGATTCATTTACTCACGCGCCATACTCCATTTGGTCGGCACCTGTATGCGATTGGCGGCAACGAAGAAGCTGCTCACCTTGCGGGCATCCCGGTTGCCCGGGTCATCACAACAGCTTACATTTTGCTCGGCGCCGTCGTCGCCCTCACCGGTTTCATGCAGACTTCGTACCAAGGAGCTGCCACTACCACCGTGGGAGAACTGATGGAACTCGACGCCATCGCCGCTTGCGTGATCGGCGGCACCAGTTTGCGCGGAGGTCGCGGCACCGTAACCGGAGTGCTCTTCGGGGCTCTTATCATGGCCAGCCTACTGAATGGAATGACGCTGCTGGCCGTGCCTCCCGAAATGAAACTAATCGCGCGAGGCACTGTTCTAGTGCTCGCCGTCTGGTTGGACACCGCTTTGAACCGCCATAAGATATTCAGATAGAACGGTAGGAGCGCCAAAGGAATCGTTTCATTTTCAATCAACCGGTATGAGCTTGCAGATAGCCAGAATACGAGTCAGAGGCCACGGTCTAAGAGGAGGGTCTCTGACTCTACACTCGACCTCTTCACTTTTTCGGGGGACTTCCATTTGGCACTTCCCTCGATTGGGACGACATCCTCCACGGAATAGAATAACCGTTCCCTGATCGAAGGACAAAACTGAAAATTCGAGAACAAAGGTCTGATTTCATTACGAAAGATGCAGAAAATTCCCAAATCGCTTACAAAGCGGGTCGCACTTATTTTTGATGCACGTCTGCCATACGATTCCCAAGTGGTTCTAGGAGTGGCCGCGTTTGTTCGGGAACGCCGCGACTGGGAAATTTTCATCGAGGAAAATCCGCTCGGAAACCGTCGACTGCCGGACGTTGCCGCATGGCCCGGCAGCGGCATCATCGCGAACTTTGACCACCCCGGCGTCGAGCGGCAGGTCCGGGCCTCTGGTCTGCCCGTGGTCGGCTTCGGGGGATCTGGCATTGCACCGGGCTTGAGCTACGTGTCAACCAACAACGAAGCCATCTCCCGACTCGCCGCCCAGCACCTGCTGGAACGCGGTTTTAGGGATTTTGCATTTTTTGGATATACTCCAACCTCAAAAAATTGCTGGTCCCTCGCCCGCGAAATGGCTTTCTCCCGCGAAATCGAAGCGGCAAGCGGAACGTGCGACATCCTTCGCCTGCCTGCCGACGCCATGCTTCACTGGGACCATTTTGTCGAAAACATTCTTCGATGGCTTGGGACCCTGCCGAAGCCGATCGGCATTTTTGCCGCCACCGACCGCCGAGCCCAATCGCTCCTTGCCGCCTGCCGGATCGGCAGCGTACGCGTTCCCGAAGATGTGGCAGTCATCGGGGTGGACAACGATCCGCTGCTTTGCGAGTTGAGCTACCCGCCGCTCTCCAGCATCGAGCAGGGCGCACGGGATGTCGGCTACCGCGCAGCAAAACTGCTCCACAGCCTCATGTCCGCCCGAGTCCTTCGTCCGCGCCAATTTGTGATCGAACCCGTTGGGGTCGTCGCCAGAGCTTCCACCGAAATCCTCGCTGTGGATGACGCAGATGCCGCACGTGCGCTTCAGATTATCCGGCAGGGAGCCTGCGAGGGGCTGACCCCGGAGAAGGTATGCCAATTGGTCGGGCGGTCGCGCAGCAGCCTCGAAGCCCGCTTCAGGGAATGTTTTCATTCCACGCTCGCCGCTAAAATCATGGATACGCGGTTTGATCGCGCCCGTGAGATGGTCATCCACTCAAAATCGCCACTCAAGTCTGTTGCCGATGAGTGCGGTCTGAGCAGCGTCCAGCACATGACAGCTCTTTTCCGCAAGCGCCTAGGGCATACGCCTGCCGAACTCCGAAAGAACTACCATCCGGAAGCCCAGCATCACAAGCTCGTGTAAAAGATTTGCAAACTGGTGTAAATGCGGAGTCTTGATCCCCTTCTGGTCCTCGTTGATTGTAAGTAGAAGCCGAAATAAATCGGCATCGTCTAAATCAACCCCAGCAACAAATATTTCCTATGAAAATCAACGCCAAAAGAATCGCATGCCTTCTCGTGTTTGCCGGATCGGTCGCCGCGCAGGCGGCGGCCCCAACGCTCGACCAAATGGCTTTCAACCCGCCTTGGGACCGGACTGTACTTGACACGAGCACAACATACACCTCAATCAGTGGCGATGGTGGCCAGCAAAATCAAGTCTACGCCGCCGGAGCATCGGGCGGACTCGTAGCATGGGGCTTCAATAAAGACTGGAGCCCAGGAGCATGGGGAACCTCACTCGTCGCTGGCACTGGAACCACTTTCACCGCGCTTACCCGCGATGCGTCCAGGTCCAATATTGTCTTTGGTGCTCTAAGCACTGGCGGGATTGTCCAGTACGAGTGGGATGTCAATACTTTTGCTTGGAACGCCAACGTGATTGACAACTCCGCCCGCGTTTACTCGTCGCTCACTTACGACAGCACAAATCAAAACAGAATTTACGGGGCTTCAAGCGACGGGGTATACGAAGCGATGTATTCCAGTGGCTGGCAGGTGAATTCGCTGACTTCCAATGTTTATACGCAGTTGGCCTCCAACGGGACCTCAGAGGGACTAAAGTTTTACGGGCTCAACGCTTCGGGCGGCATTGACCAGATCTATTTCTCCGGCGCATGGCTTGTCTCTACGGTTGATAACACCAATACTTACACCACGATTGTCGGTGATGCGGTGGGAACCAATAAGGTTTATGGTGCGCTGAGCGGAGGCGGAATTAACCAAGTTGAATACACCGGCGCTTGGACTATAAACAATATCGTTGGCTCAGGTGACTACACCGCACTCGCCAACCGCGACCAAACCGCAAATAATATTTACGGTTCAACCACTACGGGAGATTTCAACGAAATTGCGTTCACCAGCGGATGGTCCTCAACCACACTTTTTACCGGTCAGACCTACGATGCACTGATCTCCGATGGCGCACGTGACCCCGCGATATTCGGCACGGCTGTCCCCGAGCCTTCAACCGCATTGTTGGCGTCCCTCGGCCTTGCATCAGTAATGGCCATGCGCCGCCGCTCTCGTACCGTATAATAAATCTAAGCCAAACCGGAACCGGACGGCGGCTCCTCTTGGAGCCGCCGTTTTGTTAGGATTTTGAAAGCTGGCTCCGTTCAAGCACCGAGAGGCAAGATCGCAAAAAGCTTTTCCACCATGATGTCAAGTCATGCTCTTGACGAGCTAAGCTCACGCCCAGATATCTTTCAGTACCGACTAATCTCTGTTCCCCCTCAAGGTTACCTCAAATCAGCAGCACCAAATCAACCAACTCATGCCGTGTCGTCATAGTCGGAGAAACCGCTTCGATTTTGGTGGCTTTTTTCTCACATATACCCACTCACGCTCACATGAAATATATCAACAAACTCGTATTTCTCGCCGTATTTGCCGCCGTTTCATCTGTTATGGCTGACGAAGGGTGGTCGTTACCGGATGATTTTGATTCCCTCAAAAAATCCGGCAGCCCGTGGAGCGCCGGACGGGCAGACATTGACACTTATGAAACCTTTAGCGCATTCACGGATCTTCAGGATAACAATCAATGGAGAATGTGGAGCTTCGGGGACGAGAAGCTATGGGAAAACGGGCTTGTGTGGCTGGCAAATGCGCCCGCTTTTGGAACTGAGCCAGGGGAGATGGCGATCCACCCGGGAGACTCTCCAGACAAAGCGACCGCGATTCGATGGGTTGCCCCGCATGGCACGGGAAAAACCGCCTACCACGTGACCGGCTTGTTTCGCACCCTAAACAATGTCGGCGACCGTGACGTTATCATCCGGCTTGGGAAACAAAGCCTCTTGGACCTTCGGGCGATCACGGAAGATCAAAAATTTGATTTGGAATTTACCGCGGCTGGCGGTGAGGCGCTGGATTTTATTGTCGGCAGCGGTGAGTCCTGGACAAACGAGGCGACCGGCTTTGCGGTCAGTATCACGAAAAAATCGACCGCAAGTGGAGCCAAAGCGAAGCAGGGTCATGCTACGGTACCTCCGCTGGAGAAAGCCACAAGACAAGAGGTCACCCCCAAAAAGACAGCTGACTTGCCCCCATCCAGATCGGTTGCCTCTGAAAAAAACAATGAAAATTCCGTATGGCCAGTGCGCTTCCCGCGTGAGTTCGCGCCCATTCCCGGCATTGTCGTTCCCATGGAAGATCCGCTTCGTCTGGAGCTGTGCCTGAACGGGCGCTGGCAGTTTCAGCCAGTGCTCACGCCAGCGGGGTGGACGGCCGGCAAGGACGCTCCACCCCCACTGCCGGAGCCAGCGGCAGATGGCTGGGACGCCGTTCCGATCAAGATTCCGTCGCCATGGAACATGAACGCGTTCGATTCGTTCGGGGCGAGTGACGGTGCCGATTTCCGGAGTTTTCCGAGTTATCCGGCGGCTTGGGAGAAGGTGGAAATGGCTTGGATAAGGCGGGAGTTTAATGTGCCGAAAGACTGGGGAGATCGGCGGATTGTCATTCGTTTCCAAGCAGTCTCGGGAGATTGTGAAGTGAGGGTCAACGGGAAAGTGGTGGCCCGCAATTCCGACAAGTTCCTGCCCTTCGACGTGGACGTGACCGAGGCCGTAAGGACAGAAGCGCCAAATGAGCTGCTTGTCGGCGTGCGAGCGATGCGATTTTTTGATCTTCCCGGGCGCTTCGGCGTGTTCACCCATCCGACCGGGGCATGGTGGACCGGAGAAAATGGCGCGCCGGGCATCTTTGGTATTTGGCAGGACGTCTTCTTACTGGGTTTACCTCCCCTGAGGGCAGAGGCCGTTTTCGTCCAGCCGCTGCTCACGGAGGACCTGCTTCGCGCAGAAATCGAGCTACGGAACCAGACTTCAGCAGCCAGTGACGTGAGTGTGGAGGCGAAGATTGTGCCTTGGATTCCCTCCACTGAAACCGATCCGCTGAAGGCTCCCGAACGTCGTGGGGAATTTGGCGACAAGCCGGTGCTCACCTTCTCACATACTGCTTCCGTGCACCTCGAACCGGGCTCCAAAGCCTCCTTGCGGCTTGATCAGACAATCGGTGGAAAACTCGCCCTCTGGAGTCCGGATTCTCCGAACCTCTACGGGCTCGTGATCGAGGTCAAGTCCGGTGGCAAGGTCGTTGACCGGAAGATGACGCGTTTCGGTTGGCGGCAATTCGGTTTCGACCAAGACCAACGGTTCACCCTGAATGGCCAGCCGATGCGGCTAAACATTGAGCTGTGTCACTTTTTCGGCGTGGCCCATCTCAGCCCGCGCCATGCCATGGCCTGGTATGACATGCTCAAGGACTGCAACATCAATGCTGTCCGCCTCCACGCCATGCCATATCCACAGTTCTATCTCGACCTTGCCGATGAAATGGGAATTCTCGTTCATGGTGAAACCGCCATTTACGGCAGCCATGCGAATTTCAACCTGGATGCGCCGGTCACATGGGAACGCTTCGCCGATCACCTCGAACGCATGGTGCGGCGCGACCGCAACCACGCCTCCGTATTTGGCTGGAGTGTGGAAAACGAAATCCTCAACGCGCTCAAAATCAAGACCCAAGACAAAAAAGACCACGATGCAGCGCGCGACCGCTTTGCGCCACTTGTGGAAAGTGTCCGCCAACTCGACCCGACCCGTCCATGGATTTCCTCGGATGGGGGGCATGAATGGGCCGACATCTATCCCGTTGTGCTTGCTCACTACGGCCCAGGGACGGACTACTACCGCAACTATGAGCGCACGGGAAAACCGTGGGGTGTGACCGAGGCCACCTACCTGTGGGGCCGGATGCCCTCGGAGGTCAGCAGATACAACGGAGAACGTGCTTACGAAAGCTGGCAGGGGAGGGTTGAGGGGATGGCGTTCGAGGTGTGGGATGAATTGGTGGAGAAGCAAATCAAGCCGTTCCCCAATATTAGCGTGGTTTCGGTTTACGATGTCACCTACTACGGCCTCTGGCCTCAGCCCTTCGGCCTGGCAATCCTCACGAAGGCCCCTACCCTTGAGGATGGGGTCCATTTCACCTCACCCTACGTTGAAGGAAAGCCCGGCATGCAGCCGGAACGCCTCGGACCCTATTCGACAATGTTGAATCCAGGCTACGATCCGGGTCTACCTGTCTATCAACCATCGCCGGTCTTCGATGCCGCGCGCGCAGCCTATGCTGAGAAGCGTCCACAAGACTTCCCGCGCCGTTTGTTCGAAAAACCAGAGGTAGCGGTCCAACCCGGGCCACCGCCACCGTTGGTGAATGCCGGCAGAATCATGCGCGTGGCATTTGTTGGCGACGTCTCGAGCGAACTTTTCAAGTCGCTCGAGAAAGCGGGTGTACCCTTGGATTTGGACCCCGCCACCTCAGCCCCCGTGCTGGTGGTGGACGCTGTGAGTCTGACCGAGCCAGCTCCTACTGTCCGCAAAAAGATCGACAGTGTGCTCGCCAAAGGTGGCACAGCACTGGTCTGGGGTCTGAAACCGGAAACACTTGCCACTGTCAACGAGTTGTTGCCCGGTGCTGTCCGCCTCTCCCCCCGCCCGGCCAGCTCGCTTATTCCAGTCGGGAACAATACGCTGACCGCAGCGCTGCCGCCGAGCAGGTGCTACTTCAGCGAGGCTCCTGAAGGGCGAATTGTGATGCAGCATGCGATGGCAGGCCCGTTGGTGGAAAAAGGTCGCACGGTTCTGCGGGCGGCAGATATCAATTGGCAACTTTGGCGCGACCGTTTTGAACCCATCAAGGTTGCTTCCGTGATCCGATCTGAGCGCGAGGCGAAGCCTCCCGCCGCTGCACTAGTGGAGATTCCTGCTGGCAAAGGTCGCCTGCTCCTGAGCAGCCTGGAGTCCGCCGCCCCCACAGCGGCCCATGTCGAGTTCTTCCGTGCCCTTTTTATCGGCATGGGAGTCGGCCTGCTGGAGCCCAAAGCCATGTCTGGGGGAATTTTGAATTCGGAGGGTTTCTTGATGAAGGCTCTTGTGGCAGGCCCCTTCGAGGCGGCAAGCTATGAAGAGGCACTTGATCAAACTTTTCTTAGTAAGGAAAGCCTCGCCGACCCGAAGGCCGGAGAACCCGCAGGAAAAAGCTCCTGGAAGGAAATACAGGCATCCCCCTCCGGTATCTTTGAATTTAATCTTTTGAACAATGATGCCGAGGCACCCAATCAAGCGCTGTATTTGAGCTTTTGGCTTTTCAGTCCACGCTCGGACAATCTTCTCGAAGGCGGAGTGCTACTCGATCATTCCCAAGGTGCCAAAGTCGATCTTTTCGCGGGAAGCGATGACGGAACGAAAATCTGGCTAAACGGCACAGCTGTCCTTGAAAATCGCGGTAAGAACCCACTACAAGCCGAACAATACAAGCTCACAGGACTCTCCCTGAACAAAGGTTGGAATCACTTCCTCGTCCGGGTTGTTAACGACCGGGGAGCCTGGCAATTCCAAGCGCGCCTTGCGTGCCGGTATCCCACGCTCGCACCGTTGCTGCGGACGGAACTGTCTCGGCCCACACCATAGGCGAAAGCAAACATCCCCACTCAATTTAGGTGGTTGCCGATCCATGCGGGCACGTTTGGAATGTTACCGCTAAGAACGAGGAGAGCGTAAAGGCGGATAAGCGAGCCGTAATATCCGTCTTTCTCGGGAGGCAATTCCTGTAAGGCATCGAACCAGATCTTGCTGGTTTTTTCCTCCGGTTCGGAACTGGCAGCTGCAACCATGAAACTGGCAAGAAAGGCGGGGTTGCGGTATTTTCCGGTCGGCTCACCCACCAAGGTGTACCCATCCACGATATTTTCAGGAGTTACGTGGGTGCGGGCGTCGGCCCAGGCAGCAATCTTACGGTTCATGGCGAGGTCGGCGGACGCTTTTTCCGGTCCATACCATGCGATGTGCAGGGCGTTGTGGATGGGCAGTTGCAGAGCGTCATATTCGAACGTGTAGTCGGCAAAATAGGAAGTGTCGGCACCGGTCGGAGTGCCATCCGCCCGGCACCAATGCGGCGACAGGCCGGTAGGGCTCATTTCGACGAGCTTGACCATGAGTTCGTTCGTCGCCTCGCGCACCTGCGCCCAGACGGGATCGGGCACGGCAGATTCCCAGACCCGCCAGAACGCCGGCTTCCAATTGGCCGGATGCAGGAGATCCTCGCCGCCCCAGACATCGCCGGGCTTAAGCAATTTTTTCCCCGGTAAGATGCACCGTCCGCTGAGTTCTTTCGCAAGATGACGGAATTCTTCAAGATAGTTTTTGTCCTTGCCGCTACCCCATTGGATATGTGCCAGCAGCAATGCCATCGCGATGTTTTCTTCAGCCTCCACGGCCACTCCCGAGTCGCCGATTTCTCCATTGGCCAGAATTCGCCAATGCATAAAACCCGAGGGCATCAGGTAACGTTTGCGATAAGCGTTGAGACCATCAAAAATCTCCCGCGTGGATTCCTTTTTGCAGTCCATGATCGCGGCAAAAAGCATCACCCAACCAATTCCTTCGGAATAAGTCGGACGCGGACTCCCCCCAAAATCATGCGCATCCACGATCACCCGCATTTCTCCGGGCTGGCATCCGTCGGTGACGATCAACTGTTTGGAAATAACGTCCCATGCCACCAAACAAGCGCGATTCAGAGTCGCCTGTGAAACGCCAGGAGGGGCCATCGGGGGGTGTTTTTCCGATTGCGGAAAGGGCAGCGCCGGTTCCGCGTGAGCGGAGCCAACGGAGAAAACCAATCCGATCAATCCGACTACAAACTCAAGCCCAAGGACTCGTTTAAATAAAATGACAGTTTTAATGCTAAGGTGGTTTTAGAAACGTGATTTTCCGAGAAAGAAACTCTCGTTCATGTTTGTTGATGTCTGGAAAATATGCATAAAGAAGGACGGCGTGTTCACCCGCTAGGGTATCGGACTCTCCAAGGATTGTTGCATACCAGACTTTTGCTGTTGCTGCGGGATTCAAGAGAACAACGGGGACACTCCAGGAGATCAGATCATCGCTTTGCGACATGACAAGACTGCCGGGCCAGGTGTGGTAGACAATGACCCAGCGTTGTAAAAACGTGTTCCAATGCACAGACGGATTTCCGCCGTGCGCTTGATCAAGGTTGGGAATAGGTGTCGCTCTACCCCCAAGACCGGGCTCGCTAAATTGCCCCTCAAACCACTTCTTCCAAGTCCCCGCTTTCCCTTCGGGATCCGAGCTGCTGGCCATGCGGAGAATTCCCTCTTCTTGGAAATAACAAATATAGCGCTTTTCTTTGGCGTCCCAAATTGTGCAGTGGTCGCCCAAGCCCGACCATTCTGGCTTCTCCGGTTTGGGTTTTTCGGCCGTGAGAATCTGCACATCCTTTTTCCAGTCGCGTCCCCCATTGGCAGATTCACAACGTGCGATGGATTTGTAGGCAATGAAAGTCGAGGATGGATCCCCGACAAAGCGATGATCCTCCGCGTGGTAGAATCCGACCATCCGTTCGCCGACTTTTGGAAAAACGGAGTACAGCCAAGAACCACCATTATCGAAATCCTTCGAGTCGCCCATGGGCAAAACCTTCCTGACTCCGCCCATTTTGAAAATCGTCTTACCCGTGCTGCAATAGGAATCTCTTCCGGGCCAAAACATCAGCATTTCATTCCCCCGGGGGAATGCAGTCACATGCCCATCTGGACAATACGGATAAATTGGCAATGAGGGTTTTGGTGCAGAAACCAGAGTTGTCTCTTCACCAACTCGGAAGGCTTGGCCGTGGAGAGCGGCAGGTAAAGCTATGAACAATAGGGACCGAAGAGCGAGTCTCGCGAAATTTCGCGAGACCCGCAATTCCCCGACCGCAAGAAATCCTGGTGTTTTTAAGGTGGAAAGCACACGATCTTCAGCGGGAAATTTCGACACGCACATTGTCCACCACTGACTGGATCCCGTATTCACCGGAAATTGTGATCTGAAGTTTTCCGCCAGCCTGCGCAGCGGAGACTGTCATGTCCATCGTCAAAGTGTTCCAGCCGTTCGCGGGAGGGTTCGTTGCATAAAAGCTTGGCATTGAAACCGTTCCGTTTGGCCCATTGACCGAGTTAAAGTTCACCGTAACCGGGGACCACGGATTAGGGGATGGCCAGCCAACATCAACCCGCACTTTGATTTTTTCACCGACCGCAAGGGTCGCAGATTCGAGGACTTGCGCCATGGAACCTCCAACTACATTGGTATACGCGACACTCTTCCCTTTTGTTGGCTCGAGAGACGGAGCGGTGTAGTCAAAGATACTCCACGTCATCGTTGCCCAATTTGTTGTCTCCGTTCCGATCCCTCCGAGCGGATTCTCAAAAGAGAAATTATCCACGACCACCGGAATTGGCGGAGCAACAATTAGGCGCACCTGCTCGACCGACAAAACGAAGGACGAACTTCCGGTTTTAGAGCTTGTGATGCGCACTTTCATGGAACCGCCACTCAGATAGTTTGAGGCGTTGGAGGTTACCGAGACATTGCGGGTGACCTCGCTCGTTCCAATCGTCGTGCTATCCACCTGCACCCAGGTCGAGGTGGCATAGTTCCAGAGTGAAATCTGCTGCGATGTCGAGCTCTTGCTCGACTTCGTGATCACCCTCACGCCAACGTTACTTAGAGCGGTCGGAGTTAGACCCGTCAGGGTAAAGTCAATCGTGGCAAATCGCGTCGCTCCGGTCGTCTGACTGTTAACAACGAGGAAGCTATTGTCGTCAGTCGCCGAGCTGGACGCGTTACCTGACGACAGGGTTCCCTGTACTATGGCCAAACTCGTCGGTGTAACGGCCTGAGCACCCGAGTCCTGAACCTGCACGAACAGCACTTCGTTCGCTGCGAAGTTGAGTGGAATCGCCAGACTGCTACTTCCGGGCGTATAAACGGTGTTGCTCACGACGTTACCGGTCGCAAGGGGTGCCATCCCGTTGTTGGGGATGCTGGAGACCACCACACGGACCGAGCCGGTGCTGTTAAAGTAGGGAAGCTGATTGAGGGCGGTAATCGTCAGATTGGCTTGATTGGCTTCGTTGGCATCGTTGCCGAAGATCATCCGCACCGTATTGCCTGAGTCTTTGGCCGCGAGGCCGTTCACAAACGGACTGGGCTTGAGCGAGAGCATTGTTCCGGCGAAGTCCGCGTAGGCACGATAAACATGCCAAACCGCCCGGGGTGAGTGCGAGGTATCCCGGGTGAGCAAGTGACAGAGGTTGCCGGCCCAAAGTCCGTTACTCGAACCATCTCCCGGGACTTCATCCCACACGGCGTGCGCCGCCCCATGGACGGCGGCGCGTTCGAGATTGGCCATGTAGGAAACGTGCTTGGCCGCGAGGGCAAACTCCTGGTTGCCGACGTACTCGTTTACGTCGATGGGACGGGCAGCAATGCCGTTGGCCGCCATGAAGTCCCGGATTGTTTTCACTGCTGCGTTGACGTTCTTCGAGTGTTCGAGAATGTGGAACGAAACGATGTTAGGCAGCACGTTGTTGTCCCGTGCATAAACGAGGAAATCTTTGATATACTGCCCGTTGTCGGCAGCGACAAATGTTCCGGCACTCGGACCCACGATGACAGCACTGGGAGAACTTGCCCGGATGCGCTGGTAGATGTGTTTCCAAGTGGCGAAGAATTGGGCTTGGCTTCGGCCCCAGAATTGGGCGTAGTCTGGTTCGTTCCAAAGATCCCATTCGAGGTTTACGTATCCGTTTGAGGCAGCCGAAGCCAGCAGTCCATCAACTGCTTGGTTGATCAAATCATAAGATCCGTAGCCGTTGTGGGCCGCATCCCCCGGCCAGCCCCAGGAGGTGTGGTAGCCCGCCCACATATACTCATCCGAAACAACGACTTGCCGCCGGGCACCGGCGTTAGCGAGGCGCGACATAAATGCCGGGGACGAGAATCCCTGAGAACCCCACCCCGGATTGCCCCCCATGTTGCCATGAAATCGAACGAGCTTCGGCTTGAGCGGCTCGAAGTAGGCCGTCGTCGGACTCGTGTCCGAAAGCCCGAAGAGAAAACCAGTGGCACGGTGCGTGACCGCTCCGGTCCCGGCTGCCAAATCCACTGTCACCGCCTGGGGGTCATAAGTGGCCTCAATAGTCACATCATCAACAAAGAACTCCGATGTCGCGGTCGCTCCCTCAAAGAAGAGATTGAGACCGACAAGCGAGCCTGAAACCGTGTGCGTGTAACGAAGCTCCAGGGGCGTCCAAGCATCGTTGGACACCAGCGGGGTGTCTGAGCTGATATAGGTGTCGCCGGCACCATCCGTGCGTTTCATCGTCATCCGGGAAATATCGGAACTCACATTCCGCATTCTCACCCAGGCGGTGATTCGATACGTTGTGCCGACGTTCATTTGACCAAGAAGATCCCTTACACAGCCCTGCCAGAAGTAGGTCCTCCCAGTATTGAGGCAACTGTAACTACCGCTTCGTTTCTGCTCGGTGCTGGCGGTAATGGTGCTGCCCCAATTTGTCCAGCCGGTCGTTCCGGATTCAAACCCGGGATTGCTTATGAGGTTGGCCGACTGAGCCGAGGTAACGGCTGCGATGAGGAAGGCAAGGACGTTCAGTGGGGGGAACGGATTTTTCATGAATTTGTTATGAGGCGTTGGGCTACATCGTTATTCTATTGTGGCGGTTCCGGAAGTGGGCGATTGCTGGCGAAGGGAATGCTGATCAGAACTGGGGGCATTAATCGTGACGGGGTTTCCTATGTCGGGAGGAGAAAAAAATGGCTGGCAGCACGCTTCCGACCAGAAGCAGGGCCGACGGCTCCGGGACGACGTTCACCGTAATGATGGCTTGGTCGTCATAATCAGCTTCCGGAGGAGGTGCTCCAAATCCTGCAGCAGGATTCTGAAAACTTCCAATATGGAAACATCAGCATAGACTTCATATTTTGCAGGGGGATTTAAAAATCTTGGACGGATCCAAGACCGCGACCATTGTGCAAACGTTTTCATTTTTGGTCAAGCTTTTTATCCCGATTCCAGCAGAAACGGGTGCATGACGGGAAAGTTACGAATGTTCAGGCGGCGAGGAGATCTTTGGCGATCCAAATTGTGCAGTGGTCGCCCAAGCCCGACCATTCTGGCTTCTCCGGTTTGGGTTTTTCGGTCGTGAGAATCTGCACATCCTTTTTCCAGTCGCGTCCCCCATTGGCAGATTCACAACGTGCGATGGATTTGTAGGCGATGAAAGTCGAGGATGGATCCCCGACAAAGCGATGATCCTTAACGTGGTAGAATCCGATCATCCGTTCGCCGACTTTCGGAAAAACGGAGTGCAGCCAAGAATCACCATTATCGAAATCCTTCGAGTCACCCATGGGCAAAACCTTCCTGACTCCGCCCATTTTGAAAATCGTCTTACCCGTGCTGCAATAGGAATCTCTTCGGTGCCAAAACATCAGGAGTTCATTGCCGCGGGGAAAGACTGTCACGTGTCAGTCTGGGGAATACTTGTACGTCGGCAGTCCGGGTCTCGGCGTCAACAGCGCAATTAGTAGGACGGAAAGTGATGGACTCGCGAAATTCATGAGGAAGAGGACATTGAGCCGTTGGGTGCTCCAAAAATAACGGCGGCAAGGAACTTAAACATTTCAACGAGAACGTTCGCCACGCACACCGCGTTCCACCCTTTAGATTCCATTGTCTGCAGGAATTGGCTATCTTATGATCTTCACCAGACTGCAACGACGAAAGCAACCGAACAAATGGTCAGCGTGTTTTTTCTTGGTTTGATGCCCCCAGAAGGACGCCACCAAAGAAGATTTGTCTGAGTTGCCATAGGAAACCCCTCAGACCAACCGTTCTTTCTGGGTGGACCGCAGATGGATGGTTTTTTTTGTGAGATTGTGCTGAGCTTCTACGAAGCGTATTGTCCCGCTGCGTGCCCGCATGAGCACAGAATGGGTAGTCGCCGTGGTGCCCTGCACTTGCACACCCTTGATGAGTGGCCCCGTGCTGATTCCTGTGGCGGCAAAAATAATATTCTCCCCGCGGGCGAGGTCTTTGGAGAGAAATTGATGGTTGAGTTTGTCGCCCCAGCCGCCAGCAATGAGCGACTCTCGCTCCGCATCATCTCGCGGCCAGATCTTTGCGCGCATGCCGCCGCCGAGGCAGCGCAGGCCAGCGGCGGAGAGCACGCCTTCAGGACTGCCGCCGATGCCAGCGTAGAGATCAATGTTGGAGGTGTGCATCGCCGGTGCCAACGCGGCAGCGATGTCGCCATCCACGATCAGTCGAAGGCAGGCACCCTTGCGTCGCACGGCTTCTATGAGGTCGCCATTGCGCGGGCGGTCCAGGGCACATACAACGACATCCCGAACCTCTTTGCCAAGAATCTTGGCGGTGACTTCAATGACCTCCTCGATGGGCGCGTCCACGTCGATGGGCAGCGAGGGATCTTTGATCCACGCATGGCGCACGGGGAGCGGATAAGCGAGTTTTTTGAGGTAGAATGCAGGGATGTCTTGCAGTGAGGAGGCTCCATCGTCTTCGACGAGTGTGGCCGCGATACAACTCAAAGAATTGGGCATGCCTTTGGCACAGTTGGTGGTGCCGTCCACGGGGTCCAGCGCGATGTCGAATCGAGGGGCATCTTTCCCCCATCGTCCAACTTTTTCCCCGATAAACAAACCGGGCGCTTCGTCCTTGATTCCTTCGCCAATGACAATCGTGCCTCGGATATTCATGAGGTCAAACATGCCACGGATGGCGTCGCAGGCCGCGGCATCGGCAGATTCTTTGTCGCCTTTGCCGAGCCATTGAAGGGTATTAAGAGCTGCGATTTCCGTAGCGCGGAGGAAATCCATTTCCAGATTTCGTTCGATGTCCGTTGGGAGATTCATGAGAAAGTTTGGTTTGTCTTGCGATCAGGAGATGTTCAAAGGAACGCGGCGAGCCCAGCGTCCTCGCTACTTAGTAATCGAGAGCCGGAGAAAGCGTCGCAGACCGGGATCCACGGTATCGGTAGCCCGTAGGGTTTGCACATTTCCCACGGTGCCGAGATCCTCAGTGCTCGGACTGACCAATGGCAGCCACGCGGCGCCGAGGTCAGAGACGCCCTGCACTGAGTAGGTTAGGTCGGTTGCTTGCAGATTACGGCGATAGGTGAGCTGGAGGCGTCCATTCGGAGCCACGGAGACACTAGGAGCATTCTGTGCATCGGGAATGGTCGGCTCCAAAGCCATCGCGTATTCGAGCAAGTTCGACAAACCATCTCCATCAGGGTCCGACGATGGGCTCTGAATGGAACCAAGCTTTTGGATCGACCATCCATCGTAAATGCCCGAGTTGAGAGAGAAGTTGGCTGCCACTGATGTGGCTGCATTGATGGTGAGTGAAATTGGGTTTGTTGTCCCGGATGCTCCTCCACTCCAATTGGCGAGTCGGTAGCCGGGATCAGGCGTCGCGCTGAGTTGCACAAGTGTTCCCGCACCGTAGGCCGCGGAGTTCGGAGACCGGCTGACTGTGCCGTTGCCGATGGCCGAGGTTTGGAGTGTAAAAAGTGACGGGGCTGGCGCGGAGGTGACAACCGGCAGGCCCGCCGCCGCTCGCACAACCTCGGCCCGCACATTGTCAACCACGGTCTGAACGCCGTTCGATGCACGTGTGATTACCAACTGAAGAAAACCCCCGGATTGTGGCGTGGTGACGGTGATAGGAATGGACAAAGTGTTCCAGCCATTGGCTGGAGGTTGCGTAGCCAGGAAAGTGCCTATGGCGACGGGGCCATTTGGACCATTCACTGAAGACACCGTTACGCTACCGCCGCCCCATGTGGCGGGTGCTGGCCAGCCGAAGTCGATTCGCACCGTGACTCGATCCCCTGCTTCGAGTTTGTAGGCGTCCAGAACTTGTGTGAGCGTGCCACCTCCGTTGTTGCTGTAGCCAATTTGCGTGCCATTGGTCGGCACAAGTGTCGGTGTCATGTATGGGAAGATGGCCCACGTGCTCGTAGCCCAATTTGCGTTCTGCGTGCCAACGCCACCGAGCGCATTTTCAAATGAGAAGTTATCCACAAGGATCGATTCCACACCAGGGACTGAGACAATGGACGCGCCGGCGACCGTGAGCGTGAGGCTGCCCGAGCCACTCACATTGATCAGGTTCACAAGGTAGCTGGTCGGCGACTCTTGGGTGATGCTACCGAAGGCTGCTGTGGCACCTGTTCCAGAAATCAACACGTCTGCCGTCGAATCAAATCCTGTCACGGGCCGATCAAAGATCACACGATATTGGGCCTGCCCGGCTCCCGCGCCAGCCTGGGGGATGATGGATGTCACTTTAGGCGCGGCAGCTTCCAAGGTGATCTCATAGGCTCCCCGCGAGGTGACGCTCAGCGGGATTTTCAGCGTGCCACTTACAGGGGTCATCACAGAATTGGAAATCTCCGTGGGTGAGCCGAGCGCATTGAGTCCGGCAAAGGGAATTTCTCGCACCCGTACGCGCACATTTCCGGTTGTCGTGAAATCTGGTAACTGTGCCAAATTCGTGATGGTCACGCTGGTCGTGAACGATTGTGTGCCGTCGTTGCCGATCAGGATGCGTGCCTTGCCGGCTGCGGCATCCACCGAGCCCAAGCCGCTCAGGAATCCACCCGGGGTGACTGGCACTATGTTTCCAGTCATTTCCGAATACGAATGGTAAACATGCCACAAGGCTCGTGGCTGAAGGGGCGAGGTTGTCATAATGTTGTCCAAGCGACCGGGCGAGAGACCATTGGTCGTGGAGTCGGTTTGCGCTGGATCCTCGTTCCAGCAGGCGCGGATGGCGTGGCGGATATTTGTTCTCTCAAGATTGCTGAGGAAGCGGATGGTATTTCCCGGACTTTGCATGAGATCAATCCCCGGGCCTTGGTATTCGTTGACGTCGATGGGCCGGTCGGCGATCCCATTGGCAGCCATGAAATCCCGGATGTACTGAACTTGGGAGGGGATCTCTTTCGGGTTGACCATCTCGTGCCAGCTTACGATGTTGGGCAGCACGTTGTTGTCACGCGCATAGAGCAAAAACGCCTCTAGCCAGCCCGCCCGCTCGGGGGTTGGCCCTGAAGTTACGAAATAGGCGATACTCGGTCCGACGATCACGGCATTGGGATCTTTGGCTCGCACTCGTTGGAAGGCATGCTTCCACGTTTCGAAAAACTGCGCTTGGGAGCGCCCCCAAAACTCCGCGTTGTCTGGCTCGTTCCAAAGGTCCCACTCGATCTGCCAGCCTCCTGATGCAGGAAAATTTGCCAGCGCGTGATCGACGATACTGTCAATTTTTTCATCAAGCAGTTGATAAGGAGTCTTACCGCTATGAGCCGCGTCGCCGGGCCATCCCCAGGAGTTGTGAAGCCCGAACCACATGTATTCATCAGAGATAATAACCTGCTGCTTGACTCCTGCATTCTGAAGCCGGCTCATGAATCCAGGCGACGAAAACCCACTCTGACCGCTTTCTCCTGGAGGCGTGTTGGGCAGCATGTTTGGGTTTCCCAGAAAGGCGGGGAAACGATGAATGCGGGGCTTGAGCGCCTCATAGTGCGAGGTCGACGGCAAGCGGTCGGAAAGGCCGTGAAGAAACCCTGTCGCCTTCTGCGAGACAAACGCCCCCGTCGCCCCGAGATCCACGCTGACTTGATCAATGCGAATCTCGGCATCGTCAATGTAATAGCTCCTTGTTGGATCTTGAATCCAGAGATAGAGACTGAATTCTGTTGTTGCTCCAGGGTTGACGAATGTGAAACCCCCAGAAAGCTCACTCCATTCACCGGGCGAACACACCCGCTGCTGCAAGACGGGGCCAAACGTTTCGTTCTCCCCGTTGTTTTGATAGGTTGTGAGTTGTACCGTGATATCGGAGCCCGCTGTTGGCTTGATCCAGACCGAGGCGCGATAGGTCTTTCCGGAGACCAGCTTCGTCTGGAGGCCATTAATGCGGGCTCCATGCCAGTCTGCTGAGCGTCCGCTCATAAAACCGGAGAACTGCCCGCTGCGCTTGTCTGCCGTGCTCGCGGAGATCGTGCCGCCCGCTGCGCTCCACTCGTCGGTAGTGCCTCGCTCGAAGCCGGGGTTTGGCAGCAAATTTTCAGAGAGGACCAGCTCGGCATCATCGACATAGAGGACCCGTGTGGCATCGGCACAGGAAAAATAGATACTCAATTCCGTGGCTGTCCCATTCGGAGTCCATCGAAACTCACCGGAGAGTTGGGTCCACTCGCCCGCCTTGCCGACGGCCGACTGCAACGTGGCAAAGTTGCGACCCGACCCATCGGTCAATGCCGTGACCAGACTTATCGAAGAATCCGCACCCGGCGAGAGGCGCACCCAGGCCGAAAACCGATAGACATTGCCGGCGGCCACCAATGGAAGTGCATTCACCACGACAGTTTGCCAATCCGCAGTGCGGTTAAAAACCCGTCCCGAGAAGCTTCCTGTGCGCTTGACGGCCGAGTCCGCAGCCACCGAACTCCCCCACGTTGTCCAGCCAGAGGTGTTGCCGCTCTCGAAACCACCGTTTGGCAGGAGATTGGTCTGGGCCGAAACTGTAAAGGTTCCGATGAGCAGAGCGAGAAGCGTTATGCCGAGAACGTGCGTATCAAGCATCAGGGGATAACATTTTTTCATCGATTACAGATGCTATTTGCGGCGAGGGGCATTTTTCGGGGGAACAAATATCGGCGGCGACTTCGAGCACGACCAATCGTGAGAACGTTTACATTTTTTTTTGATTCTTCAAGTTTAATCGATAACAAGCATGAGGACACGCAGGGCCAGCAGGCATCCACCCAGCCATGGAAAAGTCAAAAACTCGGCAGTCTCGGAGCCTCAACGCCCCACCGCGAAGACAACGAAAGCTAGGACACAAAGTGCCACGCCGGAGATCATGAAGCGGCGGGCGCGCGCAGGGGCGGTCCTCCATTCGTCGGTGGCGAAGCCCCAAAGCACTGAGACAACGATGGCGAAGCCCGAGTAAAAGGCCCAACCGAAAACTGCGCCGGAAGCACCGAGGCGCAGGGAGAAAATGCCGTAACTCATGAGCGCAAGAAACCAAATGGTGCCCATAGCAAGACCGCGCAGCCAGTCGCTGATCGGTGCCTTGCGATAGCGGGATGTTTCTCCAGAGCGGATCATGCGAAAAACCGATGAGCCAGCATTGATAAGGAATCCACCGAAGAGTGCGGGGACCCACACGACTAGGGTCGTGAATGCGGAGTGGATGCCAGCGGTTTCTGCCTGCTGGATCAAGCCGGTCCCTGAAGCGAAGGAAAAATTGATCATTGCGGAGAATCCGCCAGATAGCAGGCTCAATATGATTCCCAGAATGGCATTCCCGCTTTTCGGTGCACCACTTTGCGTATGGCTTCCTCGCAGCTGGGAGGCCACTCCGCAGATGGCAATGCCAGCACACAAAATCGCCAAACCGATGGCCAGAGGAAGCGCCTCACCCGGCTTGAGTTTTCCGGTGCCAAGGATAAGTGGAGCAGCGGCCCCCACGCAGGCCACCGTGCCACAGACCAGTGTGTTGGCCACGGCAAATCCAGAGTTGGCGATAGCCAAGCCAAAAAGCAGTGCGCCCACGCCCCACAGAATTCCGAACCCGGCGACAGTTGCAACCTCCGATGGCGGTGCGCTGGAGAGCACCTCGAAGATGCCGGGAGCTAAGATGACCGCGATGCCGATTGGCAGGATGCACAACGCCGCCAGCGAGAAATTCAACCACGTCTGATTCCAACTCAACTCACGCACTTTGTTTGACGGGATGGCGAAGGAGCCTGCGAAAAAACCGGCCATTAAAAGGCCAGCCCACGCGAGGAGTGTAGAGGTAGTCATAAAGTTAGATCGTGAAAATTTCCCAACGCATCAGGCTTGCGAGCGAGCGGAGCCGGCCGGCCTGATGGCCTCGCGCGGTGGCAGCGTGATGCACCGGACCGGCCTCAATCCACTGACGATATCCCTCATGGAGTGTGGTATGGGAAAATTGGAAGAATCCGGTGATGGCACCGGTATCCGGAAGCGGCTCCTCAAGGATTTCGCCTTCCATGGCAATCAGTCGAAATCCGTTATGCCCGATGGGAGTGAGACTGACCACTGTGGCCGGGCCGGGCGCGATGGGATACGCGAAGGAGGCACCCCGCCCATGCAATCCTCGAAAATTGGCGTTTCCCAATAGACGCACCGGACTCCCGGGTGCCCGCAGCCCATCCGCCGCTTCGCCGGAATTTGCGAGCACAATCGCGCGACGGACCTCGTCGAGCACCTGGACCTCGGTGTAGAGCGCGTCACCGGCAAGTTCAGCCAGGAGGCGCAATGCCATCGCGGTGGGTAGGTCGCCAACTTCCGAACACGGGATGCCCATCGCGTGGAGACGGCTGATCGCGTAAGTGGCGGTGAGGCCGATCTCAGGATTACGGAGGCAGTTCACCCCATGGCTGTTGATACTCGCACAGGTCGGTTGCGAATTGCCAAGAAGGGACTTCACGGCCAGCCAGATCCTCGCTGAGCGCAGCATTTCCTCTTCGGTGATTTCACCGAGAGAGAAATCTCTCTGCATAGAGGCCACCACACTTTGAGTTTCGTCGTCCGACACCCCGAGATAGGCCCGAGTAAGATCATCAGCGGAGTGTTTGACGATACGCAACCCGAGCGTGGTCGCATGCGCCTCAGGCAACAGCACATCGGTCATGTCAGGAAACGGCTCGCCGATCTGCAGCACGCTCCCGCCAGTTAAGGCGCGGCGGGCACGGGCAACTGCAAAGAAGTATTCGAGGCCGGAGGCTGTCTGCGGAGCCATGCGCGAAGCGCAGAGCACGCGGAATTCGCGGTGACGCCGCGCCAGCACATTGGCCAGTGCCTGAACGCCGATCTGGCCGGTGTTGCGCACGATTTCGACCATAGAATACCCGGCGTCCACCGTATCGATTTCCTGGCAATGCCAGAGCAGGACAGGAGCATCGAGTTCGCAGATGGCGGCATCGGACAATCCCGAAAATACCGCGATTACCGTGAGAGCCACCACGCAATCCACACCATCCTTTTGCATGGCCGCACCGGCCGCAGACGCCGCTTCCCGGTTCATCAGCGGATCAATCGGCCCAATCACCTCGCCATACTTCGCAAGGATCTCACGACATTCACGGATCTGAGCCCGTTTGCGGGGGGCAAAATCCGCGGAGATTGCCTCGTAATAATCGACGTAAAAGGGCAGGAAGCCGATTCGCAGCGGAGGTTTCACAGGGCCGATTTCACGGGCTTGAGGGCCCCGCGCAACACATCGCGCAGCAACACGGTTTCACTCAGATTGTCCACGCGGTTGCAATCCCACTTATCCATCCAGACATATTCGAGACAAATCCAGCCGGTATATTTGAGCCCCCGCAGTGCCGCGACCATCCGGGGAAAATCGATGGTATTCTCCGCAGCGACGACTTGAATTTTGCCTTTGCAACTGCCCCGTGCATGGACGTGACCAGCGTGCGGCAAAAGAGGTTCTATGGCATCAGCCGAGAGGCCTTGATTGGCAAAATGCCCGTAGTCTAGGGTGAGGCGAAGGCCCGGAACCTGTTTGATGAGCTCAAGCACCTGCGCGGGCTTTGCCACGATTGAGCCGGTGTGCGCCTCAATGGAAAACGGCAACCCCGCCGCCGCTGCCCGGTCCTCCCGCCAGGCCATTTCCTCCACGCAGCGAGCGGCAGAATCGCGTCGGCTCTCGGTCGGCCAATGCACTCCCGGCAAGGCAGAAAAATGTTCCGCACCGCAGGCTTGGGCAAAGGCCAGAGAGCGTTCGAAAAGGTCACGAGCCTTGCGGCGCACAGACGCGTCAGGGTGGTTAGGGGCCAGGTCCTCGACCGTAGAACCCGGAATCAGAAACAAATCCGCAATCGCCAGGCCGCGCTCCGCACACCGAGCCTGAAGCTTTCTCGCGGAAGCGGTCGGATTTCTTAACGCAGTGGAGGGTTGCACATGGCTTCTTCCCTCAAAAAACCCGACATCAACCCCCGAAAAGCCGAGGGCCGCAATCAAGTCCAGCGAGGTCTCATGCGAAACCAGTGGAAATGTGAAATCCGCACAAGCGAGCCTGATACCTGCATTTCGTTTTGATTTCCGGGAGCGGGATTCTTGCAGCACAAACAACGTCTTATGCAATATATTAACTTTCGTGCAAGTCGAAGTTCATAGTTTTTTCAGATTCACCCACGGCGTCTGCCAACGAATAGACCGTCGTTCCAGCCTCAACGTTGCCGGGATTCGTAGAGTCGGCGGTAGGCACTGGGTGTCATTTTTCGCTCGGCAAGGAAGCGCCGATTAAAACTCGCGAGATTTCGAAATCCACTCGCAAAGGCGATTTCCGTGATGGGCAGATCGCCATCGGCCAGGAGCCGACAGGCTGCATGGATTCGGATGCGCGTGCGATAAGCTTCCAACGTCGTTCCCACCGTGCGCCGAAAAAATCGGGAGAACGCCCCCGGACTCAACCCAAACCTCTTCGCGAGATCTGGTAGCGGCATATCATCTGCATGATGGCTGACGATGTAAGAAGTGATAGCTTCTGCGCGGGTGGAGAGCCTGGCAGAGCGACCGTGCCAATACGTCGGAGATGCCAATGACCGCCCGACCGTGTTGGCGAGTTGATCCAAAATTCGTACGAGTTCCAGCCATCGCCCCAGGCCGCTTGCATTCGCGAGCGACCCGATGGCGGGGCCGAGCCGGTCGCTCGTCTCGCGTGGAAATGCGACTCCGCAAGCGGATCGGTCGAGCAGCGTGGCAATCGCTGCAAATTCCGGCAACGCGCGAAAATGCAGCGGAATCTTCTCGGGCCGAAATTGAATGACGGTCGCGTTATTCACGGCACTGATGCTTGTGTCCGAAAACCACGTGTGCGGTAGGTTGGGCCCAACGAACACCAAATCTCCCGCGGCGTAGGGTTCGGACTGGTCGCCCACCAGCCGGGTTCCCACTCCGCTGGTGATATGTGTCAGTTCAAACTCAGGGTGGTAGTGCCAATTCCAGAGGAATTGCTTTTCTTTTCGGTGATAGGCTGAGACGGAATGAGCACCCTCGACGGATCGAGGGGATTCGAAAGCGGGCTTCATAGACTTAAAGTATCATTTTCGACAGGAAACATCATCAAAGTACCAGCAATTGGTTTTCCAAGCTGAGCACCAAGCGCGTGTTTGTGTAAGATTCTGATCTATCCAATATGAATTCATTTCCAGCAACGCACCGTGGACTTCCGCCTTTGGTCGGCCTCGCCGATTTTGAAATCGCCTCCCAACCCGGGCTATCCGTCGAGACCGCCGTGGGCCGGCTTAAGCGATTTCACTACTCGCTGTTGCGCCTGCACGAAATCCTGGTTGCTCGCCTCACCGCAGAACCCATTTACGAACTAAAAATGGCGTTCAGTTACCACGCGCATCTTTGCGCGGAGAACGACACCAGTTTCCGCACTCGGGTCGGCGAAATGCGCGAGCCCCCTTTGGGCCTCGAAAAGATGCCCCATCCTGCGCTTGGAGTATTTTTCGATGAGATCCTCGCTGCACCCTCCACCGCAGACTTGGTTCTCGGTCTTTACCATCGCGCTTTTCCATTGCTCCAGACGGGGCTCCGACACTATTTCGAGGAATCCCATCCGCTAGCGGACGCACCATCGCGGCGACTCTGCCGCTTAGCCCTTTTGGACATCGACGACATTTGCGCTTACGGCGAAAAGGCTGTTGCCTGCCTCGTCAAGACGGATGATCGCGTGGCGCACGAGCAGTGGCTGACACTTCTTGACGTTTGTCTGGCACAGGCTGGGGGCCTGGATGGAAGCACAAGTGTTTCTGAGGGCGCGTCTGAGCCGACTCGGTATTTTTCCTCGAAAGGGTTTATTTTCGACGGTGAGCCACGGCGGGACGAGCGTTTTCCTGATCCCTACAACATGGGTGTCAATGGCGAGGAGTTTATTTACGACGACGCGATGCCCGACGACGCCAAGGTGCTCATAATGTATTACAAACGCCTGCGCGAAATCGACGTCCCCGAGATGATGGCGAGCATCATCACCGAAACCAATGGAAAACCCTGGGGCTACACTCGTGATATGACTCGTCAACTGTGGGACGAGGCTCGACACGCAATGATGGGCGAGGTCGGGTTCGCTTCCTTGGGACTGGATTGGCCGAGCCTGGTCATGATCAATTCCACGTGGTCAAGAGCATTGAATCTTCAACTCGAACCCCGGGAACGTCACGCCGTTCTTTACTACATTGAACAAGGTCTTATGCCCCGAACGGGAAAACGTCACGAGTGGGAAGTGAGCCAACGCGCGGGTGACCCGCTCGCCGCTACGTTCCAAGATTTCGACTGGGCCGACGAAGTCCTTCATGCGCGAATCGGTCGAGATTGGTATGTGAAAGACATGCCATCAGCGCAAGAGGCCGTTAAATATGGCGACGAATGCTGGACAAAAGTGCTCATCGGTTGGAAAAAATGGAAGGACGATGGGCTTACCCAGCACCGAAATTGGTGGCCGGATGCCTACAAAGCGTTTTGTCGCCTCCGCGGCGTGGAAGTGGATCCTCTTGCTCTCGCCTACGCCACCTCCTACGAATTCAAGCGAGCCGATCTCAAGGGGATACCCGCATCGGACTGACATTGCTCGCGGTTGCGCGTCCAACGCATGTTTTCGTTACCACTAATGCAAACAAGACGTCGCCATGCCCGGGTGCCGCTTTTAGCCCCCAAAAACCCGAAGGAAGCACCCTTTCGCTCGTTGTAGTCACCGAGCTTCGCTACCATGCTGAATTTCTACGAATGAGTCGAAAATTTTGCATTCCTTCATCATGGTGAGCGCGCAACCTTTTAAGGCAGGCACCGCCCGCACGGACATCACACCGGAACTCGGGCTCAGACTCACTGGTTATGCTGTGCGTGAGGGAACACCCCTAGCCGTTGATGAACCTCTCTCACTTACAGTGCTCGCATTAAGTGAAGGCGAGCAGACGATCCTGATTGTCGCTGCGGACCTCTGTTTGATCGATGTGCCGTGCGCGTTGGAACTTCGCCGCTTGTGTGCCGATGCGGCTGGCATCGCCTGTTCTCACGTCCTGCTTAATGTGAATCACAGCCACTCGGCACCGGGAATCGGGACCTACGTGGAATTTGAGCCCTTGGACCAGCAAAAATTGCGAGCCGCCTATTGGCACAAGCTTCAGCTCTCAGCGGTGGATGCAACCCGGCGAGCGGTTTTGGCTTTGGAACCCGCCCGGGTTGCCGTCGGTTGGGGCGAGTGTCGCGGGAACATCAATCGCCGCCAGAAAAGCACTGATGGCACAGTGCTGTTGGGCGAGGATCCGGCGGGGGCTTGCGATTCGAGCGTCGGTGTGATCCGCGTGGATTCCATGAACGGTCGTCCGCTCGCCGTGGCATTCCGCTACTCGTGCCATACGGTCACTCTGGGGCCGAAAACCAACCGTGTTTCCCCCGACTTCGCGGGACCGGCTCGGCGCGTGGTTGAGTCTGCGCTGGGCTGTCCCTCGCTGTTCCTGCAAGGCTGCGCCGGAAACATTAACCCTGCTACCGGCATCGGGCAGGATGCCGACGATTCGCCCTGCGTGAACGAGGATAAAGACCGTCTTGGCCACATGCTGGGAGGCGAGGTGCTCAAAGTCGCGCAGACCCTGCGCACCCACCGCCGCCGCTGCGACCCCGTGTT
Organism: Terrimicrobiaceae bacterium; assembly: GCA_041752695.1. GTDB lineage: Bacteria > Verrucomicrobiota > Verrucomicrobiia > Chthoniobacterales > Terrimicrobiaceae > CALCJD01. The sequence continues at coordinate 92,607 of JBGSVZ010000035.1, forward strand.
GGTCGAATCCGTCGGACGCTATTGGTTATACGGCTACGAGCCCGTTCCACCCATCCTGCAGGGGCCGCTTGCGGCATGCGAAACACAGCTGACGCTTCCGCTCACCCCGTTTCCTGCGCTCCCCGAAGTCGAGGCCGAGCGAGCGGAATGGGCCGCGAAATTACAGGCTGGCCGAAAGCGGGAAGCCCGCGGGTGGAATGTGAACCCCCTCCTCCGCTTCGACTACTGGGCGCAAAAACGCCTTGATGCCGCGCGCCACACGACGGATCCGGTCACCATCAGCTTTCCGCTTCAAGCCCTGCGAATTGGCAGTCTGAAAATCCTGGCCATCCCCTTCGAGGCGATGGCTGAAACCGGCATCGCTCTCCGGAACGCGCTCGGACCGGACACCTTTGTACTCGGCTTCAGCAATGGCATCGTTTCCTACCTTCCCACGCCGGAGATCAGCTCGGAGGGCGGCATGGAAGCAAAGCTGGGCTACAAAGCCTACCTGGTGCCATCCGAAGTTCCGGGCACATGGGAACCCGTCATCCGCGAAAGCCTTGCCTCATTACCCCTCTCACTCTGACAGAAACTTCCCCTTTGCTCCGAGGGCAGCACAACAAAGCGGAAGCCCTTCATTGGATCGCAAGAAGATCGCTGTCAGCCCCCGGAATGCTGGATTTTGCCCCCAATCCGGATTTGAGAATGAGTTTCGGGCGGGAAAATCTACTCTATCATGCCTGAGACTCTCGCTGCTCCCGTCACTGATTCTAAATTTAGATCTACCCTGCGCGCCCCGAACAGGGGAATTTGCTGTGCTCTGATCGGCGCGGGTTGGTGGGGAACGAGTGCGCACATGCCTGCCCTTCTCAAGCACCCAGGCGCGGATTTGGTGGCTGTGCATGACCGCAGTCGCGAGAAAGCGGAAAAGGTGTCAGCGGATTTTGGTGTGCCGATGGCCTGCGCGACCCTTGATGAGGTTCTTGCCATTCCGGGCTTGGAGGCGGTGATCATTGCCACTACCCCGAACGTGCATTTTGACCAAGCCCGAGCCGCACTGGAGGCAGGCATGCATGTGCTGGTCGAGAAACCCATCACTCTGACTCTTGCCGAGGCCAGGGTGCTTGAGGAGCTGGCAAACGAAAAAGGGCTTGTGCTCGCCGTTGCCTGCCCATGGCATTTTACCGCTCATGGCAAAGCTGCGCGGGAACTCGTCCGTTCCGGCTGCCTCGGAGAGATGAAGATGATCAGCGTGCTGATGACCAATTTCACGCTGGGTCTCTATCAGGGAAAGGCTTGGGATCATGCCTTCGAGCAAAATCCCGAACTACAAAAGTCGGCCGAGGTGTATGTGCCACCCGCCACAAACTCCTACAGCGATCCCTCGATCTCGGGCGGAGGCCAGATTTATTGTCAGGTTTCCCACGCGGCCGCGTATTTGAGTTATCTCACCGGGCGGCAACCCGCCGAGGTCTTTGCGCGTTTCGACAATGCGGGCATGGCGGTGGATATCTACGATTCTCTTTCCATCAAACTTGATGATGGCACGTTAGTCTCGATGGCGAGCCATGGGGCGACGATGCTCACTGAGCGGCACTACGAGGTTCGCGTGTATGGCACCGAGGGCATGATTTTGCTCGATCTTTGGAAAGGGAAAATGGAATTTCACGCGCGCGATTGCCAGATCACCCGCTACCCGGACCTCTCCGAAGAAGAAATCTACCCGCTCTTCGCGCCCACCGAAAACTTTATTGACGCGATCTTGGGCAATGCCCCCAATGTTTCGCCGGGCGACATTGGCGTTTTCAGCATGCAGATCATCGAAGCCGCCGTGGCGTCCGCAGCCTCTGGACGCAACATCGTTCTTTAAGGTTTCGGCGCGACAATCAGGGCTTCCTGAAGAAAGTCTATGGAGACATGAAGCGCACTCATCTGAAACCCGCCATAATCGGCCTAGCCCAGTTTGGGCCTCAGGTCCAGAATGCCGGCTACTTTCAGTTTTCCCGTGCCACCGAGTTCAGCTACCGGCTTGGTTCCCACCATTTGATTTTGGTTGAGAGCGGCGAAATTCATGCAAGCCCTCCAAGTGGCCCAGTGCACGGCAACGCCCGCGATTTGATTTGTTTTCGCCCTGCGAGCACAATGAACTATCGGGTGACCTCCGGCACCGTTTTTTACCAGATCTCGGTGCACTTTGCAGCCCCTCCCCGGCATCTGCTAACCCCCGAACTGCCGGAACTTGGGCCCCTGCCGGTCCTTACCCCCACAGGCGAGACCTTCGCAGAATTCCGAAAACTGTTCGAGGCGGTCTGCGTTCATCTCCCCAAGGGTGGCTCACGCCACCACTTCCACGTGCAAACGTCGGTTTTCCAGATGCTCACCCTGCTAGCATCCATCGGGGCTTCTTTTTCCGAACTGCCCCTTCCACTGGACCGTTGGGAACGCATTCACCTGCGCCTCGCCTCCGCCGACGGCAGTAAGCTCTCCCAGGCCGACTTGGCCCGCGAACTCGGCGTCTCCGAGGGCCACTTCGTCCGCATCTTCCGTCAGCGCTTTGGGATGACTCCCGGTCACTGCCGCATGCATGCCCGCCTCGTTGAGGCCGTGCAGATGCTGCGCGAAACCGACGAATCGGTGAAATCCGTAGCCTACACCCTCGGCTTTGATGGTGCCAAGGGGCTCACCCGCTCGATGAAAAAATACCTCCACCTCACCGCATCCGAAATCCGGCGCGAAACGGAACCCTCGCAGCAAAGCAACTCAAGCAAAACCTCCGGCGCATTGTTCCCCACCAATCAGCACCTGCTACCCCCTGGCGACCGCGTCGAACTTCTCCTAGCCCGCCTCCACGTCAGCGAACGGCAAATTTGATGCTCTACCTGCTGAGCCAAACGCTCATTTCTGACCCCGAAAAGCCGATTTTCGCCCCCTATGTTGGTTTGCCCTGGAAGGTTGCAGGGGCGTAGTTTTTACCAGTTCATCCAGACACAAACTGAAACTAAAATCCATGAAAACTACGATCAAAAAATCGCTCCTTGGTGCCGTCTGCCTCGCAGTCGTCGGTGCTTATTCCGCCAACGCAGCCTTTTTGGTGGCAGAGAGTTCCTCCGGAAAGGCTGAGCTCTACGGTTCCAACGGTACCCATCTCAGTACTTTCGCCACCGGACTCAGCACACCACTTGGTGTGGCCGAGGGTGGCGGTTTCGTTTTTATCAGCACCTACGGGAACGATATGATCAATAAATACTCACCGAGCGGAACCTCATTGGGTGTAGTCAATTCCTCTGCCACAGGCCATGGTCCTGCTGGTTTGGCGTTCATCAACGGACGTATCCAAGGTGCGGCTTTTAACATCAGCTACCTCACAAGCAGCGGCCCGGATCCTGCGGCAGAGGACGGAAACCCTGCAACGCCGCTTTCGTATCTCTTCTACACGCCTTTTGTTGGAAGTGTCCACGGTCTGGCCTCGGCTGCTCCGAATGGTTTTTCCGACATCGTTTATTACACAGGTCAAAATGGTGCTAACGGGACGCTGGGTTATTGGCAGCCAGGCGTCGATGCCGGGACAATCTATGACTTCGGTGCCACTACTGTGCGAGGTGTTGTCGCGGGAGGAAGCAACACGATGTATGTCGCGATGTATGACCTCAACAAGGTGGTGAAAATGACTTTTTCCGATGGTGGTTGGACGGCTAGCGACTTCATCACTGATATCAACAACCCGATAGGACTTGCAATCGATGGTAATAACATCTACGTGAGTTCCTTTCTTGATCAAACCATCTCCGGCTACAGCTTGGTCGATGCATCATTTCAATCCAGCTTCAATACGCTGGGTGCTCCGCAGTATTTCATCGTTACTGCGGTACCCGAGCCAGGTTCGGTCAGTTTGCTAATGGCCACCGGGCTGGGAGCCCTCGTGTGGCGTCGGCGTCGGCAGGCCTGATTATTCCAGACCCCCATTTCTTCCGACCTGCCAGTGTCTTCCCAAGTTGATGCTGGCAGGTTTTATTTTGTTTTTTTCCTAACTCTATGAAATTCGACACAATGCCTTTTGTCGCTCTCACAATCACGCTAGCTTCGCTGGCTGCGGCAACTGCGTCCGAGCCCCAAAACTGTTTGGTCGCGAGTCATGCGGCGGGGCGAATTCAGAGTTTTTCACCACAAGCATCAGATGAGAAGATTCAGACCTTTGCCGAAGCTCTACCCCTCATCAACGGCATGGCTGAGGGCCCCGATGGGTTTCTCTATCTGACAACGGGCGCTCCCAACCAGAGCGGTAGTATTGTGCGGATTGACCCGCATACTGGGATTCCTACCGGCGTTTTTTGGGATGGTAACACCACGGCAGGAACAGTGGCCAAGCGGCTCACCGGAATCGTTTTCCGAGGCGATCTTTGTTACGCAGCAGAAGCCGATGAGGGCCGGATTCATGTCATCAGCGCAGACAATGGGAGTTGGATTGGCGTCGCGGCAGAATCCCCTGGCGCCGTGATTACCCAGATTTCCGTTTCGAAGGAGAGACTGCTTGCGGCAGATTTTAGCGGGCAAAAAATCATCGAGTTTCCATCCCTCGGGGATGGTGAGTTCGGCGCGGCAGAAGAACTACACAGCACGGCGCCATCAGCCCCATGGGCACTGCTAGAAGCCCCCGATGGCCGGATTTTCTATTCCACAAATACCGATGAGATCATTTGCTTGAAAAATGATTCGACAGAAGTATGGGTCGATGGCGAAGAGGCGCGTCAAGTGATCTATCTTGGCCGGTCTCGCGATGGGAAATCGCTGCTCTTGCCGAGTCACGCCACCGGGTGGGTGAGTGCCTGGTCAATGACCGAGCCACAACGTCAGGGCTGGGAACGCCAACTGCCTGCCGCAGAGAGCGTGATCTCCATGCTGGAACCTCTCCAATCCCCTGATGCTGCCGTACCCGGTGCCACACTCAAACAAGACGGGAGCCCGGGCGAAAACCCGACCGCGGGGATTCTCATCAAAGCGACGGCGAAGACGGGAAGGATTTCGCACCTTGGTTGGGACACGGAGGGCGGCGGACGTGAGATCAACAATCTCCTGCGGGCACCTATGGAATTTGCGATCAGGCAAGGTGGCAAGGAGATCCCGCTCCTAGTGGAAGAGATGGAGGTGCTGGAGTCTTCCATTCGAGGGATTCTTTCGCGGAGTAAAGGCGATAAATCGGGCCGCTTCGAGATCGCCTTGCAAAACAAACACCTTCGCCTCACAGCGAATCTCAACGAGAACGGGGACGGCCAGATTCTTGCCACGTTAAAATTGAACCCGAGGATGTGCTCATCAAGTTTCCATACCTCCAAGTGGACATCGGTCGACAGCGGCCGCCTGCCAGGAATCTTCATTGCTCCGGATCTCGGCACCATGGAGGTAACATCCGCCCTCCCCGCGGAAGTGCGCTTCACGGGCGACCGCAAAAAGCGTGAAACGACCCTCGTCTTCTCATCCTCGAGCGGGCCCAAATTGGCGCTGGAGTTTTCCCCGGTGACCTTGGCGAATCCGACCCCCGGCAAGAACGATGATCTCTGGCAGAAAATCCGGCGCGGATGGTGGAATCTGCCGATCGCCACCTCTCAATGGGGTCCCACTGATGGCACCGATGGAAGCATCGCTGGCGTCTGGGGCAACAACGTGATCAGCAATCCCGTCGGTTCTACTTTGTTCTGGCTCGCAGATCACATTCTCCTCCAGCCCGACTGGACCGACGGTCTCTCCGGAGCGGACTTCCTTCGCTACACCGTCGAGTATCATCTGAAAAACAAAGTCACTCCGGAAGGTGAGGTGCTCTATGTGAATCACAACCCCGGAGCGATGGATGCCAATCCATCGTTGGTCATAGCGTTTTGGGCCGTGGTGGAGGCCACTGGCGATCTCGAATGGATGAAGGAATGGTGGCCCAAGTTGGCGCCAGCCATCGCTTACATGAATGCCCGCGACGTGGATGGCGATGGGCTCATTGAATCCAAGCAATCCGGTAATCCCGGCACCGGTGCCTTCGGAGACACCGCATGGGATACCTACAGCAGCGGCCACAAGAATGCCTACGTCAATGCCCTGGCTCACCGTGCCTACAAATGCCTTGAGGCCCTTGCGCTGACGACCGGAGATGCAAAATCCGCGACGGAATATGGTGGGCGTGCGGCGAAGCTCAAAGCGGCCTTCCGCCATACGTTCTACAATCCGGAGACCGGATGGCTCGCGTGGTGGAAGAGCGAGAATGGCACCCTGCACGACGTGCATTCCGATGTGCCGACCAGTCTCGCGACCCTTTGCGGGCTACTGGACCTGGCCGACGCCAAGGAGATGTTGGACAAATATTGGACTGCTCTCCAAAACTCCGGCTTCGACAATTTTGCGCTGGGGGTGCCGTTAAATTCCCGCCCGGTGCCGGCCGCGTGGCAATTCTCTACATGGGGAGGATCGAATCCCGATGGTTCAGAAACCTTCCAAAAATACCTCAATGGTGGATGCACGGTCTCAAACACCTTCTGGTTTCTCGCGGCCAATCAGATGGTCGGCAATGGGGACCGCGCGAACGGGATTCTGGACAAAATGGTTGAGCGTCAGCACAAGGGAGTTTTTCCCAATGGCGGCGGGTTCCAAAATGGTGTAGTGGACATTTATCCCTACGGGGCGGAGTTCTACGACTGGAAGGGCAACACCTGCGGCTACGAAGGCCATCTCGTCTACAGCTGGACCTTTCTCCAAGCGATTCCTCTCCAAGACCCCACCCTGCAAGAGCGACTCTACGGTTTCCTAGGCAAGTCGCCCGCGCAGTGATAGACTTTTAGACATGTGGGATCACGCCCACCAAAGCGTTGCCTCAAATGAAGGTGGAGTATTGCCGACGAACTCAAGGAATTGCTAAGCGAATGGGAATAAACCACGCCCGGTGATGGTCGGATTACCAACTAGAGCCTTTGAGATGAATATATGCGGAGACGTCGACGGTGCATCTGCACGCCAAACGACGTTACCGTAAACATCTCTGGAGAAGATAATCGAGCGTCAGCACGTCGGCATTCGAATGGAGGTGGCTTTCAAAACGGGTGGTCGATCTCCCAACTTGTGGAACGGAGTTTTACGATTGGGAGTGAAGACCACCGGCTACGAGGGGCACCTCTTTTTTGCCGGAATTTCTGCCAAGCGATTCCCCTCCAAGATTCCAGCTTGCAAGAGCGACTTTACGGTTTTCTGCGCAAGTCGCCCTCGCGGTGATAGACAATCCCGCTCGCGGAGCAAGACGCCCCGCACCTCACACGCGGTATTTTTCGATAATTTCCTGACGAAGGGGAATGCCGAATCCAGAGGCGGCGGGCACGTGCATGTAGCCGTCCTTAATGACCGGATGCTCGGCCGGTAGGTCGAACCACATGGGATCGCGCTGGTAGCTGGGGAAAATTTCCACAGCGATGCCGTTGGGCGCCGAGGCGAGCAGATGGAGCGCGACTTGCGGTTCCTCATGGTGGGCCATGCCAATTCCAAAACATTGCGCCATGCCGGCGATGCGCCGCCACTCGGTGGCTCCGGCCGCAATGGTGGCATCCACGTTGAGGATATCCACCGCACCGCTGGTGATGAGGTCGCGACAACCGTGCCGGGAGATTTCGCCCTGGCCCGCGTTGACCGGTGTGCCTTCGGCGCGGACGCGGGCATTGCCCACATGCTGATCGTGCCAGCGCACGGGCTCCTCCAGCCAGGCGAGGTGCAAATCCGTCACTCCGCGCGCGAAGGCCACGGCTTCGCTCACTGTCCACGTCTGGTTGGCATCCGTGCAGAGCAGGAAATCTTTGCCTCCGACCTTGCGGGCGGTGCGGGCACGTTCGATGTCCTCATCAACCGAGTTTTTCCCAACCTTGAGCTTCATCCCGTAGATCCCCTGTTCGCGGAATCCGGCCACTTCGGCTTCCAAGTCGCTGGCGGTGATGCCTGGGTTCATATAGCCGCCGATGCCAATCACGCGCACCTTGTCGGCATGGCCGCCGAGGAGCTTCGCCACCGGCTGTCCGAGTGCTTTGCCGAGCGCATCCCACAGCGCCAGATCCACCGTGGCGATGGCCTGAGTGTGAATACAGTGCTTGGCAAGGTCGAGTGTGTGGATGCCGCGGTTTCCAAAATCCACCCGAAAATTCCACAGTCGCTCCCAGAGGCGCTCAATGTCGCGGGCATCCTGACCCAACAAAAGCGGCTGGTAATGCTTATTGACGAGTTCCGCGACCTCGACTTGGTATTCCTCCTCATCACCGCCGAAGATTTCGCCGATGGTTCCATTATCGAGTTCCACCCGGCAGACCATGGTCGGGCGGCTGGTGATTTTGTAGGTGCCGCCCTGGAAGACGGTTTCCAAATCCCGGCGAAGGGGGATGGCTTCAAGTTTACGGATTTTCATGGTGGGGCAAGGACGGATTGGTAGAGGTCGCCGCCAACGGTGTCGTTTAGCACGATGGCGGGAAAATTCTCGAAGCGCATGCGGTGGATGGCCTCGCTAAGGAGGTCGGGGAAGGCGACAACTTCGCACGCGGTGATCGACTGCGAGAGCAGCGCACCGGTTCCACCAATCGCTCCGAAATACACACCACCTTTCTCGCGCAGGGCGGTTTTCACGGAATCAGCGAGAAAGCCCTTGCCAATGAATCCACGCACGCCATGGGCAAGCAGGCCGGGCATGAAAGCGTTCATGCGGCCGGCGGTGGTCGGGCCGGCCGAGCCGACGACTTCGCCCGGTTTGGCGGGTGAGGGGCCGACAAAGTAGATGAGTTGCCCGGAGATTTCCACGGGCAGTTCGCTGCCCGCGGCCAGCATCTCGTGCAGCCGCCGACAGGCCTGATCACGACCGGTCAGCACTTCACCTGAGAGCAGAACCTCCTCACCGGCACGCAGCGAGGACGCGGTGACCAAGTCCAGCGGGAGGATCAGTTCTTTCATAACACGACCTCTTGGTGGCGGTGCGCATGGCATTCGATATTTACACTTACCGGCAGACTGGCGATGTGACAGGCTGCGATCTCCACATGCACCGCGAGCGCGGTGGTATCCCCACCATAGCCCTGCGGCCCGATGCCGCTGGCATTAATTCCTTCAATGATTTTGCCCTCGAGCTCCGCCAAGTGCGGAACTGGGCTGGGTGCGCCGGTTTCCCGCAGAAGGGATTTTTTGGCAAGGATCGCGGAAACTTCGAAGGACCCTCCGATGCCCACGCCGACGACAAGTGGCGGACAGGCATTCGGCCCGGCGATTTTCGCGGTTTCCACCACAAACTCGACAATGCCCCCCACCCCTGCAGATGGGGTGAGCATCTTGAAGCGGCTCATGTTTTCGCATCCACCGCCTTTGGCGAGCAGTCGTAACGTGAGTTGATCCCCGTGCACCAAATCCGTGTGCAGCATCGCGGGTGTGTTATCGCCGGTGTTCTTGCGCTGCACCGGATCGCCGGTAACCGATGCCCTTAGAAATCCTGCGCGGTAGCCGGTACGCACACCGTCGTTGATCGCATCACGAAGCAACCCGCCGGTGATGCGTACGTCTTGACCGACCTCGGCAAAAATGACAACGAGCCCGGTATCCTGGCACATCGGGATGCTTCGGATCTCGGCAACTTCGGCGTTTTGCAGGATGCGGGTGAGTGCGTTTTTAGCAACGGGATTGGTCTCGCGTTGCACTCCGCGGCGCAGGACGCGCAGCATGTCCTCGGACAGCACAAAGTTCGCCTGCTGGCACATTCGCGCCACGGCCTCACTGATGGCTTCCGCCGGGATTTCGCGCATGGGTTTTGTCAGGCGAAGAGAAAGTCGCCCACGGTTTTTGGATCCGGCACAGGGCTCGCTTTGGCGAAGGCCAAAGCGTCATCGGCCTCTTTTTGCGCGAGGGCCTCGAGTTTGCGGAGTTTCGCAGCATCCACTCCAAATTCCCCGACAAGGCGCTTTTCAAAGCGGGGGATAGGGTCGGCTGTTTTCCATTTCATGGCCTCCTCCTCGTCCTCGTATTTGCCGGCAGAAATTGCGCTGTGGCGTTCCCATCGAACAGTCTTGCACTCAAGCAGGGTGGCACCATCCCCTCGTCGCGCTAGGGCCACGGCCGTTTGCATGGCCTCGTGCACCAGCAGCGGGTCATTACCGTCCACTTTCATTCCGGCCAGGCCGAAGCCCTCGGCATGCTGGCACACGTCCTCAACGGATTTGCCAATGTGGGCCGGCACCGAAATGGCGTAGCCATTGTTTTCACAAACAATCACCAGCGGGATTTTCCAGAGTGCCGCCATGTGCAGGGTTTCCAGAAATGCCCCCTCGCTGGTGGCTCCCTCTCCAAGATACGCGACGGTGACACGACTATTTTTGCGCTTTTTGTTGGCGAGAGCCATTCCCGCGGCAATCGGGATGTGCGCGGCCAGGATGGCGTTGGTTCCCCAGAAATCCTTGCTCACATCGCAAAGGTGCATTGAACCTCCCCGGCCCTTGCAGCAACCATCCTGCTTGCAAAGCAACTCGCTCATCACGGCTTTCATTTCCAGACCTTTGGCGAGGGCATGCCCGTGGCCGCGGTAGGTGGCAAACACTTGATCCGTCGGCTCCAAGGCAGCGGCACAGCCCACCGCAATCGCTTCCTGGCAAATGCACGGGTGCGTGGTGCCTTGAAACAGTCCTTCGCGAAAACTGCCAATAGCATGGTTTTCGAAAGCCCGGATACAGCTCATTTTGTGATACCAGGCCAGCAGGGTCTCCACCGGAATTTGTGATTTTTTACTCATGAGGATCGAAGGTTCAGGCCATCACTTCGCGCACGGCAGCGATGACATTGTCTTTGTTCGGAAATGCGAAGTCCTGCAAGGTGCCCATTGGCGCAGGGTGGTCGGCGGCAGCAACTCGCAGGATGGGGGCTTCAAGAAAATCAAAGGCACCCTCTTGGGCGGACTGGGCAATTTCTGCGCCAGCTCCTCCGGTTTTTGAGGCTTCATGGGCAACCACGAGACGCCCGGTTTTGATGACCGAGTTGACGAGGCCCTCTCGGTCGAGCGGGGCGAGCGTGCGCAGGTCAAGCACCTCGCAATCGACTCCTTCCGCTGCCAGTTCTTCAGCCGCTTCAAGGCAAGGGCGCACCATGCCGCTGTAGGTGGCAAGAGTGACATGCCGACCCTCGCGGGCAACCCGCAGCCTACCGAAAGGGATTGGTTCATCGGCTTCCGGCACCTCACCTTTTGCGCCGTAGAGGCGGACGTGTTCAATATAGAGCACCGGGTTGCCATCGCGCAGCGCGGTGAGCATGAGCCCCTTCGCGTCCGCCGCGTTCGATGGCACCACAACCCGCAGGCCGGGGATGTGCATGAACCAAGCTTCCAGACTTTGGGAATGCTGCGCTCCCAAGCCAAGGCGATTCACAATCGGTGTGCGCACGACAAGCGGCACGCTCACCTGGCCGCCCATGGTAAAACGCATCTTGGCGGCTTGGTTGACAATCGCATCCGATGCGAGCGTGATAAAATCGATGAACTCGATCTCCACCACAGTGGGCATGCCCGCCATGGCAAGACCAATTCCAAAGCCGGTGGTGGCGGCTTCTGCGACCGGGCCGTCCGTCACTCTCTCGGCACCGAATTCGTCATAAAGACCCCTGTAAACCCCGAAGGTCCCTCCATACGGACCAATGTCCTGGCCGAGCAGGGTGATATCGGGATTGCGGCGCATCTCATGACGCAGGGCTTCGTTGATGGCTTCTGCCATGCTCAGTTTGCGATGACTCATAAGTTTTTTTCAGCTGTGGTGAAACGATCCGGCAACTCACGCGCCGCCGGGCCGGTATAGGTAATGTCTTCCGGTTCCGCCGCTTTGAACGGCCGCTCACGGGTCATTTGTTCGTGAGCGTGGGCAACGTAGCCGGGAGCCCGGCCAACAATAAAAAACGATTTACCGAGTGCGGGATCCAACCCGAGATCGCAAAGAATGGCACCGATCGCACCATCCACATTCATATTGATGCGGCGGCCATACACCTGCTCCGTGGCGTGCTCCAATTCACGGGCAAAATCGCAGTGGCTGCCGTGAATGTTGTATTCACGGGCAAGGTCAAAGAGCACCTTTACCCGCGGATCTGCGGTGTGAACGCGGTGGCCAAAACCCGGCATCCGCTCCTTGCGGGAACGAAGCCCGGCAAGCAACTCGCTCGCGGTCGTGCCGTCTCTCACTGCGGCTTGAAGGATCCGTGCGCACGGCTCAATGGCTCCCCCATGCGTGTCCCCAATGGCGGTCACGCCGGCCGCAACTGCGGCCTGAAGCGGCACGCCTGCCGAGGCAACAAAGCGAACGGCATCCACGCTCGGCGAGGCTAGGCTATGCTCGCAGCAGCACACTAGCATGGTGCCGATCATTCGCCCCTGATTCCCGGACGGCAATTCACCGGTCAGAAGCAGATACATCACGTCTCCGAATGAACATTGTCGTGTAAGGTCTTCAATGCGGTAGCCACGCACCATGATGTCGTTCGGCGCAACGCGCGAAATGGCGGTTGTCCAGAATTCACTCATGAGAGGCCCTCCAAAATGTCATCAAATTTCTCGGCGACATGCACGCCAACGGCGCGCAGGCACTCGGCCTTGCCCTTCACCGAGCCGCGTCCGCCCTCAACCATGACGGCGGCGTGACCAAAGCGAACGCCCTCCATGTCGTCCACGAAACGACCGGAGAGAAAGGCGTTCACTCGCAGGCGGGAAGGTCTTTCACGTAGATAGTCGGCTAATTCCTCTTCGGCGGTGCCTCCCGGTTCACCATAGATCACGACGGTATCTGTGCTCGGGTCGTCTTCCAACTGTTTGATTAGATCGGTGAAATTACTGCCGATGATGGGATCCCCGCCCACGCCGATGGCAATGCTTTGTCCAATCCCCCGGCTCGTCAGGAAACTCGCGATTTCCGTGGTCATGCCGCCACTACGGGAAAGGATGGCTACCTTGCCGGGCAAGAACGATTTCCTAACATTATCCACCCGCCCGCCAATGGTTCCCAGTTTGGCGACGCCCGGGCGGATGAGCCCAAGGGTGTTTGGACCAATCACTGTGCAGCCCGATTCGCGCGCGGCAGCGACGAGGCAGGCAGTGTCGCGGCGCGGGACACGTTCGCTCATGATGAGGCAGAGTTTGATGCCGTGGGCGAAGCTTTCGAGCGAGGCATCAAGCACGCCTGCAGCCGGCACGGAGACAACGCTCACGGTGGGTTGATGCGCGGCCACGGCGGCTTGCACGGTGTCATAAACCGGGACACCGTGGACGTTTTGGCCACCTTTTCCAGGAGTGACTCCGGCCACAATCTGACTTCCGTAAGCGAGTGCCTCGGCAACCATTTCACTGGCTTCGCGTCCGGTGATGCCTTGCACGAGAATCCGGTCTTGAGATGAGATCAACATAGAAAAATTAGGATTGGGAATGCTTTGCGGCAAGGGCGGCAGCGGCATCAAGTGAGACGTCGCGGCCAAGGGCGGTCACACCATTGTCACGCAGCAGCGCGACGGCTTCATCCTCCCAAGAACCAGGGATGCGGAAAACAGAAAGCACCTCGACCGGCTCTCGCCCGGCAGCGCGGATACCATCAACCACGCCTTTGGCCATCACGTCGGCCCGGGTGTTGTTGACCACGTTCATAATCACGGCCATCTGCCGAACCCCGGGCTTCGAGAGCAGCAGCTTCGTGAGATCGGCCACCTTTTCGGACGTGGGATTTCCACCGATTTCACAGTAGTTCGCGGGCTTGCCGCCATGGCGGAGAATTGCGTCAAAAACAGTGAGACTGGCCCCGCCACCCCCGATCAACAGCGCGAGATCGCCCGGAAACTCGACCACTCTCCCGGCCACGCCTCGGTGGTCGCGGGCATCAATACGGGCCGCCTCCTCCTCAATCGCCGTGGGTGTGCGCCCGCCAAATGTTTTGGGAATCTCCCCAAGATCCGCAAACTCGGATTTCAAACGATATGCGGCGTCGTCATCAAATTCCGCGTGCGCATCGAGAGCGAGCAGGCCTCCTTCCGCGGTGACAACGAGGGGATTGATTTCGAGGGTGAGGGCGTCCAGATCAAGAAACGCCTTGCTTAGCGCGGCAATAACCGAACCCACGAGCACCAACTCACGGCCTTTTAGCCCGCCTTGCGCGGCCAGTTCGCGGCCCTGATAGGGGGTGAGTGGCTCACGCGGATCGAAGGCCCGCTGCACAGCAAGCGAGGCACCCGATTCGACATCAATGCCGCCGGCAGAATTAAAGATTGCCACGGGCTGGCGTTTGCGCAGATCCCATGCCACACCAACATAGTATTCTTGGTCAAAGGCGGCTCTCGGTTCCAGAGTAACACATGTGACGGGGTAACCACGGAGTTCCTTTCCGAGGAGATCGGCAGCATGCTCCGCTGCCTCGGAGTCGGAGGCGATCATGCGCACAGCACCGAGTTTTCCACGCCCTCCGAAGGGCACCTGTGCCTTCATCACCGCAACGCCGCCGATGGCTCGGAAGGCAGTTTGCGCTTCCTCAACCGTGGTGGTCAAGTGGGGCTGAATGAAAGGCAATCCATGGCGTCCAAGCAGGCGTTTGCATTGGTGTTCGAGAAGTCTCATAGAGCGTCGATTTCTTTTTGGAGAGTTTGGAAAAAGCGGGCGGCTTCGGCACCATCCGCGGCGCGGTGGTCACAAGCCAGGGTGAACCAGGCAGTTTTGTGTCCTCCCGCAGAGTCCACCGCGCGTCCCGTGCCGAGCACGGCGGCCTGACCGGCAAAGACGGATGGCTGAAACACATCGATTCCGAACATCCCGAGATTGGAGATGGCAAAGGGAGCACGCTCGAGATCCGCGCGTTTCAATTGGCCGGCATCGGCCCGCGCCTTGAGAAGCAACACGGTCGCGGAAATCTCTGCCAGCGTCATAGCTTGCGGATTGCGCACCACTGGTGCCAGCAGCCCCAAGGCAGTTTCCATCGCTACCGCGACTGAAACGTCCTCAATCCGATAACGGTTGCCATCGATGCTGGTAAGCAGGGAACAGTGTGCGCTCAGCGCCCGACCAAGGCACAGAATCAGTCGGTGCGTAAACGTAATCCCCGCCACCTTGCGGCTAAGGGTTGTCACGTCAAACTGTCGGCTGATCGAAAACATAGGGATCGTGCGGACGGCAGCCTCCATTTGTCCAATCAGGCCCGCGCGCGACATCGGGAACGGTTGCCAGTCGCCGCCGGAAGTCATCGGCTGAGAAGGCGGGTGTTTCTCAGGAGTCGGAGGAGTTGGGACGTTGAGCGGGGGAGTCGGTGACGCAGTCTGCGCTTGGTATTCCTCAACATCGCTTCGTTTGATGCGTCCGGCAGGTCCCGTGCCGACAATCTGCCGGAGGTCTAAACCAAGCGAGGCCGCCACCTTGCGGGCCAGTGGCGACGCGCGCACTTTTCCCTCCGCCGCCGGAGGTAAATCCGGGGCAGATTCCGCAACCGCAGGATGTGCCGCCGGAACGGGTGCTTTTGGCGCGGCAGGAGGCACGGCCTTCGTTACGGGCGGTTGCTCACCAATCGTGCAGACCGGTGTTTTTTCGCCTATTTCCTGCAATTCAGAAATAAAAACTTCGTGAACAAATCCCGCGTAAGGGCTGTTAATCTCGATGTTTGCCTTTTGGGTTTCCACTGCGCCCAGTGCCTGTCCTTCCGTAACCTGGTCCCCCGGCTTCACTAACACATTGGTCACCGTGACAAACTCCATGTTGAGTTCCACATTGGGGAGGAGAACGGTGCGAACGGGCGGAATTTCGGACATGGCAGTTGTTTAATATGCAAATAAATGCTTAAAACGCAATATTTTTCGCTCGTCACGAGTCCGTCAAGCTAGGGATTAGCGAGCTTGAAGCCGCCATCGGCTTCAAGGACCTGGCCGGTGACAAAGGAGGATTGCTCCGAAAGTAGAAACACGATCACGCTGGCAATTTCATCCGGCCGGCCGATCCGTCCAATGGGGGTGGCTTGGTGCATCCGGCTGGTAAGCTCGCCCGGCGGCAGTCCGAGCACAGCGCCACGCTCCCGCTCAACGACCTCCCACATCGGAGTTTCAATCACGCCGGGGCTCACTGCATTGACGCGAACACCAGACAGTGCATACTCGAGGGCTAGGGTGCGGGTCACGTGATCGATGCCGATTTTGCTTACGCCGTAATCAATATTGTTTGGTCGTGGACCATGTGCGGAGGTGGCTGAAATGGTGACGATTGAACCGGAATGGCAGGCTTCTTTAATGTGCTCAGCCACGGCTCTGGCGTAGAAAAAGACGCTGGTGAGATTAAGCCGAAGAATCGCCTCCCAATCTTCGAGGGTGACATCCTGGAGCGGACGGAGTTTGATTCGTCCAGCACAGGCGACAAGCCCATCAAGCCGACCAAAACGTTCCAGTGCCGCTGTGATCATACGTTGGTCGCTGCCGTCTGCCGTGACGTCCAAGGCGAGGGTAGCGACTCGCTCGTTATCTCCAGGAAACGACTCCAGAAGGGCATCGGGCCGCAGATCTACGGCGAGCACCGATCCGCCCTCTTCAAAAATTCGTTTGGTGGACGCCAATCCGATGCCGCTGGCACCACCGGTGACGATGAAGGTTTTGTTGTCGAGAGATTTCATAATCTAAAAATCGGGGGTTACGCTCCCGGCATGGCAAATTTTTCCACGACATCCTCAAGGATAGTGACTCCCAAACCAGGCACGTCGCGCAAGGCTAGGTAACCGTCTTTTTGAACCCAAGGATCGGTGACGAGTTCGTGCTGCATGGGCGAAGGATGAGGTTTAAAATCCATGCACCAACCGGCCCGAGAAGAGGCCAGCAGATGAACGCTGGCAGCCGTGTTGATTGCGCTGCTCCAGGTGTGAGCACTGAATTTCAGGTTGGCTGCCTCAATCAGCGGGATGACCTTGCGGCAACCCGTGATGCCCTGGCAGCGGCCGGGGTCTAACTGCACGACATCAACGCCACCTGCGTCAAGTAGGCGGCGATAACCATCAACATTCCACTCCTGCTCCCCCGTGCCAATGCGTGTGGTCGTCTGCGATCGGAGAAACTTATGCGCCTTGTAATCCTGCGGCGGCAACGGCTCCTCGATCCAAAGCAGGCCCACTTCCTCCAACGCGCGGATTCGCTGAATGGCGGTATGCACATCCCAGCGCACGCGAGCCCCCAACACATCAAGCACCAGGGGCGTATCCTCACCGATGGCCTGCCGGATTTTCTTTGCCAAGGCGAGATCCCGTTTCGCATCGGTGCCAAAAACCGAATCCGGACGCGTACCCCAACCACCCTTTACAATCGGATAGCCAGCTTCCGCCATAAACCGAAACTCATCCACCGTCCAACCCAAATTGTCCATATCCAGGTGGATGGACCCCATCGCCATCACCTTGTCGGTGAGCGGTCCCCCGATCAAATGACAGACGGGCACACCGAGTAGCTTGCCTTTCAAATCCCAGAGCGCCATGTCCACCGCGCTCAGCGCAAAGGCCGCGCTGCCTTGCGGCCCATACCACCACGTGCGGTCCACCATTTCGTGCCACCGCGCCTCAACTTCCAGCGCACTTTTCCCTTCGATCAATGGCCCGTAGCCTTCTTCAATAATCGTTTTCGCCGCCTTGCACGACTCAGGAAACTGGCTGATGCACTCTCCCCAACCGACCGTGCCGTCGGCCACCTCAACCCGGCAAAGCGTCACGTAACGCAAAGCCCCATGATCATGCGGTTCGGGATACTGGAGGGGAAATGCGGAGACGCGACGGATCTTCATACCATTTTGCATAAAAAATAATAACATGTATGAAAAGCAATTTTTTCGCAGCAATGATCTTGTTCACCAGCACCAGCCTGAGAGCTAGGGCTTTTGAGGCTACTTCCTATCTGAAGCTCCGACCTTATTCACAAGCGACTTTCAGCAGCTTTGCCAAGTCGCCGTGAAATAGGTAGTCGCGTGAGGCGACGACAGCAAGTAAGACACAGCGCTTGCCTTTAGTGGCGTGCATGGCATGAGGCACGGACGCATGTAGTACACCGCACCCGCAGATCAATGGTGGCTTGGCGGTGAGTCTTCGGAGTCGAGTTCTTACGAAGCAAATGAAAAACCTATCTCACCGTCAAGCAAGTCTTGAATCCCCTCTTGGCCGTTCGGGGGGGGGGATAGGGCCGTCCAGCCCGAAGACCGGACGGCGCCACCCACAGAACCGGACGAGCAAGATTATCGCATCCGGTTCCTCAAGTTGCGGGATCGTTCACATTCGGGAGTAAATGATTCTCGCCGGGGTCAGCGGGAACACCTGCATGTTGGAGACGAACTGCTGCCAGTTCGGTCCTCGGCTGCGATTGCGCCGAGCCAGCCACTTGCGCAACAGTTTTGCCACCTGCCACCACAGCTCTTTGAGCTTGCGGGCGTTGCCGGTGACACCCGCTGGACCTTTTGCGCCTCCTTCAGGCTCTCGAAGCCCATGATGAAGTCATCGGCAAATCGGACCATGAAGGTGCGCCCTCCACACGCAGACTGAACGGATTCGACGAACCATTTGTCCAGCACTTCATGCAGGTAGATGTTGCTCAGTAGTGGTGAGATGACTCCGCCCTGCGGCGTCCCCTTTTCCCTTTTCCCAGACCCTTGCCTTCAGCCATTTGGCGATCAGGCGGCCTATCACTCCATCTTGACCCCACGGCCCAGGCAGTTCCTGCATTTGTCGGTGATCGACAGTGTCGAAGACACATGCGTAAAACCGCCTCCAGCACGGTTGCCACTGGGTGGTAAAAAATCCATGTTCTTAAAAGAAATATCCATCATCATCAAGGTGTGGCGGCAACGCGAACGCGGGCAAAAATACTGCGACCGTTTGTGGAGGAACCACGGACTGTAACCCGCTCCAGCGAATCGTTGATACTCTGGGTGCTCTCAGTCGCCAAGAGGTCCACAGCCCAAGCTGAAAGGGTCTCACTAAACTCAACGGAGTAGCTGATTCCTGGATTGGACCCTGTCTTGCGACGCAGGTAGGTAATTTGGAGTTTGCCGTTGCCGTCCACAGAGACAAAGGGGAGGCCTGACGAGCCATCGTTGGCGAGGACGCTGGCATTGGGCGTAGAGAGATTAGGGGTTTGCCCCGGTCCATTACCAAACATGTTAAATGCAAACTTAAGGAGATTGGCCACGCCATCACCTGCGGGTGCCTGTGCATCTTGGGATCCATCGATAGCCAGACTGAAGTCGCGGCGGAATTGCGCGAGACCTCCGGTACCGCCCCCTCCCGAGCCAGGGTCGACGATGGCGGCAATCGAAGACCCGTCGAGTTCCTGCAAATAGCGGATGAGGTTCGCCTGATCCGAGGCGCTCAAGGAAAGTACCCGACGGTGCGGGGTGGCTTTGAGAAGGTTGGACGGGGTGCTGACAGTCATGGAATCGATACCAAATCCATCCCCGCTACTTGAAATGACAACACTATTGTTCCCAGCGACAAAGTTGACGTTCTCCAGGCGGGCGACGAGGTAATGATCAAATTGCCACCCTGGATTCTGCCCTACGAGCGTCAGAGGGTAGTTGGTCGAATTTACCCGCACGGTAATATTCTTGCTGCCGCCTGCAGTGAATCGGAGCTCGATGGAGCCAACACCCGCAGTAGAGCCGGCAGGAATGGACGCAAAAGTAACCGATCCAGCACCGTTCCACTGCACAAGCCCGCCTTTTTGGACTTGGTTGAAATAGTTGATGTTTACGTAATTGGGGCGTTCCACGGAACCGGATAGGACGCCATCCTCAGCCTGGTAAACCGTGCCTCCTGCGGTTCGGAAAACCTGTTCCAGAGTCGCGGCGGAGCCGTCATGAAAATAGGGCGCGGTGGCGTGCACTCCAGCTAGGGTGGGAGTATCGATACCAGGCAGTGTAGTTCCCAAGCGGCCGCCGGAGCTGGTGCGCAGCGTGCCAACATCATGCAAGCTAGGCTCCACGCCAATCCCCCCATGGAATCAGTAAACTGGGTTCCGCCATGGCATGTCACACAGCTTTGGCTGGCAAAGATGGTCTGGCCCGCGATGGCAGCCGGGGTCAGAAAGCCCTGCGCGGTACGGAAGGGGCTTTTGGGAACCGTTTCCCGATTAAGGCTGCCCACATAGGCGGCCATCGCATCTAGGTCACCGCTCAACCCTGCCTTGGATGTACCTAATGGCTGCGAAATCGTGACGGCATCGATCAAACCCGATCCTCCCTGGTGAGCCCGGATATTATTCTCGAAATCCTGGATTTCATCAAAATTGCCGCTCCAGTGCACATTACCGTGTCCCATACCCACCCTGCCCCGCAGGTCGATGGTGTTGCGCAGGCCCTCACCGCGCTGGGTGAAATCCCAGACTCGCCCATCCTGCCCTCCATCGCTATGGCAGGTCGCACAGCTGACGTAGGTGCCGCGACTCATAACTTCCGTGCCGAGGTTATCCATTAAGGATGCGTTGTAGAAGAGCTGTTTGCCTTGCAGGATGCGGGAAGTTAGCTTTTCCACCGCGACAACCCGCGTCGTAACGGCAGAAGAGTTGCGCGTTCCTTGGGAAATGAAGGCATTCAAATCAAGCACGGACACATCCCGCGTCATGAAATTGTTCACGAAGAGCTTTTTTGTAGCCGGATCAAACACTTGCCCCTGGGGGGATAGGCCGGTTGGCACTCTCCATCGCGTCGTTTTCGACCCTCCCTGCCGGAGGGATAAATCATCATAGAGCGCGACCTCATTATTTCCTTGGAGCGTGACGAACGCCCAGTCCCCCAAAGGCGAGAAAGTCACACTGGTGGGAGAATCACTGTTATCGATAAACGCGCCATTATCGACCGACATCTGGTGACGGAAGTGTCCCTGCAACTTCAGACCCTCATCGAAAACGCCCGCTTTCGCACCAATGAGATGAATGCGGAAATGACCCGCTGCGCTACCACCCTTGGGGTTACTCTCCGACTTATTTGGGAACCTGTCACCGACGGTTTACCTGCGGGATTGCCGCACGTCCGCAGGCTCCTCCTTGTCGATCATGCGGCTTGGAGCGAAGAAGAACGTTCCACCGTTGGCCGCTTTCTCTATCAACTGATCCGAGAAGAGCGCGCTCGCGATCGCGCCGCCCCCGGCACGGAGCAACTTCAGCGGGCCTTGGACTACCGGCGCTGGCACACTTTCGCCGCCGCACGCCGACAGAATGATCGCTGGGAGCGCCTGACACGCAAACGTTATGGCACCGGCTCCGGTGGAGAAAAGGCCCTCATACTCACCATCCCTCAGATGGCTGCTGCCTCGTCTCACTAAAAAATGCCGCCGCGCACGCCACGATTTCAGGCATCGCCATCTATCAGCTTGTCGCGGATGCCGAATCCATTTCCGCCACCCGCTGGGTTTGGAACGGCAGGAAAAATCAACTGGCACCCGTGCCCGACACCCCAGAGTTACGCTCGTCCGAGCCCATTCCAAACGCCCTATCCAACAATGTGTTCCCCATCGGATAAACTACGTTCGATCCTCGGTACGCCACGGTGGGAGCGATTCATAGCAACTCTTCGAAGCTGCCGCGACGCCGGCCGAGCAATGGGTCTGCGTTACGACCTGGACGCGATTGGACGGGCGCTGGTCCTCGTCGGCACAATGACTGATTGGAACGAGATTCTGGATTTGCTTTGCGGACCAATCCCCGCAACCGCGCTGGCAACCCATGCCTCCGCGCTGGCATGGCGTGCGTTCTGGCCGGCAGCCGCCACCTCACTATCCGCCAGCCCTTTCCCCATGAGCATGGAATGGTTGGATGCCTTGCGCCGCGACGGCGCACTCAAAAGGTTTACCGGTGGCAATTTGACAATGGCCTCCGATTGGCTGGAAATTGCGACTCGCCTGCTGCGAGCTCTTCCAATTGAGGAGGAGCAACCTCTGACCCATACCGCAGCCCGTTATTGTGGAAACAGCCACGCATTGGATCCCGGCCGCCCCCTTTCCACCCTGGTCTTGCGCGGGCTGGCGCAGCGCCTTGGTCAACCTCTGCCGTCACGTGCTCCAGATCGTCGTGAACTGTGGGCCAGATTCGGTGTTGTTTGTGACGACCTCAGCGCGCCCGTCCTGACCTTCAACCTCGGAGTAACCGGGGACGCCCCATTGGCCGGCCGCGCTTTCGTCGAAGAACTCCTAGCTGACACTCTGCTGGCGGACCTCGAAACTCAGTTTGGATCGGTATAGCAGAACTTTAACCGTCGCCGACACCTTGCCTGGAAATTTTACAAGTTGCCTTTGAAAGCCTTTCCTGCCACGAATTTCACGGTCTTGCTGGCCTTGATTTTGAGCTTTGCGCCGGTTTTCGGATTCACCCCCACCCGGGCCTTGCGGCTTACGACTTTGAACGATCCGAATCCGATTAACTGGACACTATTCGCTTTTTTTACCCCGGCCTTGATTCCGTCGACCACCGCAGCGAGCGCACGTTCGGCTTGGGCGACAGTAGTGTCCTTTCCGAGGGATTTTTGAATGGCGGAGACGAGTTCTGCTTTGTTCATATAACCTGAACGAATAGCGATTTTACACAGCCTCGGCAATGGCGGAAAGCTGTCTTTGGGAATAACGCGGGCGCCGCAGGTCACCTCTGTGGCCCAAATTTTCCAGTTGAATCCCGCTATTAAACCCAGATTCAGTTCGTGCGTGAAGAAACAGTGGGAATCCATTCTCGAAAATTTGAAGACCGGTGGCTGGAACGTACGATGGATTGAAGCCACCCAGGCAGGGGAAGTGGGTTGGACGGCAATCGCCATCCGAGAAAAAGAAAGGCATTTCTCCCACGCAAATGATATCACCCTGGCCTTTCAGGAACTTGAGGAAAGCTGCAATCACATTCATCGCCCGAAAACTCCAACCGATCAAAAACGTTGAAACGGGGATTCGAAAACACGACGCGTAATACCCTGCCTCGGAGCGATACCCTTCGAAATAGACTCCGATCTGGATCATGTATATGGGCTAACATTCGGCCAATTCGCTAAACGCGAAAGACATCGACTGCGGGGATTTAGCGCAAGCTCCCTGCTCAAACTCGTAAACTTTCCTGCTTCTTTTTTTTGTGGAAAATCCGCGATGGCCAGACTTCAGCGATGGCCTCTTCTACCAAATCTCTTCCATTTTTATCCTAAAAGCGGGAATAGAAAAAGCTGTTGGTTGGCGCAAGTGATTGGAGTAGTTGGGGATGCTCCAAATTTCGCGGGAACCGGAAGCTCACCCCAGGGGTGAGGAGGTTTTTGGCCCCAAACGGCAGGGAGGGTCATGGCCGGTGGACACGCCCGGGGGGCGATATTACGCGGAGCTGGATTTTGATGCGCCGGTGACGCGCGAGGGGCAGCTGATCTTTTTTGCGCAATTTCTGCATGCCGGAGGGCGATGGGAGGAGTTGCTGAAAAACTGCCCATTGCGATACTCTGGGAACCGTGGCAGCGGAGCGACCAATGTGGTGGGGACGGCGGCCCTCTCGATCCTCTGCGGGCATTGGCGCTATGCGCACATCAACGCGGTGCGGGGCGACACGCTGAACCCTCCGCTCTTGGGGATGAGCCATGTGGTCAGCGAAGATGTAGTGCGCCGTGCCATGAAGCGCATGGAGGAATCCGAAGGACTAGCCTAGCTTTCGGGGCAGTTGCGCGGGTGTGTAGACCCGGTCTTAAGTCTGCCGTGGATCTTGGATATTGATGTGACGGTGAAGCCCCTTTACGGGCACCAGCAAGGCGCGCAGATCGGGCACAACCCGCAAAAGCTGGGACGCCCGAGTCACGCCTATCACAGCTACTTCATGGCTAACACGCGACTTTGTTTGGGAGTCGAGGTGCAGGGCGGCAAAGAACACGCCGCCCGGCATGGGCTGCCCGGCCTCTGGTCGTCGCTCGATGCGCTGCCTCGAACCCACTGGCCCACCTTCGTTCGTGGAGACTGCGTTTACGGCAACGAAGGGCTTCTGGGCGAATGTGAAACCCGGGGGCTGCCAGGCTTTTTAAAACTTCGCCACATGGCCAAAGTCAAAACCCTGCTGGCCCGCATGCAGCGCGCCGGAGCGGCCTGGCAGGATGCGGGCCAGGGATGGGAAGTCCTCGAAGCCCGTCTGTGTTTGAGTGGCTGGAGCTGCGAGCGTCGCGTGGTGCTGGTGCGGGAAACCCCGGCCATCGCCCCGGTGGGGGAAAACGCCCGCCGCCGTCGCAACACCCTTCAACCCTACCTGCCTGGGGCCGCTCATTGGGAGCAAAACCCCGCTCCATGGGCCGGACGGATCGCCGTGCTGGTGACCACGCTCAAGGAGACGGCTTACCCTGCCGTGGCATTGGCCCGACTTTACCGCGAACGGGCCGACGCCGAAAACATCTACGACGAACTCAAAAACCAATGGGGCTGTGGCGGCTAATCCCCACAGCCAAAACCTGGCAATTCCGATTCAAGTGGCTAGATAGATCCAAACCCCACTTGAAGCCGTGGTCATCCCTCAAAAACAAACCTGAATTGTAACGATCACATCAGCACGGATTCACACCCCAAATCAGCAAGTTTTACGACCAAAATTCACAGCTTTTTTGAAACCATTCTCATTTCGCGTAGGTTCACTTTTCATTACCCATTGCAAATCAACAGAATAACTCCTGATTTTCGTTTCCAAATGTATACTAGCTATTTACCCACTTTCTTACCCATCTACTTACCCACTTTCTTACCCTCCCTTCAGTCTGCTCTTGCGAGTAATCCCCACAGCCAAAACCTGGCAATTCCGATTCAAGTAGCTAGATAGATCCAAACCCCTCTTGAAGCCGAGGTAATCCCTCAAAAGCAAACCTCAGTTGCAACGATCACATCAGCACGGATTCACACCCCACATCAGCAAGTTTTACGACCAAAATTCACAGCTTTTTTGAAACCATTCTCATTTCGCGTAGGTTCACTTTTCATTACCCATTGCAAATCAACAGAATAACTCCCGATTTTCGTTTCCAAATGTATACTAGCTATTTACCCACTTTCTTACCCATCTACTTACCCACTTTCTTACCCACATCGCGTCGTCAATGG
Organism: Terrimicrobiaceae bacterium; assembly: GCA_041752695.1. Lineage (GTDB taxonomy): Bacteria > Verrucomicrobiota > Verrucomicrobiia > Chthoniobacterales > Terrimicrobiaceae > CALCJD01. The sequence continues at coordinate 117,665 of JBGSVZ010000035.1, forward strand.
TCACCGCCTCCGCTCTCTCCCTCAAGCACCCCAACTTGGGCCAACAGGCCTCTCCCAAAATTTCCTACCGCAGCGCTTTGGCCGATAGGCCTTCCCAAAATTTATATCTGCCATACCACCGCCGCCGCGGCTTAAGCACTTGAGACTTCATTACCCCCAGATGGCTACGCCCGATAGATCTAGCTCAGGGCCCTCGCACTCGCGGCCCATCCCCGCTCTTCGCACCCTGTTCTCAAATTTACGGCTATCTGCCGCTTTTCACATCCTATCTCCTTGCAAAACATCGGGATACAACAAGTTTAAACACTTTCATACCCTAACATGCCCCCGCACCATCCGTGGCGCCAACCTTCACGACCCCTTGCTCACTCCTTGAAAACCCTTACACGGGCTCCCTACGCGTGAATTCAGCCACTCCTCGACAATACACTCACATCAAATAATATTATGCTGGCTGCATTGAGTTGAGGTTCGCTGGAGGAAGGAATAACTGGACATTCCTACTTCACCCCCCACCAACCAACCACACAGACACCCTTTCATGCCGATTACCCACATCAACACCCGATCACCCGCGAAACCTTTCTCAAACCCGTGCGATACCCATGCGTCCATATGCGATATTATGCGAACCATGGTTACATGATTGGATTGCAAGATAGAATTTTGTGCAAAGCCACAAAATTCCAATACATACGCACTTGTTACTCTTTTTTAGGTCTCCAGTACCATTTTGTTACACTCTTTCGGCCCTGAGGGCAGGATTTGTTACACAAATCAGCGCCTTTTGGCGAAAATGTAACATTGCTATTTTTTGTGATATACTAATGGTATGGCTAACGAACAAAACCAGCGCGAAATTCCATCTGAAACCTCGGACGACTCAAGCACTCCATCTATTAAAAAAGCACCGATCGTCCGGCTCCGGCGGGGGTCGAATGCGTTACTTGAAAAATTGGCATCTAAACACGGGCTTACGAAATCTGGAACAATAGACATAGCGCTTAGACTCCTAGAGGATGCTGCTGCTGGCAGGTTGGATGTTACTCTGCCTGCCCTCACTCAAGAGGTGATAGGCCTTGATCATTCTGTCGGCCTGCTGGCTGAGCAACTTGAGCATCTCGAAGGGCTTCGTGGAGTTATTATCGCTTGCGGGCATGAACAGGGGAAAGACGAATAGAAGGAAAGCTGCCCTTTTTTTGCAGATGGAATTATCACACGCGCCCACCACTTTGAGGCAACAATCGGACTTTAAACCCGCTACTCCACAGGAATAGGATATTGATGATGGATATTGCCGTCTAATTTGGCCCCGCCGTCCTTCTTTTCCCTCTGGGGTGCCCCCTCTTCGTTGAAGTCGCCCCACTGTTTGAAGAAAAACGGGATTCCGGCCCTTTTACATTGGTCCCGGAGGCTCGTCGCCCACTTCTTGTCCATCGGTCGTCCGCCCTTCGATTCCCCGCCGACAACCACCCAATCAAGGTCGCTGGTAGTGCTCAGCTTGATCGGGCCCAGAAGAGGCTCGCAACTCAGCCACCGGATCGCTGCCCTCACCTGACGGAGGTGTCCGATTCGCTCGTCGAAACGCTGCTGGTTTTCTGTCGATGTGCCGAGCCAGATATTCCGCAACGGATCGCGGGTCCGATAGCGTTTTTGCGTGAATTCAGACATACGCTCCGGGCGCTTCGTTAAAACTTGGAATGTGTGCCAGGATGCCTTCTCCATAACCTCAAAAACGGCAGAGATGAAGTCCTCTCGGACATTTTTGTGGAACAGGTCCGACATCGAGTTCACGAAATATTTCGTTGGGGTTCTGTTCAACAAGGGGTCGCCCAGCCGTTCTGGGAGTAAGAGGATTTTTCCAGTGAACGCGTAGGCACCCCCGGATTCCCGCGCAAGCCCCGGATACATGTCGGCTCCGCGCGTCGCAACAAACTTGGCGGCATAGCAATGGTCGCAACCTTCGGACGCTCTCGTGCAGCCTTGTAGCGGGTTCCAGGTGACCTGTGTCCACTCGATCTTGCTAATTCGTCGGTCGCCGAGTGCAGTGGCTCTAGCTTTGAGATGTCGGAATAGATGACGGATTTCGTCCGATGCGCGGGAAGGAAGATCGCCTTCTGCATCTTCGATTAAAGCCACGAATTTTTTCGCGAGTTCATTCGTTTTTCCGTCTGGCTCCACCGGTTCCAAAGGAGGGGCCAGGAAAGCCTTCGCGGAGCGAACTTCGGCGGGGGAGATATCGTCTTTGGTGTGCCATTTTCCCCAGCTCTCCAACAGATCAAAGATTTGCGCCAGATCGTCCGGTTGATCCCGGAGCGATCCCAACGGACGGAAGTGAGCTTCGGTGTCGAGCTTCTCCAAAATGTCCCCTCGAGGGGACATATGCATGAGTTGACCTGCATCGGCGATCCGGTTTGCGTGGCTGCGCCCATAGTCAAACTCCCGCTTGAAATATTCGGTGAACGACCCGTGCTCCCGATAGAGTCTCCGCTCCCGGATCTGGTGGAACGCCTCCGCCATCTTCCGGAATCCTTCACGTGCCTCCCGAGCGGCCTCGCGAATCACACCCTCATATTTTTTTAGAAGATGGGTTTCTTTCGCGCTCAAGGGCAATTTAACTTCGAACGAAGTTGTCATAGTCATGACGTATCAGCTCCGGCCGCAGGGTTCAATATCTCCGTCAAGAAGGCTTCAACGGCCCTTGGGCTCAAAACCCATAAACAGAAAAAGTTGAAATGATATTACCAAAATCCACTTCAATTGAAACCCAAACAGCTTGGTCGGCTCAGCGGGTTGGAACGCTCCATAGCTGCATGAAAAAATACCGATTCAGGTACCTTCTCCGAGGCGGATGGAAGCCCGATGCGGACGAGGATCACCGGAAGGTTTATCGCCTGGGACTACTCCAAAATGAGTCCGCTTTCGCGGGAACTCTCATCCACAAGCATATCCGCAGGATGATCGCCGCCGGAATGGCCGGCATTTCGCTGGAGGTTGGAAAGCAGGCCGACACGGCCTGCCGGGAGTTCACCATCGCGGTGGAAGCAGGGTCCGCCATTCCGCTCGAAAAGGTGCGCCGGGACCGAACAAAGTTTCTTCGTCAAGAACGCGGACTCCCGTTTTTCCCACAGGAGATCGCCCGCTTTCACGAGCACATCCGCAGCTGCCTCAATGCCTGGTGGGATCATAATGAAACCCAGGATTTGCTCGCTCACCGCCAACACATCATCCGGGAATTTTTGGATCCCGAGAAGCCTCTGCTGACTGACGCACTGGGCGTGCCGAGCTTCTTGAAAACTGATGCCATTGTTAAACTTGGCAACAATGTCACGATATACGATTGGAAATCTGGAAATCCCTCGGATTCCGACGAAAAACAAGCTTCAATCTACGATGCCTTCGCCCGGGCACATTTCCAACTGGATGAGACCGCGAACGTAGAAGCGAGGTTCGTCTATCTCACGGATGGGTCCTCTCGAAGATTCACTTTCGACGCCGATCAACGTGCCCAGTTGCTTTGGCAGATTCAGGAGGAATACACCGATCTTGTCATCACGGACGCCAAACCCGATCCCAAGCTCTTTCCCCCAAGACCCAACGGGCAATGTGAGCGGTGTGTCTTTCAATTCCTCTGCCAAGAGGGACAAAAGCAGATCGCCAAGACCAAGGAGGTGCTGTCATGAAACCTCTGACCAGCTGGACGCGGCAGGTTTCGGCCCATGACAAATGTCCAAAAAGATTTTATTTGCGGTATCTCGAACCGAGCGGGATCAGCCAACGTTTCAATTGTCTGAGGTCCGTTCGGGAGCTGGGGGGGCATGTCGTTCATGCAGTTCTAGCCACAGTTGTCCGAGCCGTAGCGAATGGTGACCGAGTGGGGGATCATCCCTATTCCGGACAGAGAGCGCTAGAAGAGTTCGATCGAATCGTGGCAGATTCCGGTTCTCTGCCTCCATGGAAATTGCTCCACGAGTGCCAAGTCGCAGAACTCCACAACGGGCAACTTGCCCAGGAGGAAATTGCCCACTGGAGGGAAATCATTCCCCTTTGTGTGGAAAATGGTCTTCGTGTCATGCAAACTTTGGGTTTTCGCAGTGATGCCGGTGAACGGAAAATGTTGGCCGAACAAGGATTTCGATTTAAGACATCCGAACGCGTGCACCGCGGCATTATTGATGTCCTGTTGCGCGATGGCAAAAACTGGACGGTATACGACTGGAAGTGCCATTCGATCTCCAACACCGACGTCCGGCAGGTGCACTTCTATCAGGACTATCTGGCAAAAGCCGAAGGGGTGCCGCATTCTCGCCTTCACGGATTTGCGGTGGACCTCCTGCGCGAAGAAATCATGCCGGTCCATTTTCGTCCGCACGATCATCCAACGCAGATCCGTCACCGAGTCAGACTCCACGTTCCAGAAAAATCCGCAAATCCGTTCGGAGCCCGGGCAACTTTGGAGAATTGTTCTCGGTGCCCATTCGCAGCCGTTTGTGCCGAATCGGCAGTGAAACCGCCCCACGCGATCCAAATTCTGGAGGAGCTAGCGTGAATCCTACTCCCATCCTGTGGTCAGCCTCCCAGCGGCGGGCTTTCGATGATCTGTGCGCAACCGGGGAGACGTTCTTCCATGCTGATTGGACCTCCCTTCCAATGAGGCCGCGTTTTGATTCCCTGATCATTGGCCCCAGTGGGGTCGGCAAAAGCCACCTCACACGCGCGGTTGCCGAGAACCTTAGCGTCCCGATCCTCAAACTAAGCCACGGCGAGTGGATTGTCACCGCCGCGAGGACATGCACGAGATCGACCATCCAGCGAGTTCGCGACTTTTTAGGACAAAACGAATGCGGTATTATTCATATTGATGAGCTCGATAAGTCCCGGGCCGGGTTCCGTACTGAATGGAGCATTGCTGTCTTTGGGGAAATCTTTAGCTTATTGGACCGCCATTCACCTGCCCCACCACGCGATGGGGCGTGGTCGGAGACCGAACTGTCTCACCTTAGAAACAGATTCTGGTTTCTTGGCTCAGGGACTTGGCAGGATTTGTGGAATGATGTTTCATCCGCAAAAATCGGTTTCGGAAAGTCCAATTTTTCTGACGACCAAACCATGCTCGTGGAAAAAGTTCGACGCTCTTGCTTGATTCCGGAGGAACTATTGTTCCGTTTTTCAGCGAACTACATCTTACTTCCGCCAGCAACGGAAGACGACTACCGTCAAGCGGCAAAGGCGTTTGGGCTCTGCAAAATGGCCGAAGTTCTAGGAATTCAGATTGACTTTCGCAAGGCTACCGCGGAGGGCTCGGGAGCCCGGTGGTTGGAAGAAACGCAGGCACAATTTCTAGTTCATGCGTGGAAATCCGGCCGGCGCGATATCCTTGCTCCCCGCCCGCTCGAAAAGACTCCAACAAACGAGGAATGCGATGACATTCCGCTATGAGTATGTCTAAAACGCCTGGGCCAAGAAAAAGCAAGTCCCTTCTCGGACACACAAAGTATCAAAATCGCACATGGTGAGCACTAGAACACTGTCGGAAGACGCCTTCATCCGTTGCTTCGACTCCGACATCGGGAAACTCCTCTTAGCGTCTGCTCTGAAAAGGATGGCCAGTCACGTTCCGCCAGTCAGCGAAGATTTGATCTTCGTTTTGATCAGGAGTCTCCAAACCGGTCTGGCGGAAAGGGCCGCACTCTCGCCGGAGAGAAACACTGAAACTACATCGATGAGAGCTCTTCTGGTCGACGTAATACGCGCTGGAATTCATTCTGGAGATTTATCGAGCGATTCGCCAACACAAAGCCTCGTCGCTGAACTGCGCAATCTCAGCGAGGCCGAGACTGTGGGAGTTCTTGCGAGCTGCATCGCAATGCTAGCCACGGGCTGGCCCGCTTCGGAATTTCTGAAAATCTCGCAATGCCGGTCTTGGAATGGTTCTGAGACATCCCTTCTCGATTTATAGCACAAGCTTCAACAAGAACGACTATCCAGTTCACATTGAACACTAGTCGAACCGTTGGATTAGAGCTTTTTCTTCCCACCCTAGGATTTGTATTCCCGGATGAACCACGCTCAATGAAAACGGCAAGTTAAATACTCAGGTCCACAACCTTCCTGCCTTGTTCTGAGTCGTATGAGAGAAACGCGTTTTGTGGGAGGGACTCTATGGGAAGACCGGGTGAAGCCGCCAAAACAAAAAAACGTTATGAAAATTCAAGTCCTTTATTCACCGATCCACCAATCGATTAGACTCCGTTACGATGGCGAAATGCGCCACTTTTTTAGGGAAAACCATCGTCTTTGCGCAGCATTCTGCCGATCGAAAGTCGCGCGAGACGTCGCGCGGCATGTCGATCCCGCGCTAATTGTTCAATGGACTCATTCCATCGGAGTCCTCACTCGGCTCAAGCGCGGACAAACGCGTCAGGCTTGCCTTTCCGCGATAGAGGCAACACACATTTTCAACCTCGCTTGCATCGCGCTCGGGAACTCCAAGCTGAGCCGACGTAAGGCTCTGGAGGCTCTCTCGGTCTTCGGGACAATTGCACCGTGCTCAATCGACTGTCTTCCTTTACCTCCTCTACCGGAGGTTCTCGATCCTACAGGGTTTTCCGAAACAACCGTTAAAATCTACAAGTCACTGGCAGCAGGGAGGGGCCAGATCGCCTTGCCGGTCACGCAAGCAGAAGTTATTTGGAACGAACTTGCTGCGGAAGCATTCCGCCATCCGATGCTAAAAAAACTGGTGGAACATCTGGAGTCAAGGACCCACTCATACCGACTGGCGCTCGATTGGATCAATAATCGTCACTGACACCATGGGATCCTACAAACAAACACCCCATATCGAACCCGTCTTTTCGGTAAGGCGCAATGATTGCACCCAGCGAACGATTGTCCAGTATTCTGGCGACCTCCAACGGGCGATGAAACTCGTGCACCTCCATGCGGTAAACGCATGCGTCGGTGCCCAAGTTGAATTACCGGATTGGGTTGTAGGGAGTTTCAATTCAACTATATATATAACCGGGAATCGGAGTCTTCTCCTACTGGCGAATGCGGAGTGCTGCATTGCGGAGATGAGCTACCTGGACTTCGAAATGATTTTTAAGATCGTGGCATTTACCGCCTTAAAAAGGTCGGCTTGGAAACAAGATCAAAGTGCATTCAGAAAGGTGATCGGCTTCTTAAGCTACGCCACTGCGGTCGAGTTTAAGCGGGCGGGGTTTCCAGAAATCGTTGCTGATTGTGAAGAGGCCGAAATATACAACTATCTCTCTGGGACGGGCCGCGTCTTCTTGCCAATAGTGTCGAGTTATCAACTTGCCCAGGCAGTTGAGTCGGAAGAACTAATATTGCCGTTGGATGGTCGCGCCTGGGTGCTGGAAATGGCCCTCAGCCTGCGCCTTCTTCACGAAGCCTGCCAACTGGCAAGAAATCCGTAGGCGACCAACCCGCCAGAAGGGCGCTTCATACCCGCGGCAGCTTCGCTGCGGTTTTCGATGCTCCGAATGAAAATTTATTATATGCAAGAAAACGAACACTCCCACAAAGACCAATCCCGCGAACCCGTGGCGGATCTGATATTTTATGAGATTTCACGGGAAGAAATTGAGGCAGGCAACACATCCCGGTTTCTGCGGGATTTTCGGCCACCCGACAACGTTTCTCCGGCTGACCTCAAAGCATTGATGGGAAAAATTCTCTTCAACATCAGCGGTTATGACAACGACGAGTCTGAAGTCTATACCGTTCCCGCAGTCAGGGCATTTTTTCAAGCCTTACATCATGAGTGGCCATGCTGGCTTTTCTTTTGTGATCTTGAGTCGCCGGGTTTCGCGGCGATCGGATACTGCATTCTTCCCACCTTGAGGGTTAGGAAAGTTTCTGGTGCGCCAACTGTGGCAGTGTTCGTTGATCGCGGAGAGCTGAGCGTATTTCTTAAAGAATGCATCGATCTGCTTGAGCATCTTTCAGAGTTGGCAGAATTGTCTGAAGTGGAGGTCGAACAACGCACCGAGAAGATGATCGAGTATATAAATCGTTGGTTTTCGCGGCATTGAAAGATTCTCACATTTTTGTCTGCATGTATTTGAGATTGCTCAATACCCAAGTTTCGAAACCGCAAAGCGAGTGTCCGCAGAATGAAGCTTAATAGTTTTAGAATGTTTTTGTTGAAAAGTTTGCTGACATCTTAAGTTTTTCCGTCAGGTTCGTGTCATTTCGGCGCAGAAAACCGAATTTTTCACATTGAGGGCAAGTTTTGCTACCATTTTTCAAATACAACTTACGCGAATTCAGCCGAACTCGCATAATGTTGAAGTGAAATATTATTTTTATACATATGTGGGAACCGTTTCAACGATTTCCGGGAACATCGCTAACGCTAGCAGGGACGGAGGCGACAAATGTCAGTAAACACCCACATTGAACTGCCCGGGCACGTGTGTATTCGCGACGTGGCCAACGCGATCGGAATTTTGGCTGGTCTGCCGATAATCGAGGTCGCGCGCAACCATAATAAATTTCGACTAGTGAAAGGTGTTTATTTTTCCGGGTTCGTGAGCGCGGCTCCGCAATGTGTTTTCATTGACTTGCTTGAAGAGCTCGTTGATGGTTCCACTTGTCATCGAGCCGTATACGGCTTTGAATCGTATGAAGACTCAGACTATCAACGGGCCCTTACTGCCGCATCGTCTCCATTTTGGCTCGCTATCGGCTTCCGGCTCATTGAATTTTTTGGAGGCCGCCTGATTTGCCAGGACTGTGGCGGGGCCCCGGTTTTTGAGGTATACGGTCCACCCTGCAGTCCGGAAAAGATTTATGATCTTCAGCCACTTCGGCCGCGAGATCTCGCCGAAATGGCTTCCTTTTCAGCTTATCCCAATGAAGAGCTTGAGCGGCACTCTAGCGAAGAACGCGTGGCCTACATGAAGCTTCTCAATATCCTCCCGAATCCCAACTACCCGCCATAACCAAGAAACAGGGAGCCGCTTATTTCGACCTTCGCCGCGGAGGAGATCGCCTGCTTTGTCGGAAACGACGTTCCCACTGTAGCGCAGGCGAATGGCGGCGGTCCCAGAACTACTGGGAGGCATTTCGCTTACACGGGCTGCGGCAGGATCAACCGCGCGATCACTGAGTTCCGTCCTTTTTCCGGGTTAACTGAAATGCGGTGACGAGAACCATTAGTTCCATCGACAGGTAATCAAAATCGTCTTCATCCTCAGTCGCTACGGTTTCGTGTCCGGGGTGGCACACACCACCATTCCACCGCCTTTCTCGATGCGATTGGCGAAACCATCGAACGAGTCGGGAAACGTCTGGGACACACCGCAGAAGCCGACAGCCCTGTGAAATGGTTATTGCCATCCTCACTGATGGGTTGGAAAATTCAGCAACCCGAAACTTTTGGAAGCAGGTTGCCGCTAAGATCCGCAATCTGACCGGAAAATGCGGATGGGACCTCGTGTTCCCTGGCACCAACCAAGAAGCCATCGCGAATGCCGCCAACCTAAGCATCGCCGCCAATAACCCCTCCGGGTTTGTTTCGGATCAGAGGGAGCTTCGCGCAACCCTCAATGCGATGTCGCTCAAATCCATTGGGTTTCGGGCCAAGACCCGCATTTCCGACGTGGTTGCTGCGATGCAGCCAGATGTGGCATTGCTATTTCGGGAGCGCGGGGTGATCACTTTCTTGCTGAACCTTAAGGCTTTTCTTCATTCGAATCGTGCTGTCCAAAAGCAGCCCATCTCTCAACTCGTTCATTTCAAACGATTTGAAACTTTTGCCAAAATCTATCTTACGGTGATTCTCAACTTTGAGACGCTGGTATCATGCCAGCGGGTCCGCACATAGACGATTTCCGGCTCTTTCCAGAAGAGACATTCTCTTTGTCGGAAAACTCGCATGCATTGCCAGACGGCAAGGGTTTCAGTCGTCTGGCACCCCTTATTCAGGCAGCTATCAACGAAGAACTGAAGACACTTCAATGCCTCATCGCCGCCGCGAAACTGAGTTTTGAACGCCAATTGATTGAAACAAGCCTCCTCACTCGGGAGCAGACGGCGAAACTCCTGAATTTGAGTGTATCACAAGTCGATAAGCTCGCCCGCAGAGGTGAAATCCCCACGACCTACATCGACAGTCGACCACGTTTTCCACTCGGTCCGATACAAGAGTTCGTTCGCTCACGAACGACTCGGAAGCTCCCTCTGAATCTCAGCAAAAACTCCAAAACTAAAAAAGCATGAGCCAAAATTCATGCCAGAAAAAGTTGAACCATGGGGGGAGTAAATCGTGAATCAAGCTTCCATTGTTCCGCGTTACTCTCATCGCGGCGTAATCATCTCCATTTATCGGACAGGGGGCCGCTTTTCCGCACAATTCGTCCTAAATGGTTCAGACCGCCAGCGAATCGAGAGGGCCAATGAATTTCAAGCGGTCGAGGCTGCAAAGCGAAAAATCGACGACTCCCTTCATGCTGATCAAACAGAAAGTCCCGGCCCCTCGATCGAAGAAATGCTCGGCCGGTGGAATCTGACACCCATTCAAGCGGCTTGTTTGATCGATGCCACAATGTCCAAGCTGAAGCCGTTGAAAAGCGATATCACCGGAGCCGTCCAGTTTTACATTGAGCAACATGTCAGCGAAAACATCACTGTTCGCGACGCCGTGGACAAGCTTCTGCTTTCGAAGCAGCGGGACACGGGTAAGCACAACGCACGCGATCTCAAATCACGCCTCGAAAACGGCTTCGCGAAGGATTTCGGGGACCGCTTCCTGTGTGATGTCTCCCGGGCGGAAATCGCCCGTTGGATCGACAATCGTCCGGTCTCGAAGCGAACGCGCCGCAATTTCCATACCTGTATCGTCACTCTTTTTCGGTGGGCGCAAAACCAAGGTTACCTGCCGGAAAACCAAACTACAGTTGCAGAAAGGGTGCTCAAACCCCGCGCCGAACCCATAAAGAAAGAAATCCTCACGCCAGACGAGCTTCGCGGCTACATACGAGCAGCGCTTGATCTGGGTGGTTGCGCTTTGGTGCCCCTGGTCATGCAGGCGTTTTCCGGCGTCCGGTCGGAGGAGCTCTGCCAGCGAGATCCTGCAAAAGACCGTATGCGATGGGCCGATCTCAAGACCGACGAGGAGGAGCCCGAGGCACACGTGCGAGAAAATGTCTCCAAGACTGTTGAGCGATTCGTCTATCTCCCTCACACTCTTATATCTTGGCTGCGCCTTTTTCCTCCTGCCAATCGCCAAGACCCTCTAACCTCAACCAGCGAAATCTGGAAAATTTATTCCCCTCTTGTCAAAAAGTCGGGGATTCGATGGAAAAAGAATGCCCTCCGAAAATCGTACAACACCTACCATTCCGCACTTTCCGATTCGCTGGCAGAGACCGCTCTCGAGGCCGGCAATAGTGAAGGCATCATCCGAAAAAACTACCAAAAGCCGATCGCGAGGGCGCGGAAAACCGCCAGAGAATGGTTCGCCATCGGCCCCTGGGAATTTGAAAAGGAAGTTGCTGCGTTTGTTAATCGCCGGAAGCTCCTTTCGCAGTCCGTCGGCAGGTAGTCCTGAAGCAAGTTTTTCCCAAAAATCCGGCTCAAATGTGGGGGCCGGAAAGCCCAAAAAAGCCAGGTGGAGGGTATCGTACCCTCCGCCATTTTTCAGATTTTTTTCAGATCTGTCAGATGACTTCGTAAATCGTTGATTATCAACTACCGGCGGAGGGGATCGAACCCACACATCTTTCGATACGCGATTTTGAGTCGCGCGCGTCTGCCAATTCCGCCACGCCGGCTTGTGGAGAGGCCTCAATCTTGCAGCATTTTCGCCGGGGAAAAGCCAAAAACGCGGAGAATTTTCAAGGCCGCAAACTTTTGGGCTGCCCAAGAATCTCCGAGAGCATCACGGCTTTTTTCAGACCGTCCGGGGATGAGAGCAGTTCCCGGAGCGGGCTCAACTTGCGCTTGGGAGGGGTCGGCGTGGCGAATCGATGCTGGCGGACGGGCGGGACGACGACCGCCGGTCGGGCGGCGATCACGGGAGGTTCGACAAAGCGGGGCAACTCTGGGATGGGCGGGGGCGCGACCTCACCTCTTGGAATCACCGGCGGCGCTTCTTCCTGAGGGAGGCCAAGGGCCTCCATGAGACGGCGCATCGAATCATCAGGGTCGGCCGGCTGAGCCTCGGCGGGGACCGGCTCATTCGTTCTTTGCAAGGTCTCGCCGCCGTCGAACGACTGACGCTCCAGCTTGCGTTTTTCCCGCAGTTCCGCGGATTTTTTAATGACCCAATTGATGAAACTGATCAGCGCGATGATCAGGATGAGGATGAGTTGTTCCATCAGATTGTCATTGGTCTGCGGTCATTGGCCATTGGCCCAAGGGGGCGGATGATGTCAGCCCTGCGTGGCCTTTTCCGAACCTGCGATGGATTCGCGCATCGAGGTATCGGACTGGACGTTTTTCATTTTCACGTAGTCCATGATGCCGAGATTGCCACTGCGGAAGGCTTCGGCCATGGCTTGTGGGACCTGGGCTTCGGCTTCCACGACCTTGGCGCGCATTTCCTGCGTGCGGGCCTTCATTTCCTGTTCGCTGGCGACGGCCGCGGCGCGGCGCATTTCGGCTTTGGCCTGGGCGACGACCTTGTCCGCTTCGGCCTGTTCGGCCTGGAGTTTCGCACCGATATTTTCCCCAATGTCCACGTCGGCGATATCCACGGAGAGAATCTCGAACGAGGTGCCGCTATCGAGGCCCTTTTGCAGAACCGTCTTGGAAATGCGGTCCGGGTTTTCCAGCACATCCTTGTAAGAAACCGCAGAGCCGATGGAGGTCACGATGCCTTCGCCGACCCGGGCGATGATGGTTTCTTCGGTGGCACCGCCGACAAAACGGTCCAGGTTGGAACGCACGGTCACCCGGGCACGAACTTTGACCCCGATGCCATCGCGGGCCACGGCGTCGATGGTGACACGGCCGCCGGTTTGCTGGGGATTGGGACAATCGATGACCTTCGGATTGATGCTGGTGCGAACGGCTTCCAGCACCGTCTTGCTCGTGCCTTTGATGGCGAGATCGATGGCGCAGGCGCGATTGTAATCGAGGGCGATCCCGGCCTTGTCGGCCGCGATCAGGGCGAGGACGACATGACTCACATTGCCGCCGGAGAGGTAATGGGCTTCAAGGGCGTCGGTGTCGAGGTTGAGACCGGCTTTGAGCGCCGTGATGCGGCTGTCCACAATGAGACCGACCGGGACGCGGCGCAGCCGCATGCCGATGAGACGGGAGAAGCCGACCGGGGCGTTGGCGAGTTTGGCGCGGAGCCAGACGCCGAAGAAGTTGGCGAGAACAACGAAGAAGACGAGGCCGACAACGGCGATGACTCCGAGCAAACCGAAAGCGATAAGATTTCCCATGGTGTGTTGGATTGGCGGCGTACCTTACGTGCCAAATGACAAGGGGCTACTCCTTTTTTCGCACAAAAACACGCCGGCCTTCTTCGCGCACGACGAGAACGGAGGAGCCTGCGTCAATAAAATCGTTCTCGGAGGAAACATCCACCTTACCTCCTTGAAAGACCGCCGTGCCCGAAGGCCGGAGCGGGGTGAGCGCATGGCCCTCCTGTCCCAGTAAGCTCACCGCGGTGGCTGATTCGCCGGAGGGCAGGGTTTTCGGAAGCATAATGCGACGCCCGACCGCGGTATGGGGAAAGACCTGCATCCAACCGACAAAACCCACCAGTGTCAGGGCCGCCACTCCGGCGAGCGTCAGCGTCCCGGTGAGGAGGCCAAAATTTCCGTACGATACCCCCACCGCACCGAGCAGACACGCCGCGCCCAGCAGTCCCAACACAAGCCCGGGAACAAATGCCTCCGCCGCGAGGAGGAGAAATCCGATCAGGGTGAGGATGAGAATGGTTTCGAAGGCTCCCATGGCCGTTCAATCCTCGCCCCCCGGCCCGATCGTGCGCTCTCCGGTGAGCACTTCCTGCACCGTGCCGACACCACGCAGGGTGGCGTCTTTCACCTTGATCGCGGTCCGTTCCGCCACACCTCCGACCGTTCCGATCACTCCGCCAATCTTTTGTTGAACCACCGAGTCCTCGTCCTCGGGCTCCTCATCCTGCCGGACAGCATCGGAAAAACTTAAAGGGGCGAGGATCGAGCCGTCCTCGGCGGAGATTTGCAATACGCCGACCTGGGCGCCCATATTGTCCGACAGACGCAAGATCCACATCGGGGCGCCGGTGTCGGCATTGGCCCGCAGCGTGTAATCGACCCAGTTAAATCCGAGACGAGCCCGCGCGGCCTGTTTGTTCGCGATTTCAAAAGCGCGGTCGGAATCAATTTTCAACCGAGTCAGCGAAACGGGAGGCGTGGTACTGATGCCCGGGAAGCCGCGCAAGGGGGTGCGTTCGGAAATCACCACGTCACCAGAAGCGAGGATCTCGCGCACTCCGCCGCGCGCGGCCGGGTCTTTATAAACCAGGGTCCATTCCTGCGGCCGGGGTTCGCCGCGCTCGCCCGTCATCTCCACCAGGGCGGCGGGAGATTGGACCAATTTCTGGGCGGCATTGATCGCCATATGCGCAGGCCCGCCGTCCGCCCGGAGAAATGGGGCGGCCGCCAGCAGAGCGAGAGTGACGAAGGTGGATCTCATCGGGGGCAATGATCACGCACGCCGGGGGAATTTTCCACGGAAAAATCCCGCTGGCCTCATGGGCGTGGAAATGCGAAAAGAAATCCATGCCCGCGGAAGTCGAATCGCTACGCAAATCACTCGGGATCTACAAGGGTCTGGTCGAGGTCAGCGGGCTGATCAATTCCATCACGGACTACAACGAACTCCTGCGGGCCATTCTCGATGTCGCGCGGAGGGTGATCCTGGCCGAGGCCGCGTCGTTGTTTTTTGTCAATGAGACCACCGGTCAGCTCGATCTCACAATCACCTCGTTCTGCGAGGGAGAGTTCGCCGAACCGCAAATCTCCGTCCCGCGTGGCCGGGGCATCGCGGGTTGGGTGGCGGAGCGCGGCGAGAGCCTGCTCATTCCCGACGCCTACGCGGACGACCGTTTTTACAAGGAGGCGGACAAACAAACCGGCTTCCGCACGCGATCGATCCTCTGCGCCCCCCTGAAACACAATGGCTCGGTGATCGGTGTCCTCCAGATTCTGAATCCGCGCGAGAAACCCGCTTTTGAGGAGGAGGATCTCGACGGTTTCACCGCCTACGCCAACCTGACCGCCACCGCCATTGAAAAACTGCGATCCCTGGAGCGCACCCGCGCGCAGGAGCGGGTCGATCGCGACCTCGCCATTGCCTCCGACATTCAGAAAGAACTTCTCTCCCGGGCCCTACCGGCGGAAATCCAGGGAGCCCGGTTCGCCGCACACAACGAAGCCGCCTCGAATGTGGGCGGGGATTTTTACAACGTCTTTGTCAAGAGCCCCTACGAAATCTATTTCGCCATTGGGGACGTCTCCGGCAAGGGCATTGCCGCGTCGCTCCTGATGGCGCAAACCCTGAGTGCGATGCAATTTGTTTTCGCCGCCACCACCAGCCCGGCCGATGCGCTGGCCAAGTTGAATTCCACGCTCAATGAGCGGATTGTGAGAGGTATGTTCGTCACCACCCTCGTTGGCCGCCTCACTCCGGGCTCGGGACGCGTGGAAATCGCCAGCGCCGGCCATTGCAAACCCGTCGTACTGCGGACGGACGGCACCGCGCAGGAAATCGAGACGGAGGGAGCGCTCCCCCTCGGCATCCTGCCCAAGGTCAGCTATCGTCAGGGCAAGACCGACATGGCCCCGGGAGACTGGCTGGTTTGCTACACGGACGGTCTTTCCGAATCGCGCAGTCCGGGCACCGAATCATTTTTTGAGGAAAAAATTCTCCCCACCCTGGCCGGGGTGCAGACCGAATCTCCACAGACGCTGATCGACCGGCTCGTCACGGCCGAGAAAACGCACCGCGCGAATGGCCGTCAGCTCGACGACCTGACCATCCTGGTGGGAGGGCTCCTGTGAAACGGAAGTTCGAGTTCACCAGCGACAGCTGCCGACTGGCCGAGGTGCGCTCCGAAGCGCGGCAGTTTTTGGGGGAATGCGGCTTCGAGGAATGCGCGGCCGAACTTCTGATCCTGGCCCTCGATGAGGCTTGCACGAACATCATCCGGCACGCCTACGGCCACGAATGCCGCCCCGTGCGCCTGCAGATGGAACGCCTCCGCGACCGTGTGCGATTTGTTCTGCGCGACTACGGCCGCTCCTGCGATCCCCAAAAAATCCGCAGCCGCGCCCTGGAGGATATTCGCCCCGGCGGCGTGGGTGTGCATATCATCAAGCAAGCCTTCGACCACGTGGCCTACGAACCCCGGCCCCGCGGCACGCGACTTGTGCTGGAGAAAAAACTGGAGCCCAGTCGAAAATCCCAGCCGGCAGGATGTTAGACCGACTTCTCCCCGCCAGCCGCTCCCCCACCGGCGGAGCAGGATCTTCGCGCTTCGCGCAGCGATGCCCAACCAGCGGGACATAGCCAAAGCACTCGGCGTGAGCCAGGGGGCGGTTTCCCTGGCCCTCCGCGGAGACCCCTCGGTTTCCGCGAACCTGTCCCGGCGCGCCCGGGCCATGGCCAAAAAGCTGCATTACCGCCCCAATCCGTACGTCAGCAGCCTGATGTCGCAAATCCGCTCGGCGCGCCAGCCCAGCGAGAAGGGAGTCATCGCGCTGGTGGTCGACCACTTCACCGAACGCGAGTGGCATGCCCACGAGTCGTACCGGGTCTATTTTCAAGGCCTCACCCAGAGGGCCGACGAACTTGGATACCGGATGGAGGGCTTTTTCCTGCGGGAGCCCGGTCTGACGGCCCCCAGAATTGACCGCATTCTGGAGGCCCGGGGCATCCGCGGCATCGTCCTTGCACCGCCCTATTTCGGCAATCGCCGTCTGGCCATCCGCTGGAGCCGCTACGCCTGCGTGGGGACGGGGTACGCCTGGGAGCAGCAGCAGTTCGACCGGGTGGCGCACGACCACGACCAGAACGCTTACCTGGCCTTTCGAAACCTGGTCCGCCTCGGCTATCGCCGGATCGGCTTGATTCTTCCCCGCTTTTTCGCGGAGGGCCGCGGCACACGCTGGCTCGATGGGTTTCTCCTCGCCCAACAAAGTCTGCCCGCCCGGGAAAGATTGCCCCTTTTCATCGGTGCCCCCGGGGAGACGGACGCCCGGATTTTCGCCCAGTGGTTGAGACGGTGGAATCCCGATGGCCTGCTCACCCTCTACGGTCACGAGAGCCGGTGGTTGGATGAGCTGAACCTGCGTGCGCCCACCGACCTTGGCCTGGCCTGCCTGATCCGTCCCCCGGGCTCGGCCCTGGCGGGAGTTGATGACCGGTATGCGGAAATCGGCGCGGCCACGGTGGAACTGGCCGCATCCAAGATCGGATTTAACCATTTCGGCATCCCGAAAATCCCGCGCCTGTTGCTCATCGAGGGAAAATGGAAAACCGGCCGGAGCGTGCAGCGGCAAAAATAGACAGCCGGAGCCACTAATCGATATTAGTAACTCGCCGTTTGCGCGGGCCGCGACCGCCAGCCTAGGCTCGCGTTGGTTTTTCCACCCGCCATGAACCGAAAAGATCTTCCCAGGGAAATTCTCGAGACCATCGCCCGCGGTACGGTTATTCCCGCCTCGCCCCTCGCGTTGAACCGCTTCCGCCAGTTCGACGAACGTCGTCAGCGCGCGCTGATGCGCTATTACATCGACGCCGGAGCCGGTGGTGTGGCAGTGGGCATGCATTTTACCCAGTTCGAAATCCGCCAGCCCGGGATCGATCTTTTTGAACCCGTCCTGCGGGTCTGCGCGGATGAGATCGACCGATGGTCCGCGGAGTCGGGCCGCCAGATCGTCAAGGTCGCCGGCATCAACGGCCTGACGGCGAGCGCGCTCCAGCAGGCCGAACTGGCCCGCGAACTCGGCTATCATGTGGGGATTGTTTCCATGGCGGCCTTCGGATCGGCGATGGAACAGGAGATGATTTTCCACATCCGCGAACTCGCCAAAGTCATGCCGCTCTTTGGGTTTTACCTGCTCACCGGAGTCGGCGGCATCAAACTTCCGTACCATTTCTGGCGCGAACTGGTGGAGGTGGAAAACGTGGTGGGGATCAAAATCGCGCCATTTGATCGCTACGGGACGATCGACGTGACGCGTGCCCTGGCGGACTCCGGCCGGGCCGACGAGGTCACCCTTTACACCGGGAATGACGACAGCATCATCTATGATTTCATCACCCCGTATCGTTTCGGTCCGGAGGGCGGATCGTCGACCGTCCGCATTCGGGGCGGTTTGCTGGGACAATGGGGCTGCTGGACCCGGACGGCGGTCGATCTGCATGCAAAACTCCTCGAAATCGTGGACCATAATCTGCCGGCGACCCCGGAATTGCTCACCCTCTCGGCTCAGATTACCGACGCCAACGCGGCTCTTTTTGATCCCGCCCACAACTACCGGGGCAGCATCCCCGGCGTGAACGAAATCCTGCGCCGTCAGGGCCTGCTGGAAGGCATTTGGACTTTGAAACGCGAAGAGGTCCTTTCCCCGGGCCAGCTCGAGGAGATCGACCGCGTCTGCGCGGCCTACCCCCACCTCACGGATGACGCCTTCGTGGAGGCGAACCGCGATCGCTGGCTGAACTGACCCCTTTATGAACATTCCCACCCTCGAAGACACGCCTCTGCCGGAAGCCTTTCGCGACGAAGCCCACCTCGAAGATTTTCTCGCCACGCCTCCCCGGGGTTTGGTGGAAGATTTTTCGACCCTGAGTGGAGACATTCTCATTCTGGGGGTGGCCGGAAAAGTCGGACCGACCCTGGCCATGATGGCAAAACGCGCCGCTCCGCAGAAACGGGTGTTCGGGGTGGCGCGGTTTTCGGACCCCGGGGTGAAACTCCGCCTGGAAGCGGCCGGAGTGGAAACTCTCACCTGTGATCTGCTCGACCGGGAGGCCGTCGCCCGCCTGCCGCAATGCGAAAATGTCGTGTTCATGGCCGGCAAAAAATTTGGCACCACCGGCGGTGAGCCTTTCACTTGGGCGATGAATGCGGTGTGTCCGGCTTATGTGGCGGAACATTTTGCCGCCACCCGGTTCGTGGCTTTTTCCACCCTCTGCGTTTATCCCTTTTCCTCTGTGGATGGTCCGGGAGCCACCCCCGACAACACCGCACCCACTCCCCTGGGCGAGTACGCCAATTCCTGCGTGGCCCGCGAACGGGTCTTCCAGCACTTTTCCGAAAAAACCGGGAGCCCGGGCCGGCTGGCGAGGCTGAACTATGCGATCGATTGCCGCTATGGCGTCTTGCTGGATGTGGCCCAGAAAGTTTGGGCCGGCAGCCCCATTGATATCCGAACCGGAGTGGCCAACTGCATCTGGCAGGGAGATGCGGTGTCTCACATTCTCCGCTGTCTGAAGCAGGGACTCCTCCCCGCGAAAGCTATCAACATCGGGGCTCCCAGGACCACCAACATCCGCCAGGCGGCGGAGCGCTTCGGAGAACTCTTCGGGCGGGCTCCGATTTTTACCGCCAGCGAAGAACCGACTGCGTGGCACAATGATTGTTCGGAGGCGCAGGAATTATTTGGTGACCCTGTGGTCAACCTGGATGCCATGATTCGCTGGAACGCGGACTGGCTGCAACGCGGCATGCCGCTCCATCACAAACCCACCCACTACGAGGAACGGGCCGGCGCCTTTTAGCGGACACGATGACGGCGATAAATCCCCCCGGCCGGCTGGACATTCCAGCGCGCATCCTTTTCGGCGGCGGATGTCGGTCCCGACTGCCCGAACTCGTTCGGGAACTGGGGGGAAGCCGGGTCCTGCTCGTGACCGATCCCGGGATCGTCCAGCTCGGCAGGGCCGCAGAGATTTCCTCCCTCCTGCGCTCCACGGGCCTCGATGTCGCAATTTTTGCCGAAGTTCAACCGGACCCAACCGACGAAAACGTTGCCCAGGGAGTCGTCGCGCTGGAGGCCCATGGATCGGACATCGTGGTGGCCCTGGGCGGAGGGTCCCCGATTGATGTCGCCAAGGTCATCGCCATTCGTCCGCGAAATCAGGACCCACTGCCGGAATACATGGGTCTCCACAAAATTCCGCGGGCGGGGCTGCCGCTCATCGTGCTGCCCACCACGGCCGGCACGGGAAGCGAGGCCACCAAGGTCGCGGTGATCACCGATACCCAACGGGGGGTGAAAATGATGATGCTCAGCGCCCCGTTGCTGCCGGCGGCCGCCTTGGTGGACTACGAACTCAGCCTGGGCATGCCGAAAATGCTGACCGCCGCGGTGGGGGTGGACACGCTGACTCATGGCATCGAAGCCTACGTGTCCCGCAAGGCAAACGCCTTCACCGATCCCCTCGCCCTCCAGTGCGTGGCGCTGGCCGCGACGCATCTGGAAACAGCCTGGCGAGAGCCCGGAAATCACGCTGCCCGCGAAGGCATGATGATCTCTGCGACCCTCGGCGGCATGGCGTTTTCCAACAGCAGCGTTGCCCTCGTCCACGGCATGAGCCGCCCGATCGGCGCGGTGTTTCATCTGCCTCACGGGCTTTCCAATGCCGTTTTGCTTCCGGCCGTAACCCGGTTTTCCGCCAACGCCAGCCCCCAGAGATACGCGACCCTTGCCAGGACCGTGGGATGCGCGGAGAACACGCATTCGGATACCGAGGCCTGCGCGGCGCTCATCGTCTGGCTCGAGCACTTTAATCGCACGCTGGAGATTCCCCGACTTTCCGAATGCCACGGGGTCACGCGGGAAATTTTCGAAACGAACGTGGAACGGATGGCCGACGATGCCCTCGCCTCGGGTAGCCCAGCCAACAATCCCCGGGTTCCCACCCGCGACGAAATCACCGCGCTCTATCGCGAGGCTTTTTAAGAGTTCCTTTTTCCACCCGCCGGGGCCGGAACTTAAAGAGCCACCCTCCCGGGCGCGAGTCCCGGGGGGAGCGGTTCAGGTCGGCTCATGGAACTGGCCAGTTCCACCCGGCGGCCCGCCTCGGCGGAATCCACGATGGAATGCATCAGATCAAGAACGTGAAAAGCCACCCGCTCGTTGGCGCGGTGTTCCCGCCCGTTGACGATGGCGTTGACCATGTCCGCCACCCCCAGCCCGCGGCTGTTTTCGGTGTAGCCGAATTCGCTCGGCATCTCGCGCCACTCGGTCTCATCGCGCTTCCGGAGGAGAATTGGCCCGTTAAAAGTGTTGGGATCGGGCACGACCAGCGTGCCCTCCGAGCCGTAAATCTCAATGTTGCGAAACTGGGATCCTACGACATCGAAACTGGTCGTGAGGGTCACCACCGGACCGGAATCGAACTCCAGCACGCCGGTCACAAAAGTGGGCACCTCCACCGTGATGTTCGAACCGGCGAGGGGCTGGCTGGTGATCTGACGTTCCTTGAAGCTCATCCGGGCCGCGCCACTCACGCGACCGACCGGACCCAGCAAGGTGGTGAAAGCGGTGAGATAATACGGCCCCATGTCAAAAAGCGGACCCGCGCCTTTTTTATAAAAAAACTCGGGGTTGGGGTGCCAGCTCTCCGGCCCGCGGCTGAGCATGAACCCCGTGCCGCCCACCGGCACGCCGATGGCCCCTGAGTCGATCAGCTTCCGGCAGGTTTGGAGGCCCCCCCCCAGAAACGTGTCCGGCGCACAGCCGATGCGGACCTTTTTTTCCCGCGCCAACCCGATCATCTCCCGGGCCTCGCGGCGGCGCAGCGTCAGCGGCTTTTCATTGTAAACGTGTTTCCCCTTTTTGATCGCCCGGGTGGCGATCTCGCCATGGGCGGCTGGCACGGTCAGATTAATCACCAATTTAACGTCGGAGGAAGAAAGCAGCTCCTCCACCGTGAGCACTTTGGGGATACCGTGCTCGGAGGCGAGGGCCTCAGCGCGGCTGACTTCCAGGTCAGCACAGGCAACAATGTCGAGATCTGCGAACTTCTTGCCCGCCTCGGCGTAGATTTTGCTGATGTTGCCACACCCGATAATTCCGACAGGAAACTTGCTCATAATTCGTCGATGGTTTCCCGGTTATGAAAGTCCATCCGGGATTGCCAGCCAATTTTTCCCGGGCTCGACATTCCGGCCATGTCCGTTATGCTCATGTTGTGTCCCCCCTGACCGCTGAGTTCCTCGGCACGGCTCTATTGATCGTGCTCGGAGATGGCGTCGTGGCCAACGTCGTGCTGGCCAAATCGAAGGGCCAGAACTCCGGATGGATCGTCATATCGGCGGGTTGGGCCTTCGCGGTCTTTGTCGCTGTCTTCGCCACCGCCCGCATCAGCGGCGCGCACCTTAATCCCGCCGTGTCGGTGGCTCTCGCCATCACCGGGGCGTTTTCTTGGTCGCTGGTGCCAGGATACATCGTCGCGCAAATCCTGGGGGCCTTCGCCGGCGGCATCGTTGTCTGGCTGGCCTATCTGCCCCATTGGAAAGAAACCGAGGACGCCGACGCGAAGCGGGCCGTTTTTTGCACCGCCCCCGCCATCCGAAGCGCGCCCGCGAACTTCCTCTGCGAATTCATTGCGACGTTCGTCTTTATTTTGGGTGTGCTCACGATCAAGGGCGCCGTGGAAGACCCTCTCAGCGCGGCATCCATTCCCATCGATCTCGGCGCCCTCGGTGCCATCCCCGTCGCCCTGCTGGTCTGGGCCATTGGCCTATCCCTGGGCGGACCGACCGGCTACGCCATCAATCCCGCCCGCGACTTCGGTCCGCGCCTCGCCCATTTTCTTCTCCCCATCGCGGGAAAATCCCACAGCGACTGGGCGTATTCCTGGGTCCCCATCCTGGCTCCCCTCGCCGGAGCCGCCAGCGCCGCCGCCCTCTACCTCGCCCTCGGAAAATACTAACACCACCAACAAAAACAGATTTTTGAACAGAAGATAACTAAGGAAACAAAGAGTATCTTTCCAGCCTTCGTTACCTTCGTTTCCTTCTGTAAAATCCTCCTCTCCGCCCATGAAACACCTCCTCTCCCTCGACCAGGGCACGACCAGTTCGCGCGCCATCGTTTACGACGCCCAATGCCGTCCCGTGGCCAGTGCCCAAAAAGAGTTCGCCCAAAGTTTTCCCAAACCCGGATGGGTGGAACACGACGCGACCGAAATCTGGCAGTCCGTCCTCGATACCGCCCGGCAGGCCATCCAGAAATCCGGGTCCCCGGAAATCGCCGCCATCGGCATCACCAACCAGCGCGAAACCATCGTTGTCTGGGACCGCAAAACCGGCGAACCCCTCGCCCCGGCTCTCGTCTGGCAGGATCGCCGCACGTCCGAGTATCTCAGCGCCCTGCGCGAGGCGGGCAAGGAACCTCTCATTCAGCAAAAGGCCGGACTGCTCCTCGACCCGTATTTTTCCGCCAGCAAACTCCACTGGCTCCTCCGCGAAATCCCCAACGCGCGCGCCTGCGCTGAAGCCGGCGAACTTGCCGCCGGCACCATCGACTCCTGGCTCATTTTCAAACTCACCGAGGGCCGGGAACACGTCACCGATATCAGCAACGCCTCGCGCACCATGCTAATGAACATTCATAGCAGTGAGTGGGACCGGGAGCTCCTCGCCCTCTTCGACATTCCCCTGGCCATCCTCCCCCGCATCGTGCCGAGCAGCGGTCACTTCGGGGACACCGGACTTTTTGGCGGAACCATCCCAATCTGCGGCGCGGCGGGCGACCAGCAGTCCGCGCTCTTCGGCCAACTCTGCACCACCCCCGGCCTGGTGAAATGCACCTACGGCACGGGCTGTTTCATGCTGGTTTTCACCGGACCCGAACCCGTCGCCAGCCAGAATCGCCTCCTCACGACGGTGGCGTGGAAAATCGGCGACGCCCCCACCCAATACGCGGTCGAGGGCAGTGTTTTTGTCGGCGGGGCCGCCATCCAGTGGCTGCGCGATGGCCTCAAAATCATCCGCAGTGCGCCCGAGGTGAACGACCTTGCCGCCGAGGTCACCGATTCCGGCGGCGTGATGCTCGTGCCCGCCTTCACTGGCCTCGGAGCACCCTATTGGGATTCCACCGCGCGCGGCGCGCTGCTCGGCATCACCCGGGGAACGACCGCCGCCCACCTCGCCCGCGCCACCCTCGAGGGCATCGCCTGGCAGGTGACCGACCTCCTTGCCGCCATGGAAAAAGATTCCGGCCGCCGGATCACCACCCTGCGCGTGGACGGCGGAGCTGCCGCCAGCAACCTCCTCATGCAAATCCAGGCCGACTCCATCGGGGTGAAAGTCGAACGTCCCCATAATGTCGAAACCACCGCCCTCGGCGCCGCCATGCTCGCGGGACTCGGGGTGGGCCTCTGGAAAAATACCGACGAACTCGCTGACATCCGCACCGTCGAACGCATCTTCCGCCCCTCGACCACCAAGAAGGAACGCAGCACCCAGCTCAAACAATGGCGCAAAGCCGTCAAACGCGCCAAAAATTGGACGGAAGACTAACCCCTACTTTTCCCAAAAACTGGAAATTCGGCCAGCCCGATACAGCGCCTAAACCCCAACACCTCTTCCCATTAGTGATTCTTAGTGTTCATTAGTGGTGAACTCTTCCTTATGAACCGCGAACAAATGCTCCAACGTCTCACCACCGAAACGGCCTGGGACGTCATCATCATCGGCGGAGGCGCCACCGGCCTCGGCGTCGCCGTGGACTCAGCCACCCGGGGTCTCAAGACCCTCCTGCTGGAAGCCCACGACTTCTGCAAAGGCACCTCCAGCCGCAGCACAAAACTCGTCCACGGCGGCGTGCGTTACCTCGAACAAGGCGACATCCCGCTGGTCCTCGAAGCCCTGCGCGAACGCGGCCTGCTGCATCGCAACGCCCCGCACATCGTCCACCATCTCTCTTTTATCGTCCCACGCTACAAATGGTGGGAAGGCCCGTTCTTCGGCATCGGGATGAAAGTTTATGATGCCCTCGCCGGAAAACTAAACCTCTCTCCGTCGAAAATTCTCTCGCGCGAAGAAACCATTCGCCGCATTCCGAATATCGAACCGGAAAATCTTTTGGGTGGTGTGGAGTATTTCGACGGCCAGTTTGACGATTCCCGCCTCGCCATTACCCTGGCGCAGACCGCCGCCGACCATGGCGCGACCCTCCTCAACTACACCTCTGTCACCGGCCTGACCAAATCCGAGGGCATGACCAGCGGCCTCACCTGCCGCGATGAGGAGACCGGACAGACCCACGAACTCAAGGCCCGGGTGATCATCAACGCCACCGGGATTTTCGCCGATGACATCCGTCTGATGGACGAACCCACCGTCGCGCGCGCGGTCCAGCCCAGTCAGGGCGTTCACCTGGTTTTTGACCGGACCTTTCTCCAGGGGGATTCTGCCATCATGGTGCCGCACACCGACGACGGACGCGTTCTTTTTGTCATTCCCTGGCATGACAAAGTTCTCGTTGGCACCACCGACACCGCGATGGATAAAGCGGAACTCGAGCCCCGCGCACTCGACGAAGAAATTGGCTTCATCCTACGCAACGCCGCGCGCTATCTCGCCCGTGATCCCAAAAAAGAAGACATCCTGAGCATTTTCGCCGGTCAGCGCCCGCTCGTCCGCAAGCCCGGCAAGGACGGCGGCGCGACGAAAGCCATTTCCCGGAACCACGAGGTGCTTGTCTCCGATTCCGGCCTCGTCACCATCGTGGGCGGAAAGTGGACCACCTACCGCAAGATGGCCGAGGACACCCTGAATCATGCGACGCTCATCGGCGGCCTTCCGGAAACATCCTGCTCCACCGAGACCCTGCAACTGCACGGCTACCGCAGCCCGCACGCCGCCCCGCTTCCCGCCGCCTACGCGGTTTACGGATCGGACGCGCCGAAACTCGAGCAACTCGGGGCCGACGTCCGCCTCCACCACCGCCTGCCCTACACCAAGGCCAATGTGCAGTGGGCGGTGCGTTTCGAAATGGCCCGCACGGTGGAAGATGTCCTCTC
The DNA here is from genome assembly GCA_041752695.1 of Terrimicrobiaceae bacterium. Lineage (GTDB taxonomy): Bacteria > Verrucomicrobiota > Verrucomicrobiia > Chthoniobacterales > Terrimicrobiaceae > CALCJD01. Next base: position 143,684 of record JBGSVZ010000035.1, read on the forward strand.
CCGCCGCACCCGCGCCCTCCTCCTGGATGCCCAGGCCGCGCTCGAAATGGCCCCGGAAACCGCGGCTATTCTGGCGGCGGAACTCGGCAAAGACAAAGCCTGGGAAGCCGCGCAGTTGGAGGATTTTCGCAAACTCGCCCTGGGCTACCTTCCCGCGTAAGCCATGCGGCGAGCCGCAGACTGCGAGGATTCCAGCGGACGAGGACGGTACGGCTGCCAGACCGGCGGCGAGGCCCGGCGCTGCAAAAGGTCCCGCTGAATGCGCGCACAGTCCCCGGGCCCGAGCAGGTCCGGATGAATCGTCGTGCGGAGCTGGTGCGCCACGCCGGAAGCCACCACGATTTCGAGGGAACGTTCCACCCGCGCCGCGCATCCCGGGCGTCCTGTTACGCGATCGTAGCGATCGTCAAAGGGCGCTTTGATATCCAGGCCCACCCAGTCCACCAGGGGCAGCACGGCCTGCAAACGCTCGGGAAAGATTCCCGCGGTGTGGAGCCCGATTTTAAATCCCAAGTCGCGCACCTCCCGCATGGCCTGACCCAGCCCCGCCTGCAAGGTGGGCTCTCCGCCGCTGAATACCACCGCTTCCAACAGTCCCGTGCGGTCTTTCAAAAACGCCTTCACCCGCGACCAGCTCCAGCGGGTGGCGACCGCCGAACGGCAGGCCTGCAGGTGCGAATTATGACAATACCCACAACGCCACGGACATCCCTGGCAAAAGATGACCGCGGCAAGGTGATCCGGATAGTCTACCGTAGTGAACGCCGCGAGGCCTCCAATCGAGATCGGGTTCAATTCTGCCCCTCCTCCCGTTTCGCGTCGTCGACACATTCCCGATAGGACAGACGCTCGGCGTGTTCGCTGCGTTTGCCGGCGTTAAATTGCGAGACGGGCCGATGGTAGCCCATCACGCGTGTCCAGACCTCACAGGGCTGGCGTTCGTGGTCTTCGAGTTTGATGGCGGTTTTCATAAGATTTACGCGACGGCCGCGAGTTGTTTGGCCTGCAGCCGCTCGGCGTCGCATCGCGGGCAGAACGGATGCTCCCCGGCCAGATAGCCGTGAGCGGGGCAGATGGAGAACGTGGGAGTGATGGTGATGTAAGGAACGCGGAAGCGCGTGAGCAAACGCCGCACGACTTCCCGGCAGGCCCGACTGCTCGAAATCCGCTCATTCATGTAAAGATGAAAAACCGTGCCTCCGGTGTATTGCCGTTGCAGGTCCTCCTGATGCGCCAGCGCGGCAATGGGATCATCGGTCCAACCCACCGGCAGTTGCGTCGAATTCGTGTAATACGGGGCCTCCGGCGTTCCGGCTTGAAGGATGCCCGGAAACTTCTGCCGGTCCGCCCGTGCAAACCGGTAGGTCGCCCCCTCCGCCGGCGACGCTTCCAAATTATACAGATGCCCGGTTTCCTCCTGAAACCTCACCATCCCCGCCCTCATGTGGGCAAGGATCCTCAGGGCAAAATCCCTGCCCCAGGGCGTGGCAATATTTTCTGCGCCGCCGGTGAAATTGAGAATGCATTCGTTGACGCCGTTGATTCCCACCGTGGAAAAATGGTTGCGCAGGGTGCCCAGATACCGCCGCGTGAAGGGAAAAAGCCCGTTGTCCATTTGCTCCTGGATCACGCGCCGTTTCCGCTCGAGGCTATCCCTCGCCATGCCCATCAGCCGGTCCAACTGTTCGAACAGGGCCGCTTCGACGCCCGAATACAGGTAACCGAGACGCGCCGCATTGATCGTCACCACGCCAATCGAGCCCGTCTGCTCGGCCGAACCAAAGAGTCCGTTACCCCGCTTGAGGAGTTCGCGCAGGTCGAGCTGCAGCCGGCAACACATGGAACGAACCATCCCGGGGTGCAGGTCGGAGTTCAGAAAATTCTGAAAATACGGCAGCCCATACTTGGCAGTCATCTCGAAGAGCAGGTCGCTATTCGGTCCCTCCCAAGGAAAATCCTCCGTCACATTGTAGGTCGGAATGGGAAACGTGAAGACCCGTTCCCGCGCGTCACCCGCCATCATCACTTCCAGATAGGCGCGGTTCAGCATGTCCATCTCCTGCTGCAGATCCCCATAGGTGAAGGGCGCATTTTTGCCCGCAATCACCGGGTGTTGGGTCCGCAGATCCTCCGGACAGGAAAGATCGAAGGTCAGATTGGTGAAGGGTGTCTGCGTGCCCCAGCGCGAAGGGACATTGAGGTTAAAAACAAACTCCTGCATGTTCTGCCGCACGTCGTCATAGGTGAGTCCCTCGATGCGCACATAGGGCGCAAGATAGGTATCGAAGGAACTGAAGGCCTGCGCACCCGCCCATTCATTTTGCAACGTGCCCAGGAAATTCACCATCTGCCCAAGCGCCGTGCGCAGCCTCCGCGGCGGCCCGGACTCCACTTTGTTCGGCACGCCATTAAATCCTTCCGCAAGGAGGGCGCGCAAAGACCAGCCCGCACAGTAGCCGGAGAACATGTCGAGGTCGTGAATGTGAAAATCCCCCTCGCGGTGGGCCTCGCCGATTTCTTCGGGGTAAATTTCACTCAGCCAGTAGTTCGCCGTCACTTTGCCGGCCACACTTAGGATCATTCCTCCCAGCGAATACCCCTGGTTGGCATTAGCCTGCACCCGCCAGTCGCTGCGTCCGACATATTCCTGCACGGAGGCCACCGCATTGACCAGCGCCAGCCCACGCTGGCGCAGAGCCCGCCGCCGCTCCCCGCAGGCAATCGAGGCACGCACGGCTCCCATAAATCCACCCGCCGCCAGCACCTCTTCGACCAGGCGCTGTAGTTCCTCCGCGGCCACCACGCGCACACGATGGGAGACGGCCAGCCGCCGCAGCACCAGCTCGCCCAGGGATGCCGCCTCGTCCGCGCCGAACTCCCCACTCGCCCGCCCGCTGCTTTCCAGAACCCGCACCAATTTTCCCGCCTCGAAGGCCTGGATTTTGCCACCCCGTTTTCGCACGCACACCGGCAGGTTACGGGGCACATCCAAAAGCCAGCGCTGGTCCGGCGTCACGGTGCGCCGGTTGGCATCGGGGTTGTCGCTCATCAGATTGCCTTTCCTAAGTTAGGGCTGCGCGGCCTGGATGGCGGTGAGCGCGATGGTATAGACAATGTCCTCAACCAAGGCGCCGCGGGAGAGGTCGTTCACCGGCCGACGCAGCCCCTGCAACATCGGACCAATGGAAATGACATTGGCGCTTCGCTGCACCGCCTTATAGGTGGTGTTCCCCGTATTAAGATCAGGAAAGACAAAGACCGTGGCGCGGCCCGCCACCGGACTGTCCGGCGCCTTCTTTTGCGCCACATCCGCAATGGCCGCCGCATCGTATTGCAGCGGACCGTCGATCACCAGATCAGGACACTGCTCCTTGGCCAGCCGGGTCGCTTCGCGCACTTTATCGACGTCCGCCCCCGTTCCGCTCAGGCCGGTCGAGTAGGAGATCATCGCCACCCGTGGGGGGATGCCGAACTGCCGGGCCGATTCCGCACTGAGGATGGCCACCTCCGCCAGTGTGGCGGCATCGGGATCCTGCAACACCGCGCAGTCCCCATAGACTACCGCCTGATCGGGGAGGCACATGAAAAAGATCGATGACACCGCTGTCACTCCGGGCTTGGTTTTGATCAGTTGCAGGGCCGGGCGCACCGTGCTGGCGGACGAGTGAACCGCCCCCGAAACCAAGCCGTCCACCTCCCCCTGGGCGAGCATCATGGTCCCGAGAACAACGTCATCCTCCAACTGCGAAGCCGCCGCCTGGGGCGAGAGGTTTTTGTGTTTCCGCAACTGCACCATGGGTTCGATGTAGTTGGCGCGCACCGCCCCGGCATCCATCACTTCGACGCCTTCCGGGAGGTCGATTTCCTGCGCAGCCGCCACGCGGTGAATTTCCGCGGGATCGCCGAGCAGCACACAACGGGCGATGCCGCGGGTCGCGCAGATCGCCGCGGCCCGGATGGTGCGCGGCTCACTGCCCTCGGGAAGAATGATGCGTTTGTGGAGCGCCCGGGCTTTTTCCGTGAGGCGAAAACAAAAGGCCGCGGGAGAGAGACGCGTTTCCAACTCGCGCTTGCTGCGTTCTTCGATCCATCCCGGATCAATGTGCTCGGAGACAAAATTCATCACCCCTTCGATCCGCTGCAGATCGTCCACCGGGACCTCGCCGCTCATGGCGTTCAGGCGCGTCGCCGTGTCATAAGAATTCGTCCGGACGCGAAGGACCGGCAGGCCGGTCGCCCAACCGGGACGACACAGGGCAAACACCCGTTCGTCCATCTCCGTGTCACCGGTCAGCACCAGTCCCGCAATCGGAATGTCACTCACCGCCGCCATCGCCGCCGCCATCAGGACATCGTCGCGATCGGCCGGAGTCACCAGAATATTTCCCGGACGAAACGTGTGCATCATGTTCGGCACCTTACGGGCCAGGAGATGAATCTCCCGCACCCGGCGATGATCCATCTGTCCCGCCGAAAGCACCTCGGCGTGGAGGTGACGAACCACGTCCCGGGTCCGGAATTGGGTGAGCTTTTCATTTTCGGGAATGACCGCGACCAATTCCGGCAACGCGTCTCCCAGCGCCTGATACAGCTCCCGGCAGCGATCCGTGGCCTTATAGACGGACTCCCCATCGTCGAGCGGCAGGCGATTCAGGATGCAACCCACCACCCGCGATTCCGAACCGTTGGCATATGCGCGCATGGCAAACTCGATCTGCCCGACCAGGGCGGGACCAAGCCCCTCAGCCGCACTGGCGACCAGCAAAACTTCTGCGCCCAGAGTGCGAATGAGCTCGGCATTCAGCGGCCCGATAAAAGGATCCTCCATCGTCGCAACCAGTCCCTCGACAATCACCATGTCCGCGTCGCCGGCCGACTGGTGGAAGTTTTTCATCACTCGTCGCATCAAGTCATCCGACACGCCCATCATCCCCACCGCATCAGCCAGCGGGATCGGGTCCACCGGCCGGAGCGCGGTGGTGGCACGCACAAAATGCGTCGAGCGTTCGGGACCGTGATCGGTCGCGCCAGACTGCCCGACGGGTTTGAAGAAGCCAACGCGCAGACCCCGGCGTTCGAGGGAGCGCAGGAGACCGAGGGAGACGGAAGTGAGCCCGGCGCCGCGAGAGATTGGGGCAAGGAAGAAGGTGCGTTTCATGGATTTCATTTCAAAAAGGGTTCTGTCTGCAGCGCGATGGCCCGTTCTTCGCTGGTGGGCACAACCAGGCCGGTAAGAGGAGAGGCGTCCGAGGTGATCCGTCCCTGCGAACTCCGGCCGTGCTGGGCATTGCGGGTGTCGTCCAGTTCGGGACGAAGGATTTGCAGGTGCTGCAGGGTCCGGGCGCGGACGAAGGAGTTATTTTCGCCAATGCCTCCGGTGAAAACCAGGGCATCCACGCGGTCCAGACCGGCCGCCATGCCCAGCAAGCCTTTCGCTAGCCGGTAACAAAACAAATCCACCGCTTGGGTGGCCTGACGGTACCCTTCACCTGACGCTTGAAGAACGGCCCGCATGTCATTGCTCACCCCGGAGACCCCCATGAGTCCGCTCTTATGATTGAGCATGCGGGCGACTTCTTCAAAGGGCATTCCGGAGACGCGGCGCAGGTAGGGAAAGATGTTTGGATCCACATCGCCACTCCGCGTGCCCATCATCAGGCCTTCCAGCGGCGTGAGTCCCATCGTGGTGTCGGCACTCCGACCCTCCCGCACCGCACAGGCGCTGCATCCATTGCCCAGGTGCGCGGTGATGAGGTGCAGATCGGTCAGCGGGCGGCCCAGCATTTCCGCCGCCTGCGCCGCCACGTAGGCATGACTCGTCCCGTGGGCCCCGTAGCGCCTCACCGCGTAGCGTTTGTACATCTCCAACGGCAGGGCATACATCCAGGCATGCTCGGGCATGCTTTGGTGGAAGGCGGTGTCGAACACCGCGACGTGCGGCACCTCGGGAAAAAACTTCCGCGCCAGCCGGATGCCGAGGGCGTGGGCCGGATTGTGCAGCGGGGCGAGATCGCGGCAGAGTTCGATCTTGGACAGGACATCGTGATTAATCAGCGTGGCTTCGCTAAAAAATTCCCCGCCGTGCACCACGCGATGGCCCACCCCCTTGACGGGAAGGGGCCTGCCGAGGCGATCCTCTAATAGCTCCACCGCCGCCGCCAGCGCGGCCTGATGGGTGGCATGGGGGTATTCCGCGGAGCCCGTCTCTCCCTGGATTTTCCACCGACCGCTGGCCTCCGGGCGTCCCAGGCGTTCGAAGATACCCTCGGCGAGAAAAACGCCGCCGTCGAGCAGGGCAAATTTCAGCGAGGAACTGCCGCAATTGATGATGAGAATCTCCCGGGCCATGTGATCGTTATACCCTCCACCCCTGCAAAATCCGCATGTAATTAGCGCGCTCAAACGCGGCGGGATCCGGGCAGTGCGCCAGGCTCAGCGAGCCGCGCAGTTGCTCCAGAGAGGCATACTCGTGTTCGTCCATCCAGCGCACCACACCCTCCAGGACCGTGCCCAGCCACTCGGGCCCGCGTTTCAGCAGGGCCGAAACCAACTGCACCACGTCCGCCCCGGCCATGATCGCCTTGACCGCATCCTCGCTGGTATGCACCCCTCCGCTGGCGGCGAAGGAAAGATCCGCCACGCCGTGCAGAATGGCCAGCCAGCGCAGACGCAGACGCAGTTCCGACCGGTCGGACAACTGCAACGTCGGGAGCACCTCGAGGTTTTCGATATCGAGGTCGGGTTGATAAAACCGGTTGAACATCACGATCCCATTGGCCCCGGAGTCGGCGGCGCGCTGCACGAAGTTGGGAAGGGACGAAAAGAAGGGCGAGATTTTCAACGCGATGGGCAGCGAGACGCTTTTGCGCACAAACCGGAGCATCTGCAGGGCATCACTTTCCACCGAACGCGCGGAGCGCTGGGGATCGGTCGCGATATCATAATAGTTCAATTCGATGGCATCGACCCCGGTGCTCTCCAGATGCGCCGCGTATCCCGCCCAGCCCCCTGGAGTGGCGCCATTAAGCGAAGCAATCACCGGAACTTCCACCGCCTCCTTCACCCGTCGCAGTTGCTCCAGATATTGATCCGGCGTGAGCGCGTAGTCGTCGGGCTCGGTGAGAAACGACATCGCCTCACTAAAGGAGTTTTCGTGGCTGGCGACGTGCGTTTCATAAGCCCTTTCCTCCAGGGTGATTTGCTCTTCGAAAAGCGAATGCATCACGATGGCGGACGCCCCCGCGTCCTCCAGACGGCGGACGAGGTCAAGATTGTCCACCATCGGGGAGGCCCCCGGCATGAGAGGGTTTTTGAGCGTGAGCCCGAGGTACGTGGTTTTCAGGTTCATGAGACGGGGGCGGGTTGTTCGGTCAGTCCCGCCATCTGCTGGAGGACCTTCCAATGGTGATCGGCTTCCTGCTGGGACGCGGCCTGCAGGTCTTTAAAACGCACGGGATCGGATTTTTCGATGATGCGAAAACGCAGTTCGTTGGCGAGGTAGCGGGCAACCGGAACCTTCGGCGCCCCGCTGTCCAACTGCAGGGCGGGTTTCCCCTGGTCGGCGCGACGGGGATCAAAACGATAGAGCGGCCAGGTGCCGGAATCCACCGCCAGCTTCTGCTGATCGAGCCCCTGATGCATGGCATAGCCATGCGCGATACAATGGCTGTAGGCGATGATCAGCGACGTGCCGGGGTAACTTTCCGCCTCTTCGAACACCTTGAGCGTCTGGGAATCCTTTGCGCCCATCGCCACGCGCCCCACATATACCGATCCATAACTCATGGCCATCAACCCGAGGTCCTTCTTGGGCCGCGTCTTGCCCGCGACCGCAAACTTCGCGCTCGCGCCCAGCGGGGTGGATTTCGACGACTGACCGCCCGTGTTGGAATAGACTTCGGTGTCGAGCACGAGGATGTTGACATCACGGCCGAGGGAAAAGACGTGATCAAGTCCACCGAAGCCGATGTCATACGCCCAACCGTCGCCACCGACGATCCAGACGCTTTTGCGCACCAGGGCATCGGCCAGCGCGGCCAGCCGTCGGGCGGCGGGTTCATCCAATCGCACGAGCCTTTGTTTGAGTTGAGCGATGCGCTCACGCTGGGCGGCGATGCCGGCCTCAGTGTGCTGATCGGCCCCGAGGATCTCGGCGACCAATCCATCGCCCACCTGCGGCGCGACCTCCCGCAGCAACTCGCGCGCGGCCTCCTCCTGCTTATCAAGGGCGAACCGCATCCCCAGACCGTATTCGGCATTATCTTCGAAGAGCGAGTTCGACCACGCCGGGCCGCGCCCGCTGGCATTGGTGGTGTAAGGGGTGGTGGGAAGATTGCCCCCGAAGATGGAGGAACAGCCGGTGGCGTTGGCGATCACCGCGCGATCACCGTAGAGCTGGGTCAACAGCTTCAAATACGGGGTCTCGCCGCACCCGGCACACGCGCCGGAGTATTCAAAGAGCGGCTCAAAAACCTGACTGCTCTTCACCTCGGCGCGCAGGCTGGCACGGTCGGGATTGGGCAGACTGAGGAAAAACTCGTAATTCCGCCGCTCCGTCTCCCGCAGCGGGGGTTGCGGGGCCATATTGATCGCCTTGCGACGCGGGTTGGTTTTGTCCTTCACCGGACACACCTGGACGCACAGCGTGCAGCCCGTGCAGTCCTCCGGCGCCACTTGCAGGGTGTATTTCTGACCGGGAAAATCCTGCGACCGGAAGGGCGCCGAAAGAAACTCCGCCGGTGCAGTGTCGAGGAATTTGGGTTCGTAAAATTTCGGCCGGATGCAGGCGTGCGGGCAGACCAGCGAACATTTGTTGCACTGGATGCAAAGGTCCGGTTCCCAAACGGGAATGACGTCCGCGATGTTTCGCTTCTCCCATTGGGACGTCCCGGTCGGCCAGGTTCCATCCACCGGAAAGGCACTCACCGGCAGCAAGTCTCCCTTGCCGGCCAGCATCATCGCGGTGACACGCTTCACAAAGTCGGGCGCGTCGTCCGGCAGGGCCCCCGCCAGCACGACCGCCGCAGGGTCCCCGGCGGGAATGACAATTTCGTGCAGCGCGGCCAGCGTTTGAACGACCGCGGCAAAGTTCTGCTGCACGACCTGATCGCCCTTGCGGGCGTAGCTCTTGCGGATCGCATCCTTGATTTTCGCAATGGCCTCCTCACGCGGCAGCACGCCGGACAGCGCAAAAAAGCACGTCTGCATGATCGTATTGATCCGCCCGCGCATGCCGCATTCCTGCGCGACCTTGGAGGCGTCGATCACATAACACTTCAACCCTTTCTCGCGGATCTGCTCGCGTGCCCCGGCCGGCAGTTGATCCCAGACTTTATCAGGCGAAAACGCGGTATTGAGTAACACAGTCGCACCCGTGTCTGCGTACCCGAATACGTCATACAACCCGAGGAAATGAAAATGGTGGCAGGCGACAAAATTCGCGCGGGTGATGAGATAATGCGAGGCAATCGGGCGCGGACCAAACCGCAGGTGCGAAATCGTCATCGCTCCGGATTTTTTCGAATCGTACACAAAATACCCCTGCGCGTAATTCGGGGTCTCCTCCCCGATGATCTTGATCGAGTTTTTGTTCGCACCAACGGTGCCGTCGGACCCCAGCCCGAAAAACACCGCCCGCACCACATCGGGGCTTTCGATTTCGAAGGCGGGATCGACCACCAGCGAGAGCCCGGTCACATCATCCGTGATTCCCACGGTGAAATGCCGGTGCGGCCGTTCTTTTTTCAATTCGTCAAAAACCGCCTTCGCCATCGCGGGATCAAATTCTTTCGAGGACAACCCGTAGCGTCCGCCAATCACCACCGGCTCGACTTCGAATTCCGAAAACCCCGCCGCACGGGCTTCCGCCAGCGCGGCAATCACGTCGAGATACAAGGGCTCGCCAATGGCCCCGGGCTCCTTCGTCCGGTCGAGCACTGCAATGCTGCGCACCGAGTCCGGCAAGGCGTTGATAAAATCGGTCACCGAAAACGGCCGGTAGAGCCGCACCTTGACCACCCCGACATGCTCGCCGCGGGCGATCAGTTCGCGGGCCGTTTCCACCGCGGTCTCCGCGCCGGATCCCATGGCCACGATCACGCGGTCGGGCCGCGGATGGCCCTCGTAGTCGAAGAGTCCATATTCCCGCCCGGTCAGCGAGGCAAACCGATCCATCAACTGCTGCACCACTTCGGGCAGGCGTTCGTAATAGCGATTCGCCGCCTCCCGGGCCTGGAAAAAGACATCGGGATTCTGCGCCGTGCCGCGGATCATGGGATGGTCCGGCGAAAGCGCGCGGGCACGAAACGCCGCCACGCTGCGCTCGTTCAGCATTCCGCGAAGCACTTCGTCAGGCAGCAACTCGATCTTCGCGATTTCATGCGAGGTGCGGAACCCGTCGAAGAAATGCAAAAATGGCACCCGACTGGCGAGGGTCGCGCAATGCGCAATACAGGCCAGATCCTGCGCCTCCTGCACGGAATTCGAAGCCAGCAGGGCGACCCCGGTTTGTCGGCAGGCCATGACATCCGAATGATCCCCAAAAATGGACAACGCATGGGTGGCCAGGGTGCGCGCCGTGACGTGAAAACAAAAGGGCAGCAGCTCGCCGGCGATTTTGTAGAGATTCGGGATCATCAGCAACAGACCCTGCGACGCGGTAAAAGTGGTCGTGAGCGAACCCATCTGCAGCATCCCGTGGACCGCGCCCGCCACTCCGGCCTCCGATTGCATCTCCACCAGGCTGGGCACCGTGTTCCACAAGTTCGGCCGCTTTTTGACCGACCATTCGTCGCACCACTCCGCCATGGGCGAAGACGGAGTGATCGGATAAATCGCGATGGTTTCGCTGAGGCGGTAGGCGACCGATGCGACGGCTTCGTTCGCATCGAGGGTGGCGCATTTCATGATGCCCCCATCACACACCACCCGCGAGGCCCCCACTTCGCAGCCCTTGGCCAAAGGTGCGCAATTTTTGCGAAAAGGAAGGTCTTTGCCGATGGGTGCCAGTCTTGCATCATGAAGAGAACGATGCGTTCCCGGCTGGCAAACCTCCTTCTGATGGGCGGCGCGATCTTTTTTGTGGGATCGGTCTTCTTTTCCCCACCGTTGCTGCCTGAACGGGTGGCGAGTCATTTCGGAGGGTCCGGTGAGCCCAATGGGTGGACGACGCGCGGCTCCTATCTGTGGTCGGTCACGCTGATCGGCTTTGGCATCCCGGCTCTGGTCATCGGAGTCTGTTTCGGCATCCGGTATCTTCCGCCCTCGATGCTCAATGTGCCGCACGCGAATTTTTGGCGCTCTGCTCGGCAATACCCGGAGGCATGCAGGATCCTTCTCGACTGGTCATTTTTTCTGGGGGCGGCGAATTTTCTCTGGGCCACCCTTTTTCACGTCCTGATGGTGCGGGCCAACCGCCTGGATCCCCCCGCTCTCGCGCCCGGCCCGGTTTTTCTTCTTTCGGGCGCTTATCTCCTCATCACCGTCCTCTTGGTGCTGATGCTGGTCTTGCAATTCGCCCGACCACCAAGGGGTATCGCGCAAAGCGAATAACGCCCGCCCCCGAGCGACTTCGGTGCCCGCTTCGCAAACGAGGGGGAGAGTTTGGCAAGGGGCGGAGAACTTCCCGCGTCTGACGCATTAGGTTTCCCGTGATGCATTTCAAAATCATTCAGGGCGGGATGGGAGTCGGCGTGTCCGGTTGGCAACTCGCCCGCGCGACATCGTTGTTAGACTGCCTGGGCGTCGTCTCCTCCACGGGCCTGGATACCCTGCTCGCCCGGCGCCTGCAAATGGGCGACCCTGGCCGTCACATGCGACGGGCCATGGCGCATTTCCCCCTCCCTGGCGTGGCCGAACGCGTCTTGGACACGTATTTCCTCAAGGATGGAAAAGCCAAGGACCAGCCCTTCAAACCGGTGCCGATCTTTTCCCAGCAACCCTCAAGAGCCCTGCTGGAACTGACCGTCCTGGCCAACTTTGCCGAGGTGTTCCTGGCCAAGGAAGGGCATTCCGGCCGCGTGGGAATCAATCTTCTGGAGAAAATCCAGCTCCCCACCCTGCCCTCGCTTTTTGGCGCCATGCTTGCCGGGGTGGACTGCGTTCTGATGGGGGCGGGCATTCCGCGGATGATCCCGGGAATTCTCGACGATCTGGCCCGGGGCGAACGGACCTCGCTGAAACTCGACGTCCAGGACCTCCAACCTGGCGCGCAATTTCTGACCGAATTTGATCCCCAGGATTTCTGCGAAGGCTGCGTGCCGCCGCTCAAGCGCCCCCCCTTTCTCGCCGTCATCTCGTCGGCAACCCTCGCGATCACCCTGGCCCGCAAAGCCAATGGCAAAGTGGACGGCTTTGTGGTGGAGGGACCCTCCGCCGGCGGACACAACGCGCCGCCTCGCGGAACGATGCAACTGAGCGAACACGGCGAGCCGGTCTATGGCGAACGCGATGCTGCCGACCTCGAAAAAATCCGCGCCCTCGGCCTGCCGTTCTGGCTGGCCGGTTCGTATGGGCATCCCGACAAACTTCGCGAGGCGCTGGAACTTGGTGCCTCAGGGATTCAAGTGGGAACACCCTTTGCGTTCTGCGAAGAGTCGGGCATTGATCCCGACATCAAACGCCGCGTCGTGGACCGCTGCCGCGAGGGAACGCTCGGGGTTTTCACCGACCCCCTCGCCTCTCCCACCGGCTTTCCCTTCAAGATCGTCCAACTGGAAAACACCGCCGCCGTCCCCGCCCTGCGTGCCGGACGGAATCGCATTTGCGACATGGGGTATCTGCGACAGGCTTATCAAAAACCCGACGGCGCACTCGGCCACCGTTGCTCCGGCGAACCCCCCACCATCTATCTCAACAAGGGCGGTTCCGCCCCCGACATGGCCGGCCGCGTCTGCGTCTGCAATGGCCTCATGGCCACCGCGGGATTCCCCCAGGTGCGCAAAGGCGGATACACGGAACCCAACCTGGTCACGGCCGGCGACTCGGTCTGTGATCTGGTGCATTTCATTCCGACGGGAGCGGATTGCTATTTCGCCAAGGATGTGGTCAGGCAACTTCTCGGGGCCCCTCCGCCTTCTCGGCAGGGCCAGTAAAAGGGAGTTCCCGGCAACACCTTGGGCCGACACACCAATTGCGACAATTTTGTCACAATTGCAGAGTCCCATTACGCACACCTTTCCCCCTGGCTGAAATCGTGAACACCTCTCTCCGCTGCCAGTCGTTTTCGGCCGCCGCTTTTGGACTGCTTTCTCTCAGCCCATTTTTTTCGGCGGACGTGTCCGCGCAGTCCTACGCGATCACCTATCTGGGCGCCCTGTCCTCCAGCCACAACAGCGCCGCGCTGTCGGTCAATTCCCGGGGCGACGCGGCCGGGACTTCTTCGGCGGGTGAGGAATCCCGGGCGTTTCTTTTCACCGCAGACGGCAAAATGACCGATCTCGGCGTACTGAAGCGTTATGCCCGCTCCGAGGGGATTTCGGTCAACGACTCCGGCCAGGTGGCAGGGTTTTCCAGCCGCACGGAGAACACCGAAACGGTTTCCCAGGCGTTTTTGCAGAAAGGACGAAAACTCGACGCTCTCGGGTTTCTTCCCGGCCCGGCGTCCTCGACCGCCAGCGCCGCGAACAACAGTGCCGTGGTGGTGGGAGAGTCGGGAGGGATTGCCTTCCGGTTCGCAGGCAACCGCATGAACAGCCTCGGTACACTGCCCGGGCAAAGCACCAGCCGGGCCGGAGCAATCAACAACTCGGGCGTGATCGCAGGCAATTCCGGGGCGCGGCTTTTCCGCTCGTCCGGAGAAACCCTCACGGATCTGGGACAGCCCGCCGGCGCCGTTTTCCTTGAGGCCAATGGCATCAATGGATCCAATGAGATCGTGGGAGTATATCGGCTCACCGAAGACGGCGAAGACCAGGCGTTTTTTCACGCCACCAGCAATTACACCAACCTCGGCAGCCTCGGGGGCGGTGCGGTGGCCCACGATATCAATAATGCCGGACAAATCGTGGGGACTTCGGCGAATCGGGCGTTTCTCTCCAAGAGCGGCGTGATGACCGATCTCAACACCCTCGTGACCCTCGTCTCGGGTACGACGGAGCCGGGGTTCACGGAACTGACCCGCGCCCTTTCCATCAACGACGCAGGGATTATCGTCGGCGATGGCCGGTATCGCAATGCGGCGGGAACGATCCGCTCCCGGGCTTTTCTGCTCACGCCCATTCCCGCGGGCAGCTCGGTCGCACCCGTGATCACGCCCGAGACCGGCGACTATCAGAGCACGGTCATTGTCAGCATCACCCAGACGGGGACAACCGGCGTGACCCGCTACACGACCAATGGGGCCGATCCGACGGAATCATCCCAGATTTATACGGGGCCGTTTATCGTGGACGCGTCCCGGAGCATCAAAGCCCGGACCTTTGTCCCGGAGACCCCTCCGAGCACTGTCGCGCTGGCCCGCTATACCATCACTCCGGCGCTGACCACCACGGCCCTCCCCGCGATTTCGCCTTCGGCCGGCACCTATCCGTTGACGGTCACCGTGACTATGACCTGCCCCACCCCAGGCGCGATGATTCGCTACACGATTAATGGCACAGATCCGACCGTGGCCTCGAATCCCTATACGGAACCCTTTGTGCTCCGATCATCCGCCACGGTGAAAGCGCGGGCCTTCTCCACCGGCCGCGCGCCCAGCCCGCCGGCCTCGGTTCCTTATGTGGTCACGGCCACGAATCCCAATTTTGTCGCCACTCCCAAAATCAAACCGGAAGCGGGCGAATTTCTCACCTCGGTGCGGGTGAAGATTTCTTGCGCCACGGCGGGGGCGAAAATTTTCTACACCGTGGATGGAACGGATCCCACGACCGTTTCCCCGACGTACTCGAAGGCCTTTACCCTCACCGAGACAACCACCGTCAAGGCAAAGGCGTATTCCGGGCCGCATCCGAGTGAAATTGCCACGTCGACTTTCACCAAAGCCCCCGAGCCCACTCCGACGCCGGAACCCACGCCGACGCCCGAGCCTTAATGCGGCGGCGTATTTGGGCCGCGCCTGACTTCGGAATGTTTTTTACAATCCAGGCGGAGCGGTGTTTTCTCCCGGTTCTTCCATGAGCACGCTCACTTCTCTCTATCACGAATATGTCATGCCGACCTATGGGCGGTTTGATCTGGACATCGCCCGGGGAGCCGGCGGGAAGGTCTGGGATTTTGCAGGGCGAGAGTATCTGGATTTCGGCGCGGGCATTGCGGTGTGTTCGTTGGGTCATGCCCATCCGGAAGTGACGGACGCCGTGACCAAACAGGCCTCCACCCTGGTCCACACCTCGAACCTCTACCGCACCCAGCCGCAGGCCGAACTGGCAAAACGGCTGGTCGAAATCACCGGGCCGGGGAAGATTTTTTTCTGCAACAGCGGGGCGGAGGCCAACGAGGGGCTCATCAAAATCACGCGCAAGTTCGGCAGCGAGACCGGACGGTATGAGACGATTACGTTTCAAAATTCCTTCCACGGCCGCACCATGGCGGGCATCTCGGCCACGGCTCAGGAAAAGGTGAAAAAAGGCTTTTCGCCTTTGCTGGAAGGGTTTGTGCATCTGCCCTACGGCGACCTCGCCGCAGTGCGCGCGGCCGTGGGTCCAAAAACGGCCGCCATCCTGGTCGAACCGGTCCAGGGCGAGGGCGGCATCCATATTGCCACGGCGGAATTTTTGCGGGGACTGCGGGAGATCTGTGACGAACACAATCTGCTTTTGCTGTTTGATGAGATTCAATGCGGACTCGGGCGCACCGGGGATTGGTGCGGCTGGAAAAGTGTCGCCCCCGACGTGATGCCCGATGGGGTGAGTTGGGCGAAGGGCATTGCCAACGGATTCCCCCTGGGCGCCTTCTGGGCCTCCACCTCGCGCGGCTTGTCGGACTTGCTCGGGCCTGGCACGCACGGAACAACCTACGGCGGTAATCCGGTTTCCTGCGCCGCGGGCTTGAAAGTGCTCGAGATCATCGAACGCGACGGACTGGTGGAATCTGCAACCAGCCTCGGCACGCGTCTGCGCGATGGACTGCTGGCTTTGCAAAGCCCCAAAATCCGCGAAGTCCGCGCGCTGGGCCTGATGATCGGCATCGAACTCGTGGACGGCGTCGCGGCGCTTGATGTGGTGAAAGCGTTGATGGCGGACGGGCTCCTGACCATTCCGGCAGGTGACCGCGTGGTGCGCCTGCTTCCTCCGCTCAATGTCAGTCCGGCAGAAATCGACGAAGCGCTGCTCCGTATCGGGCGGGCGCTGTAGGATGGGTCGGGCTGATTGTTCCGCCTATGGACAGGCGGAGTTTTTTCCCCTATGGAGATTCGGGTGAAGCATCTTCTCTCCATCGAATCCCTCAGCCGCGAGGACATCGAACGCATTGTCGCGCTCGCGGGCGAGATGAAAGCCACCCGGGGTCGGCACGCCGCCCATCCCCTTCGCCACAAATGCTGGGCGCTCATTTTTTCCAAATCTTCCACTCGTACCCGCGTGTCCTTCGAGGTGGGCATCCGGGAACTCGGGGGCGACGTGATGTTTCTGGCGGCCAACGACATTCAGCTTGGGCGCGGTGAGCCGATCAAGGACACCGCCCGGGTGATGGGCCGCATGCTGCACGGCGCGGTCATCCGCACCTTCGCGCAGAGCGACGTGGAGGATTTTGCCCGCTACAGCGGGATTCCGACGGTGAATGCCCTCACCGACGAGGAACACCCCTGTCAGATTCTCGCCGACCTTTTCACCATTCAGGAGTCCGGCAAATCGCTGGAAAAACTCAAGATCGCCTTCATCGGCGACGGCGATTGCAACATGGGAAGGTCTTGGATTTGGGCGGCCGCCCGGATGGGATTTGAACTCCGCATTGCCTCCCCGACGAAATTCCAGCCGCCCGCCGCGCTGGTAAAAGCGGCCGGGGGAAATGTCACGATATTGGAAGACCCCGTTGAGGCCGCGCGCGGGGCGGACGTGCTCTACACCGACGTTTGGGTGAGCATGGGCCGCGAGGAAGAAGCCGCTTTCCGCATGGCGCAATTCCAAAGCTACCAGATCAACGAGCAACTTTTGGCGCTGGCTCCCGGTGCCCTCGTGCTCCATTGCCTGCCGGCCTACCGGGGTAAGGAAATTACCGAGGAAACCTTCGAGGCGCACGCGGACACCATCTTCCGCCAGGCTGAAAACCGCCTGCACGCGCAGAAGGCGATTCTGTCGTTGCTGGTGGAATAGGGCACCCTCAGGGTTCTCGTCGAGGGAGGTTGAGTTTCGGGCAAGGCCGGAGAAATCCTCTTTGCTTCCCGGCGCGGTTCCTTTAGATACGCAAATCCCTCCAATTCCTGCCCCCGTGCTCTCAAGTATCCTCCTCTCGTTTGGTATCCCGTTGTCCCTGATCTGCGCCATCGTGGGTCTGGCTGCCGCCCTCTATCTCATCAGTGTGGTCGTAGCTTCCCCTGCCGGAAATGATCGGATGAGACAGATTGCGGGGGCCATTCAGGAGGGCGCGCAAGCTTATCTGAATCGGCAAATCACGACCATCGGGATGATTTCCGCCCTCATTTTTGTGCTCCTTGGGGTGCTGCGGGACATGCCGACCGCGCTCGGATTTCTCTTGGGAGCCGTCTGCTCGCTGGCTGCGGGATACATCGGCATGCGCATTGCGGTGATGGCTAATGTCCGCACTGCGCAGGGGGCCACGATCAGCCGAAAAAAAGCGCTCCAGGCAGCTTTCAACGGCGGCGCTGTCACCGGCCTCCTCGTGGTGGCGCTGGCCCTGCTTTCGGTGGGAATTTTCTGGCTCATCATGGACGCCTTCCTTCCCAAGCAAGCGGTGACCAGCCTGGTCGGCGTTGCGCTGGGAGCCTCGCTCATCTCCGTCTTCGCCCGCCTCGGCGGAGGCATCTACACCAAGGCGGCCGACGTCGGGGCCGATCTTGTGGGCAAGGTGGAATCCAATCTCGATGAAGATGACCCTCGCAATCCTGCCACCATCGCGGACAACGTGGGCGACAATGTGGGTGACTGTGCCGGCATGGCGGCGGACGTTTTCGAAACCTACGCCGTGGCCCTCATTGGCACCGTGCTGGTGGGCGCACTGACCGCGGGAGCAGGCGCGCCCGTCATCTATCCCTTCGTCCTCGGCGGCCTTGCCATCCTCACTTCCATCGTCGGCATTCTTTTTGTCAATGTGGTCAACGTCAAACCCGCCAATGCCCTCATGGGCGGCGTGCTGGTGAGCACGATGCTGTCGGCCCTCGTCTTCTGGCCGGTCACGCAGAGCCTTTTTCCCAACGGCCTCGAAGTGCAGGATGTTCTCAGCGGAACGACCGCCACCTACACCGCGAATGGGATCTATTTCTCGGCGCTGGTCGGACTGTTCATGACCGGCGCGGCCGTGTTGATCACCAATTATTACACTTCGACCGCCTATTCACCGGTGCGCAAAATCGCCCAGGCCAGTGTCACCGGTCATGCGACAAACATCATTGCCGGACTCGGCGTCGGACTCAATGCCACCGCCCTCCCCGTCCTCTGCATAGCCGCGGCGATCTGGCTGAGTCACAGCGCCGCGGGCCTCTATGGGATCGCCGTTGCCGTCATGGCCATGCTGGCGATGTCAGGAATCATCATCTCGCTCGACGCCTTCGGCCCGATCACCGACAACGCCGGCGGCATCGCGGTGATGAGTGGTTTGCCCAAGGAAGTCCGCGCCGTCACCGACGACCTCGACGCGGTGGGGAACACAATGAAAGCGGTCACCAAGGGCTACGCCATCGCCAGTGCCGGGCTCGCGGCGGTCGTGCTTTTCGGCTCGTATTTCGTGGATCTGAAACACCACCTCGAAACCGTCCGCCACCTAACGGAAAGCCAGATCGCGGTCGAACTCGCCTTCTCGCTGAAGGATCCGAAAATCATCATCGGTCTTTTTATCGGCGGCCTCCTCCCCTGTCTTTTCTCCGCCTGCAGCATGAACGCCGTGGGGCGCGCCGCGGGTGCCGTGGTCGAGGAGGTTCGCCGTCAACTGGCCAAACATCCCGGCATCCTCCGAGGCGAAGCCACACCCGAATACGGTGCCTGCGTCGATATCGTGACGAAGGCCGCCCTCAAGGAAATGATCGTCCCCGCACTCCTTCCCGTGGTGGCCGTCGTCGCGGTGGCCGCATTACCCGATGGCAT
Organism: Terrimicrobiaceae bacterium; assembly: GCA_041752695.1. GTDB lineage: Bacteria > Verrucomicrobiota > Verrucomicrobiia > Chthoniobacterales > Terrimicrobiaceae > CALCJD01. The sequence continues at coordinate 162,874 of JBGSVZ010000035.1, forward strand.
GAAAATCCTCGGGGGTGTCCTCGTGGGTAGCATCGTGACCGGTCTCTTTATGGGCATCTCGATGACCTCAAGCGGCGGTGCCTGGGACAACGCCAAGAAATACATCGAGGAAGGTCATTTCGGGGGCAAGGGATCCGAGGCCCACAAAGCCGCCGTGACCGGCGACACCGTCGGCGATCCTTACAAGGACACGAGCGGCCCGGCGATCAATCCCATGATCAAGGTCGTCAACATCGTCGCGATCCTGATCATTCCGATTTTCTTTTAGATTTTAATCCCTGGCGGATGCCAGGCCCTCGGCACCCGGAAAGGTCAGGGCGCTCATCGCCGGCAAACGGATTAGGCCAACCGCTCCGCCGCGTCCGCCTTGAGGAACTGCCAGAGCCGGTCCAGGCTCGCGGCCACCTTAGGTTTGATCGCGGCGAGCTCTTCCGGGGTGAAGGCTTTGGCACCGGCTTTTTCGGCGGCGAACATATAATATTTGATTTTCGGTTCGGTGCCGGAGGGGCGAACCGCAATGCGTCGGTGGTCGGCCAGGGTGATCATCAACATTGCTTCCGCAGGGATTTTGTCACCCTCGCTGTCGTGGATGGTTTCGGTGGCAAAATTGACCGTGGAAACCACCCTGGCGCCGTCAATTTCCACCGGCGGGCGGGAGGCGTAAGAATCCACCAGGGTCTTGATCTGCGCCGCCCCCTCCGCCCCATCCATGGTGAGGGATTCGCCGCGTTCGAGGTAATAGCCGTATTCGGCATAAATGCGGTCGAGCAGTTCGGGAAGCGTCAGGCCTTCGGATTTGGCGTAGGCCGCCACCTCGGCGATCATCACCGCGGCACTGTTGCCATCTTTGTCGCGAACAAAATCCGAGCCGCTGTAGCCGTAACTTTCTTCACCGCCAAAGACGTAGAGCGAAGAGTGGTCGAGCCGCAGGGTGCGGGTGGTGGCCTCGGAGAGCTCCCGGTAGTTTTTCCGGAGCTGAGCGGGAATGGCCTCCTCGTATTTGCGCAGTTTTTCCCCGATGTACTTAAACCCGGTGAGGGTTTCCACGCAGCGCAGACCCGCTTTTTCCGCGATGGCCTTTTGCAGGTCGGTGGTGACAAAGGTCTTGATGATGACTCCTCGCCCCGCCGTGGACGGCGTGAGGATGCCCTTTTCAAAATGTTTCATCGTGCGATACCACGCCATGAGCGAACCAATCTGGTTGCCGGTGAGAAGGGTCATTTTTCCCGAGGCGTCCCGCGCAGCAATGCCCATGCGGTCGTCGTCGGGGTCCGTCGCGATCACCAGGTCAGCGTGGGTTTCGTCCGCCAATTTGACCGCCATGGAAAGGGCCTCGGCGTTTTCGGGATTGGGAGATTTGACCGTGGGAAAACGGCCGTCCGGGATGTCCTGCTCGGGAACGGTCTGACACTGGAAACCCAGGCGCGCCAGCATGGGTTTGATGATCACCCCGCCGACACCATGGAGCGGAGTGAAGACAATCTTGAGCGAGTTTTCGCGGCGGATCAGCTCGGGGTCGAGCGGCAGCGACTCGAGGCGTTTCATGTAGGCTTCGTCAATGTCCGCGCCCATGGGAATCACCCGGCCGAGTTCCGCGGCGGGCACGGGTTCGAAGGTGTCGCTCTCGATGGCATTCACCTTGTCGATGATGGCCGTGGCGTGGGGCTCGACGACCTGGGCACCGTCCTCGAAATAGACTTTGTAGCCGTTGTATTGCGGCGGGTTGTGGCTGGCGGTGATGTTGATGCCGGCCTGGGAATTGGTGTAACGGACGGCGAAGGACAACTCCGGCGTGGAGCGGGGGCCTTCGAAGAGGTAGGCGTCACAGCCGTATTCCGTGATCACCCGGGCGGCGAGTTCGGCGAATTCCCGCGAATAAAACCGGGTGTCGTGGCAGATACAAATCGAGGGTTTGCCAGGCTGTCCGGTGGCGGCAAAATATTCCTTAACATACTGGGTGAGGCCCTGGGTGGCGCGGCTGATATTGTAATAATTCATCGCATTCGTGCCCGCGCAGGGGAACTCCGGCTTGCCGAGCGGTTGGGGAGAGCCTTGTTCCACCGAGGTGACGGTCGCCCCGATGGTTTTGCCCCGGAGGCCCCCCGTGCCAAAGGCGATGAGGCGGAAAAAACGGTTATCCAATTCCGTCCAGTTTTCCGTTTCGACCAATTCGCGAATCGAAGCCGCGTCTACGGCGGAGGTCGATTTTTCCAACATCGCGAGGATGTTTTTGGCGGAGGATTCGAGGAGTTTCCCGCCGGAAGCGGCGGCATGGATGGTTACGGCGAGGTCGCTCATCGGGTGTGCCTTCCGGCTTACCACCCGCCCGCCGCAACGCAAAGCCCAATTCTCGCCTCGTGGGATTGCCAGGGCCGCGGGAAAACCCTATAAGACTCTCCGCCTTTCCCCCATTTGACAAACCCGCCGTCCTGCTTACCCTCTGCCCCACAGAAAATGTCTCAGCAATCGCAAAATTCGGGTGCGAATTTCGTCTCACACGCACCCGGTCACTGGCCGGATGTTTCCCCGGAAACCTGGAACGACTGGAAGTGGCAGCTTAAGAACCGCGTCACGACCCTCGCCCAGCTGGAACGCCTGATCACGCTTTCGGCCGAGGAACGAGCGGGCGTCCTCCTGGCCGGCAGCAAGCTCGCCCTCGCCGTCACGCCGCATTTTTTTAATCTCATCGAACCCGAAAATCCGGACTGCCCAATCCGCCGTCAGGTCATTCCCCGCATCGAGGAAGGGTATAACGCGCCGTGGGACATGGCCGATCCCTGCGGGGAAGACAGCCATATGCCGGTGCCGGGTTTGGTCCATCGCTACCCGGACCGCGTGCTGTTTTTGGTCACCGACCGCTGCGCGTCCTACTGCCGCTACTGCACCCGGGCCCGGGTGGTCAGCGGCGTGGGCGAACAGGAACTGCACACGGATTTTGACGAGGCTTTTGCCTATCTGGAAAAACACACGGAAATCCGCGATGTGCTTTTCTCCGGCGGCGACGCCCTGCTTTTTTCGGACAACAAGCTGGAATATTTCCTCAGCCGGGTGCGCGCCATCCCGCACATCCAGTTCGTGCGCATCGGCACCCGCGTGCCTATTTTTCTGCCGCAACGCATCACGCCGGAGCTCTGCCGGATGCTGCAGAAATATCATCCGCTCTGGATGAGTGTGCATGTGAACCACCCGCGTGAACTCACCACCGAAGTCCGCGAGGCGCTTGGCCGGCTGGCTGACCACGGCATTCCGCTCGGCAACCAGAGTGTGCTGCTGTCCGGCGTGAACGACGACGTCGAGACGATGCGCACCCTTGTCCACAAGCTGCTCATGTGCCGCGTGCGGCCGTATTACCTTTACCAGTGCGATCTCATCAAGGGATCGTCCCATTTGCGCGCCAGCGTGGCCAAAGGCATCGAGATCATCGAAGGCCTGCGCGGACACACCACGGGCTACGCCATTCCGCAATACGTCATTGACGCCCCCGGCGGCGGCGGCAAGGTCCCGGTCAATCCCGCCTACGTCCTCTACCACGACCAGGAAAAAGTCGTCATCCGCAATTACGAGGGAAAAATTTTCGAATACCCCGAAGCCGCCCTGCCAGCCATGCCCGTGACCAATCACCACGAGGCGGAACTGTGCCCGGGTTAGGACCGCGGCCCGTAGCGGCGCCCGTGAGGGCGTCGGCTTCTCGACCCATTCCCTCACGGGCACCGCTACGAAGGCTACCCTGAAGGGCTTGCCCATCTTGCAGGCAAGGAGTAGACCCGCGCTCATGCCTTCCGATCAACAGCGACTCCCACGCTTGCGAGACGAATTTTACCGCGGACTCGCCGCCGTGCATTGGACATTCGGAATCGAAGATCGGGCAACGGGATGGCTGAGCGAGACTTTCCACAGCCGCTTTCGTGAGATTCTCACCCATGCCTGCGCAAGATACGACTGCGCATGCCCCGTCTATTGCCTGATGCCTGACCACATGCATGTGCTTCTCATCGGAACACAGAACGACACCGACGCTCGCCTCGCGACGATTTTCCTGCGGAAGCATCTGACGCCATCCCTGGTCCCCGCTCGTTTCCAAAAGCAGGCCTACGATCACGTCCTTCGCGAGGAGGAACGCAAGCGCGATGCCTTCGCCCGAACATGCCACTATATCCTCGAAAATCCCGTGCGGGCCGGCCTTTGCCCAAGCTCCGCAGAGTATCGATTCAGCGGAGCAATGATTGCTGGCTACCCAGATCTACGGGTTCACGAGGAAAACTTTTGGGAATTATTTTGGCGCATCCTCGATGGAACGAGGAGAGCCCCGTAGCGGCGCCCGTGAGGGCGTCGGCTCCGCTCCACAGCTCCAAAAACCGACGCGCTCACGCGCGCCGCTACGAATCCCGGAAGCCGTATTTGCGCCCCACCCAATTCCCCGCCATATTGAGCGCTTATGTCTTTTGAGCTCGCCTCGACCTACGAACCCCGCGGAGACCAAGGCCGCGCCATCGAGCAGCTCACCCGCTCCCTGAAGGCCGGCAACCGGCACCAAACGTTGCTCGGTGTCACGGGGTCGGGCAAAACTTTCACCGCCGCCAATGTGATCCGCGAACTCGACCGGCCCACGCTGGTCATGTCGCACAACAAGACCCTCGCGGCGCAGCTCTACAGCGAATTTAAGCAATTCTTCCCCCGCAATGCGGTGGAGTATTTTGTCAGTTATTTCGACTACTACCAACCCGAGGCCTACATCCCGCGCACGGACACCTACATCGAAAAGGACTCGTCGATTAACGAGGAGATCGAGCGCCTGCGTCTTTCGACCGTGAGTTCCCTGCTCTCCCGCCGCGACACGCTGGTGGTGGCCAGCGTTTCCTGCATCTACGGCCTGGCCTCGCCCGAGGATTTCTTGCAGATGCTGGTCACCATTAAAAAAGGCCAGCAGATGTCCCGCGAGGCGTTCCTCGCCAAGCTGGTCGACATGCTCTACGAGCGCAACGACGTGGCCTTCGCTCGCGGGAAGTTTCGCGTCCGCGGCGATGTCGTCGAGGTGCATCAGGCGCAGGTCGATGACGAAGCCATTCGCGTGGAATTTTTCGGCGACGAAATCGACCGCATCAGCCGCTTCGATCCGCTCACCGGACACGTCAACGACACGCTCACCACCCTGACGATTTATCCGGCCAAACAATTCGTCACGCCCCACGACAAACTCCAGCGCGCCGCGCGGGCCATTCGCGCGGAACTGGACGAACGGGTCACGTATTTTGAACGAAACAACCAGCTCATCGAAGCCCAGCGGATCAAACAGCGCACGGAATTTGATCTCGAAATGATGCAGGAAATGGGCTTCTGCAGCGGCATCGAAAATTACTCCCGTCATCTCACTGGCCGCCCTCCCGGTTCACGTCCCTACACGCTGATGGATTTCATGCCCGAGGATTTCCTCCTCGTGATCGACGAATCCCACGCCACCGTTCCGCAGATCGGCGGGATGTTCGCGGGTGACCGTTCCCGCAAATCGGTCTTGGTCAATTACGGCTTCCGCCTCCCCAGCGCGATGGACAATCGGCCGTTAAACTTCGAGGAATTCATGGGCGTCACCCAGCAAACCATTTACGTGAGCGCCACGCCGGGCGAATTCGAGATGCGCAACAGCGTCGTCGGCAACACGACCTACCTCGCCAATCCCGACAAAAGTTTCCGCGAACAAAAGAAACCGGCCATGACCACCGGCCACGTCACTTCGGCCTTCGATCCCCTCACCCCGGGTGCACCGCTGGTCGTGGAGCAGATCATCCGCCCCACCGGGCTGATCGATCCGAAAATTTCCATCCTTCCGCTCAAGGGTCAGATCGACGAAACCATCGAACTTTGCCGCCGCCGCATCGAGCTCGGCGAACGCGTGCTCGTCACCACCCTGACCAAGCGCACCGCCGAGGACCTCGCCGATTACCTGCGCGACGTGGGCATGAAAGTCCGCTACCTGCACAGCGACATCGACACCATTGAACGCGTGGAAATTCTGCGCAGCCTGCGCGCCGGAGAGTGCGACGTGCTCGTGGGGATCAACCTTCTCCGCGAAGGCCTCGATCTGCCGGAGGTTTCCCTCGTCTGCATCCTCGATGCCGACAAGGAAGGGTATCTGCGCAGTCAGACCAGCCTTATCCAGACCGCCGGCCGCGCCGCCCGTCACCTCAATGGCGAGGTGATGCTTTTTGCCGACACCGTCACCGGCAGCATGCAGGCGCTGCTTGATGTCACGGAATACCGCCGCGGCCGCCAGATCGCCTACAACACGGAACACGGCATCACGCCGAAAAGCGTTGTCCGTGCCGTACAGGAAAGCCTCCACGTCGTCCTCAAAGGCAAGGAAGTCGAACAGGGTATCGTCAAAGAATCGCCGTCCGACTTCGACCTCCACGAACTGATCCGCGAACTCGAACGCGACATGGCCGGCGCCGCCGCCAATCTCGAATACGAACGCGCCGCCTTGCTGCGGGATCAGATCACCGAGTTGAAAAATGGCGCCGGGCTTTCCAAAATCGACCCCGGCCCGCGCAAGCCCGCCAAATACCCCGCCGCGCCCCGCGGTCGCCGAAAGACCGCCAAGGCGTAGACCTCTTCCGTAGCGGCGGCCGTGAGGCCGTCGTTCCTGACAGCCTAAAGGCTGGACTCCAACGAAGCGGCTCCATGTTGGAGTTCAGGCTTCAGCCTGCTCATTCCTCCCGAACCGCAAGATCGAGAACATTCAGCCCGCACACGTCAGCCGCACGGAGCTGCCTTTTATCCGTCGAAACAAACTCCTGCACTCCCAGAAGTTTGGCGGTGGCCACATGCATCAAGTCCAATGTCCGGCATCCGGTTCGGGCAGTCACCACCGGAGAAAGCGTCAGTGCTTCCTCCGCGATCACATCCAGGGACAAAGGAACTTTCATGAAGCGACCCTCCGCAACGAGGCCGTCAACCAGCTCACGACATTTTAGAAGTTGAGCGGGAAGAATGTCCGATCGGAACAGCATCGCCTGCAGAGTGTTTTCGACCTCCACCTCGATCAATTTGGGAAACGGCACTGCCACTCCCCGCTTTTCGAGGAATCGGCGCACGACCGGACTCAAGGGCTCCTCGACAATGAGCTTCAGGACCAATCCCGTATCAAGAAACAGTGCACTCATCGTGAACCCCGTAGATCATCCAGCGCGGCATCCACAACCTCCCGAGGCCCCTCCGGCCAAATTCTTGCCATCCGGGCCGCGTGCCCGCCCCAGTCCACCTTGATGCCTTCCTTGCCCTCCACAGAAATAGGAAGCAACCGGGCTACCGGAACCTTTCGACGCATTACTTGAAAGGATGTCCCCCGCTCCACCTCGTGAAGAATTTTGGCAAGATTGTGCTGGGCTTCCCGAATACTGATCGTCTTCATGACGCACAAATATGACGCACAAACGATGGAATTCAAGAGGTAATCCTCAACAGTAGTGCGCGCCACGCCGTGTCGCAGCAGGAACGGAACTCTCGTTTTTCCCTGAGATCTCGCCCAAAATGACCTCCTTGATCCATTGCCGCGCGAAGCGTGAGGTGGTAGCTTCCGACCATGAGCGCCGTTCGAAGTCATCGAACAAATTCGCGCCCTGCCCAGCGAGGAGCGGGCGCGGGTGGTGGAATTTGTCACGAAAGAACTGCCAGCTCTGGGTGCCGAATCGATTCGTGAATGAGCCGTCCTTTTTGACGAACGACGAAGTGCTTTTGCTTCACGTGCAGAGCCTTCGCGAACATGGAGGAACAAAGCAACTCGACAAAACTGGACTCGCCGCGCTCTTTCGCGAACTCTTCTCCTGATGGCCGCCGCGAAGACCAAAACCTCGAACATGTATTTCCTCACCGGTTCCGACGAAGCCGGGGTGAAAAAGGCCGCCGTGGCGCTCGCCGCGAAACTCGCTCCGGGGGCCGATGCGTTTGGCCTGGAAGTCATCGACGGCGCGGTGGAAACGGTCGATCCCGCCACCCGGGCGGTGGAAGGAACGATCCAGGCCCTGCTCACCCTGCCCTTTCTGGGCGGCACCAAACTCGTCTGGCTGAAAAGCGCGGCCTTCCTCGCGGACAGCGTGGCCGGACGTTCGGAAAGTGTGGTGGGTGCGATGGAGAAACTTTGCGAGGTGCTCAAATCCGGCCTGCCCGACGGCGTGACCTTTCTCCTCAGTGCCCCGCAGGCCGACAAACGCCGCACGACCTACAAGACCCTTTGCAAACTGGCCGAGACAGAAATTATCGACATGCCCGACCTGGGGTTCCGCGCCGGCGAGGAAGAGATCGTCGAGTGGACGATGTCGCGCGTCCATGCCCGGGATTTGCAGCTTTCTGCTGAGGCCGTGGAAATGCTGGCCGCGCGCATCGGCCTCGATTCCGGCCAACTCGACAACGAACTGGAAAAACTCGAAACCGCCTTCGGCAAATCTCATCCCATCAGCACCGAGGAAGTCCGCGCCCTGGTGCCGCAGACGCGCGAAGGCGGGATCTTCGACCTCAGCGAAGCGGTGGCCCGCCGCAACCTCCCCCTCGCGCTGGAAACGCTCCAGCAATTGATGCGTCAGGGGGAAAAAGGCGTGGGCATTCTGCTCGCCGCCATTGTCCCCACCGTGCGCAATCTCCTGTTGGTCAAAGACCTCATGGTCCGCCACAAAATCTCCCCACCCGCCCAGGCCCATTTCTTCGCCGGCTCGCTGAAACGCCTGCCGGAAAGCGCCATCTCGCACCTCCCGAAAAAAAAGGACGGCACGCTCAACGCCTACCCGCTTGGCATCGCCGCGATGAACGCGTCGCATTTTTCCCTGCCCGAACTCGAAGCCGGCTTCACCGCCTGCGCCGCCGCCAATCAAGAGCTGCTCAGCGGCCGCATGACCGACGACGTCATCATCACGCGTCTGCTCATCGGATTTCTTTCCCGCAAAACGGCATTAACGCGTTGACATCCCTAGATGTTGTGGTGAATTGGCTGAAATCCACGCCCGCAACACAATGCGTTGTCCCAAGTGCGGCTCTCTCGAAGATAAAGTCATAGACTCCAGGCTCTCCAAGGACGGTGCAAGTATTCGCCGCCGCAGGGAATGCCTGGGCTGCGAGACGCGCTATACGACCTACGAGGAGATCGAACTCATCGAAATGCGGGCCATCAAACGCGATGGACGTCACGAAGCCTTCGACCGTCACAAGTTGGCCACGAGCATCGTCAAGGCCTGCGAGAAACGGCCGGTCAGCGTCGAACAGATCGAGCGCGCGGTGGAGGAAATTTTGCAGGAAATGGAAGCCGATCAAAAACGCGAAATCCCCACCCGGGAAATCGGGGCGATGGTGATGGAAAAACTCCATGCCCTCGACCCGATTGCCTACGTGCGCTACGCGTCGGTCTATCGGCAGTTCCAGGAAATCGGCGATTTTATCGAAGAGATCCAGACCTACGAAAAACGCTCGGCCCGCACGGCCGCCCAACCGGAGCTTTTCAAAGCATGATCGGATTCCAGAACAACATGCCGCTCGTGCGCTTCGCCGATGGCAGCATCCTCCCTTTCGAACGCACCTGGCTGGCCGGATCCCTCGCCCGCGCTGCGGAACGCGCCGGCTACAAAAAATGGTGGCTCGCGCCACATGTCACCGAGAGCGTGACAAATTATCTGGAGCAGGATTTCGACGACAGCGTCGTCACGATCAAACGCCTCGAACAGGCCGTGCAATCCGTCCTCCAGGTCATCGGCTACGCGGATGTGGCCGGACATTTTCACGCTTCGCCGCCCCCGGCCCGCATTTCGCTGGAGGAACTCGCCCGCGATGCCGGTCACGGCTACGAACTTGTCTTTTTCGACCTCCTGCGGTCCCGCCTCCGCGAAGCCCTCGAGACCAAGCCCGAGAAGCTGGAGATCTACGACGCGCATAACGGCGTGAAACTGCTGCGCTCCGCCAAAAACTGGCGGCGGGATTGTTCCGGTCTGCTCGATGAGATCGTCGGATTCGTCCGCGAGGAAATCGGCACACGCGACAACGAACTCCGGCTCCAGCTCACGTGACCATCTTCGAGCGCATCATCGCGCGCGAGATCCCCGCGCAGATCCTGCATGAGGACGACCAATGCGTCGCCTTCCGCGACATCAACGCCCAGGCCCCCATCCATTTTTTGGTCGTCCCGAAAACGGTCATTCCCCGTGTGGGGGAAGCCCAGCCCGAACACCAGGCCCTGCTCGGCCACCTCCTCCTCACCGCCGGCTCCGTGGCCCGCCAGGAAGGCCTGGCCGACTCCGGCTTCCGCGTCGTCATCAACCACGGCCCGGACGGCGGCGAAACCGTTCCCCACCTCCACATCCACGTGCTGGGCGGCCGCCCCCTGACCTGGCCACCGGGATAAGGCGGGGAGATTGTTGATTCTTGATTGTTGATGGCCCCCCGCGCGCCAGCGTTTCGTACCAATTGGTAGGGCTCGGCTGGCCCAGCCGTCCGTAGAAAGACAACCCGCCCCGGGTGTGATTTCCCGTAGCGGAAAACGTGAGTTTTCCCGTAAGTCGCTACTTCCTCCTCCCAGCCTTCCGATAAGACCCCGCCGCCGGCTTGGTTTCACTCACCGGCGTGACGGATACAGGACCTTCCGCCGCACGGAGCTGTGAGGCCGGATCGCCAAAAACATCCTGGTAGTCGCATCGCAGAGCCTTGAGGATCTGCTGTACCGAGCGCAGAGTGGCGCTTTGCTGCCCGTTCTCGATCCGGTGCAGCGTGGACTCGCCAAGCCCAAGTTTCCGCGCGAACTGCGAGAAAGTCTGCGTGCCCCGTTGCAAACGCACGAAGCGGGCAAGTTTCTGATCAAGCGATTCCGGCGGCACGCGTCAAAACCTGCAACGAGAAGCATTACGCATGCGGAATATTTACGCTTTCATTCCGTATCCGGAATATCTGTAATCCCGCGACCGTGGAAACCAGTGCAACCGGAAGTTCGCCCGCGTGAAACCCGCCCCGCGCGCCCCAAGGAATTCACGTCCTCCATCCGAGCCATGACTCCCGCAAAAACCATTTCCACCTGACCGGATGCCAAACGCCGACACGCAAAACATGATCGACCTCGTTGAACGGCAAACGGGATATCGGGTAACAATCGATGTCGTATCCGGCATCCACGAGCACGCCCAGATGATCTCGGCTCGGCCCGAGGCTCCCGCACACATTATTCGGGTCAATGCCGATCGCCGCCAGCACGCCGACTACATCGTCGCCGTCCAGTGCGGAATGCTTCTGATATTGTGGTCAGACCCGAAAAATGTTCCGGGAATGGCGTTCGAGAAGTCCGAATGCGACCACCTCGCGGGCAAGTGGGCGAAGACAAAGCAACTCGCCGCCTTGCCTCCCGAGACTGCGTCCAAGACGGCCAATTTTTATGTAGAAAGTTTGGTAAGACAGGTTAGCTCAAACCCACTTGAGATTCGCGTGGCCAATCTCTGTTTTGAGTCGTGCCCCAGCTTGCGTGAGATCCAGGCGGAGTCGTTCACTGCCCATCTTCGCGGAATTTCAGAAGCCTTCTCTCCAAAGATTAAGGAACTCGCGCCTCCTGATGTCTTTCAAAAAAACATGGCGATGAACGCTGCCGTAGCGCTGAACTGGGCGCGACTTTCGGGTAGCCGGATGTGCCTCCTGCCTTACGAGAGCACCGGGCACATCGATGCAGGCCAGAGATTGCTGGAAGTCATCGATGCCGCATCTGCACACACATCTGAAAATCACATGCGCACCGTTGATGCATGGGCCGATCAACTTTCTTTGCGGACCCTCTACTGCTGGGACCTTTCCAATCGCCGCCAATGAACCCAGAACCCTTTTCTTTCCAGTATCCTATGGCCGACTTCGACCTCACGAAGTTGCCCGTCGACGCCGCTCTACTCCGTGAAAACCCGGCGATGCTGGTGTCCGCAGTACAGGCATTCTATCAAGAGCGGTTCCATAAGCTGGGTGGCACCGCAAATATTGCGATCAAGGATGAAGTTGTTTCCGTGACGTGGCTTCCCAAGGCAGGCGATGCACCCGAGCAGGTCATGGGGCACGCCTTAACCCTGCTGCGCCAAGGCGATTACAAGACTGCCGAGCCACTCCTGCGAGCCCTGATTGCCCGTGATGCGAACAATGCTGACGCGCTTTTTAATCTCGGAATGATGCTGAGCGACCAGCGGAAACTCGAGGAGGCGACAAACTTGCTCAGCCAGTTTGTGGATTTGGTTCCGGGCAGTTCTCACGGATGGACCGCTTTGGGTGTGGCCCAATCGCGGAACGGGAAAACTCAAGAAGCGGCGAAGGCGCTCATCACAGCTTTGGAAATCGATCCTCAGAATGCTTATGCATTGCGCAACTTGGGCGCAATTCTCATCAAGGAATCGCCGAACGATGCATTCCAATTTCTTGAGCGAGCCGCTGAACTAATGCCGGATGACCAAGCCGCCCAATACGGTCTCGCGCAATGTTTGCTGGCGCTCGGCCGAACTGCAGAGGCCGATCCAGTCTTTGCGAAGGCCATCCAACTCAGTCCTCTCAGTGACATTGCCGAGTTGGCGCGCACAACCCGAACTTCAATGGCCCATCAAAACATGAGATCTGCCGCGGGTGGTGGCGCTCGACCGGACGCCGTCATGTATTGCCTGGATGGACTGCAGAAGTTCCGCGACTTGGGAAAAACGAAGACCGAAGCCATTGTGTTCGAGATCGCCATGCTCGGCCGGAGCGGCCTAGACATCAATGATCCTGCCAAAAAATATACTCTGCGCAGCCTTCCCGGCAGCTTTTCCGGACTTCAATTGGTGTCGTTGATGTATACGGGCATGAAGCTCATTGATCCGAGTGCTGATGCGGGGATTGATTTGTCGCAAGAGTATGCTGCGGCCAAGGCGCTCCTGGAAAAAGCGTCCTCAGACTAGCCATAACGAGAAAATCATTCATGAAAGTCCTTATTGTTTACGTCGGTCAAGGAAGCACCGAAAACTATGAACACGGCATTCAAAATGGCGTATGGGGCTTCAAGCCTAACAAGCGCCCTAATATTGAGTTCGGTCCGGGCGACTACATCTTGTTTGGTCGAGACTTTAAGGGCGGATCACCTCGCTTGCCGGCAACCGAATGGACGAAACACAGCCTTGGAGAAATCGCCTGGGCAAAAATTACCTCGAAATTAGAGCTCAAGACAGCGCTTGAGTGGCCAGATGAGCACCGAACATCGAAAGTAATTTACCCATTTCGCCTCACATTTATTGATACGAAAAGGCTTAAGCGTAACATAGAACTTTCTGGAAATGATCAACTCACCGCCGATCTTTCCGAAGCACTTCGTCTTTCAGCAATATCGAACTGCGGATATGTCCGCGAATTGGAAAAATGGCCATTTGACTCAAATCAAACGCAAAACGTATCACCCACGGCAGCAGAACTTCCACCCACAACCACCCCTTCTTCGTCCAAGATCCAGCCATCGACGGGGGACGTCTTAATCGAAATCGGAAGCTTTATCGCGTCCCGAGGCTTTGCCTTTAATACAGGCGTGCTTCGGGCCTTATATGCGTCACTTCGGGCTAAACCATTTGTTATCCTCGCTGGCAATTCCGGCACAGGAAAGTCGCGCTTGGTTCGTTTGTTTGCAGAAGCGACTGGAGCAACAGTTGCGAATGGACAGTTTACGATGATTCCCGTCCGACCGGATTGGAACGACAGTTCCGAGCTTCTTGGCTTCTTTGATCTGAACGGCGACTTCGTGCCAGGACAACTTATTGCTCCGCTAATCTTGGCCCACCTCAACCCGACGAAACCGTTCTTTGTGTGCCTCGATGAGATGAATCTCGCCCGAGTCGAGCATTACTTCTCTGATTTTCTTAGCATCATCGAGTCGCGGCGCAAGCAAGGAACCTCTATCAAAACAGACCCAATCCTAAAAGCGGCCAACTTACAGAAAATGAAAACAGATGGCCTTCCGGCATCCGCGCTAGAGGCACTCAACCATTTAAAGAGCCGTAGTGAATCGCTAGGATTGCCCGATAATCTTTTTATATTCGGTACAGTAAACATGGATGAGACCACGCAGCCTTTCAGCCGCAAAGTGCTCGACCGCGCGAATACGATAGAGTTCAACGATATCGATCTACTTCAAGGTCTCGACGAAGACGTTTCAGCGTCGGATGTTCCACCGCTGGAGCTTGGGCAATCATTCTTCAGTCCGGAGTTCACGACTCTCAACGACCTGCTGCCGCTTCACCAAGTAAAGGCCAAGCAGATTGCCCAGACGATCAGCGACCTGAACCACGACCTAGGCCCCGCAGGCTTCGAAGCTGGCTATCGAGTCCGAGATGAAGCAATTTCCTTCGCGGTCTATGCCAGCGATGCTGGATTAAACGATGACGAGATTAAGGCAGCGATTGTGCTACAGAAGATTCTCCCGCGTGTTCATGGCAGTTCGCCACGAGTTGAGAAGCTGCTCATAAGTTTATTGAAGAGACTGAAGGGTGAATCTGAAGTGCCTGACCAAAACGATCCTGAACTCGATCAAAGGCTCGCAACTCTACGGGTCGATGCCAATGCCTCCGCCATTGTCCGCAAGATCGCCGGAATGCTGATCCTGTTCCGCGAGGAAAACTTCACCTCGTTCTGGCTTGCCTAAGTATGAAACTGGAAGGCGATCTCATCACCCTCTCACTTCCTGGGGTCGCCGAGTTTTCCATCGTCGGGCCGTCACCTGAGGCAAACCTCAACGCCAGCCCTGCCTTGGCGAGAACCAGTCTGACATCGATTGGAACAGGGGCCTCCGCCACATTATCGGTGCTCTCTGAGCTAATCGAGGGTGGACGCTCGATCAGCACCGTTCCATTTCTCTTCGAACAGACGACGTATCAGCTTCATTTGGTGGTCGAGGCTACAGTCGGGCCACCCGTGAAGATGCTGTTGCGTGGCACAGACTTGCTGGAGGGTCGTCGCCGCATCGGCAATCAGCAGGCTTACGTAGTTCCTGTGAACTTCCAGTCTGAAGTGGGATACACCGATCTGGAAGTATGGCGAGGTGAGATGCGCCTCTTTGCACTACGGCTTGAAGTCTTTCCCACCAAACTGGACTACCGGACAGATCTGCTCGAACTGCGCGCCGATCTACAGATGGAGGTGCGTTCGCTGGTCTTTGAACTCTATGGGCGGACCTTCCAGATGTTACGCCGTGGTGCACGGTCCCGCCCCAAGGACATCGACTGGCTGGCGATGCTGAGGGAGGAGTTTAGCCGGATGGTCCGGGCCTTGGAAACGATTGTTCGTTCGCCCCTGCAACGTGTGGAGGTCACTCATGAACTCGCACGAGCGAACCGGGCATCACGACCAAGTACCGCGGTGCGACAATATCTACGCCGAAACGCCAGCAAATGTGCTCCTGCTGCCAACGGCCACTTTACTGCCCATGGTCGCTCCTGGGTTTCGCCACAGCTGCCCTATCTGAGAAAGACACTCACAGCAGACACCCCGGAAAATTGTTTTGTTGCGGGTGCCATCGGAAAGATGCGAAGCCGACTGCGTCGCCTGCTCGGTCAGTTGGCCGGCGTGCAAAAACGCGAGAGGTTTGCTTCCTGGACAGGGTTTCTTGAAGAAGCCGACCATCGGCTGCGCCATTTCCAAACGCAGACTTTCCTGGCAGAATTGTCGGGACCGCATACGCATGTCTCTCCGACGTTGGCGCTGCATCTCACGCCCGGTTATCGCGAGTTTTTCAGCTCCTCTATGGCTCTCGATTCCGTTCTCGAAATCGGTGGCGGGCCTCTAGAGATGCCCGAGAAAGACCTCGCGACGCTTTACGAGTTGTGGTGCTTCGTCGCTTTGGCGGGAATTTTGCGCGAGGAGTTGAAGTTGACAGTGCGCCAACCAACGTGGCTCAAAGTGACCCAGCGTCGGGTGTCTCTCGAGTTGGTGAAAGGCAAGCGCTCAGTTCTAAGTATGGAAAAAGACGGCGAGGAGATTCTTCGAGTGATCTACAACGGCGAAGACTCGACACCCACAGGAGACTGCAAGCCCGACAATACCCTGGAAATCTTCAAGCAGGGACAAGCGCAGCCATACCGGTATGTCTTCGACGCCAAATACCGACTGCAGTCTGATCCGACCTATCTCAAGACGTATCTCGCGCCCGGGCCGCCTCCAGATGCCATTCATCGGATGCATGCCTACCGCGACCAAATTGTCGCAAAACAGCTGTCGAGTTCTGGGACGCGACCGGCGGAGTCGACCGTCTGGGATTTGGGATACCGCCAATGGGTTCAACAGACAATCGGCGCTTTCGTACTCTACCCTTATGCGGGCGAGGATGCTGCCAAAAACCGATTCGTCCAGGCCATCAGTGAGGTGGGCGTTGGCGGGGTTCCGTTTTTGCCGTCACGTCGCGAAGAGGTGACGAAGCTCTTAAAGCGCATTATCGAAATGTCCGCCGACGCCGTCGAGGATACTTCGGTGGTGCTTAGTACGACCGATGAGCGCCATCGCATCGAAATGGCTCATGAATACGGGCTCATTGCTGTAGTTCCAACCCGGTCCCACCTTGATTATATTCTAGCGAATGGCATCTACCATTCGCCCTACGACAAACATAAGAAGTGGGGACTGCGTCTGCGGGCGGACTTCGTCCTCTTCATTCTGAGCGAGACGAGTTTTCCGGGACAAAGTGGCGTTGCCTACGAAGCCGCAATCAAGTCCGTGCATTTCGGCGAACGGCGGGAGATCGACCCGCAGCCCCCTACTTCCTCTCAGGGTTCAAGCGATCAAAGACCCTACATTTGGTTCCGTCTGGACAGCCCGAAGCCTGTGGTTCCTGTGCGAAAGTATGTAAAGCCGATGCCTCGGTTTGCTTTCACCACGCGGCTCGCTTTCAACGAAGCGGAGAATGTCGCCGGTTTACTGCTCATCCGAGAACCGGAGCGGCGCTTCTATCGCGAGTGTCGCAACGCTGGATTCGAAGTTGCAGTCCACGATGAATCCATCGGCAGCGAGCAGGTTTTCGACATTGGGCAATTACGGTTGAGGTTCACAATTGCGCAAGAAGGGCGGGACGCCGTTCAAGTGCGCTTTGATCCATGGACAGCAACTTTCAAAGCTCCCGACAGGAGTTTCACGTGGACGCAATTGATGTTCCGGCCTGAGGAGTGCATGGAGCAGCTTGGTGTTTCGGCCAACCTGTGTTAATTTTCCGCGCCCATAGGCACCATTTTAGCCGACACGCCCATTGAGAATACGGAAGCAGGCATGTTGATGCACAAGGGTGCGGACGAGCGCCTCTAGGAGCACCGAAAGGCGGAAAGCGCACATTTTCACGGGCCGGGCGTCTTGATGTCTATGATCCGGCAGGAGGCTTGCCCATAGATAAATCCAGAGTAGATTGGGTCCTGCGAACACGGAAAAACCACTTTTCACCATCCGCCTCACCGGCGAGGGGCTTCATCCCCACCTGATCCCGGCGAGCGATCTTGCGCAGTTGCTGGTCGCGGCGGAGCAGACCGTGCTGGCGATTGCCACCCGGGAACATCCCGAAGAATCGGAAGACCTGATTGTCGGCCTCTCCCACGTCGTGGACGCGAGTATCGGGTTTGCCTTCACCAGCAATCGGCCGGATCTCGCCCGTTCCGCCTACACGGAACTCACCACCGCCACCTCGAACCGGCTCTTTCGCAGCCTTCCGGCCCGAAGTCTGGAGGGACTGCGCACCCTCACCACCTTTGCCCGCCAGCGAAACGGGCGCACCCAGTTTTGGAACGGCAACGGCAACCTCCCGACTCTGGACCTGCCTCCGGAATTCGGGATCGATATTCCCGCGCCGGAATATCAACGCGGGGAGACGGTCTTCCACGGAAAGATCGAATGGGTCGGCGGGGTGCGACCCCGGGTGCGACTGCGGGTGTCCGACCGGCAGGTGGTTTATGGCGACGTGTCGGAGGAACAGAGCCGGGAACTCGGAAGCCAGCTTTACTCCCATGCGGCGCTACGCGGGCAAGCCACATGGGATGCGCAGGATGGATCTGTCGTCTATTTTCGGGTGGAGGAAATCCTGCGCTACGAACGAGTCAAGGTGAGCGGAGCTTTCGAGGAACTGCGCAAAGCCGTCGGTGGAGCCTATGACCAGATTGAAGATATCGATCTCTTCGCCAGTCGCGTGAGGGAAGGTGATCTGCCGTGAAGCGGGCCTGGCTCGACAACCACGTGCTGATTTCGGGCGTGCGCGGCGTCGCCACACCGGGTCAGGAAGGAATGATCAATCGCGCCCAATGCCTATTTGAAGACCTCGATGCCACCGACGCAGATATCCTCGTGCCTGCGATTGTCGTGGCCGAGTTCCTCGCCGGGGTTCGAAAGCCGCAGCATGTCGGCCTGCTCGACGTGCTGAATCGCCGGTTCCAGGTCGTGCCTTTCGACGCGCGGACGGCGGCCATCGCAGCCGAACTCTGGCGCGAGGCCGCCGAACGCAATCCCCATCTCCGGGATCAGATTCGCGAAGCCTTCCCCGGCACCGAGCGGGCGAAGATCAAGGCCGATCTTATGATTCTGGCCAGCGCACTCGCACGCGGGGCGGACGTTCTCTACACCCACGACGGTCCGCTGAAAATCGCCGCTGACGGCCGGATCGCAGTGCGCGAGCTTCCAGCTCCGCGACCCAAGCAGGAAGACCTTCCCCTTTAATCCGCGAAGAAGGGTAGCCGATTCACGACAAGTGAATACCCTGAGCCGTCTGCTTGTTCTCTCCTTCCCTTTCCGGGGAACATTTTGGCAAGAGACATCTCCTGCGTCGGCCTTTATCCGCGCCCATCCGTCCCATTTGATTCGCTTTGCTCACCCTTGCAGGGCTGCCTTCGGCAGTCTGTTTGATTCGCCTCTGGCTCAGATCTACGCTGACGCTCCGGTTGGCTTTGCTCGGCTGCGGTCAAATTCTTCGGAAGAGTTCCGGCTCAGATCCTGACCAAGCGCATCACCTCCCGGAAAACCGGACTGAATTCCTCCGGACTCCGCTCCAACCATCCCCTCACCTGCGCGAGGGGGAAAAAGGCGGCGGTCTCGATTTCCAGCGGCGCGAGAACAAAAGGACCTTCGTGCTCGCCGCGGAAGACCTCAATAAATTCCCACCCGGTGGCTTCCGAGCAGGGGAGCTTGCCCATCGGCACCAAGGGGCAGGACACCCCGATCTCTTCCCGAAGTTCACGCTCGGCGGCGGCGGCGTAGGTTTCTCCCGAGTCCACGTGACCGGCCGCAGCCGAGTCCCAGAGGCCGGGATTACGGTCCTTCCAGATCGAGCGCTTTTGCAGAAGAATTTCTCCGGCCGCATTGAAGATCACCATGTGTACAGCCCGATGGCGCAAGTTATTCACATGAACAAGTTCGCGTGCTTGCGAACCGACGACTTGGTCGTTCTCATCGACCACATCGAAGACTTCCTGCCCATTTTGGGGGAGGGCCGGTTGGACGAGGCGGGCAAATTCCTCCCACTGCGGAAGAGTGAGTTCCTCGGCCCGGACGGTCTCGGTGAGGCCCAGGGTGGCACACAGCTCCGGCCAGCGGGATTTGTAGTCCGGCAGGAGGTTGCGCAGCTGCTTGCGGCGTTCCGAGAAACCGCGACGCACCAGGGACTCGAAGAGCCCCTCGTCGCAGACGGGAACATCACTCGCAGCTTTGCGGCGCATGGTGATCACGGCAGAGGAAACCTGAGGCTGCGGGTAGAAGACGGAGGCGGGAAGTTTGCGCTCGTAGCGGATGTCCCAGCGACGGGTGGAACACACACTCATGGCCCCAAAATCTTTTGTACCCGGAGAGGCATGCAGACGGGCCGCCACCTCGTGCTGAAGCGTGAGAACAAGGATTGATGCGGGTGAGAGGGCCGAGGCGAACTTGGCAATGAGCGGCGTGGAGACGTAGTAAGGCAGGTTGCCGACGAGTTTCACCGGACCGCGGCCAAAGAGGTTCCGCAGGTCAAATTTCAACGCATCCATGTGGAACAGTTCCACGCGGGCCCCGCGAAATTTCTCCTCCAGCCAGCGGACCATGGTGCCGTCTTTCTCGATCACCGTGACCTGGCACTCAGGACGGACAAGATATTCGGTGAGAGCGCCCAGGCCGGGACCGATCTCGACCAGATGGTCGCCGGGCTGGATGTCGAGCTGGGACACGATCCAGCGGGCGAGATTTTGGTCGTGCAGAAAATTCTGGCCGAGACTTTGCCGGGGCCGTGTCTCGAGCACGGCGAGAGCACTTTGGATTTCGGTCAGGGTCATGCCCATCCGATAGGGGAATTTCTCGGCATTCACAAACATCCCGTGCGTTAAACACGCGGTCCGCCAGCCTTCTTCGCAAGTTATTCACAGGGGAAAATTGTTCCACGCCCCGGGTGGGAGAGCGTTCCACGGTCAGTTCACCAATCCGTGGAAATGACCGCTTGAGACACGGCTCCGGATGGGGCAGGCTCTGCCCGCCAATGAAAAAATACGGTTGTGTCATCATTGCCCTCTTCCTTGCGGTTTGCGCGAGCATGTTTGTGAATTTGCTCCTCTTTGCCGCGCTGGTCGGGATGAAGGGATCCAACGTCGCGTCCATCCAGACGCTGCGGGAAAGAGAATTCGACGAAGTGGTGGTGCGCGAGGGTTCGGGGGGTGGCAAGATTGCCGTCATCCCGCTCGACGGTGTGATCGCCCACGGCGTCGCGGGCAGTCTCGGCGAAGACATGGTGGAGGATTTTAAGCTGGCACTCGCCCAGGCCCAGGCGGACCCGGAAGTGAAAGCGGTGGTGATTTCGATGGACAGCCCCGGGGGCGAGATCACGGCCTCCGATGTGCTTTACAACAGCCTGGGGCTTTTCAGCAAAAACAAACCCTCGGTGGTCTATTTCAATTCCGTGGGGGCTTCCGGCGCCTATTACACCGCGTGCGGCAGCAGCTACATCATGTGCAACGGCACCACCTTCACAGGTTCCATCGGTGTCATCATCTCAACGCTCAATTATCGCGATCTTTTCGGGAAGGTCGGCCTGCAGTCGGTGGTCTTTAAGAGCGGCAAGTTTAAGGACATGTTGAATGGCGCGCGGGAAATGACGACGGACGAACAGTCCTACGTCCAAAGCCTGGTGATGCAGAGCTACGACCGTTTCGTCGGAATCGTGGCGAAAGCCCGGGGCCTGGACGAACAAACGCTGCGCACCGGGGTGGCCGACGGACGCATCCTCAGCGGCACGGACGCCTTTGCCGCCAAATTGGTCGATCAACTCGGCTACATCGAGAACGCCTACGACAAAGCCCGCGAACTGGGCGGCGTGCCCGACGCACAAATTGTCCGCTATAAACGCACCGTCACCTTTGCTTCCTTCCTGCGGATGTTCGGGGAAGCCAAGGTAAAGTCCCCGGAGATCAAGGTCGATCTTCTGGAAGGGTTCCAGAAGCTCCAGCCGGGCCGGGTGTATTTGCTGCCGCCCTTCTTCGCCCCCTAACACCTTTAGGCCGGCATCCCCGTGGAAGTTGCTCTCATCTGCCTGCTCGGTCTGGCCGCCCTGGCCGGAGTCGCGTTTTTCATCCGCGTGGCCATGCGTCTGCCGGTACCCGCTCCCGCCCAGCCCGATTACGGGAGGGGGGATGCCGTTCTGGCCACCCTGCTCAGCCTCTGGTTTGTTTATCTGGTCGCCCAGACCTTCGGGCAAAAGATGACGGTCAATGCGGAGGCCATCACCGCGAGCATGGTGCTGTATTTCTGCATCGTCGCGGTCATTTGCGGATTTTTGGTGGGCCGGGGACGGAATCCTGTCGCGCTCTTCGGGCTCAAGTGGCAACGATGGCAGCAGGGCATCCTTTTCGCCCTCGGAGCTCTCCTCGCGACGTATCCGGTGATTGCGCTCGCCATGCTCGTGACGAAAGCCCTCGGAATCTCCGGGGAGTCCCAGGACGCGGTGCTTTACCTGCAATCGGCCAGCACCCTGCAAGATCGCATTCCCATGATCGCGATGGCCGTGATCGTCGCCCCGGTCGCGGAGGAAACCATCTTCCGCGGTTATCTCCATGGGGTGATCCGCAAGTACGGCGGACACTGGTGCGCCATCGGCGTGAACTCCTTGCTTTTCGCCGCTATTCACGGACACGCCCCATCCCTCGGCGGCCTCTTCGTCCTCGCCGTGGCGCTGTCCTTGGTTTACGAACACACCGGCTCCCTTTGGGCCCCCATTGCCATGCATGCCACCTTCAACACCATCACCGTCGTCGCCGCTCTCGCATGGCCGGACATGCTCCAGTAACCCTGCGCGACCTCACCGAGGATCGTTTTCTGGAGATCCTCCTGGAGGACCTGCCGATCGGCCGCAATGTGCTCACGGGACCGGGCGACGACTGCGCCGTGGTGCAGGCGGCCGGTGCGCGGGAACTGCTGCTTCTGAAAACCGATTGCGTGGTGGAGGGCATTCATTACCTGCCTGAACACGAACCCGCCCGCGTCGGCTGGAAAGCACTCTGCCGCGCGCTCAGCGACATCGGTGCCATGGGCGGCGAACCGCAGCATGCGCTCATCACCATTTTCACCCCGGCCAACGCCCGGGTGGAGTATTGGCGGGAGTTTTATAAAGGACTGGGAAAAGCCGCCAAGCGCTTCGGGGTGGGCATCGTGGGCGGCGAAACCTCCCGCGCCCGTCATGCGGCCGTCGCGGTGTCGTTGGTCGGACGCGTCGAAACCGGCCGCCTGCTCACCCGCTCGGGTGGCAAGCCGGGCGATCTGCTTTTTGTGACGGGAACGCTGGGCGGCTCGATCGAAGGCAAACATCTGGATTTTATCCCCCGCATCGCAGAAGGCCGCTGGCTGGGCGCCCATGGGTCCGTGCGGGCCATGATGGACCTGAGCGATGGACTGGCCACCGACCTGCCACGACTGGCCGCGGCGAGCCAGTGCGGCTTTGAGATTGACTCCTCGGCCCTGCCCAAAACCCGAGGCTGCGACGCCGAACGCGCCCTCACGGATGGCGAAGACTACGAACTTCTCCTGGCCGTGGCCCCCCGGCAGGCAGATCGCCTGAGCCGCGCCTGGAAGGAAATGTTTCCGAAGCTCCGACTCACGGAAATCGGCAAACTCACCGAGCCGGGCACGTCGTCGTCCGCCCTGCCTTTGGGATTCGACCACTTTTTCAGTTGCCAGCGAGCCCCGGACAAGGCGAGTTAGGAGCCGGATGATCCGGATCAAATACCACGCGCCCGGCACGGCCCCCGCGACGCTGGAAAAGCCCGCCGACGGAGACAGCCGTCCCTCCGAGATTTCCCTCATCCAGTACGATTCCGAAACCATCTTCGAGGGAAAATTTGAAACCTTCGAGGAATTGATGGCCCGCTATGATCCGGCAAAAGTCAACTGGATCAATATTGACGGCCTCGGCAGCCTCGATGTGCTGAAAAAACTCGGCGAACGTTTCGAGATCCATCCCCTCGCCCTGGAGGACGTGCTGAACACCACCCAGCGCCCCAAGGTCGAACGCTACGCGGAACACTTTTTCGTGGTCAGCGAAATGATCTACCAGGAAGCCAATCGCATCACGGTCGAGCAACTGAGCCTGTTTCTCGGGGATTCCTACGTCATCACCTTGCAGGAGGAATGCGGGCACGATGTCTTCGAAACCGTGCGCGCCCGCCTGCGTTCCGGTCGCGGCTTTGCCCGCAAAATGAAGGAAGACTACCTCACCTACGCCCTGCTGGATGCCACCGTGGACCAGTTTTTTCCCATCCTCGAAAAGGTCGGTGACAGCATCGAAGCCATCGAGGATGAATTGCTCCACAAGCCCACCAAGGAAACGCTGAAAAAACTCTACGAAGGGAAACGCCTGCTGATGCAACTGCGCCGCGCCGCCTGGCCGCAGAGGGAAATATTCAACACCCTGATGCGCGATGATTCCGGGCTGGTTTCCAAGGAGACCCAGGTTTTTCTGCGCGATTGCTATGACCACACCACCCAGATCATCGACATTCTGGAAAGCTTCCGCGACCTCGCGGCCGGCCTGATGGACGTTTATCTCTCCAGCCTCGGCTTCCGAACCAATGAGATCATGCGGGTGCTCACGGTATTTTCGGTGTTTTTCATGCCGCTCACCTTCATTGCCGGTGTTTATGGGATGAATTTTGACCCCGACGTTTCCCCCTTCAACATGCCGGAACTGAAATGGTATTTTGGCTACCCCATCTGCCTCTTTGTCATGGCGGCAGTGGCGGTGGGCATGATGATTTTCTTTAAGCGAAAACACTGGTTGTGAAATCCATCCTGATTCTCACAGCCTGTTTCGGGGAGGGGCACAATGCGGCCGCCCGCAACCTTCGCGAGGCCCTGCTCGCTGCTTCACCAGACAGCAATGTCGTCGTGAGCGACGTTTTTCTGGAAGCTTACGGATGGGTCAATCGACTGAGCGCCAAGGGATACCTCGCCGTCATCAATCATCTGCCCGGCGTCTGGCAAAAAGCCTTCGAGATCCTCGACCGGACACTCATCGTCGAACAACACATCGGTTTATACCGGGCGGCCGCCAACCTGCTGGAGAGACGCCTCGACGAACTGCGCCCCGACATTATGGTTTCGGTCTATCCGGGCTGCAATCACCTCCTGGACTACGTGATGCGGCGAAGGGTGCGGAGGGCGTTTCGCACCGTCACGATCATTACGGATTCCCTCACCATCAACTCCGTCTGGCACCGCGCGCACAGTGACGTTTTTCTCGTGGCCAACGAGGCGACCGCCGCGGTCGTGCGCGACGCCGGGGTACCGGAAAAAAAGATCCTGGCTCCGGGATTTCCCGTGCCCCGCATCTTCGCGAGCTTCGAAAACATCCGGCCCACTCCGCCCACGGACGGCAAATGGAAGGTGCTTTACGTGATCAACTCCGGCCGTCACCGCGCTCCCGGAATCGTCCGCGCATTGCTGGGCTTGAAAAACATCACCCTCAGCGTGACCGTCGGCAGGGACGAGAGCCTGCGCGGCGAACTCGAAGCGGTGGCAGGCGACAATCCTCTCACCATTCACGGCTGGACCCCCGAACTGCCCCGCCTCATGGCGGAGAGCCACCTGCTCATCAGCAAAGCCGGCGGAGCGACCGTTCAGGAAACCCTCGCCGCCCGCACCCCGATGATCATCACGCAAATTGTTCCCGGACAGGAGGAAGGCAACGCGCGGCTCGTTTTGGAAAATGGGGCCGGCGCCCTCGCCACCGATGCGGCCGCGATCGCAGAGGCCGTCCGTAATGCCTTTCAAGACGACGCGAGACAGTGGCACGCCTGGCACGAAGCCACCGGCCCGCTGAGCCGACCGTCGGCCTCAGACGAGATTGCGCGGTATCTGCTCGACGGCGCGAAGTAAGACCACGCCGACATCCGGCCCTCCCCACCCGTCTTCACTTTCGCGGACGGCGGATGACACGGAGCTTGGCACTGCTACCACCACCGCAGAAAAACCGGTCGTCCCCATCCGACTCGAGCCCGGACACCCCGACACCGGCCGGCATATCGAGACTCTCAAAAACCTCGCCCGTTTCGGGATCAATGCGCCGCACATCGCTCTCGCCGTTTTCCTCCCACGTCCCATGCCAGAGTTCCCCGTCCACCCAGGTCACCCCCGTGACCACACGATCGGATTTGATCGAACGCAGGATTTCCCCGGTGCTCGGATCGAGTTTATGGATTTGCCGACCGTCCGCCTGGCCCACCCACAACGCGCCCTCCGCCCAGGCCATACCAGAACTGTCATCCACCGTCGGCGCGGGAATGGTGGAGAGCACTTCCCCGGTCGCGGGATCAACCTTGCGGATGAACCCCTCGGAAATCTGGTACAGATGACAGCCATCGAAGGCGGTTCCCGCTTTCGCCGGGACTTCGAGAAAACGCAGAATTTCTCCGGTGTCCGGATCGGACGCGTTCAGCCGCTCTCCGGACGCCCACCAAACGGCGCTCCCGTCGAACGTGACTCCGGCAATATTCTCGGCACCCGCAAAAGGTCCGAATTCCTGGATAATGGTGGCCTGGGTTTTGATCATGGTGGCAGCCTAACCGGTTTCGAACGGAGGCGGGAGTAACAAGATTGTCGGGAATTCCGGAACCGTCGCCAGCGTCCACCGCCGGGCGCGTCCCAGCCCAAACCACTGCACTTTTCCCGCACCTGCCAGCTCGCCGAGCGAACGCTGGACAGTGCGCGCACTGCCCCCCAAGGCCATCGCGAGCGCCGAACTCGTCCACGCCTCCCCATCCGACAACAGAGCCAACACGGCCGCACCCGCATCATCCTCCGGCCAGGCCAAAACATGGACCACCCCTCCGCTCCTCGGCCGCAGGACAAATCCGCCTTTCGTCGCCCCGATATCCAGAAAGGGGGCGGTCAGCTTGCGCAGACGGCCGATTTCCACCCGCAGCCTCGCGCGGTGCGACCCATCGATGCGCCTCGCCCCAAAAGCGCCAGCCACGAGCGCCTCGCGCGAAACGTCCCCCGGCGACGCTTCCGCCAGCGCCCTCACCAGCGCAAACAAAACCGGACGGGTGGAAAGGGGCACTCCCGCCAGACCGAGGCGCACAACCCGCCGGCAGGCATCAACAACCAGCACGCGTGATCGCAGGAGTGTTGCCACCTCGTCGAGCCGGAGCAGGCGTTCCCTTCCCCGCGTGATCAGGCGGGCGGCAGGCTCGTCGAGCACCCGCGCCGCTTTCTCCACTTCGACCCGCAGGGCGGGAATTCCGCTGCGCACCGCCGCGGCACGCGCCTCCGCG